>JBCCLH010000023.1:0-95234 GCA_039026955.1 Bacteroidota bacterium
ACCTTTACAAAAACGAGCATAAATTCGTTTTCGACTTGAAAATTACAAAATGTTTCTCGAAAATACAGTAAATCATAAAGAACAATTTGGTTGGATTGAAGTTATTTGTGGTTCCATGTTCTCTGGAAAAACAGAAGAACTGATCAGAAGACTTAAAAGAGCACAATTTGCCAAGCAAAAAGTGGAGATCTTCAAGCCCGCTGTAGATATTCGATATGACGAGGAAATGGTAGTTTCTCACGACGCAAATGAAATTCGCTCCACGCCTGTTCCCGCCGCCGCCAACATACGATTATTAGCCGACAATTGCGATGTTGTAGGAATTGACGAAGCACAATTTTTTGATGATGGTATCGTTGCTGTATGTAACGATTTAGCAAACAAAGGCATTCGAGTCATCGTTGCTGGTTTGGATATGGATTTTAAAGGAAATCCTTTTGGACCCATGCCTTCACTCATGGCCACTGCCGAATATGTGACCAAAGTACACGCTGTTTGCACTCGAACAGGAAACCTAGCACAATACAGTTTCAGAAAATCCAAAAGTGATGATTTGGTCTTGCTAGGAGAAACTGATGAATACGAACCATTAAGTCGCGGCGCTTATTATAAAGCAATGCTCAAAGAATCAGTGAAAGAGATTGAAGTTGATGATGCGGAAGAAATCGTTCCAAAACAACAATCTGACAATTAACTACCATAATGCTACACATTCAAGAATCTGTTTTAGAAATTAATTTTAAAGCACTACAACAAAATTTCGAATTTTTAAAATCCAAAACCAAAGCAGGAACCAAAATGTTGGCAGTCGTCAAAGCGTTTGGGTATGGAAGTGATGCTATTGAAATTGCCAAATTTCTACAAGATGAACTTAACATTGACTATTTTGCCGTCGCCTACATTCGTGAAGGCGCGTATTTACGAGCTGCAGGAATTACGGTACCTATCTTAGTATTGCATCCGCAATTAGTCAACCTAAAACATGCCATTGCGTACAATTTAGAACCGAGTTTATACAACGATCGTATTTTTACAGCCTTTGCCAAAGAAGCTGCAAAGCAAGGAAAAAAGGACTATCCTGTTCATATCAAATTCAATACAGGACTCAATCGCTTAGGGTTTTTTCACACAGACACTGACTTCGTTATTAAAAAACTAAAAACGTTGTCGCAGATAAAAGCCGTTTCTGTCTTATCACATTTAGCCGCTTCGGAAGATCATAACGAAAAAGAATTCACCCAAAATCAAATTCGTCTTTTTAAAGAAATTACCTCAACATTTGAAAAAGCACTCAACTACAAACCCATTTTGCACATGACCAATACTTCTGGAATTTTAAACTATCAGGAAGCACATTTTGACATGGTTCGCACAGGAATTGGATTGTATGGCTTTGGAAACGATCCAAAATACGACAAACACTTGCAGCCTATTGCTTCGTTAAAATCGGTCATTTCACAAATACATCGCATTGAAAAAGGAGAAAGTGTTGGGTACAACCGCGCGTATATTGCCGATGATTACAAAACCATTGCCACGCTGCCTTTAGGACATGCTGACGGCATTAGCAGACAATTTGGAAATGGTGTCGGAAGCGTGGTTATCAATGGAAAATTGGCTCCGATCGTTGGCAATGTGTGTATGGACATGCTTATGGTCGATATCACTGGAATTCGCTGCAACGAAGGTGATGAAGTCATCATTTTTGGAGAAGGACAAAGTGCCGAAGAACTGGCTGCCAAAATAAATACAATTTCCTATGAAATGCTGACGGCAGTCTCACAACGCGTAAAACGTGTATTTCTTCGATAACTAGAAAATGAGTTCGCTTAACTCCATTGAAAACTAATATATTTTTTACTACTTTTAAATTCAAATAACTAACAATTACACATTATGTTAAAAGAATTTAAAGCATTCATCATGACAGGCAACGTTATCGAACTTGCCGTTGCAGTAATTATGGCAGGAGCGATTGGTGCCGTAGTGAAAGGATTTGTCAGCAATATTGTAATGCCTGTTGTGGGCTATTTTACAGGAGGAGCTGATTTTTCCGATAAAAAAATTATATTGAGTGAAGCCGTTGTAGATGCTTCAGGAAAAGTAGTTACACCTGAAAATGCCATTATGTGGGGAAATTGGGTGGATACGTTGGTGAATCTAGTAATTGTAGGTTTGGTAATGTTCATTATTATTAAAGCATACAACAAAACGAAAAAGAAAGAAGAGCCAGCTCCAGAAGCACCAAAAGGACCTTCACAAGAAGAACTATTAACAGAAATCAGAGACTTATTAAAAAAATAATTTTCTCAACCATATACAAACAAAGCCACTCCATAAAAGAGTGGCTTTTGTGTTAAATATAACTTTTTGTGAAATTTTTGATATTTAGAAAATTTTATAGTATTCGCGCTGTATTTATTCCTAATTTTACCAAAAATTGAAAGGAACTATCTGAAAAGTTAAAAATTCGTCAAACCGAACTCGATTCGGTTTCTCATAAAGATTTATAAGCAATTTCATGAGATTCTGGATCAAGTCCAGAATGACGCTTTGAAAGTTTTTTAGATAATTTCTTAAAAACAGATATAAAGACAAAAAATATACAAATGAAAGTAGCAGTTGTTGGAGCCACAGGAATGGTTGGAACCGTAATGTTAAAAGTACTAGCTGAGCAAAATTTTCCTGTAACCACATTAATTCCAGTAGCTTCTGAGAGATCTATTGGAAAAGAAATTACCTATGAAGGAAACGCATATCCGATTGTAAGCATGCAAGATGCGATTGATGCCAAACCCGATATCGCTTTGTTTTCGGCAGGTGGCGGCACTTCGTTAGCATGGGCACCAAAATTTGAAGAAGTTGGAACGACCGTCATTGACAATTCATCCGCATGGCGCATGGATCAAACGAAAAAATTAGTCGTTCCGGAAATCAACGCGAATCAGTTAACTAAAAACGATAAAATTATTGCCAATCCCAACTGTTCTACGATTCAGATGGTGGTTGCCTTGGCGCCATTACACAAAAAATACAAAATCAAGCGTATTGTGGTTTCTACCTATCAATCCATTACAGGAACTGGTGTAAAAGCAGTGCGACAGTTAGAAAGTGAATACGCAGGTGAAAAAGGAGAAATGGCGTATCCGTATCCAATTCACAGAAATGCCTTGCCACATTGTGATGTGTTCGTAGAAAATGGATACACCAAAGAAGAGGTAAAATTAGTGAATGAAACTAAAAAAATCTTAGATGATAATACAATTGCCATTACAGCAACTGCGATTCGTATTCCAGTGGTTGGCGGACATTCAGAAAGTGTGAATATCGAATTTGAAAATGATTTTGATTTGGACGAGGTTCGCAGTATTTTAGAAGCATCGCCAGGTGTAGTTGTACAAGACAATCCAGATGGAAATGTATATCCAATGCCAATTTATGCAGAAGGAAAAGACGATGTATTTGTAGGACGAATTCGCCGTGATGTATCGCAACCAAATTCACTAAATATGTGGATTGTTTCCGATAATTTACGCAAAGGTGCTGCTACGAATGCGGTTCAAATTGCACAGCATTTGGTAGCTCACGAATTGGTTTAAAAAAGACAATATATACTTTAAGACACTTCCGTTTGCGAAGTGTCTTTTTGTTTACAAACAACTCTAAATTAGCTAGTTATTCCACAGAAGTTATTTTTCGTATTGTCGAAAATAGTTGGTACTTACGTGATCTTTTTACTATCTTAATACAACACTAACACAAAATTCTACACCTATGAACTCTAATTTCACCAAAATTATCCGTTTCGTTTTAGGGCTTATTCTCATCGTATTTGGCGCCAATAAACTCCTTATGATTTTTCTTGATTCTGGTTTTTTACCACAACCATTGTTGCCTGAAGAAGCCGGGAAATTTATGGGATCATTGAATGCTTCAGGATATATGTTGCCTATTGTCGGCGCTTTAGAAGTCTATGTTGGCGTATTGTTAATTATTAAAAAATGGGTGCCGTTTGCGTTGATTTTACTTGCGCCTATTTCAGTAAATATTTTACTTTTTCACTTCTTTTTAGATTTATCTGGCGGAATGATTGGTGCGCTTGTAGTTGCCACTTTAAATAGCATCTTGATTTACAAACACTGGTCACAATTCAAACCTTTGTTCTATTGATTAAACACAATTCATTTACAAAACAAGCTGTAACCGAAAATACTACCTTACTTTCACCACTTAAAAACCATAAAAATCTTAGCATTTTGTTAAAAACCGCTTTCAATTGACCGAAGTGGTTTTTTTTATCCTAAATTTGGAAGAAACCAATCCTTGTGTACAAATCAATGAATGTGTGTAAATTCGATTTGACACAGAAAAACAAAACATCACACTAATGAAACACTTTATAAAAATTAGTTTTCTCGCAGTACTTTTCTTCTCTTGCGAGAAAAAACCTGAAAAAAAACCCATAACCGTGACCTACCCAGAAACACAACAAAAAGAAGTTGTTGATACGTATTTTGATACGGAAGTAAAAGACCCATATCGTTGGCTTGAAGACGATACTTCAGAAGAAACAGAAGCTTGGGTAAAAAAACAAAACGAAACCACTTTTGGCTACTTAGACCAAATTCCATTTCGCGAAGCACTTAAAAAAAGATATACGCAATTGGTAAATTATGAGCGTATCAGTGCACCGAGAAAAAGAGGTGAGTATACGTATTTTTCAAAAAATGACGGATTGCAAAACCAATCGGTTATCTATCGTCAAAAAGGAGATGAAGAAGCAGAAGTATTTTTAGATCCAAATACATTTTCAGAAGACGGAACTATTTCGCTTGGTGGCGGATTGAGTTTTTCTGACGATAAAAAAACACTTGCTTATCCGATCTCAGAAGGCGGAAGCGATTGGCGAAAAGTGATCATCATGGATGCCGCTTCTAAAGAAATTGTAGAAGACACTTTGGTGGATATTAAATTTTCTGGAATTTCTTGGAAAGAAAACGACGGATTTTTCTATTCTAGCTATGACAAACCTGAAGGAAGCGAATTATCTGCAAAAACGGATCAGCACAAATTGTACTATCACAAGCTAGGAACTTCACAAAAAGACGATAAAGTTATTTATGGAGCAACTCCAGAAGAAAAACATCGTTATGTCGGTGGCGGCGTTACCGAAGATGGCAACTATTTGTTCATTTACCCAAGAGTTTCAACTTCAGGAACCAAACTATTAATGAAAGATTTAACAAAGCCTAATAGTGAAATCGTAACGATTTTAGATCATACCGATAGCGACTCGTACGTGATAGAAACGGTAGGTTCTAAATTATACATCATGACCAACTTGGGTGCGCCAAACCAAAAAGTGGTTACAGTGGATGCGTCCAATCCAGCTCCAGAAAACTGGGTTGATTTTATTCCAGAAACCAAAAACGTATTGAGCATTTCAACAGGTTCGGGTTATTTCTTTGCGCAATATATGGTAGATGCCGTTTCTAAAGTATTGCAATATGATTACGATGGAAAACTCGTTCGCGAAGTAACACTTCCGGGCGTGGGAAGCGCAGGCGGATTTAGTGGAGAAAAAGACGATGAAGTCTTGTACTATTCATTCTCAAACTATAAAACACCAAGCACAACCTACAAACTTGATCCAAAAACAGGAGCCTCAGAAGTCTACAGAAAACCGGGAATTGACTTTAATCCAGACGAATACGAAAGCAATCAAATATTCTACACTTCTAAGGATGGAACCAAAGTTCCTATGATCATTACACACAAGAAAGGCATTAAAATGGACGGAAAAAATCCGACGATTCTATACGGTTACGGCGGATTCAATATTCCGTTACGTCCTTCTTTTAGTACAGCCAATGTCGTTTGGATGGAACAAGGCGGAATTTACGCAGTAGCAAACCTTCGTGGTGGTGGCGAATACGGAAAAGAATGGCACAAAGCGGGAACGAAAATGCAGAAGCAAAATGTATTTGACGATTTTATCGCGGCGGCGGAATATTTAATTGCAGAAAAATATACTTCTAATGATTATTTAGCAATTCGTGGAGGCTCTAACGGCGGATTATTAGTCGGTGCAACTATGACACAACGTCCAGAATTATTCAAAGTAGCGTTACCAGCGGTTGGTGTATTAGATATGTTGCGTTATCACAAATTTACTGCCGGTGCTGGTTGGGCGTACGATTACGGAACTGCGGACGACAGCAAAGAAATGTTTGAATACCTAAAAAACTATTCGCCAGTACACAATGTGAAAGAAGGTGTAAAATATCCAGCAACGATGGTTACTACGGGCGATCATGACGATCGTGTTGTACCAGCGCACAGTTTCAAATTTGCAGCGGAATTACAAGCGAAGCAAGCAGGAGACAATCCAACACTAATCCGTGTTGAAATAGACGCAGGACACGGTGCAGGAACGCCGATTACCAAAACCATTGAACAAACAGCAGATATCTACGGATTCACCTTGTTCAACATGGGCTTTACGGAGTTACCAAACAAAGCGGTGTTAGAGGAGTTTAAGAATTAGTGAAACTCAGTTTTGAGAAGCACCCAGGGCGCGCACAAAACTGTAAGTTGAACTAATCCCGCTGCAAAGTGGGATCTCACAATACAAACCGTCAAATTGAACTTCAATTTGGCGGTTTTTCTATGAATCAATTCATCAATCACAAAAGAGGATTTTAAAATTAGTATCTCTGAGTATAAAGCGTGCAATATGGATGTACAAATAGAAAAATATAAACTAATGGAATGGTTGGTAAGTTTGTAGGACGAATCTATCATTCTTAAACTCAAAGAATTAAAAAATAAACTTTCAGATACTTCCAATTACATCACTATTTCCGAAGCAGAAAAATTATTTATTGAAGCATGACTAAAAGACATTGAAAACGGGAATACATTTACGCATGAGCAAGTGATATAGGAAATAACAAAAAAGTATGGACTTTAGTAGATGGAAATTATCTGGACAAAACTTGCACCAACAAAATACATTTAGTCACTTTTTTTAATAATAGAATGAACTCAGACACACTTAAAGAACTACTTAATGGATAAAATACGTCATTACACACCACGTTTTGACTACACTCTATATTTAAGAGTTTACTTCATAACACTACAGATTCTTTTCTTTCAAAAAATAGCATTCGAAAAAAATCTAGACTCTTGACTCTAGATTCTAGACTCCAACAACTAAAAACATACATTTTAAAGATTATCTCCGTATTTTTGCAATGCTAAAAAATTGCCATGCTCAGAGTTAAAAATGTTTCCTTTTCGTATTTGGAAAACACGCCTATTTTAAAAGATATCTCTTTTGAAATTCCGCAAGGTGCGCATGTGTCTATTATTGGTGAAAGTGGTTGTGGAAAAAGTACCTTGTTGAAAGTGCTGTATGGTTTGTATGATGTGAATGAAGGTGCAATTTTTTGGGATGATACGCAAATTCTCGGGCCAAAATTCAACTTAGTCCCAGGCTTTGAACGTATGAAATACGTAGCACAAGATTTCGATTTGATGCCGTATACGACCGTTGCCGAAAACATTGGAACTTATTTATCTAATTTCTATCCCGAGGAAAAGCAGCAACGCATTCACGAACTCTTGGAAATGGTAGAAATGTCTGCTTTTGCAAACACAAAAGCCAAATTACTCAGCGGCGGACAACAACAACGCGTCGCTTTAGCTAAAGCCTTAGCCCGCGAACCTGAAGTCTTATTATTAGATGAACCCTTTAGTCACATCGACAACTTCCGAAAAAATGCCTTACGACGCAACTTATTCAACTATCTCAAAAAAGAAAACATCACCTGCATTGTCGCCACGCATGATAGAACTGATGCGCTTTCTTTTGCGGATACTACAATCGTCTTGAAACAAGGAACACTCATTGCCAACAGCGATTCTAAAAATCTGTACAAAAACCCACCAAACAAATACGTAGCTTCTTTATTTGGCGAAGTCAACGAATTACCTGCGCGTTTATTTCCAGAAATTGAAACGGACAATAACACAGTTCTAATTTATCCGCATCAACTTAAAATTTCGGAGACCTCAGCTTTTAAAGTTACTGTCCGAAAGTGTTATTTTAAAGGTAGTCATTATTTGGTGTTGGGGAAATATGAGAATGTTGTGGTGTTTTTTGAGAGTTTGGAGGTTTTGGAGGTTGGGAGTCAGGCTAGTTTGGAGTTAGTTTTTTAAGGTTTTTTGTTGTTGTTTAAATATTTCATATTGAATCCTAGAAGAAAAATATTTGTTACTACCAATATCAGTAATTTTTGATTTTTCACTACCTTTTTGATATTCATTATACTTTTTTAGGAATTTTTTTAATTCATAGCTCTGTAGGTTCGAGGTAAATAATGCTAACGAATCTTCTTCAGATAAAGATTCTGCATAAGCTTTTCTTTTTACATTCAAAGGATTACTATCTAGAAATGTAATCCCAGAAGGTTCAATACTATAAGTTATATTTTTATCAATAAAAAAATCTTTAAACTTTTCAGTATTTGAATTGGTCATTATATGGAATTTATTAAACATTATAGACTTAAATTGATTTTGATTGTCTGTAAAATAATGTGCTATATTTTCTGAAACTTCAACATTATAGATAACCGATTTTTCAAATTTATATTGATTATATATCACATCAATTTTACTATATGATTGCCACAGATGATACTTTTCAATATTATATTTCCTAAAAAATGATTTTAGATCTCCCTTATTTAGAATAAAATCAAACTTTACAATTACGTTCTGTGAAAATGAAAATATCTCATCAAAATATGATTCATAAAAAGAAAGGTATCCTACCACAGAGTCTTTCATTAAAAAAAAGTCAACAAACGAAAGGTCTATTCTTAAATACTCAGATGACAAATTATAAAATAAGATGCTCTCTATATAACTATTCTGAAGATTTATTTCTTCAGCAGAACAATCTCTGAATTTTAGATCAACTGAGGCGCTTTTTACTAAATCTAAATAAGAAAAATTACATTTTTCAAAAGTTACTTTAGTTAAGTTTGAGAAAGAAAGATTAAGATTCCCAAAGCTAATACCATTAAAAGTCATGTTTGAGATTTCAGAATATGAAAAATCAGCATTTTCAAAAAATTTTTCATAAGTCTGATTACTTAGTTTAGCTTTCGTTAAATTTACCAACAACTGCCCACGCTCAGGACTTACAGTCATAGATAACGAATCGTTTTCCAAATATTTATAGGGTTTTAAACTTTTAGAAAGCGCAATAATTCTCCCAATCAATTGATCAGATAAGTTTCTATTTTTATTCATAGAATCCTTTAATTCCTCATCCATTTTATCCAACACATTATTCATCAAAAAAATTAAAGAACTTCTACGTCCAGCCTCTTGCAAATAAGTTTGCTGCTCCAAACGCGCATTTTGGTTGGTAATCAATTCGTTTTGTTTGTCTATTTTATCATTCTGCTTTCCCAAATAAACAGTTTGGATAATTAAGAATAACGTAGGAAGTATGGCAACTACAATTGCAAAGATTCCGATTCGCGTCAAGCGCCAAATGATATGTGCTCCTAAGTTAGAAGCAGTATCTATAGAGATTTTCTTTTCCGTATTAAATTCGGTAATCATTTCTTTAATAGCAGATTTTAAACCTTTGCCTAAAAAAACACCCGCGCCTTTACGAAGTGTCCACTTTGCCGCTTTTTTCTGGAACTGTTTAGACTTTTCAATGTTATCTAATTGTTCTTTGAGTTGCTTATTCTCTGCTTCAAGTTGTTCGTAACTGGTTTTGTGTTTGTCCATATAACTGTATTTCAAGCACTTAAAGATAGATAATCAAATTTGTAATACAAAATCCAGTAAAAGCCACAAAAAATTACTACAAAATAGATGATTCCAAAAATAATTCTAGTCACAAGGTAGGACAAATACATGTTAAATTGTCTTATATAATGAGTAACTCACTAATTATCAAATACAACCTACCATTTTTTTACTATATTAGTAAACTAACGAAACTAAAACATGATTAAAAAACTACGTAACATTGCTATGTTAGCAATATTCTCTGCTACTTTTTTTTCTTGTGGTAACGATGATAGCGATCCTGTAACTCCTACACCAGATCCACCTATCGGAATGGACGATGATTATATTCCAATTCCCGAATCTCCTGTAGTATACGATCCAGATGCATTTCCATTTGCTACACTTTCAGAATACAACTTTTTTGAAGGCGACATGAAAGAGCAAGCGCCTGTATTAGGCGTAATTCCGTACGAGCCTATCTCCTCTTTATTTACCGACTACGCTAAAAAGAAACGTTTTATTTGGATGCCAAACGATGTGCAAGCAAGCTATGTAGCCGATATGGAATTGATTGATTTGCCTGTCGGAACCATTCTCATCAAAACATTCTATTACAACAACGTACTACCAAATAACGACACGCGCATCATAGAAACCCGTTTAATGCTAAAAAAAGCAGACGACTGGTACTTTGCTGATTATATTTGGAATGACGAACAAACCGAAGCCACTTTTAGTCTCGACGGTTCCTTTACCAATATAGAATTTATGGAAGCTGGTGAAATGAAAAGCGCCAACTACAGAATTCCATCAGAAGTAGAATGCTTTACCTGTCATAAAAGCGGAACAAATTCCGTTCCTATTGGCTTAAAGCCTCAAAACCTAAATAGCATGTATGACTTTGCGGATGGTACTGAAAATCAATTACTAAAATTCATCAACGAAGGCTATTTAGAAGATAACTTACCAGCAACCATCAACACCGTGGTAAAATGGAGCGATGAAACGCAAGCAATTGACCTACGTGTACGATCGTATATTGACATTAACTGTGCACACTGTCATCAAGCAGGTTCACATTGCGATTATAGACCTATTCGCTTAGCTTTTCACGAATCTGGAGAAGCTAACAATTTAGGTATCTGTATAGATCCTGACGAAAGTATTGAAGAAATGACTGGTATTGTGACACCTGGTGATAAAGAAACCTCTGTACTATATTTCAGAATCAATACCGAAGCCGAAGAATCAAGAATGCCATTACTAGGGAGATCCATCATTCATGAAGAAGCCGTTCAAATGATCGGTCAATGGATTGATGAACTCGAATCCGAATGTGATGATTAACAACACGTATAACTAAACTAATGCAGAAAATACACCGATCATTTCCTGCCAATAACCAACATTTATGAAAAAAATTACACTCTTGTGTATGCTAACACTTTTCTGTTCGTTTGCATACAGCCAAATATTAAATCAGCCTGCCAACTGGCCGAATACAAATTGGTCAGTCATAGGAACATATAATACAAGTCCAGATGCTTTTGAAGCCAATCCGACATTGACAGCAAACTTTGCTTTCGATGACGATGATGCAGGCGGCGGAAGCGCTGATGATATCGCTGCTGAGTCTCCTGTCATTGACCTTACTGGAGTATTTAGTGGAGGAGAAATGTGGCTTACAGTCAATCTTGCTTACAATTACAACGATAACGGCGGCGACATTCTAAATTTAGAGTACTGGGATACAGACGCCGCAACGTGGGTTGTATGGCAACAGTTTTTAGCTACTACAAATCAGCCTAATGATAACTTTTGTACACCTGTAAAAGATGCATTTACCAGTAATCCTTTAGATATTTCTGCATTTACCCCAACACAGCAATCAGGATTCCGGTATCGTTTATCATATGATGACGTTGGCGGTTTTCAATGGGGATTCTGTTTTGATTCCCCAACAATTACCTCTGCAATACCACCTGTAACATCACCAGTAGGGGTAACATGTGCTACTGGAACTTCTGCCTTTATCTTTGTGGAAGATTTTGAAAGCGATCCACCAGCAGGTTGGACAGGTACAATGTTTAGTGGTACTAATGGAAACTGGGATATAACTCCTGGAGGAGTAAACTCAGGAGGAACAGGTCCATCAGCTTCATTCAGTGGTGGAAGTCACTTAGAATATGAAGCATCCGGAAGCGCCACAACAATTGCTTCTGCAATTAGTCCAGCAATCGATTTAACAGCAGCGACTGATGGCGCAGAATTATCATTCTATCTGCACGCTTATGGAGAAGATATCGGAACATTGAATGTAGGCGTTGCAACTTCTGCAACAGGTCCTTTTACAAATGTATACACATGGAATGGAGAATTACAAACTACCGAAACAGGTCCTTGGGCTGCTGTAGGAATTGATATCAGTGCCTACTTAGGGCAAACCATCTATGTGGAATTTAATTATGGAGGTGCAGGAACAGGATTTGAAGGTGATCTGTCTATTGACTTAATGCGTGTAGAAGCTTGTGGGGCGTTCTGTATTGCTCCTTCTGGCTTAGAGGCAACAAATGTTACAGATGCAACGGCAGATATTAGCTGGACAGCAAATAGTGGAGAAACAGCTTGGGAATATGTAGTACAAGCAGCAGGAACAGGAATTCCAACAAGTGCAGGAACTTCAGCAACTACAACGAGTGTCAACATCTCATCTTTAACGCCTTTAACTGATTATGAAGTATATGTACGTGCTATTTGTGGATCAGATACCAGTGGTTGGACTGGCCCAGTAAACTTCTCAACCTTAACACCACCGCCACCAACTCCTGTTGGAGTTACCTGTGCATCAGGATCATCTGTATTTATCTTTACAGAAGACTTTGAAAACAATCCACCAGCAGGTTGGACTGGTAATAGTTTTGACGGTAATGACGGAAACTGGGATATTACTCCAGGAGGAACAAACTCAGGAGGAACAGGTCCGTCAGCTTCATTCAGTGGCGGAAACCACTTAGAATATGAAGCATCTGGAAACGCAACAACCATTGCTTCTGCAGTCAGTCCAGCAATTGATTTATCTACAGCGACTGATGGTGCAGAATTATCATTCTATCTACATGCTTTTGGAGACGATATAGGAACCTTAAATGTTGGGGTCGCAACTTCAGCAACAGGTCCATTTACAAATTTATATGCTTGGGCGGGAGATCTACAAGCGGCTGAAACAGATGCTTGGGTTGCAGTAGGAGTAAACTTAGATGCCTATTTAGGACAAACTATCTACATAGAATTTAGTTACGGAGGTGCAGGAACAGGATTTGAAGGCGATCTATCTATTGATTTAATGCGTATAGAAACTTGCGGATCGTTTTGTATTGCTCCTTCTAGTATTGCAGCATCTTCCATTACAGCTGAAGCAGCAACCATTTCTTGGACACCAAATAGCGGTGAATCTGCTTGGGAATATGTAATACAACCTGTAGGAACAGGCATCCCAACAGGTGCAGGAACTGCAGTGACTACATCAAGTGTCAACGTTAATGCATTAACACCAGAAACTACATATGAAGTATATGTGCGTGCTATTTGTGGATTAGATTCTAGTATTTGGGGCGGTCCACTAATCTTTACAACAGATGTACCACCACCACCTGCAAGTTTTACAACCTCAACCGTAACCGTCAATGGAACGCAAAGAGCCGCTGTGGACATGAATGGCGACTTTTTAGACGATGTTGTTTCTATCAGTACTACCAACGTGAATATATTTTATCAGCAAACTTCTGGAGGATTAAGTCCAACATCAACAGATATTCCAACAACAGCTGCCGATTTTTCACCTTCTTGGAGTTTGGCTGCTGCCGATTATGATAGAAATGGATTTACCGACTTATTATATGGAGGAACAAGCGGAGTAACCTTTATGAGAGCCAATGGAACAGGAACTGGTTTTACGGAGATTTCAGGACCAGAATATGTATTCTCACAGCGTTCTAACTTTATCGATATCAACAACGACGGAAATCTAGATGCTTTTGTATGTCATGATGTAGATCCAAATGTGTTTTATATCAATGACGGAAGCGGAAACCTTAGCTTCAACCAAGGTGGAATAGGAGACATTGCTGGTGGAGGAAACTACGGTTCTATTTGGATCGATTATGATAACGATCGTGATATGGACATGTTTATCGCGAAATGTCGAGGTGGTTCTACTACCATCAATATTAACGAAATGCATGAAAATGACGGAAGCGGAAACTTTTCAGAAGTCGCTTCAGCCTTAAACCTAGCCGATCCAATTCAGACTTGGTCTGCCGCTTGGGGAGATTTTGATAATGATGGAGATATGGACGTTTTCGTAGGTGCAAGTTCAACCGCCAACGGTACACACAAACTCATGAGAAACAACGGAAACAGTACATTTACCGATGTTACCTCAGCTTCAGGAATATTACCAGCCTTAACGAATATTGGAATTGAAAATGCTACGTATGACTTTGACAATGACGGAAACTTAGACATTGCTTCTAACGGAAGTGTCTTATTCGGAAATGGAGATATGACTTTTGCAGTGTATGATAATGTACTTGCTGGAAACAACGGTTCTTTTGGCGATTTAAACAACGACGGATTTATAGATGCTATCTCTGGAAATACGTTGTATACCAACACAACCAACAGTAACAACTGGATAACAATTACGACCACGGGAGTTGCAAGTAATATCAATGGAATTGGTGCAAGGATAGAAGTACACACCGCTTCTGGAACACAAATTCGCGATGTGCGAAGTGGAGAAGGTTTCCGATTTATGAGTACACTCAATACACACTTTGGTTTGGGAACAGATACTTCAATCACCAATGTTGTCATTTACTGGCCATCTGGAACGGTAGATAACTTATTGAATCCAGCGATTAACACACATCATGTGATTACGGAAGGACAAACCCTAAGTGTTCCTGATGAGACATTAGAAGCTGTAGCTATTCATCCAAATCCTGTTGGAAAAATTATGAATATCAACAGTCCTGTCAACTTAGTTGGAAAAATTGCAACCATCTTCAACATAGAAGGAAAACGCGTGATGAACTTAAAATTAAAAGAGCATTCCATTGATGTTTCAAGATTACAAACAGGAAATTACATCCTTCGCCTAGAATCAGACGGAAAAGTATTTACGCAAAAATTTATAAAGCAATAAATAGTTTTTGAATATCATATAAAACTCCAATGCTGTAATAGTGTTGGAGTTTTTTTTAGATAATTAGACACGAGCAGCTTTAGATGTTTAGACTTTCCCCGTTAAGAAAGGAGCAAAAGTACAATTCGTGACAAACTCAATAAACAATACATCACCACGAGAGGCAAAGCGACATAGTAGTCTACTCATTACATAACATATTTTGGATTTCAAGCAACAGATTGCCACGACTTCGTCTCGCAAAGACGAATCATAGATTTTCAAAAAAGTTTAAAGACAAAGCGGTCTAACAAATTCTCGACTACGCGGGAACGAGTCTAAAAGCGTAAGCGGTCAAAAGCGAAGCGTGTCTAAGAGCACAGCAAATCTAAAAAATCCTCTCAATCACAAAAGACTGATTTCTAAAACTAATCTCATCACTTACTTTCTTGCCTAACAACAATTTCCCAATCGGAGTATTAGTCGCAATAGCGTAGAATTTATCATTTTCAAAAGTAATTTCTCCAACGCTCACAGAAATGAAATAGTTGGCTTGCGAGGTATAAATAACACTTCCCAAACAACCTTGAGAAGCTTCAGATTTCGGATCGACTTTAAAGAGAATTTCTTTTACTTTTTGAATCTCTGCCAATTGATTGCCTAATTTTTCACGCTCCAATTGCAACATGGCGCGACCTGTTTCGTGTTTGTCACCTGCCGTACTTTTGGTTTCCGACAACATAGCTTCCTGAATGCCTGCAAAACGTTCCTGAATATTGGCGTGACGCTCATTTACAAGTTCCAAACACGAGTTGTATAAAGAAAGTTTTATATTCATACCAAATCTGCTAATTCTTTTCCAACCAAACTTCCAATAGCAACGCCCATTCCGCCTAAGCGAACACCGCAATATACGTGATCAGAAATAGGTTGTACTATGGCTTTTTTCTGCGAGCCAACGCCCATAATACCACTCCAACGATGTTCAATTTCGAATGTTGTATTTGGTAAAATAGTCGTTTGTAAAAGTTCCTCTAATGTTTGTTGAATCAACTCGGTTTGGGCAAATTCTGTGGTTTCTTCTCCTGAAAAATCCAAGTTTCGTCCACCACCAAAAAGAATTCGATTGTCAATATTTCTGAAGTAATAATAACCTTTGTCTAAGTGAAACGTGCCTTTGATATGTAAATTCGGAATGGGTTTGGTAATCAACACTTGTGCGCGTGCAGGTTTTACTGTTTGAACTAACAACTGCGATGCAAATCCGTTGGTGGCAATGAGTAATTTTTTGGTGTAAAATTCTCTATGATTGGTTTGTACATGCACAGCATTTTCGGTTTCCGAGAACGCATCAACCGAAATGGAATTTAAGATGAGAATGTTGTTTGAAACTGCTTTTTGCAATAACGCTTGCATCATTTTCCCTGTATCGATCTGTCCTTCAAACTGATTAAAAATATAATTCGATTGTATCCGCTGAAACTGAAATGTATTTTCAACTTCACTAAAAACATTCGCTTCAAACACAGAAAACAACAACTGATTGATCTGCTCTTTTTTCGCCAGACAATCTTCATACAACTCCGAATCTGCTTCGGTAAACAATTCGTATCCGCCCAACGGTTGGTAATCGATTGTGGCGTCGCCCAACGTTTCACGAAGTAATTCCAAGCCTTTTATACGCCTTTTTACAAGATTTACAACTTCCTCTTCCGAATGTGTGTGTAAATCGTCTAGAATCTCGGAGAGACTTCCAAAACAGGCAAATCCTGCATTTTTTGTACTGGCGCCTTGTGGCAGGATTCCTTTCTCCAACACCACAATTTTTGCCGTCGGATAGTGCTTTCGAAGTTGCAACGCACAATTCAAACCCACAATGCCACTTCCCACGACAGTGAAATCGACATTTGTTAACCAAGTTTTATATTCCCAATAGCTCAGATTCATCAATCGTTCGTTATTTACGCTTCCAAGATAACCAAAGGTTTGCAATACTTTTTTATTCAAGATTGTTTTTTTGAGAAAAAGCTTTTGACACATTTGACTTTAAGGAAGATTATCGTAGTTTTAGTAGTCATGGAAAGAAAAGAACCTGAATTCAGATATGGTAAAAACTGGCAACTGGTTGAACTTATTTTGAGCTACACAAATACGCGATTTATTATGGGTGCTGTTGGGATAACGAAGATGTGGATGATTGCTGGCAAGTAACACCTTTACTGCGTGAATTTTGAGTTCAGAAGAAGTGAAATTATGATATTGAAATTATAGTAAACACATTGAAAATGAAAATAAAATCCTTAGTATATTTTCTTTTTATATCAACAATAAGTTTTGGGCAAAACCTACCCAAGATTGACGCTTTGATTGAAAAAGAATTGGCGTCTAACCAAGTGCCTGCCCTAGCCGTTGCTGTTTTAGATGCAGGAAAAGTGGTGCATCTTTCTACAACTGGATACAAAGATTGGAATGCAAAACGCAAAGCAGATACGAATACTTCCTTCCAAATTGCTTCGGTTTCTAAAATAGTTACCTGTTTGGCAATATTTAAATTAGTGGAACAAGGAAAAATTGATCTGCATACGGACATCAATCAATATTTGCCATTTTCTGTTCAAAATCCGCATTATCCAGACGATAAAATTACGGTAGCCGAGCTATTAAATCACCGTTCTGGGATACGAGATAATTATAAAATTTATAAATCATTTTGGAATGAACCTAATGGTGACCCAAAAATGAATTTGCATGATTTTTTAAAAGATTATCTCCATAAAGATGGACAACTGTACCAGAGACATCATTTTGAAAGCAGTCCTGATTTTAAGTTGTTTCGATATTCCAATACGGGCGTAGCACTTTTAGGACTGATTGTAGAACATGTTACCAAGTTGAGTTTTGAAGACTTTTGTCAGAACGAAATCTTCAAACCTTTACAAATGCAGAATACAAGTTGGTTTTTGAAAAATTTAGATATTGAACAAGTGGCTAAAACCTATGTAAATTCGGATTCTGAAGGACTCATCTTTAAAGGACACAACGGCTATCCGGATTATCCTGCGGGACAACTTCGAACTTCCATCTCCGATTTTTCAAAACTTCTTTTAGGGTATTTGAATTCGGACAATACAGAATTTATATTAAAACACGAAACTGCTTATAAAATTACACCGACACCTCAAATATCGCACAACGGACACTTTACGTGGTTTTTAACCGCAATGAACAATCATTTGTATTATTCACATGAAGGTGGCGATACAGGCGTAAAAACCGTGGTAATGATTGATGTAAATGCTAGCAATGCGATTGCCATTTTTGCAAATGCAGAATACAAACTCGGACCGTTATTGCGAGGAATTGAAGCCACTATGTGGGGAAAATAAATCCATAAAATAGCTGATAATTTTAAAATTTATACCTAGTTTAGACTCATGAATAGCTACACATTGCCCGATTTTTTAACTGCTGAAACGAATTATCCGATTCAGTTATTTAACTATGAATCGACAACGCAGAATGTGAACAGCAAGATCAATCTCACCAAAAATACCTTTAGCTTTCTGCAAGAAGGTTTTAAGAAAGTTTCCACAAGTCATCAACCAATTTCCATTGCGAATGATGCGTTTTTAATTATGAAATCAGGACATTGTTTGATGACAGAAAATTTGTCGGAGCACAATCAATTTTATCGAAGTATTTTATTATTTTTTTCGGATGAAGTATTGTTTCAGTTCATAGAAAAACATCAAATCACCAGCAAAAATACGGCTGCAACTGTCGCTGCCAAAGCTTGTGAATACGATGATTTCGTAAGATCGTTTGTGAAAAGTTTAGAAGACATACAACAACTTCCGTCAAACGTACAGCAACAATTATTACAGGTAAAACTAGAAGAAATCTTGTTGTATCTAGTCGCAACGAAAGGTGCGGATTTTTTGTTGTTTTTGATTGCTGCTAAAAACGATCACACAAGTCATTTTATCAATGTGGTAGAAAGTAATACACTTAATAAATTGACTTTAAAAGAACTAGCTTTCCTAGCCAATATGAGCGTTTCGAGCTTTAAACGTGAGTTTGAAAAACACTTTCAGGAATCGCCTAGCAAATGGTTTCAACAGCAGCGATTGGCACATGCAGCTTTTTTATTGAAGAACGAAGCCAAGCGACCTTCCGACATTTTTGAAGCGATCGGTTATGAAAATCTGTCCAACTTTGTAGCTGCGTTTAAAACTAAATTTGGCGTGACGCCGAAACAGTATCAATTACAAAATTGAGCTTTTAGCACTACTTTTTGAACTGACAGGTTTTCTGTATCTTCTTCATTAGCAATAGTTTTGTATCGTAATCAAAAACATTTATTATGAAGAACATACACACTTTTTTACTATTATTTGTGTTAGTAGCAACAACAACTTTCGCGCAAAATACATTTACACTTACCAGCAAAGATTTAGGCGGACAAGCCACAAAAGCACAAGAATTCAGTGGTTTTGGCTGCACTGGAAACAACGAATCACCTCAGTTATTATGGGCAAATGCACCCGAAGGTACTAAAAGTTTTGCCGTTACGATGTACGATCCTGATGCACCAACTGGCAGCGGATGGTGGCACTGGCTTGTATTTGACATTCCTGCCAATGTAAACGAATTGGTAACGAATGCTGGAGATATTTCCTTGAATTTAGCGCCTAAAGGCAGCATTCAAAGCATTACAGATTATGGAAGTGCTGGCTACGGTGGTCCATGTCCGCCAGAAGGTCACGGACCGCATCAATACATCATTACGGTTTATGCCTTAAAAACCGATTCATTAGGCTTGACGAAAGATACGAATGCCGCAGTTGTTGGGTATTACCTTTGGAATAATACATTAGCAAAAGCGAGTATTGTGGCGTATTATGAGCGATAACTTTGATACGTCATCACGAGGAACGCTAGTGACGTGGTGATCTGTTTATCGTAGAACATCGCTGTCATTTGAACCCACAGATTGCCACAAGTTTTTTCAAAACTTTCGCAATGACGTATCAAACGAAATCGTCATTTCGAGTGATTTTGGGGAACGAAAAATTGTATCGAGAAGTACTAGGAAAAGAGATAGTTTCAAAGTACTTCTCGATACAAAATCTCTTCGAGATTTCACTCGAAGTGACGTTTTGATTCGTCATTACGAGCGATAGCGCAGTAATGTGTCAAAATCATAGCAGGATTTGTCTTTGAAATAAACATTGGTACATTTTCAAATTAACAAATTGACACATTAAAAAAAGCTCCCTTTCGAAGTTGAAAAAGGAGCTTTTTTATATCTAATTAGAAAAAATTTACTCTGCTTCTGGTTGCATTTCAAAATCTTCCATGAACTTCGTTGTGTAGTTTCCAGCCACATAATCTGGATGATCCATCAATTGTCTGTGGAATGGAATTGTGGTTTTAATTCCTTCAATAACAAACTCATCCAAAGCACGCTTCATTTTGTTGATCGCTTCTTCACGGGTTTGGGCAGTGGTGATCAACTTCGCGATCATAGAATCGTAGTTTGGTGGAATTGAGTATCCAGCATATACATGCGTATCTAAACGAACTCCATGTCCGCCTGGCGCGTGTAATACCGTGATTCTTCCTGGAGAAGGTCTAAAATTATTATACGGATCTTCCGCGTTGATTCTACATTCTATAGAGTGTAAGTTTGGCGTATAGTTTTTACCTGAAATTGGCACACCTGCCGCTACTAATATTTGCTCACGAATCAAGTCGAAGTCAATTACTTGTTCTGTAATTGGATGCTCTACCTGAATACGCGTATTCATTTCCATAAAGTAGAAATTTCTGTGTTTATCCACCAAGAATTCTACTGTTCCAGCGCCTTCATAGTTGATGAATTCGGCAGCTTTTACCGCAGCTAATCCCATTTCCTCACGCAATTCGTCTGTCATGAATGGAGAAGGGACTTCTTCCGTTAATTTTTGGTGACGACGTTGTACAGAACAATCACGCTCAGACAAGTGACATGCTTTCCCTGAAGAATCGCCCACAACTTGAATTTCAATGTGTCTAGGCTCTTCAATCAGTTTTTCCATGTACATATCGTCATTTCCAAACGCTGCTTTTGATTCCATTCGTGCAGAATCCCAAGCATCTCGTAAATCTTCTGGTTTCCATACAGCACGCATTCCTTTTCCACCACCTCCGGCAGTCGCTTTCAGCATGACAGGATACCCAACTTCAACGGCTAATTTTTCGCATTCTTCAAAATCAGCAATAATTCCTTCACTTCCTGGTACACAAGGAACTCCTGCAGCTTTCATTGTCGCTTTTGCAGTCGCTTTGTCTCCCATTTTGGAAATCATTTCTTCACTAGCTCCGATAAATTTAATATCGTGCTCTTCACAAATTTTTGAGAATTTGGCATTTTCGGATAAGAATCCGTATCCTGGGTGAATGGCATCTGCATTGGTAATTTCTGCAGCTGCAATAATATTTGACATTTTTAAGTACGAATCAGTGCTTGGTGCAGGTCCGATACAAACCGCTTCGTCTGCGAAACGTACGTGAAGGCTATCCACATCGGCAGTGGAGTATACTGCAACCGTTTTGATACCCATTTCTTTACAGGTTCTAATAACTCTTAGAGCTATTTCCCCTCTATTGGCAACTAATATTTTTTTGAACATCTTTTGAAATTTTAAATTTTGAAATTAAAATCTGTAACTTTTTAAGTGGCACAACTAGTTTTGTACCTCAAGTATTATTTAAAATTTCTTAGGATGGATCAACTAAGAATAAAGGTTGATCGAATTCTACTGGTGAAGAGTCGTCTACTAAAACTTTCACTATTTTTCCTGAAACTTCTGATTCAATTTCGTTGAAAAGTTTCATAGCTTCAATCACACATAATACACTTCCTTCTGAGATCGAGTCACCAACCTCAACAAACGCAGGTTTGTCTGGAGATGGTTTTCTGTAGAAAGTACCAATAATTGGTGATTTTATAGTAACATATTTTGAGTCGTCTGATGCTGGTGCTGGTGCTTCAGTTGCCGCTGGTGCCGCAGGCTGAGCGGGCACAGGAACTGGTGCTGCAGGCTGTTGAGGGATTCCAGCCATTGGGATTTGTTGCACTACAGTTGTCATTTCGCCTTTTGAATCGCCGCTTCCAGTTTTAATGGTGATTTTTACATCTTCCATTTCAAGTTTTACTTCACTTGCTCCAGATTTGGCTACGAATTTAATTAAGCTTTGAATTTCTTTTAAATCCATGAGATAGGTTTTAGTCGTTTCTAGTTAGAATTATATGCCCATTTTAGGTAAATAGCGCCCCACGTAAATCCGCCACCAAAGGCAGCAAATATGAGGTTATCTCCTTTTTTGAGTTGTTTTTCATAGTCATGCAAACATAGAGGCAACGTCCCGGAAGTAGTATTTCCATAACGTTGGATGTTCATCATCACTTTACTTTCATCTACGCCCATACGCCTTGCAGTGGCATCAATGATACGTTTGTTGGCTTGGTGTGGTACCAACCAATGTACGTCTTCATTCGTTAGATTGTTATCTTCCATGATTTTGGCACTCACATCTGCCATATTGGATACTGCGAATTTGAAAACGGTTTTTCCGTCTTGAAACACGGTATGTTGTTTGTTTTTTACAGTTTCTTCAGAAGCTGGCAATATGGAACCTCCAGCATCTATTTTTAGGAATTCACGACCAATACCATCACTGCGCAAGTATTCGTCTTGCAACCCAAATCCTTCTTCATTCGGTTCAAACAAAACAGCACCGGCACCATCTCCAAAGATGATACATGTAGCTCTGTCTTCATAATCGATAATCGAAGACATTTTATCAGAACCAATCAATAATACTTTCTTGTAACGTCCAGATTGCACATAGCTTGCTGCAGCAGACATTCCGTACAGAAAACTAGAGCACGCAGCTTGCAAATCGAATGCGAACGCATTGGTAGCACCAATTTGACTTGCGGTATACACTGCAGTAGAAGCAACAGGCATATCGGGTGTAGCCGTAGCTACAATTACCATATCAATTTCCTTTGGGTCTAGATTTTTCTTTGCGATAAGATCTTGGGCTGCTTTGATCGCCATATATGAAGATCCCGCACCTTCTTTTTTAAGAATTCTGCGTTCTTTGATACCGGTTCGAGTTGTGATCCACTCATCGTTAGTATCAACCATTGTTTCAAGTATCTTGTTGGTTAATACATAATCAGGAACATAGGCTCCTACAGCGGTTATTGCTGCTGTAATTTTGGTCATACCTTAACGTTGGTTTTGTTGATTTTTAACAAAAAATCATTAAAAATTAAACGAAATTACTAAAATTCTCCGATAAACACGGCAAAATATATCGTTTTTACAATTTTAACAAAAAAACGGTCAAATAAAAAACTCTCACGAAAGTGAGAGCTTTTATGACTAAACATGTGTGTGTTATGCTAAGTTTTCTTCTGTAGTACTGTCAATCAATACTTTTCCTCTGTAATATAATTTTCCTTCGTGCCAGTGAGCTCTGTGATATAAGTGTGCTTCACCAGTCGTTGGGCACGTAGCAATTTGAGGAGCAGTAGCTTTATAGTGAGTTCTTCTCTTATCTCTTCTAGTTTTAGAGATTTTTCTCTTAGGATGTGCCATTTTCTATATTATTTATTATCCGTTAATAGTTTTTTTAATGTATTCCAACGAGGATCAATGTCCTCCTCAGTTTCTTTTTTGTCTGTACCAGGTTGTAATTCTTCTAACTTTTCGAGTATTTCAGACTTCAATGTGCCGTCTGCAATACCAGGATGAATTCGTTTTGATGGAACCGCCAACACAATCATTTCATATATATATTGTGCGACATTAATTTCGTATTCGCCATGCGGCACGATTAGAATTTCTTCATTTTCATCGTTGTATTCATGACCAAACTTTACAATTAAATTTAAGTTGCCATCAATTGGCTGCTCAAAGGGTTCATTGGTAACATCACAATCGACATTGACTGTGCCTGAGGCTTTAAATGTAAGCTCAAGCATGGTTGTCTTTTTGTGAAATTCTAATGTTGCTTTAACAGCCGCTTCATTGAATTCATCAAAATCAAAAAGTGCAAAGAACGTATTATCAATTTGATAATCAAACTGGTGTTTTCCTTCTTTTAATCCTATAAAAGGAATTGTAAAGTCCTTTAGTACCATCATCTTAAACATCAGTTTCGAGCGTGCAAAGATATAAATTTTTTATTAGCAACGTAAAGTTGTCAACATTTTTTTGTTTATATCTTACTTGGCTGCTTTTTTAGTGGGTTTTCCGCAATTTCTTTGTATATATTTCTGTTTCTAAAAATCTCTATTCCAGTGAATACGGCTTCTTTGAATGAGTTGTGATCTGCCTTGTTTTTTCCTGCAATTTCGTAGGCTGTTCCATGATCGGGCGAAGTGCGCACTTTATTGAGTCCTGCCGTAAAATTGACACCTTGGCCAAAAGATAAGGTTTTAAACGGAATCAACCCTTGATCGTGATAGGCCGCCAGAATAGCATCAAAGTTCTTGTAATTGCTCGAGGCAAAGAAACTATCTGCCGCATACGGTCCAAACACAAGCTTGCCTTCGTTCTTGATTTTTTCTAAAGTTGGTTTTAGTACTTCGTCATCTTCCACACCAATCACACCATTGTCACCCACATGTGGATTGATTCCTAAGACGGCAATTTTAGGTTTCGTTACCCCAAAATCTTGTTTTAAAGTCCTATATATAGTGTCTACCTTCTTTTCAATCAGTTCGGGCGTAATCGTCGCCGACACATCTTTCACCGCTACATGATCGGTCAATAATCCCACGCGAAGTGAATCATTTACCATTAACATTAAACTATCGCCTTCCAACGTTTCTCCTAAATAATCTGTATGTCCAGGAAAGGTAAATTCTTCCGATTGTACATTATGCTTATTAATCGGCGCAGTCACCAACACATCAATCGTACCTTCTTTTAAGGCATTCGTAGCTTCCGTGAAGGATTTTATAGCAAACTTTCCAACCGTTTCTGATGATTTTCCATATTCAATCGTAACTGGCTCTTTGGTAATGTTTACTACGTTAATCTTTCCATGTTGCGCTTTTTCGGCATTAGTGACACCGTGAAAGTTAGTATGTATATTGAAGTGCTTTTTTTGAAATGATAAAATTTTAGTAGATCCGAAAATAACGGGCGTACACAATTCTAGCATTCTATTGTCTTTGAAGGTCTTTAAGATGACTTCTGTTCCAATACCGTTTAAGTCACCAACCGAAATTCCTACTTTTATTTTCTCCTCTTTCTTCATGTACGTAATTCAGACTTTTATACCAAATCTACTATAAAACGAGACCTTATATACGAAGTCGCATTTTATAATAAATTTGGTATTATTTCTTAATTTTGTATGCAAATTTAACGAAATTAATAATGTTTACAGGGATTATTGAAGAATTAGGTGTGATTACACAGTTGGAGCGCGAAAAAGAAAACCTTCACATTACGGTACAAAGCAGCTTGACCAACGAATTGAAAATTGATCAAAGTGTGGCACACAATGGTGTCTGCTTAACTGTAGTGGATCGAAATTTGGAAGAAAACACTTATGTGGTGACTGCCATTCAAGAAACGTTAGACAAAACCAATTTAGGAACTTGGCAATTGAATGATCGTGTCAACTTAGAACGCGCCATGAAATTAGGCGATCGTTTGGACGGACATATTGTACAAGGACATGTAGACCAAATTGCTACGTGTACGTCTGTAAAAGAAAGTGATGGAAGTTGGTATTACACCTTTGAATATGATGCAGGTTTGAATAATATTACCATTGAAAAAGGTTCTATCACCGTAAATGGTACTAGTTTAACAGTTGTAAATTCAGAGAGAAATTCGTTTTCGGTAGCGATTATTCCATATACGTACAGCCACACAACCTTTCAATACTTGAAAGTTGGCTCAATTGTAAACTTGGAATTTGATGTTATAGGGAAATACGTTGCAAGACTTCAGGGGCTGTCGAAGTAGTTACTTTTTCATTTTTTTCCGTATACCATACAATACTCCAGCGGCAAGTATACCTACAAGACCAGCATCAATCGGGAATCCCGGTGGAGGCGGTGGTCCAGGTGGCGGAGGGTTAATAAATTGGGCGTGCGCAGTTGTTAAGAAAGCGAATGCTAGTATAACAAAACACAACAGGGTCTTTTGGTTTAATTTTGCCATAACGGTGTAAAAGTATAAAATTATAGGGTTTGACAAAATATTTTATGTTATATCATTGCAAATTTATCTACGAATCGACAAAAAATTACGTCAAACATGGATTTTTATTAGGGCTATTGTGTCATTCCTACAAATAAATTACTCCTATATTCCCCTAAATTACGATAAAATTTGAATCTCTAGCATAGATTTTTAACATGAATTTCGCTTTTTGACGCTATCTTACTGACTTACATTTGAGTAGATTCTGAATTTTATTAAGTTTTTTTTAAGAGTCTTAAAGTAAAGTTATGGATAAATTTGCATCCTAACCATCTAAATCACTTACCCAGATGCGAAATATTGTACTTTCGATTCTTGGAGCACTCCTAATTGCTGGTGCTTGGTACTTTGGAAACAAACTAGCAAATAGCAAACAAAAAAAACGACCTGTTCCTGCCAAAGTTGTCAAAACAGTGTACACGGATACCGTTCAAAACACCACCATTCCTATCATTATTCCTGCCAATGGAAGTCTCGTTGCCAAAAGACGTGTAGAACTATTTTCAGAAGTACAAGGAATTTTTAAAACAGGTAGAAAATTATTCAAACCAGGACAAAAATATCGCAAAGGAGAAACGTTGATTCGTATGGATGCTGCCGAATATTTTGCCAATGTACAATCCACCAAAAGCAATTTGTACAATTCTATTGCTGCCATTATGCCCGATTTACGATTGGATTTCCCAGCTATTTATCCAAAATGGCAAAAATACCTTTCTAATTTCGACCTAAACAAAACAACGCCAACCTTACCTGAAATGACTTCGGAAAAGGAAAAGTACTTTATCACAGGACGAAGCATTGTGACCAATTATTATAATGTAAAGAATTTAGAACAGCGTTTATCAAAATATACGATTAGTGCGCCGTTTTCAGGAATTTTGACAGAAGCTTTGGTGACGGAAGGTTCACTAATTCGGAACGGACAAAAATTAGGCGCTTTTATTGACGATTCTGTCTACGAAATGGAAGTCGCGCTAAGCAAACAATACGCAAGCTTATTAAAAGTAGGCGAAAAAGTAGTACTGAAAAATCTGGATGGTACAGATACTTACTCGGGAGTTGTTTCCCGTGTCAACGGAAGTATTGATGCAACCACACAAACCATTACAGCGTATATTGAGGTGAAACATGAGCAACTCAAAGAAGGAATGTATTTGGAAGCCTATCTGAACGCCAAAGAAGAAAAAGACGCGATTGAAGTCGATCGAAATCTTGTCTCCGATAACAATCAGGTTTTTATTGTGCGCGATAGCATTTTGGATGTGATAGATGTCACGCCTGTCTATTTTTCAGATACCAAAGTCGTCCTAAAAGATATTCCTAACGGAACCATTATTTTATCCAAATCCGTTCCAGGAGCGTATGCTGGCATGTTGGTCAAACCTTTTTCTCAAAAGGCAACTGATAACATTTCTACTACAAAAGAACCAAAAAAAGCAGCAAGTAAGTCATGAGAAAACTAATTGCTTACTTTATAAAACACAGTGTTGCTGTAAATATCGTCATTGCACTGTTTGTAATCTTCGGAATGTATGGTGCGTATACGTTGAATTCCTCCTTTTTCCCGTTGGTCGATTCTAAAAATGTAACGATCAACATTACGTATCCGGGAGCTTCTCCGCAGGAAATAGAAGAAGGAATTGTACTAAAAATTGAAGACAATCTCAAAGGACTCAACGGTGTAGAACGTGTGACCTCAACGTCCAACGAAAATAGCGGCGTCATCAATGTGGAAATCTCAAAGGGAGAAGATATTGACTTTATGTTGTTGGAAATCAAAAATGCGGTGGATCGTGTGCCAACGTTTCCAACAGGCATGGAACCATTGGTGGTTGCCAAACGAGAAGCCGTGAGAGAAACGATCTCATTTGCGATTAGTGGTGAAGGAATTCCGCTCGTGACACTCAAACAAATTGGTCGTCAAGTGGAAAACGATTTGCGCGGTATTGACGGAATTTCACAAGTTAACATCACAGGTTATCCCGACGAAGAAATCGAAATTGCGATTAACGAAACCAATTTACGCGCGTACAATTTATCATTTGCAGAAGTGTCTACAGCGATCAATCAGGCGAGTCTCATTTCTACTGGTGGAACCATTAAAACGAATGCGGAAGAATATCTTATTCGCGCCAACGCTCGCTCTTATTATGCGGACGAGTTGTCCAATTTAGTCGTAAAATCAGATATTTCTGGGCGTATCATTCGTTTAAAAGATGTGGCTACGGTGCGCGATCAGTTTTCGGAAACGCCTGATGCGAATTACTTTAACGGTAATTTGTCGATAAATATTAGCATCACAAGTACCAATACGGAAGATTTGATTTCTGCGGCAGACAAAACCAAAGCCTACATAGAAACCTTCAACCAAAAATATGAAAATGTCCGTTTGGATGTCATTGACGATCGCTCCACAACACTCGTACAACGCACCGAACTCTTAGCAGAAAATGCGCTGATCGGAATCATGCTAGTCTTGGCATTTTTATCACTCTTCCTAAACACACGTTTGGCATTTTGGGTAGCATTTGGCTTGCCTGTTGCCTTTTTGGGAATGTTTATGTTTGCTGGTTTTTTCAATATTACCATTAATGTATTGTCCCTTTTTGGGATGATTATCGTGATTGGTATTTTGGTAGATGATGGAATTGTGATTGCAGAAAATATCTATCAACAGTACGAAAAAGGAAAATCGCCTGAAGAAGCTGCGATTGACGGTGTCATGGAAGTATTACCTGCCATTTTATCGGCCATTGTCACTACCATTTTAGCCTTCTGTATTTTCCTCTTTTTAGATGGACGAATTGGTGAATTTTTCGGCGAAGTTTCTATTGTAGTAATGCTAACGCTGATTGTCTCTTTGGTAGAAGCCTTGATCATTTTACCTGCGCATTTAGCACATTCCAAAGCATTGCGCGCACAAAACGCAGCACCGAAAGGACTCTTGCCAAGATTATTCTCAAAATTACGCTATATTAACACGTTCGGAGAAGCCATTATGAATTGGCTGCGCGACAAAATGTACAGTCCAACCTTGCGATTTGCATTGCGACATAAATTTTTAATGTTTTCATTCTTTATTGTCTTTTTGCTGTTGACCAAATCTAGTTTTGAGGCAGGAATCATCCGAGGTGCTTTTTTCCCAAGAATTGCCAGCGATCGTGTGACAATTACACTCAACATGCCAAATGGAACGAATGAAAAAGTAACCGACAGTATTATTTCCTTCATCGAAGAAAAAGCAAAAATCGTCACGAAAGAAATCAACGATGAGTATTTAGGAGAAGATTCAGAGAAGTATTTGGTCAAAAATATGATTCGTCGTGTGGGTCCAGGTTCGGCGACAGCTTCATTACAAGTCAACTTATTACCCGGAGAAGAACGTCCGAATGAAATTACCTCTGATTTGGTTTCCAATCGTATCAAAGATGCCGTAGGTCCTGTGATTGGGATTGAAAGTTTGGTGTATGGAAGTGGTGGAAATTTTGGTGGACTTCCTGTCTCAGTTTCACTATTAGGAAATAATATTGCCGAATTAAAAGCCGTCAAAAAAGAACTGAAAGAAATCCTTGAAAACAACATATTACTGAAAGATGTTACCGATACCGATCCCGCAGGAATCAAAGAAGTGCGTTTGCAACTCAACGAAAGTGCGTACGCTTTAGGTTTGAACTTACGAACCGTAATGACCCAAGTGCGATCGGCATTTTTTGGAGCACAAGCACAGCGTTTTCAACGTGGACAAGATGAAATTCGAGTTTGGGTTCGTTACGACCGACCGAATCGTTCTTCCATTAATGATTTAGACGACATGCGGATCATCACGTCAAGTGGACAACGTGTACCGCTCAAAGAAATTGCGAGTTACAGCATTGAACGCGGAGAAGTGGCCATCAATCATTTGGAAGGTCGTCGTGAAATTCAGGTTTCCGCAGATATCAAAGACCCGAAAAAAACAAGTTCTACAGATGTGATGGCAGAAATCAGAGACGAAATTATGCCTGAGATTTTATCCAGATATCCAACCGTAACACCATCGTATGAAGGACAAAACAGAGAGCGACTAAAATTACTAAATTCACTCTTACCTGTATTGATTACAATTTTAATCTTAATTTACATTGTAATTGCCTTTACGTTTAGAAGTTACAGTCAGCCGTTATTATTATTGTTACTCATACCGTTAAGCTTGCCAGCCGTTGCTTGGGGACATTGGATTCACGATTTTCCAGTAAACATACTTTCCATGTTGGGAATCATCGCTTTAATCGGAATTATGGTCAACGACGGACTCGTATTGATCGGCAAATTTAACCGAAATCTTCGCGAAGGCATGTCGTTTGACGATGCTTTGTACGAAGCAGGTCGTGCTCGTTTTAGAGCCATCTTTTTAACGTCTATTACAACGGTAGCAGGATTGGCGCCTTTGATATTTGAGACGAGTCGACAAGCACAATTTTTAATTCCAATGGCAATTTCGATCGCCTACGGAATTGGGTTTGCTACCGTATTAACTTTAATTGTATTGCCAATATTCTTATCCTTCGGAAATTACGTCAAGAAAACTGCAAAATGGTTGTATTACAATAGAGAAATTACCAAAGAAGAAGTGGAGCGTGTGGTGCGCGTAAAATACCATGAGGAAGAACAGCTTTTGAAAAAACAATACACTGCCGAATTAACCGAAACAGCAGCCGAAGTTGCCTACAATGAACTAAACGAAAACGAAGCAAATGTACACTAAAAGTTATCTCACGTATCTCTTTATTTTCTTCGGAATCTGCCTAAATGCTCAAGAAGTCCTATCACCAGAAGAAGCGATTCGGTTGACGTTGGAGCATAATTACGGAATTCAGATCGCGAATAATAGTGTAAAAGTTGCCGAAAATAACAAAGGCGTTCTCAACTCTGGATATTTGCCAACAGTGACAGGAAATGCAGGCGGAACGTACAATTTGGACAATACGGAAGCCGAATTTGCCAATGGAGAAACCGCAGTTTTAAATGGTGCTGAAAGTTCACGTTACAATGCTTCGATTAACCTAAATTATACATTGTTTGATGGTTTAGGCAGATTGTACAATTACAGACGACTGAAAGAGCAATATCAATTATCCGAATTAGAAGCCCGCGAAACGATTGAAAATACCTTGCTGCAATTGTTCTCCGTGTATTATTCGGTGGCACAACTTTCTGAAAATACGGATGCGATTAAGGAAACGTTTAAAATTTCAAAAGATCGTTTGACGCGTTCAGAATACCAATTTGAATACGGTCAAAACACCAAATTAGATGTCTTGAATGCAGAAGTGGATATCAATAATGACAGCATCAGTATTGTCAATACGGAACAACAACTTATTAACGCCAAGCGTGATTTGAATGTGATTTTGGGAAATAAATTGGTGCAGAATTTTGATGTGGATACGACGATTTCATTTTTATTTCAGCTTGATAAAGACGATTTATGGACCAAAACACAGGCGAACAATGTTTCTTTATTACAAGCTGACAAGAATATCAACATTAGTGCGTTGGATATTAAATCAAATCGTTCGCAGTATTTACCAACGGTTGGTTTGACAGGAAGTTACGGTTGGAATCGAAATAACAACAATGCCGCAGCGTTCGTCGCCGTTTCTACCAATGTGGGACTTTCAGGCGGATTGACCTTAACGTGGAATTTGTTTGATGGTGGAAATACGATTACGCGTGTGCAAAATGCAAAGATTGCTCTAGAAAATCAGCAATTGCAAAAAGAACAGGTTTTAATCGATTTGGAGCGTAATTTTAACAATGCGTGGGACGATTACAAGAACAAAGTTTTAATCTACGAATTGCAGCAAGAAAACATCAAAACGGCACAAAATAACTTTAATCGTACCCAAGAAAAGTTCAAATTAGGACAAGTCAACTCGATTGAATTCCGACAAGCACAGTTAAACTTATTAAATGCCGAACTCAGCCGAAACCAAGCCAAATACAATGCAAAATTGGCAGAATTGGTCGTGTTGCAGTTGAGTGGGGATTTGTTGAATGTGAAGTTTTGATGTTGGGTTTTGGGTATTGGGTCTTGGTTCAATTACTTTTCATTTAAAATTTTGAGTTCTTCACATTGCATTCAGCTTCAATTGTTGTGGGTTGGTCGCTGCGCTCCGTTGTCGGTTATTATCTAATGATATTTGTTGTTTCAGAGTCTAAACTTATAAACCGATAAACTTTTTAACTTTTTATTTGTTTATTTGTGGATTCGTTAATTTGTTTTTTGTTATTTCATTAGTTTGATACGTCTTTGCGAGGAGGAAACGACGTGGCAATCTGTTTCTTGACTACACTAAATTCACTTTGAAAAAATCCTAAATCCTGATTCTAGCATCTTGATTCTTGCGTCATTCTGAGCTTGACTCAGAATCTCACTAGCGTTTATCTTTTTGTCAATTCGTTCATTTGTTATTTTGTTTATTTGAAACGTCTTTGCGAGGAGTTTACCACGTGGCAATCTGTTTCTTGGTCTTGTCTTTTGACTTGTTGTCAGTTGTGGGTTGGTCGCTGCGCTCCGTTGTGGGTTGTTATCCTGTGATATTTGTTGTTTCAAAGTCTAAACTCATAAACCAATAAACTTTTCAACTTTTTATTTGTTTATTTGTAGATTCGTCAATTTGTTTTTTGTTATTTCATTAGTTTGAATCGTCTTTGCGAGAAGCATAGCGACGCGGCAATCTGTTTCTTGACTACACTAAATTCACTTTGAAAAAATCCTAAATCCTGATTCTAGCATCTTGATTCTTACTCCATTCAAAAACAGCTTCCCATTCATTAGAAATAAACTCATTACTTTCAGAAAGTTGTGTCGTTTTTTGTCATAGTGAGACTTTATTTTAGTGGAAAATTATTCATTAAAATCTAAAAATTATTTATTATGAAAAAAAACAAATTTCACAACAAATTGACATTGAATAAAAATGTAATTTCAAAAATGAGCGAGAATCGTATTGTAGGAGCAGGACCAACTTGGTGGGTTACTTGTGCTGAAGATTGTATTACACTAAATGCCAAAAATTTTCCTTGTCAACAACCAATTTATACTGAATTTTGTGCGCCTTCAGAAGGATGCTAATTTAGGAAAATCAACTACAACTTAGTGTAATGTGAAATTACCAAGCACATTCGCAATGCGTTGTATTAAAAAGGAAAGAGTTACTGTAAAAAGTAGCTCTTTTTATAATACATTCAGTTTTTCTTTCCCTACCAAAATCACGTACTTTTGTATCCAAAGTTATTTACTCCATATTTATGAAGTCTCATAAATTATTTTTTGTCTGTAGTATTCTTTTTTGTTTGCGATTATATGCACAACAACCTGTGATTCTCAATTTGAAAGAGGATATCAATTTGCCTGACACTGAATTTTATGGTATTGTAGAAGATAAGAAAGGTTTTATTTGGCTCGCCGCGAGCAAAGGATTGTTTCGATATGATGGAAAGGATTTTATAAAGTTTGAAAACGACACAAAAAAAGGACGCAGTGTGTTCGATTTATCCTTGGATGCGCAAAACCGATTGTGGTGTGTCAATATTGCAGCACAATTATTTTACGCAGAGAATGACCAACTATACACGCATGCAGATTTAGGAGAATTAGTCAATTTCACCCTTATCGATATTACCATCTTTAAAGAGCAGATTTATGCCTTTTCAATGAACAAAATTACAAAGGTAGACAGACAAACTGGTGCGCTTGAAACCATTTTTTCTTCCAACAAACGCATTGGAACACCGTATGTAACGGATGAAAAATTAATCTTTAACGCTGGAGAAACTATTTTTCAAATTCAAAATGCAAGAGTTACCAAAGTCCTTTCGGATGAAAAACTACAAGTACAATATCCTGAGGAGACCAAAAAAGGATCTTTACTAGAAGATGCGTCTAAAAGTTTGTATTGCTTTAAGTTTTGGGAAACAAAAGGCTATAGACTTTTTGTAAAACATGAAGGTCAGCAAGCATTTCAAGAGGTTTCACTGCCAGAAGACTTGCAAGGAAAAGTAATGATTAGGTTTGTAAAAATAAATGATCAGTTTTGGTTTTGTACGGACAAAGGTGTGTATGTATATGAAATTTATGATCATACTTGGATGTTGAAAAATAAGTACCATACCTCATATTTTATAACGGATGTATTAGTTGATGCCCAGAAAAACATATGGTTTACCACATTGAAAAATGGTCTTTTTTTGATGCCCAATCTCGCACTGCAACGAAAATCTTTTGGACATACACAATACCACATATCTGCCATTAAGAAAATGGACAAGCATCATATGTTGATTGGCACAAATTTGGGAGCCATTTTAAAATATAATGTTACAGATGAATCTTATACAATACTACGCGAAGCTACAGGACAACGAATTCACTTTATTTCAGAACGATTGTTTGATGATTCGTTTTTATTTGTTGAAAACTATCAAATAATTCGACTCAAAAATGACACGATACAACCATGCGAAGGCGGTATTTTTTCTGGGATAAAGTATATAGCAAACTACAAAGATTCGTTACTGACTGCAAATTATGATTCCAGTAGATTGTTATATCAACATAAAACATCGTATCAAGCGCACTCTTTATTAGACAGTAACAGAGCTAATATCATCTACCATGATACTATTCGTAATACAATTTATATGGGCGCTATTGATGATTTTAAATTGATCACTGCCAAAGGTGACAAGAAAAAAATACAGTACAATAACGCCTCTCTTTTTATCACAGCATTGGCACAAACGAGTGACGGCAGTATTTGGGTCGGTACGTCAAAATATGGAATTTTAAAAGTACGTCATGACAAAATTGTACAGACAGTCGCGGTTGCAGACGGTTTGCTTTCTAATGATATCAATATATTAAAAGCCGATGGCATACATCTTTGGATTTCGACTGACAAAGGAATTCAGCAATACAATACGGTTGACAATACTGTAAAATCAATCACCGCTTCTGACGGATTGACTTCCAATACCATCTCAGGACTGGAAATTATCGAGGAAACCGTGTATGTCGCAACCGATCAAGATGTGTTTTCATTTGACAAACAGCGTATTTTTAAAAGTGAAATCACACCTCAAATTTATTTTAAAAAAGTTGAAAAGCTGAATGAAGAAGTCCCTGTAAAAGATAGCTACACGCTTCCCTATTCAGATAATAAAATCAATTTTGAGTTTCACTCCAACGGTTTTAAATCTTCAGAAAACATACGATATGAGTACAAAATTGAAAAGTCAACTCCTTCCGATTGGCAAGCGGTCAATTTAGGAAACTACACTGTTGCGTTTACGAGTCTTTCTTCGGGCGAATATCAATTTTATGTGAGAGCTATTGATCTAAAATCAAATAACATTTCAAACATTTTGAGTGCCAATATCACCGTGCGTGCACCTTTTTGGTTGCAGACTTGGTTTTTGGTCGGATGTATCGGAGGAATCATCGCAATGACCTATCTATTTACACAATACAAAGCGCGAAAAAAGTCTAAAAAACAAGCAAGTGCTTTTGAAAAGTTGGAACAGGAAAAGTTGCTAATTGCCGCAAATTTAGAAAGTTTGCGTTCACAAATGAATCCGCATTTTATCTTTAATGCCTTGACAGCCATACAAGATTATATTGAATTGAATGATAAAAAAATGGCAAGTGAGTATTTGGTTAAATTTTCTCGATTGATTCGAATCTATTTAGAGCAAAGCCAACAAGAACATATTTTACTCAAAGAAGAAATTGAAGCGCTGCACATTTATTTAGAGCTTGAAAAAGAACGTTTTGAAGACGATTTACATATTGACTTTCAAGTAGATGACACCTTACTCACCAAAAATTATATATTTCCATCGCTGTTTTTGCAGCCGTATGTTGAGAATGCCATTAAACACGGATTGTTACATAAAAAAGCTGGAACTAAAAAACTCATCCTTATATTTAGAGATGCCGAAGCGCAGTTGCAGATTACCATAGAAGACAACGGTATTGGCATACAAAAAGCATTGGAATTGAAAAGAACGAGAACAGCACATAAATCATTTGCCAACAGTGCCAATCAAACACGCTTGCAATTGATCAATCAAAATAGAGCACAAAAAATTAAAGTAGATATACACAATTTGGAAACTGCTAACATTCCATCAGGAACACGTGTTATTATTACGATTCCTAAAGAACATATGCGATTAACTTGATAGAATAGCGTTAAAAAAATAAATCCATGAAAGTAGTAATTATAGATGATGAACAAAAAGCGAGACGCGTTTTAGAAAGTATAGTCACTGAATTATTTCCACAATTCACGCAAGTAGCACAAGCGTCTAATTTGATGGATGGTGTAAAAATGATACAAACACTACAACCGCAAATCGTTTTTTTGGATATTGAAATGCCAGAACATTCTGGTTTGGAGCTTTTTAAATTCATCGATATCAATTCCTGCACATTTCAACTCATTTTTGTCACGGCGTACAACAAATATGCAATTGATGCTTTTAAACTTTCTGCACTTGATTATCTCTTAAAACCTGTATCGCGTATTGAGCTGAAAAATACTGTACAACGCGCGCTAAAAAACATAGAAAAGCAAGAACAGCAACTCAATTTAGACACGCTGAAAAAAATCTTTAAAAAAATTTCAGTCAAAAAAATAAAAATTGACGTTCCAGGAGGAATTCGCTTTGTCAATTATGAAGATATCTTGTACTTTGAAGCAGATGGCATGTATACCAAAATACATATTCGAAATCATACCAGCGAAATCATGAGCAAACCACTCAAATATTTCGAAGAACAGTTTAAAGACAATTTGATGTTTTTTAGAATCCACCGATCGTATCTAGTCAATATGGAACACATCCAAAAGCTGATCAGAAATGATGGTTTTTACATTGTATTGGATACCAACATTACGCTCCCTGTAACCAAAAGCAGGCAACAAGATTTTTTGACTATTGTGGAAGATATTTATTAACGGATTGGTTTTTGTACACTTATAATCCAAAATCAGCAAGTAACTCCTCAAAGTTTTCTTTTCCTTTTTCGGTTAAATAAGGGTAAAAATGTGTGAGTAAAAGTCGCGCATACTTTTTAATACGCAACTGTGGATTTTCCTCATACACCTGCGACGACGATACCCAATAATCACTAAACACACGTATTTGCGCAATCAAATAGTCATATTCTTGCGCATATGCTTCTTTTCGCATGATATCTTCTGCAATCATCTTTGTAATTTTTTCCTCATACATTGTAAAACGCAATTGCTCAATCGCTTTAATTTGCGTATGTAATTCTTCATTTTCTCTCATGATGAGATTAAAATCAATCATAAAAAATCGAAAATCATAGATAATCTCAAAACCTGTAAGTGTACTTATAAACAAACTTTTCAAGGTATTTTCTTCGGTGCTGATGTCTTGATTTAATTGAATCGCACTTGCTAAAATTTGATCGTGCAAACTGGTTAAAAGCGCATTTTTATCTTTAAAATGATAAATGAGATTGCTATGACTAATGCCTACTTCTCTTGAAATTTCTCGTATGGAAACATGGGCTACGCCCTTTTCATTAAAGAGTTTTTTGGCTTCTGCTAAAATTTTTGATTTAATATTTTTCATAAATTAGTCCAGTTGGTCAAATTTTTTAGTACATTTGGACTAAAAGTAATATTTTTTAAGCAAATCAACGTATGAAACGAAAACAAATTACACAAATCATAAATACAAATTGGTGTCCTACATTCATCAAAAAAATGATTGCTGAATTTTTAAGTTGGTTTGTGTTACAAACAAATGCCACCAAACCTTTTATTCCTGTTATTGAAGACATTTTAGAGAAAACGCAAACGAAGAAAATAATTAATATTGAATTCAATCTTGGTGCAGGAATTGAAACGGTACAACCATTTTTAAAAGACGATATTACAGTCGATTCCATTCGTATTTCAGAATTTCATACGAACAAAAACGGATTGTATCTTTTTATAAATTCGTTCCACCAATTGCACGCTTCAAAAGCCAAAGAAGTATTGCAAAAAATTGCAGACAGTGGAAATCCTGTTGTTATTGTAGAGGGAAACAACGATAGTTTATGGCAAATTGTAGGCATGACCGTGTTTGTACCGCTCACCGTTTTATTAACAGCTTTCTTTGTAAAACCATTCCGAATGGTACGCATACTTTTTACGTACATCATACCAATTTTACCCATCATCATTGTGATTGACGGATGCATTGCACTCTTAAAACTATACAATCCTAGTGATTTACTAACGCTAACATCATCGGTAACTACAAAAAACTACGATTGGAAAGCAGGAAAAAATGACAACGGAAGAGGCGGAAAAATAATGTATTTAACCGGTAGAAAATTATCATAATATGAAACGTATCCACGTATTTGAATTTGAAGATTTGCAATGGTTTCCAGATTTTTTAAGAAACTACATGACCGATTTTTTACAGTTTGTGTCAAACAAAGCAAAGATATATCTGCCTGTTGTAGATATATTGGTTGAAAAATTAAAAGTGACGAATACAACAAGCATAGTAGATTTAGCCTCAGGTGGCGGTGGTGGGTTGTTATGGTTAAATACTGAACTTTTAAAACAAATTCCTGAACTCACTATCACCTTAACCGATTATTACCCAAACGTACATGCATTTAAACATGCAATAGCACAAGCTAAAAACTTTAATTATATTCCCAAAAGCATAGATGCTAGAGATGTACCTGAACATGTAAAAGGATTTCGCACACAGTTTTTATCATTTCATCATTTTAAGCCAAAAGAGGCACAAAAAATACTTCAAAACACTGTAGATGCAAATACAGGTATTGCCATTTTTGAAGTTCAGGATAGGACTATGGCTAGTTTTATCGGAATGTTACTTTCGCCTATAAACGTATTTTTGACGACTCCTTTTATCAAGCCTTTTAAATTCGGTAGACTATTTTTCACCTATCTATTTCCAATTATTCCAATAGTCGTGCTATGGGATGGAGTTATTTCCTGCTTACGAACGTATTCAGTGCCAGAAATGAAAGAGTTGGTCAATAAATTGGCCAATAAAGAGCAATTTGATTGGAGCATTGGCGTTAAAAAACAAAAAATGTACAAGGTTTTATTCTTAATTGGTACACCAAAAAGTAGCAACAAACAGACTTGAATTTAGCAAAATAATCCAAAATTCAGCATTCAACAGTTAAAATACTAAAGCGTATACACTGAGCCTATCAAAGTAAAGCGCGTCTAATAAAATACCGATTTGAAAGTGTACTAATGTATCAATGTGCTAATTTGAAAATTTGAAAATGTAGCAATGTTATCAAACGACACTAACAAACTCACCTACTAAAATACTAAAAGCGAAGCGATACCAAAGCGAAGCGTGACTAACAGGCGAAGCCAATACCAACAATCTAAGAGCGACAGCGTATCTACCAATATACCAATTTGAAGATTTGAAAATGTAGCAATGCCATCAAATGACACTCACAAATCACCAACTAAAATACGAATATACCAAGAGCGAAGCGATACCAAAGCGAAGCGTGACTAACAGGCAAAGCCGATACTAACAATCTAAAAGCGAAGCGCATCTACCAATATACCAATTTGAAAATTTGAAAATGTAGCAATGCTATCAAATGACACTCACAAATCACCAACTAAAATACGAATATACCAAGAGCGAAGCGATACCAAAGCGAAGCGTGTCTAACAGGCAAAGCCGATACTAACAATCTAAAAGCGAAGCGTATCTACCAATGTACCAATTTGAAAATTTGAAAATGTGGCAATGCCATCAAATGACACTCACAAATCACCAACTAAAATACGAATATACCAAGAGCGAAGCGATACCAAAGCGAAGCGTGACTAACAGGCAAAGCCGATACCAACAATCTAAAAGCGAAGCGCATCTACCAATGTACCAATTTGAAAATTTGAAAATGTAGCAATGCCATCAAATGACACTCACAAATCACCAACTAAAATACGAATATACCAAGAGCGAAGCAATACCAAAGCAAAGCGTGTCTACCAATGTATCAATGTGCTAATTTGAAAATGTACCAATGCGTTAATTGTATTCCAAAAACACTCACAAACTCAACTACTAAAATACTAAATACCAAAGCAAAGCGTGACTAACAGGCAAAGCCGATACCAACAATCTAAGAGCGATAGCGCATCTAACTCCCAAGTTCCAACTTATACCCAACGCCATGTACATTCGTCAACTTGATATTCTCATCGTCTTTGAGTTTTTTACGGAGTTTGGAAATGTACGTATCTAGACTTCTGCCGACAATCACACCATTATCTTCCCAAACTTTTTTAGTGAGTTCGTCGCGGGTTACAACTTGATTCAGGTTTTCCGCAAAAATTTGAAGCAGTTCGCATTCTTTTTTAGAAAGATTGATTTCGGTAGCTTGCTTGACCAATTTATTTTGTGTCGGATAAAAATGAAAGCTTCCGATCGTCGCAAAATGTGCTTGGGTTTCTTGCGAAATCTGCTGTGTTGTTTTCTTTCGAAAGAAGAAAAATTCCAACCCAATAAATACGATAAAAACAATCCCATACACTGCATTCGGCAACGTAAAAAAGGCACTATTTTTCGACGTAAATCGCACTTCTACTCGATAACAATTTAAAGGCAAATACCTTCCGCTACAGGGAATAATGGTATTTTCTTCCCGTTTGTGCATTTCGTAACTATATGCCACTTCTCCGTCGGTACATTGTAAAACCTCAACCAGATATTCGGAAGGCAATTGCGATGTTAAAAAACTTTCCGCTACAATAGAAACCATTTCACTCGGCTCAAAGGTTAAGTGACTCTGAAAAGACAACTCGTATTTATACGCGTCAATTTCTTTGATCGGTAAAATGAGCGAGGTAGAATCTTTTTCAGATAATAACAACTTATTCCCAACATCGCGCAGGGCAATTCTTACCTTTTCTGAAAACTCGCTTTGTTGCATATCGACTGTGGAAAAGATCCAAACACTCAACACAATGATTCCCAAAACGATATATATATAAATTCTTTTTCTGTCCATTTTGGCTGTAAATAACAGACAATTTCGCGACTTTTTACAACTGTTGACACTTCTTTTACACTTTTTTGACACTTTTTAGCACGACTCCGATCTAGTTTTACTTCAAAATTCAAAAAGCAATCAAAATATGAACACATTTATTTTATCACTCGTACTCTTCTTTAGTAATAGTTACGGGGAATTTCTACACGAAGAAATCGCCTTAAAAAAAGATCCATATGCGGTAAAATTCCAAGTGGAGCAAGTAAAAGGCAATCTGTACAATTTTATCATTACGATGGAATTGGCTCCGAAAGCACACTATGTATCTCCACATTCCAAAGGCGATTATACAGGTCGTTTTTATATCCGAATGGAAAAAAATAGCACGCTTGAAACTACAGGCAAACTTTTGGAACATCCAGCTCCCGAAGAAACTATTGACCGATGGAGTGGAAATCCCATAAGTTTTGTTCGAGAGAACACAACCTATCAACAACAATTTCGTATCACTAATACAAACGATTTCACTATTGATGGAGAAATCGGATTCGTCATAGAACCGCGCTGTACTAGGGAGCATGTCAAATTTTCTATTGTAAAACGCAATGGCATTATCAGTGTCGCACAGAAAAAATAATCATAACTAAAAATTGTAAAAACAGATGAAAAAACTCTTTATATATTTCGCTCTTTTAGTAATCGTGCAAGGATACGCACAAGAGCCACTTCCAGCAGAAGAAAAACTACCAATCAACACTTCAAAAAGTGAAATCAAATGGTCCTGCGATTACAGCTTTTATTTTAACGGGCATTATGGTTTAGTGAATTTTCAGGAAGGCTATTTTATCAAAACGGGCGATAAAATTACAGGTGGCAGTTTTGTGATTGACCTCAATACCATTCGCGCGACGGATATGGGCGCCAAAGGCAATGCTAGTTTGACAGAACATTTAAAAGATACCGATTTCTTCGACGTCCCAAAATTTCCAAAAGCAACCTTAGTCATTACCAAAGTTGGCTATCACGATGCAACTCATTTTGAAGCGTATGCAGATATGACGATCAAAGGCATTACACAACCTGTAAAGTTTCAAGCAACACTAGATTTTGCTACCAAAACCATGACGACAAAATTTAAAATTGATCGTACGCGTTGGGGCATTAATTATAATAATGTGATCAAAGACAATGCAATTTCTGATGCTGTGGGCTTTGAAGTGAAATTAAGTTTGTAATTTGCTTACATGAAAAATTTAGTATGTCTTATTACGCTTTTCTTCACTATTTGTACATTCGGGCAAGAAGAAAAAGAAAGTTTATTACTCACTTTTGACGATTCTTGGCGAAAAGAAATCCTTCCGATGCCGCTGTCATTTGCACCACAAATTCCGTTGAAAGGCGTAGAAGAAGTCCGATTTTCCAAAGGTTGGGCACAAAAAGACAGCGATACGTTTTGGACTTATGCATTCGTTTGGAATGTCAACCTCAACGAAATGCTCACTACTAAAACTCTGGAATTGTATATGCAATACTATTTTGATGGATTGATGGGCGTTGTAAACAAAGACAAAAGCAAAACGGTGCCTAAAACCATCGCGTTATTTCTAAAGGAAGACGACACAAAAGAGACAGCACATTTTATTGGAAAAATACAATTGTATGATGCTTTTCATACCAAAGATATGACAACGCTCAACTGCTCAGTACGACAAGTGTACTGTGCAGAGAAGCAAAAATCCTTTGTACTATTTCATTTTTCACCTCAGGAATTTGCGCATGCCACTTGGGATGAATTGTACACCGTTGCGCTTAAAGAAAAGCCTTGTAAATTATAATACAAAGTAAGTTTGATACGTCACTGCGAGCGATAGCACGGCAGTCTGTCCAAATCAAAGCAGCATTCCTCTTCGAAAGAAACAGATTGCCACTCTCCAATCAAGTTGGAGATCGCAATGACGTATCATACCTAACCGTAAAATCGATGTAAACACTTTATTGTTCGTCTGATTTTAAATACTTCCTACCACTTTTTTAAGTACAATGTAACTATTTTATGATTTGTCTGATTATAATACACTAGACTAGATGTCAAATCGAGCGCAGTCGAGATTCAATTGAAATTCAAGTATTATTAGTGTTCTCGACTGCGCTCGAACTGACAAGTGTCTAATCATTTTTATTGGAAAAGGCATTTTTCTTCTCTCTTTAGACTTTATTGTTTGAATACTTCCCACTACTTTTCTAAGTACAATTCACCACAAACTGCATCGAAAAATGTCTATACTTTGTCATTAAAAATCACATTTTTTGTGTGATGGTATCGGTTTCTTCTTATATTTAACCTGTTTTTCCCAAACTTCACGATTGTATATCTAATAAAAAAAGCCTAGAATATTAGATAAAGCTTAGTATGCCCTAGCTGCAAATATTGACTACAACCATAAATATCACATAATGAAAAGAAACCAATCAACTATCAGAAAACCTTTTGGGGAAAAATTACGGATGTCCGTGTATTGTTTGTTAACGCTGTTGCTTTTTAGTACGGCTGTCTCGGCGCAATCATATATACAAGATGCCAAAAACTTAGTCCGTTTGCATGAATTAATCCAAGCAAACGGTGGAAATATCCGTGCTATTTTTACGGACGACTTTATGAAAGCTGTTGTACAGCAAATGAACGGAAACATTTTGCAAACAGAAAATAATGCTGATGGGGATGCAGGAGGAATGCCATTCCCTGATGGTGAAGCAGTCGCTGAGGAACCAGTAGAACAACCAGACGCACAACAAATAACTATTTCTGAAATAACAAAAAATGAATTTAACGCAGAAATAGATATATACGAATCGTTACTTGCCTCAATTTCTTCAGTTTCTTTAAGAGCCTCATTTGTTGCAAATGCAAAACTCTCTTCTAATGGGTTTAAATTTCTCAAAGCAACTATTGATGTTTTGGAACGAAATGGACAATATGGAGATCCAACCTCCGCAGGAATTGTAGGTTCTTTATTAGGCGTATCGCAAGCGGAAATTTTACAAGGAATTACCGATTGGGCATTGAGCCGAGCACAAGAAGAACTGATGCAATCGTTTTTACGGGAATGGTTGGAAAAATTACAGCAGGACAAATTATTACGCGCTGCATTTCCAAACTCACTCACTATGTTGGAAACGTCAGACCTAAGCTCTCTATTTACCGATGGCGACACTTGGAAAGCGACCTTTAAAAAAGATTTAGACGATATTCCTAACAACGCACACACCATTGCAGAACTTGTGATGGAAAAATTAAAAATAGACATTAAGGAAGAGGCAAAGAACGAACTCATTGCAGGACTTACGGCAATAACACGTGTTTTTGGAGAAGTGAATAAAAACAAGAAGCCTGATGAAATTTTATTACTATTAGGAGAAGAAACGTTTTTAAATAGAGTGGAATCCAATGCAATTATTGATCGTGGCATTGTTGGGTTGAGCATTTTTCTAAAAGCTATTCAACACGAAGATGGTGACAAATTAAAATATGTGCTTCCAAACGAGATATTACAATTAAGTCAATCAGAGTTAGAAATGCTCTGGAAACTATTGTTTTTAGGTGAAAAAGATAAACTAAAATTTGTCTTTGACATAGCGGATGCGGATGAAGCTGATTTTTTCTCAGGCATTCATGCAAAGGTTAAACAATTAAAATTACAGCTTGTAAAAGCTTCTGAGGTCATTAATAATATCAATACGATACTAAGTAAAGTAAGTCAGCTAGACAATGAAAATCAGAAGCTTTCTGTAGATTTATTTCATTCGTATATGACGTTGATCTTTGATTTGGTTGAAAATGGATTGGATGGACTTTCGCTATTGACTGTTATTGACTATGATAAAGAGAAATTCGCCGAATATAAAACCACCTACAATCAAGGAATTGAATATATCATGCTGCTACACGAAGGTGTAAAAACTAAAAAATACGGTCAAGTAGCGTTGCATACAGTGAATTTGATCAATTGGATAAAAAACTTCTCGCAAAAAAATAGCGTTGAATTTACAACTGAAAATACGACATTTCAAAACATAGCTGCCATCGCCAAATTGAATGAATTGGATGCCGTTGGACTACCTGATTCTAAAATAGAAGCGATTCTTGACAAAACACAAGAAATCATCAATGACAAGCTTAAAAAATTCGAACAGATTCAAGCCTTAGTGCAAACACGATTTGATGCACTGAAAAAGAGAATCTTAGATCCAGACTTTGAATATACTTCTGCTAACATTAAAAGTGCTTTAAAAGACTACGTTACTTATTCAGATGCTGAAAAACGTACCATTGTAAAAGATTTAGCTGCGGAAGGATTGAGCAATTTCAATACTTCTAGCGCTGCTTTTAATAAATATACAAAGTTGATGGCAAGTGTTATTTTGGCAGAAGACAGCGATGATATCAAAGAAGCCTTGGATGCCGTTGCCATGAAAACCGGCGGTTACATGGTAAAACAAAAAAGCTATTTTTCAACGACGGTAAGCTTTTATCCTGGAATTGAATATGGTACTGAGCGACTTAAAAGTAATGGAATGGGTGAAACCGACGGAACTTATCTCGGAGCCAATTTACCAATTGGAGTTGAATTTGCTTGGGGATTGAAAAAACAACCTTTAGGTTTGGGTAGTATTGGAGTTTTTGTACAAGTATTGGATTTAGGAGCCGTGTTGAACTACAGTTTAACAAATGATGACGATGACGTATCTACCACACAAGATTTTGGATTTAAGGAAGTGCTCTCGCCAGGCGCCTACCTCACACTGCATGTTAAAAATTTACCAATCACTTTAGGACTTGGTGCCAGCTATTCGCCTTCATTGCGTGAAATTACAAACGAAGGAATTACCACAAGTGCCAATGCCTTGCAATATGGAGTGTTTGTCGCAGTAGATTTAAATGTGTTTACCATTTTTGGAAGCCGCAAAAAAATACCGCTTTCTTCTACTTCAAAATTAACAGCATATGAAGACGATTGATTTAAAAGGGCTGCGTTCGCTAGTCAACATATTTGAAGACGAAGTATTATTTAATGAAAAGGCAACCGATGATATTTTAGGTGTTTTTATTGATAAAAAGGATCAAAAAAACCGAATTATTGTTCTTACAAATAAAGCAGCTACCGATGCTGCTGTAGTACAAACTGCGGAAACCTACTTTAGTGAGGCAAACTACAAAATTGTGAGTCAAGAAGGAATACCGCAAAGCACTGCTACGCTAGCTACAGGTAGTGGCATTCGAAGCAGACGATTACAGTCATGGGGAACCATGGGCGGCTTTTTTACCATAAGAGGAAGCAATCAGGAGTATGGCGTTTCCAATGCACATGTATTGGCAGGTTCAGTAAATTCAAAAGCAGGTGATGAATGTATTTATTTTCCAAATATCAAAGCGGGGAAGTTGCACAAATGGTATAACTTAAATCTTCCACCGAAGAAAAATTATATTGATGCGGCTGTTTTTAAAATATATCCTAGACATCAAGGAAAATGGAATCCTGTGAGACCCAAAAAATGGATTGGACCACGACTCAATTTACGTGTGTACAAACAAGGAAAAACCACAGGAAGAACCTATGGAATTATAACCTCGTATAATGGTCGAGCGAGAGTAAAATTGAATGGCAAATTCTATAATTTCTCAGGAATTATCTCCATAAAAGGAAATAATGGTCCTTTCAATGATTATGGAGACTCCGGAAGCTTTGTCTTCTCTAGGAATGGAAATAACATGGTTGCCATTGTTTTTGCCAAACACGGAAATTACTGTTGGGCGTTGCCTATTAGTCGCATTAAAGGTTTGCTTTCATAAAAACTTTAAAAAATAGCGTATCAAAAAGGCTATCTAAAAGTAAATAAAAACGTCATTCTGAGCTTGACTCAGAATCTCATTACAGTGATAATCAATCTTTATGAGAAACCGAAACCTTTGCTGAATTTATTTCAGTATCAAGTTCGGTTTGACGAGATTTGTGCTTTTAGACAGCCTCTTTTTTATGCTTTGCATCTTTTATAAATCTCTGATAAAAAACGTGTACTTACTAGTGTACTGATAGCGCTTGTGATTGTAATAGCTGTAAAAAACTATCGCTCACTTCTTGACAAATTTTCACATCGTTGTGCGTGCAATTCTTCATTAAAATAGGATCGAACGTATGAATGTTGAGAGATGTTTGCTTGAATTCTTTGGCTAATAAAACTGTCAACATTTCCAACGAAGCTTTTGCGGTGGCGTAGGCTGTCATTTGATAATCCGCGTAATGGAAATCGCTTCGTTTCATGTTTTCAATTTGTCCCATCGCGCTTGAAATATTGATGATATGCGCGTCTTCACTCTTCAATAACAACGGATGCATCGCTTGAATGGTTTGCAAGACAGAAAAATAATTTTCTTCATACAAGGCTTTCACCTCATCCATATTGAGTTGTGCTACTTTTTGACCAAATCCGTTGGCAATTTCTGCATTATTGACCAATACATCTAGTTTTCCGTAGGCTTCTTCAATAAAGTTGGACAGACTTTCGAGTTCCTCTTTTTTAGAAAAATCGATCGCGACCAAGCGGATATTTTCAAGTGTTTGTTCTTGTAATTGTTCGTACATAGCGCCTTTAGCAGCCAATATAACGGTGTATTCTTGTTTTTGTAAGATAGCGGCAAACTTGTATCCTAAGTTGTTGCCTGCTTCTGTAACTAATGCTATTTTCTTTCGATTCATGATACATTCTTTTTGAATTAATTACCATACAAAGTTCGAAAGAATCTGGATCAAAAAATAACCAATTTGTAATGCAAAATGACACAAATGCTGACTATAGTGCCTGACGGAATTTATTAGGCGTTAAACCACTGTATTTCTTGAAGAAACGTGTGAAATGTGTCGGTTCTTGGAAGTTGAGTTGGTAGGCGATTTCGGCAATGTCCATTCCTGTAAAAGAAAGCATGGTTTTACTTTCTAAAAAGACACGTTCTTGAATGACATCTTTGGCCGTTTTTCCCGTGATTTTTTTAACCGTAGTCGTTAAATAATTAGGCGTCACATTCAGTTGATCGGCGTAATCGCTTACGTTTTTTGAATCGACATAAAGTTTGTCCACCAATTGTTGAAATTGCTGCGTGAGCATTTGTCCGCGTGATAAATGACTTTCGGTAGTTTTGTAACGCTCGTAGATTGATTTACAATTGTACAATACAGACACTAACATACCTTCCAGCATTTTCTCTTGATACGGATGCGGATTTTGAAATACTGAGTGCATGCGTGACATGTCAAACTCCAACGAAGCTTGTTCTTCAGGAGTCATGATAAAAACATTATTCTCGGAGAGTTTTAAAAAAGGGAATTCTTCGGTTAAGTTTGGAACAGTTCCCGAAATAAATTCTTTGCGGAATTGAATGTGATAGCCTTTGGTGTTTTCATCACGGAGCCAAGAAAATACTTGTCCTGGAACGACAAACCAAAGCGGCAAATTTTCTAAATCTACTTTATTAGTGTTTAAATTTATTTTGCTGTTGCCTGTATTACTGAGAATTCCTATTTGATAAAATCCTTGTCGATACGGCGGCATACAACGTCTTGTAGTAGGGTCTAACGATTCTAATGTGAAGACATCAAAGCCTGGAATATGGCTTCTGTGGTCGTATCCAGTGGCTTCGTGTAAGTCATTGCTAAATTCAAAAACAGGGATTTCTTTTTTTGACATGTAGTAAAGTTAGGCAATTATCACATACGACCAAAATCTACTTTCGTATGTTTTTTTATGACATGTAAAAAGTAGATTTGTTGTATGTTCTTATAAAATATTAGTAGTAAGAATGGTCCAAATTAAAATAGAAGCACTTGCTAATAATACGTTGATCAGGGTTACTTTGACTGCATTTTTCATGATATTTACTTTTTTTAGATTGTGTTATTTTGATAGTATAAAAGTACTACGCAAAACAGGCTTTTTGTTAACCAAAACATAGGTTAAAATGACCAAAATCTAATATGCTTTTTGCTCAACGACTCTTGTATTTACATACAATGAGAAAAAGATGAGAAGTTTCTCATCTTTCTTTAGGCTCAACTTGTGCTTAGTCTTATAAAGTATGGGCAACCTTACGAAGTTGGTGTCTTTTTTGACCTTTGGTTGCGGTTCTGTGTAACACGCGTAAGGTATTGCTGTGTGTTGGTTTTGCATAATGTGCTACGGCATAATTGTCGGCAATGACCAAATCGCCAAAACTCCATTGGTGCTCGTAGTATGTATCTTTTGCCCACATATGATCGTGTAAAAATTGCTGAATTTCTTCACTTTCTTCTTGTGGAATTTCTAGTGCTGTGTTGGTATCGATAAATCCGTCTTGAAAACCTTCGCTGACATGCAAAACGTCGAGATCAGTCACTGGATGTTTCCAAATGACAGGATGCGGCTTGTACATTTTTCCAAAATCACCTTCTAAGGTTGATAATTTTCTTTTTACATCATCAGGCAATCGTTCATAGGCATAATTCAAATTCGAAAAATAAGTAGCAGCGCCTTCGTGTGGAATTGCTCCAATAGAAAATATACTCAAATGCATCGGTCGGTTGTATACAGAACCGTCTGAATGCCAAGCCTGCCCTGCATTGACAAAGCCATTTCCTTGCTGATTGGTGACTTTAAATATTTCTGGATATTCTTTGTATTGACCTGAAATATAATCGTAATTCCACGCATCACCCAATTGTTTGGTGAGCGCTACTTGGCGTTCTAGCTGTATCGGTTCTTTCGATTTCAACAATACCAAATGATGTGTATTGATCAGCTTTTTTAAGGTTTCTATAGTTTCACTATCTAAGTGTGTATTTGGGTTGATATCTTCAACATACACACCAAGATTTGGTGAAACGTTCTCGATGTGTAGTGTACTATTCATTTTTTTATTTTTAAGTTGATTCGATATTTTTCAAACTAAAGTTATAAAAGCTAAAAGCATAATGTTTAATAACCTCATTTATAAATTTTTACTTTCGTTTTCTTTGCTTGCCCAAAGAAAAGAAACAAAAGAAAGGGCACTTTTAGTTCGTGAGTTTTCTATTTTAAATTGAGGAACTCATGAATCTTTGATTTCCAGAGGTGTTTTTAGTTTTTCTTTTTGAGAAAAAAACTAAAACCGTAGCGATTCTTCTAAATTTTCTCCAAGGTTTCAAAAATTTTTAACGAAGAATCTCTACTACACTGCGGAAAAGAAAATCATCATAGTTAATTAATTATACCTGAAGCATAAGTTTAATAATTATAAAAAGGTTCCTTTTGTGCGCTGCCTAACACATAGAAAGCTTCTCCAATGGCCGTTGGATTGTATGTTGAATCCGCAGGATTAACCATGCCATTTACTGAGACCGATCCCACATAAATACCGTCAGATTTTAATTCGTCATGCAATTGTTTGGTGAGATTTTTGATGCCTGCTTTTGCTAAGGAAACCGATCCGTAAGCTGCCATCGGATAGTCTGCGAATCCGCCGCCAGTCAATAAAAAAGTTCCTTTTGTTGCTTTTAAATCGTTGCGTACTGCTTGAATCGTAGTGACAGCTCCGACAATTCCGACATGTAAATCGTTTGCTAGTTCTTTTGGATCATTCTCCAACACATTCAATGGTCGTAAAACGGCTGCGTTGTAATGTACGGTTTCTATCGCTGGCAATTCGTTTCGTAACGATTGAATCGCTGTTGTTAATTCTTCTGGATTTCCTGCATCAGCAGTAGCAAATTTTGAGGTAATTCCTTGTTCGGCTAATTCTTGCGTAAGCTTTGCAAGCTTGGTTTCGTTACGACTAATCAGTCCCACGGTATATCCTTCTTTTCCAAATTTTTGAGCAACGCCCATTGCAATTCCTGGTCCTGCTCCTACTATTATAATTGATTTGTTATTGTTCATTTGTTCTTATGTTTTATAATGATTACTTTTTTCGTTCTACACCTTTGACAATTGGTTTTGGGTCCATACCCATACGAACTGGAAATCCTGATTCTTTCATGTACGTCACTAAACTTAACGTTAGATCTGCTACACGTATTTCTGCGATTTTTCCATCTTTTATTTTGTAAATGATGTATTCATATGAAGTTCCTTCGCGACCTGTGGCTGGCATTCCAAAGAAGTCACCGACATGTTTCCAATGAAGGTTTACTGCTACAAATCCTCTGTCTTTGGTTGCTAATTCGTCTACCAAATCGATTCTTGCTGAAAAGGCAGTTAAAAATCCTTTCGCCCAAGTTTTAAGTGCTTCAATTCCTTGAGCGTTTTGGTACGAACCTGAAGAAATGGTCACTACATCTTGATGAACGATATCATCAAACTTTTCGAATTGTCCTTTTTGGAAAGCATCATAAAATTGTCTTCCAATGGTTTCATTATTTTGTGCGTTTACGGTCATAGTTATTAGTAGTACTAATGTTGCTATGGTTTGTTTTGCTAATTTCATTTTTTTAGTGTTTTTAAATTATATACCAAAATTAGCTATTGAAGCCGCTATCGTGTTAACCATAATGTGCTACAAAATGACCAAAATCTAATGTAGTGGATATGTTTTGTGTTGTGTGTTTTTAAGATTTCTTCATAAAAACCTTCGTCCAAAATGGAATTAATAAGTATACCATTAAAGGCACTAAAACAGCAGTTAAAATAAACGTTCTTACGAGTAATGGTAATTGACCTAAGTATTCGCCAAATACTAGTAATATGCCAGTTATTGCAGGATAAATCGCAATCCAAACAATAAAGGTTGATTTTAATTTTTTCATTTTTTTATAATTTTAGTTGTTGTAATGTATACTACAAAAGTAGCGCTCGTTAGTAAGCATTACATAACCATATTCATTGGAATGATGACCAAAATCAAAGCGATAGTTTGATGGACAAACTATCGCTTTTTTCTGTTTAGTGAGTGGCATCTAAAAATGCTAAATCTTCTTTTGATAGCGGAATTTGTCCTGCAACCACATTTTGTTCCAAATGCATCGGATTGGAAGTTCCTGGAATCACAATGATGTTTTCTGAATGATGCAACAACCAAGCAATGGCAATTTGATGCGAGGTAAATCCATACTTTTCTGCGATAATTTCTAGCTTTTGTTTGCCGTATACATTCCCGGCATCTAACGGATACCAAGGTAAAAAGGCAATGTCATGATTCGCGGTAAACGCCAAGACATCTTCCCATTTTCTATTGCCATAACTGTATTGATTTTGGACACTAACAATCGGTGCGTAATGCATGGCTTCTTGTAGTTGTTGTAGATTCACTTCCGACAATCCAATATGTTTGATGAGTCCTTCTTGTTGTGCATCTACTAGCACGCCTATTTGGTCTGCCAAAGGAATGGAATGATCTATTCGGTGCAACTGATACAAATCAATTTGATCTACTTTGAGTCGTTGCAAACTGCCTTCTAAGGCGTTGCGCATGCGTTTGGGATCGTTATTGATGATCCAACTTCCATTTGGTCGTTCGTAGCCTACTTTTGTAGCAATTACAGTATCTTTAGCATACGGATGTAACGCTTCTGCAATAATACTTTCCGAAATATACGGTCCGTAACTGTCTGCCGTATCGATAAAGTTGATCCCTAAATTTTGTGTTTTCTGTAATAAGTGAATCACTTTTTCTTTGTCGTTTGGCTGTCCATAACCGCCGCGTCCTGTGGTATGTAAAGCGCCATATCCTAAACTATTTACTTCTAAGTCGCCACCTATTTGGTATGTATTGTTTGTTGCTATTGTTTCCATAATGTGTTGATTTTTAATAAGTACAACACAAAAGTACGTTGAGCCGTGTGACACAACTAAACCAGAAATCCAGTGAAAATGACCATTTTTAAGTATTGCGCAGTTGCAGCGGTGTTTTGCCGGTTTTTTTCTTGACAAAGCACACAAAATGTGTCGGATTGTCAAAATGAAGATCGTACGCGATTTCACTCACCGTTTTGGAAGTTTGTAAGAGTAACGATTTGGCTTCTACCAATTTTCGTTGGTGAATGAGCTGTAATGCCGTTTTTCCTGTGAGACTTTTCACAACATAACTTAAATGTGTTGGGTGAATTGCCATTTCATTCGCAAATTCTTGCACAGATTTCAATACGTTTTCACGCAAAGTCCCGTATTGTGCTTCTATCAATTGATTGAAACTGTTTAAAATGCGCTTGTCAGAATCTTGCGAAACCGCGTTGGTGCCAATTTTTTCCTCGTAGAGATTTTTCGATTCTAGCAACAAAATATTCAAATACGATCTAAAAATATCTTCTTTGTTCGATAAATCTTGCTGCGACAAGGAAATAATGTTTTCACAAGTTCGTTGCAAATGTTCGCTTTCTTGTGCACTTATTTGAATACTCATCGAAGCATTTTGTGTGAAAAAAGGAAAGTCTGCATGCAACTTGTTTTTCTTGTGTACAACGGAATAAAAATCTGAAGTAAAATACAATATATAGCCTGACATTGGCGCAATGCTTTCCCAAGATTGAATGTGTCCTTCTCCCGAAAAAAATAAGGTATTCATAGCTAAGTTGCCTTCATTATCGTTGTTGCGCATGTCAATTTCACCACTTAAAATCAACATAATTTTGTAGAAATGTTTGCGGTACGGCGGCATTTTTTGAGGAATGACTTTGGCAGAATCTTCCAATCTTCCAATGGCAAAACCATCAAAAACGGGACAATCAAAATTGATAAAGTCAAAGTATTCCTGAATGGTCGCTAAGGTATGAATGCCCTCTATTTTCACAATACGATCGATTTTGTTTCTAAGATAGGATTTTTTGTTTGTAATTGAAAAAACGGCAACCTTCATTCCTGAAAAATCGCCGTTTCTGTCCAACACTAAATTATGCTGTTATGTCGTGTGATTATTGAAATTTTGAAATGTAATACCAATTACAAACCAATCTTTATTTATGAGTTTTCTATTATTTTGAGCTGTCTGCTGTTTTTAACTCTTGATATTTTTGTTGCAATTCTTGATCGGAAATGATTTCCCATCCGCCGCCTAGAGCTTTGTAAATGGCAATTAAGGTTGTGATGGATTGCGTTTCGCTGATTGCCAATCTGTTTTCTGCTTGAAGCAAAGTGTTATCCGCATTTAAGTAGTCAATAAAGTTGTCCAATCCTGCATTGAAACGCTGTTTTGCAAAGTTTTTCGCATCCGCGCTTGCTGCAGAAGATTGACGCAATATTTCTCTACGTTGCAATTCGTTTGTGTAATTGCTCATGGCTGTTTTGATTTCTTCTAAAGCTTCTAGAACTGTTTTTTCGTAGTTCTGTAAAGAAGCTAAGGTCAACGCATCTTCTTGATTGATTTTTTGTTTCACACGACCCAAATTAAACGCTGCCCAACTGATGCTTGGGAAAATATTCCACGTAAATGATTCGTTGCTTCCAAAGTTGGAGAAATCTACTGCGGAGAATCCGATGCTTCCACCAAATTGAATTTTTGGATACAATTCTGCTACCGAAAGATTGTATTTTGCAATTTGAATCTGCAATTCCGCTTCTGCTCTGCGTACATCTGGACGACGGCGTAATAATTCAGATACATCACCTACTGCGATACTTGCTGGCAAACTTGGTAATGGTTTTTTGCTGATGATCGTGTTGTCCAAATTTCCAGGTACTTCTCCGATTAATACGCTTACACTGTTTTTTAATGCTTCAATTCGAGCGGTTAATGGTGGTATCGTTGCGCGTGTATTTTCTAATTGTGCTAGAGCTCTAGAAACATCTAGACTGTTATTCGTTCCTGAATTGGAAAGTCGAACGGTTAAATCGTAGGTTTCTTGTTGCCCTTTTAGGTTTCGTTGTGCAATGTCTAGTTGATATTGTGTACCGCGCAATTCCATATAATTGCGTGCGACCTCTGCAAAGATCATCACATAGGTTGCTTGCATGTCTGCGATCGCTAATTGTTGATTCGCATATGCACCTTTAATTCTGTTAGAGACTCTTCCGAATAAATCGGTTTCCCAAAACGCATCAAAACTGCTGTTATAGGTTGTAAATGTTGGATTGGCTCCTGGAACAAAAATGTTTTCTCCTAAACGTGTTCTGGTGTAATTTCCATTCGCGGTTACGGTTGGAAAGCGGTCAAATTTTGTTCCTTTTAATGTCGCGCGAGAAGCATATAAATTAGCCACTGCTGCGTTGATGTCTAAATTGTGTTTTCTAGATTTTTCGATTAACGAATCCAAAATTGGATCGTTGAATTGTGTCCACCATTCGGTAGTAACTGCAGCACTTTCAAAAGCTTCGTCTGCAAGATCTTCGGTTAAATATTCTTTGGTAACCTCAACATTTGAGTTGATGTCAAAATCGCGTTTGGTGACTCCACAGGAAATCAAAAACAACGACAAAACGGTAATTAGTGTTAGATTTTTCATTGTAGTATATTTTTACTCGATAATCGAGATTTAATTATGATTCGACACTTATGTCGAAATGTTCTTTTTGTTTTTTTAAATACTCCTCAGACTTTCCTTCGAGTGATTTACTTTTTTGATACTACAAATGTACCCCGAGAAACAGGGCAAGTGATAACCAAAAACAAGTCGGAAATGACCAAAATGTAATATTTGGGGAAATTGTGGTGGGTTTTTGGCTATTTTCTTTTAAAAATATTCTTATGCAAGAAGTTTATATATCGTCATTCTGGGCTTGACCCAGAATCTCAGTATGCTAATTCCTATTATTATAAGAAAACGAACTTGATTCGGTTTGACGCTAATTTAAATACCTAAACAATGTATTCATTAACCATTTTAAATAACAAAAATCCGCTCCTGAAAACAGAAGCGAATTTTTGATAGTTATGTGAATATATATTGTAGCTTTCTTTCTTAATCATCTTGTCAGTTCGAGCATTATGGTAGATACCTAGCATAGCTATCGAGAACAAATTAGAAGTTATGATATCAAACGAATCTCGACTGCGCTCGATTTGACAATTTTAGTTTTTAAGAATTCTAACGTTGCTTTTTAAGCCAATACTACATTTTCTGTTGTAACAGTTTCTGCTAGAATTGTGGGTTCTTGTTTTGACTTGCGAGTCGTTAATTTTCTACCTAAGTAATAAAATACGGGTGTTAAGAAGATTCCGAAAATAGTCACTCCGAGCATTCCGCTGAATACGGCAATCCCTAAGGAAACTCTTAATTCTGCACCTGCGCCTGTTGCAATTGCTAAAGGAACCACTCCAAGAATGAATGCCATTGCCGTCATTAATATTGGACGCAAACGTAGTTTAGAAGCTTCGATCACTGCGGTTTTTAAATCTTTTCCTTGGTCTTCTAATTGTTTTGCAAATTCTACAATCAGGATGGCGTTTTTACTTGCCAAACCAACTAGTACAACGAGTCCGATTTGAACCATGATGTTGTTGTCTAATCCTGCCAAATCAATTCCGATCATTGCAGATAGTAATACCATTGGTACAATAAAGATCACTGCTAATGGAAGTATTAAACTTTCAAACTGTGCTGCTAACAATAAGAATACAAAGATTACGGCTAATAGGAACGCAATCGCTGCGGTGTTTCCTGTTTGTTTTTGTTGGTATGCCATTTCTGTCCATTCGAATGAAATTCCTTGTGGCAGTATTTCTGCTGCTAATGCTTCCATTTTATCCAATGCTTGTCCTGTACTGAATCCTGGTGCAATATCTCCTACTAAAGAAGCGGAAGGATATAAGTTGAAACGTGCAATTCTGTTGGGTCCAGCAATATCTTTTTGTGTGCTGATGGTTCCTAATGGTACCATTTCGCCTTTGTTGTTGCGTACTTTGATACGAGAAATGTCGTCTGCTGTCAATCTGTTTGGTGAATCTGCTTGTGCAGTTACTTGATAGGTTCTTCCTAAGTAGTTGAATTCGTTTACAAAAGCTGATCCCATATACACTTCTAGTGATTGAAATACTTCTCCAACATCAATTCCTAATTGTTCTGCTTTTACACGATCAATGTCTAAGTATAATTGTGGTGTTTGTGTGTTGAAGAAGGTAAATACGCTGCTCAACGCTGGATCGGCATTTGCTGCTGCTGCTAAACTGTAAGTTGCGTTTAATAAGGCTTCTGAACCTAAGTTTGCTCTGTCTTGAACCATCATTCTGAATCCTCCTGCATTACCAATTCCGCGTACAGATGGTGGTGGAATTACGACTACAAATGCATCATCTACTTGTGCCATTTTTCCACGTAAAGTTCCTAAGAGTTCTTCATAGCCAATGCCTTTTTCATTTCGTACTTCAAAATCTTCTAGTGTTACGAAAATTGCTGCTGCGTTGGAAGCATTTGTGAAGGAAGCTCCGTCAAATCCAGTAAAAGATACCGCAGTTTCTACACCGTCAACTTCTAATAAAGTGTCTAACGCTTCTTGCACTACTTTGTCGGTTCTACTTAATGAAGACCCTGGCGGTAATTGAATCGCTGTGATGAAATATTGTTGGTCCATCGCTGGGACAAATCCTGAAGCGACACGGTTGAATTCAAATCCTGTAAAGGCAATCAATCCACCATATAAAATCATGACCATTGCACTGGCACGAACGAGTTTGCGAACGCTGTTTCCATAACTTTCAGAAAGCCAGTTCATGAAACGGTTGAAACGATCTCCAATAAATTTAAAAGGTCTTAGTAAAAATGGTGATTTTTTATTAGGATCATGCGCTTCGTGACGCATTAATAAAGCGGCCATTGCTGGACTTAGAGTCAACGAAACGAATACTGAAATTCCTGTTGCTACGGCAATGGTTAATCCGAATTGCTTGTAAAATTGTCCTGAGATTCCTTCTAAAAATGTCGTTGGAATGAATACGGCAATCAATACCAATCCGATCGCTACTAACGCACCTCCAACTTCGTCCATGGTTTTACGAGCAGCTTCTTTCGGAGAGAATCCTTCTGCCAAATAACGTTCCATATTTTCTACAACAACAATCGCATCATCTACTACAATACCAATGGCTAATACCAATCCGAAAAGAGTTAAATTATTCAGTGAGAAACCTAACATTTGCATCACAGCAAACGTACCGATTAACGATACTGGAATCGCCAAAATTGGAATGATGGCAGCTCTCCATGATTGTAAAAAGAGTAAGATGACGAAGATTACTAGTAAAACTGCTTCAAAGATGGTGTGATATACTTCGTCAACTGATTTTTGTACGAATTCTGTTGGGTTGTAGGCAATTTTATATTCTAAATCTTCTGGGAAGTTTTTAGATAATTCAACCATTTTTGCTTGAATTTCCGCAGCGGTTTCCAATGCGTTTCCGCCTGGTTGTTGAAAGATTGGCATCGCAATCGCAGGATCTTTTCCTAAATATCCTTTAGTTGCATAGTTCTGAGCGCCTAATTCGGCACGACCGACATCTTTTAATTGCACAATACGACCATTGTCACCTGATTTTATAATGATGTTTTCAAATTCTTCTGTGGTCACTAATTTTCCTTGTGTTTGAATGTTGATTTCAAAAGCCGATTGACTTCCTGATGGTAAGGTATTTAATGTTCCACTTGCAATTTGTACGTTTTGTGCGCGTAAAGCCGCAACTACTTCTCCTGCAGTCATGTCAAAACTTGCTACTTTATCGGGATCTAACCAAATGCGCATTGCGTATTCTGCGGCACCGAATAATTGAATGTCTCCAATTCCTTTGATTCTGGCTAATTCATCTTTTAATTGTAACGTTGCATAGTTTCCAATATAGGTTTGATCGTAGGTTTTGTTTGGCGAATACATGTTTACTACCAATAAAATGTCTGGAGCAATTTTTTTCGTAGTAATTCCCAAACGACGTACAGATTCTGGTAATCTTGGTTCTGCAATCGCAACTCGATTTTGTACTTGTACTTGTGCTTTGTCTAAGTCGGTTCCAAGTTCAAAAGCAACTTGAAGTGTAACACGTCCGTCAGCAGAAGATTGTGACGTCATGTAGATCATATTTTCTACGCCGTTGATTTCTTTTTCTAAAGGTGTGGCAACGGTTTGTGAAAGTGTTTCTGCGTTAGCTCCAGGATAGGTAGCAACTACCTCAACTGTTGGTGGTGCTACATCTGGAAATTGTGATACTGGCAGCGATACGTATGCTAATCCACCTACGATGAGAATTAAGATGCTCAAAACGGCTGCGAAAATGGGTCTCTTTATAAATATGTGACTGAATTTCATGAGTTCTAAATGTTTTAATGTTGGACATGAGTATCCTTGTCGCTCGTTGGTTCAGTGTTGTAATAGACTGTAAGAGCGATGGTTAGATACCGATATATTGTGTTGTGTTTATTCTGTTTTTGAAAGGGAAATTTCTGTTGGATTCACCGTAACTCCTGGACGAATTTTTTGAATGTTGTTGGTGATTAATTTGTCTGTAGAAGTCAAACCATCTCTTACGATGCGAAGTCCATTAGTATGTAAAGGTCCGAGTGTTACATTTTTGGTAGTCACTACATTATTTTCTCCTACTACATATACAAAACGTACCGATTGATTGGTTCCGATGATTTCATCTGGAATCATGATGGCTTCGTGCTCAGCGCTTCCTAATAAACGTGCTTTTCCGAACATTCCTGGTTCTATAAAACCGTCTTTGTTATCTAAAATCGCGCGACCTTCTATGGTTCCTGTGTTTCTGTCAATTTCGTTGTCTACAAAGTCCATCACACCTTCGTGAACGTACTCTGCTTCATCTTGTAATTTTAAGAATACTGGATTCGCTGTGGAACGAGAAGAACCTCTTTCTCCATTTCGCGCTAAGCGAGAATATTTTAAGAAATCAGATTCGCTTCCGTTAAAGTAAAAGTGAATTGGGCTTGTTGCAACCACTGTTGTCAACAATGTTGAGTTTGCTGATCCACCATCAATTAAGTTTCCTTCATTCACCATATCGCGACTTACACGACCTGAAATTGGCGCTTTTACTTTGGTAAAGTTTAAATTTAATTTTGCGTTGTCAACTTTTGCTTGTGCTAATTGTACCGAAGCTTTTGCGCCTGCTACTGCTTGACTACGACGATCGTATTCTTCAATTGAAACCGCTCCAGAAGCTTTTAAGGGTTGTACTCTTGAAAAGTTATCTTCTGCTGTTTTCAATTGTGATTTCGCTTGTGCTAACGTTGCTCTCGCTTGATCTAAGGCGATTTTATAAGGACGTTGATCTATTGTAAATAAAACGTCTCCTTTTTGAACATTTTGACCGTCTTTAAAGCTAACGCTTTCAATATAACCGCTTACTCTAGCGCGAACTTCTACGCGGTTGCTTGCTTCAAAGCGTCCTGTGTATTCATCCCATTCGATAATGTTTTCAAATACAGGAGTTGCTACTTCCACAGCTAATGCTGGTGCAGCGGCTACTGTTGTTTCTTCTGTAGTGTCGTCAGCTTTTGTAAAAGCGACTACAGCTAATGCTACTAAAATCAATCCTACAAATGCGAAGACTTGTTTTGTGATTTTTTTGGTGTTTAGATTTAGTGTTTTCATTGTACTATATTTTAGTTCTTTTATGAGTATTAAAATTTTATGATACAAATGTAGGTTGAGCGTGTCCGCATCTGTTAACCAAAATCACATCATAAATGACCAAAATGTAAGATTTGACCATTTTCCACGATTTTTTGGTCATTTTTTGATCATTCGAAGTGTTGTTTTTGGTCGGATTTGATTCAGAGAAGCTTCAATGGTTTATAAAGTATATTTGTAAACATCTGATTTTCAACAGTAAATCTTCAATAAGAATCTTAATCTTGAAAAATGATCAAAAAAGAAGCTTATTCAGTTAATTTGCAATTCGCGAATCGCGAATTGATCAAAAACGCGTCTAATCATAACACATTTAGATAGAAAACATATTATCTGTATCTTGTAGTAAAATTGATACTCTTATGAAAAACGGTAATTTAAGTGATGCTTACAAAACAATGATGGATGAAATGTTAGAAAAAGAGAAGAGAGGAGAATTGGATTTTATGAGTGAAGAAGAGTTTCGTAATTCACTTCTGAGGGATTCTGAATCAAGTTCAGAATGACGTTTCTTTAGTTTCTGAACTTTTTAAGCACAAAAAACCTTCCCGTTTCCAGAAAGGTTCATTGTTATTATATGTTTCATCATTGCTAAAAATCCACAACAATTCCAATACTCGGAATTACTTGTCCTGTGTCTTGCTCGATTTCTTGTAGCGTTCTTGGTTGTGCTATCATTCCGTTCATGTTTCTCGCCAAACCAAATTGTGGTGGTTGTGGAATGTCTTGTCCTAAAATGTTTTGCGCTTCTACGAAGACATTTAATGATAGTTTTTCAAAGTTCCACTTTTTGTCAATTCGTATATCTAATTGACTGAATATGTCTAAATCTTCTTCGCCTAAACGACTGTAATCCAACACTACTTCAGGATAGTTTGCCAAAGTCGCTGCTTGATCGGTTGGTACAAACGGCGTATTTCCAGCAAAGCGATAACGCGCACTGACTTCCCAGTTTTTCTTTAATTTGTAACCTCCCGTAAAGGAAATTAAGTGACGACTGTCCCACACAGATGGTAAATATTGATTGCGATCAAAGCCTGTGAATTCACTGTAAAAGAAGGTATACGCGAAGATTCCGTAGAAGTTATTGGTCAATTTTTGCTGGAATTGCAATTCCAAACCGTAGCTTCTTCCACGTCCGACAGTTTCTACATCTTCGTTTCCTAAAACTTCAAAATCAGCACCTTTGTTTGCGAGTGAAACACCATCTAACACAGATACTGGATAATCGTCATAACGCTTGTAAAATCCTTCTAAGGAAATGCTAGACGAAGGACTGAAATAATGCTGTAATCCAATCACGTAATGATCGCTCACCGTATATTCAGAATTTTGATTGATCAACGCACCTTGGTTGTCTCTAAATCCTAAAATAGTGTATGGAGGCAGTTTAAAGTAACGTCCCACCGAACCATTTACACGCCAATTTTCGGCAAATTCATACGAGGCTGAAAAACGTGGTGAAAATGTGGAAAATAGATTGTCTTCACTTGTAAATGAATCATCATCCATTCGAAAACCAAACGAAATATCTAATTTATCGTTGAAAAAACTTTTGGTCACATTGGCAAACAAACCGTATTTCATAAAGTCTATTTCCGTATCAAAGGCAATATTATCCGTAAGGTTGATCGTTTCGTTTTCATAGTCCGAATGCTGCACGTTGAATCCTGTCGTAAATTTCCAATCGTCAAAAAACTTAGTCAATTGGTAGCGAAGTTTCGTTTCTGATTCACGCGAATCGTTATTGAAAAAGACGCCTGTTTCATTTTCGGGATCTTCGTAACGTGTAAATTCATTAATCAAGGTATTATTACTCAAAGTTGTTTGCATATATCCGGAACCGTCTTTGAAACGTTTTTTCCACGTCAATCCAATCGCGTTTGTTCGCTGATCAATAAAAGGTGCTTGATCTAGCTGTGCTTGTTGTTCCGCATCAAAATCATCGGGAGATTCCACCGAAAAATCATCAATCGATCCCAAACCGAGCAAGCTAATTGTATTAAACTTGTCAATTTCATGTTCTACTTTAAACTGATAATCCCAATAATTTGGTCGAAACGGCAGTCCAATCACTTCAAATAAAAACTGCAAATAGCTACGACGTACCGACACTAAAAAGGTCGTTTTGCTTTCTTCATTTTCTCTTTTAAATAATGGACCTTCTAGCGTTAACGCAGCTTCACTAGCACTCACACGAAAGTTTCCTGTAAAGTTTCGCGCATTTCCTTTTCGCTGACTGAATTGTAGCGTTCCCGATAACGGATTGTCATATTGCGCACCAAAAGCAGACGTTGATAAGGTTACATTGTCAATAAACGACACATTGATCATTCCCACAGGTCCGCCTGCACTTCCTTGGGTTGCAAAGTGATTGATATTCGGAATTTCCATTCCGTCTAAATAATAGACCGTTTCATTCGGCGCACCACCACGAATAATCAAATCGTTTCGAAATCCACCCACAGAAGGCGAAACTCCAGGCAGTGTTTGCGCCACTTGCACCACATCGTTATTACTTCCGGGATAGGTAGCAATTTCCACCGCAGAAAGCGACTGTGTAGACAATGGCGTTTCTTTCGGACGACTGATTTTATCGGCATTGCTAATAACCACGGCATCCAAAAATTCTTTAGATTCTTTTAGGGTAAAGTTGTACGAAGGCGTACCTTTAGAACGTACAATAATATTGTATTCCGTTTGCGTTTCATACCCTTGATAACTCACGATTAAGTTGTACGAACCTGGAGGAACTTTGGTAATTCGGTAATTTCCGTCAAAATCGGTTTGTGCTCCAAAAGTTGTACCTTCAACGATGACATTGGCTCCAGGAATGGGCGTTTGAGTTTCGTCGGTCACTTTTCCAGCAATTTCTCCTACTACTTGGGCATGTAGTGTCGTAAACAGACCAAGTGTAAGACATAAGATAAGTAGCTTTTTCATAGCAAGAATGTTAGCATTTTTGTTTTTAAATGTTAATTTTGTTTAATCATTTTTATTTTTTATTAAACAAATGTACTAATAAATACTATTTGTTTTATAATTTTGTGTGATATAATATTAAAAAATGACGATTGAGGTATTAATAAAGTATTTAGTAGACAGCGCATTGGCGTTTCGCGATAGCAATTCTGGCGATGATTTACAGCCTGCGGATTTTGCGAAATGGCTATTGACTTTGCATTCTGAAGAAAGTTCAAAAGGTATTTTAAACATGCCAGTCTTTGAGATTGATACCGAACTCATTGCTCAAATTGGTCGTTTGGGGCGCTATGGTAATTCTTATTTGAAAATGGCATTATCAGAAACTCCTTTTGTTTCGATCATGGATTTTCCTTTCTGTGCGATGCTACAACAATACGGCCCGATGGGAAAATCGGCTTTGATCAAATTGATGGTGTATGAGAAATCCTCTGGAATGGAAATCATTAAGCGTTTGTTACGTTTAAATTTGATTGAACAAAAAGAAAACCCAAAAGACGGTCGTAGTAAATTATTAAATGTATCTCCCGAAGGTCACAAAGCGTTGCAAATGGCATACAAAACGGCTGGTGTGGCTGCCAAGATTGTAAGTGGTCCTTTAACGCTGCAAGAAAAAGGTATTTTGTTAAACCTTCTCAAAAAGTTAGATGGTTTTCACGAAGATGTGTATCATTCTGGAGAAACCGATTTACAAAAGATTGCGGACGGTTTGGGTGATACAGAAAAATCTGATCAATAAATTTCTTCCAGAAAAAATCTCCCCAAAAAATTGAAAAAGCATTGACTGTTTTATTATCGGATCAAAAAATAATTAAATTCAAGGACAGAGTCGCAAGAATATTTCTACATTTCCAGCTGATACGCATGATTGTAAGTTGTAAACAATGAACTAATTAGGAAATATTTGTACATTTATAACTAGTATAGATAACAACTTGAGCGCAAAAAGTAACAAATACAATATTCAAGAATACCACAAACAAAGTTGGCAATTAGAGATGCTGATTGCAGGCGGAATTTTGTTTTCTCTTTATAATTTTGGGGATGACTTACGAGCTTTTTATTTAAGCATTTACTCCACGATTAAAATTACTTCTCATTTTATGATCGGTTTCTTTGGAGCTTATGTACTTACTACAGTTTTGTTGTTTGGTTTTGGAGCAAATTTGATACTGCGATCTGTATGGCTTGCATATTTGGGACTAAGCTACGCATTCGCTGACGGAATTAATTACGATAATATAAAAGGTAGTGAAGCGTATAAATCTAAACTTAAAAAGAATCCCACAGCTCTTGATAGGGTCGTATATCTTGAAAAATGGAGTAAATTATCGTATTCATTTGCGATTATAGTAGCGCTTTTTGTGTTGAGTTTGATTATTACTTCAACTACCGTCATATGGCTACTTAATGTTATATCTAGTGGTTTGGGTGATGTGCCAATAACATCGTATATCGTAGTAATTCTGATGGTATTGATACAATTGGGATTTTTAGATCAATTATTCCTTTCTACAAAAGAAAAGGGACGTTTTGCTCGAATATCGTCTTTTTCTGATAAGCTTTTTAACATATTTACACTCGCCTTCTTGTATCGTAGAGAAGCATTAGTATTAAAATCCAATGTAAATAAATGGGCATTTTATGGTTTTGTGCTTTTATATCTTTTCGTGTCAATTACAATTTCCATAAATCGTGTTGGCGATTTTTACAGCAGTGGTACGTTTACGTTCAGCCCTTTTGACGATCGCGATTTCTATCGAGGATATTTTAGGTCAACTATGAGTAGGAATCGATATGAAAATACGTTAGGACCTGACAAAAAGTTTTTCTCTGGTGGTATACAAAGTGATATTGTTAAAGATAATTATTTAAAGCTGTTTGTTGTATATCAGGAAAACTTCGATTGGCAATTTAAAGGTAGCTTTAAAGAATTCGGTCTATCTAATAAATATCCCGATAGCTTACGTACGGCAAATGAGTTTAAAGCCCATCGAAAAAATCAAAATGAAAAGTGGCAAGCAGCAATTAATGATTATCTGAAAGTATATATTGACAGTAATCAAGTATCTCAAATTCAGTGGGCTGCATATAAGCATCCAGTAACCGCAGAAGAAGGTTATCTTACCTATCTTAAAATAGATACTTTGGCCAAAAGTAAACACTATATGTATGTTGATATACGGTATAATCTTACCTCAGGAGGATCACAAACCGAAAGGCTCTTAAATATTCCTTTTTGGAAGGATTGAGAAACTGGGTAGTTTTCATGAGGATGTGTATCATTCTGGTGAGACGGATTTGGGGAAGATTGTTGATGGGTTGGGTGATGTTAAGGATTCAGAAACTTAATCTTTTTTATCTAGTTAATCCTGAGTTTATTGCTGCTAGTATTAGAATTACTACGATAGAAAGTAAAAGTGGACCAACTAATATCAATAATGCTTTTTTATAATTTACTAGCTTATAAAGCAGATATGAAAAAATGATTAGAAATATTGCTAAGTTATAAACTAGTGCTCGTTCTAAATATTTTTCTAACAAATTATAATGAAATGATATATAGTACAATATTGTTTTGTAAAGTAATGATATAGCTACAAGTGAAAATACTTGAAAAAATCTTCTCAAGCTATTAGTTTCTTTTGCCAAATAAAACAAAAGTCTAATTATTGAACCAAAAATTATTAACCATATTATTAGTAGATTAGTTGATATAATGCTCAATTTTATATCTATTATTAAAAATAGATGTCTGATTGGTTCTAAAATCGTTATGCGGTAAAATTCTACTCCATCTAAAATAAAACCTTTCCAAGCAAATATTGTATCGGATAAGGAAGCTACGGAACTTAGTGTTATAAAAGCGGAAACAATAACAACAATCTTAAACCACTTGGAAGAAGTTTTCCATTCTTTTAAAATTTCGTCTATGTCGCTTTTAAGGCTCATCTTTTATAGGGTAATTATCTACTCAAAAAATTGTTAATTGCTCCTAATATTAAAACCGCAGCAATAGAAAAGATGATTGGTACAAGAAAAACCAATTTTTCTCTTACACTTGCTTTTTTCAATAAATCCCATGCCATATAAGTGTAAAAACAAATAAGGGTTAAAAAAATTATTGTTTTAAAAGCTGGAGTAATATATTCCTCTTTAACATTATGTAGATTGTAATGAAAAGGTATCAAAATACTGCTAACAAAAAATAGAGGTATACCAATTGCAACAAATCCAGTAAAAAGTATTTTTCTAAAAGTGTTTTTATGTTTATTTGCTCTTTTTGCTCTATACAATATTAATCTTACGGATGATGCTGAAACAATTAATGTTAGAATAACAGTATCAATAACATACTTTGGAAATACCAGATTAAACTCATTCAATAGTTTCCTTAGAGGTTCTGTAATGTATGTTCTATAGAATAAAATCGCATCTAAAATAAATCCTTTATACTGAAAAAGTATGTCTGCTAATGACGCTATAGGACTAAATGTAAAAAATGAAGCTATAATTATAAATCCTTTAAATGATCTTGAAGAATTTTTCCAAACTTTCTTAACTTCATCTATGTCGCCAAGTAATCCCATTTATTTAGTAAATTATAGATTTTATTTATTTTCAGAAGAAAACTTATTGTAGCTCCAAGATATAAAAATTAGGTAAGAAGTAATTTCTTTTATTGGTTTTATAATCTTACTGAAAATTTAAGGTATGAAAAACATATCATAAAATTGTCTCATATTTCGTCACACTCAATACAACGAATGGGCACACCTCGACTGACGTTCAGTATAAACTTCTCACCAGAAAATTTCCCCCTACAAAAAAAGCTTCCTGATTTCTCAAGAAGCTTTCAACGTTTCATAAAGTGGTCCCAACTGGGCTCGAACCAGTGACCCTCTGATTATGAGTCAGATGCTCTAACCAACTGAGCTATGGGACCGTAAAATGGGATGCAATATTACTACTTTTTTTACTTTCGAGAAAATTTATACTGCATTAAATTCTTTCTTGACACAACTCTATGAGCGTGCCGTTGGTGGATTTTGGATGTAAAAAGACCACTAATTTGTTGTCGGCTCCTTTTTTTGGCGTTTCGTTGAGTACCACAAAACCTTCTGCTTTGAGTCGTGCGACCTCAGCGTGAATGTCCGTAACATCAAACGCAATGTGGTGCACGCCTTCGCCTTTTTTGGCAATGAATTTTGCGATGGGACTGTCCTCACGAGTGGCTTCTAACAGTTCTATTTTGCTTTCGCCTAATTGGAAAAAAGAGGTTTTAACTCCTTCACTTTCTACTTCTTCCATTTTGTAGTGTTCTTTGTTGAACAACTTGGCAAACAATTGGTTGGAGGCTTCAATATCTTTTACGGCAATTCCGATATGTTCTATTTTATTCACTTTTATGTAATTTATATGTCAATTCTAACCTTTGAAAGCGAGAAAAATCGTTTCAATCTTAATTATTGCCTAAAGTTATTGCAATTCCGCAGCAATGTCAACGTTTTGTAGTGTTATTATTCTATTTTTGCAGATTATGAGTGATATTGAAAGTAACAGACAGAAAAAAATAGCAAGCGTCCTACAAAAAGATTTAGTAGACATTTTGCAAGGTGCTGCACGAAGTGGTGGATTGACGAATGTGATTATTTCAGTAACAAAAGTGAACGTCACCGTTGATCTTTCTGTAGCCAAAGTATATTTAAGTATTTTTCCACACGACAAATCCAAGGAATTGTTAGAAGGAATTCAGTCGAATGCACCATTGATCAAACACGATTTGGCACAACGTGTGCGCCATCAATTGCGAAAAGTGCCGAATTTGATCTTTTTTGTAGATGATTCATTGGAGTACATTGAAAACATAGAAAAGTCGCTCAAAGGCGAAGAAAATCCTATTGAAGATCCTGATTTGTTAGACAAAAGAAAGAAGTCTTAATTGAAATTTCCTTTATACATAGCCAAGCGTTATTTGCTATCGAAAAGTTCGCAAAACGCCATCAATATTATCAACATCGTCACAAGCGTCGTGGTGGTGATTGGTGCATTGGCTTTGTTTATTGTCCTTTCCGGATTTGCTGGATTAAAGAGCTTTAGTGTGTCCTTTAGCAATGATTTTGATCCTGATATTAAGATTGAAGCGGCTACAGGAAAAACCTTTCGCGTAAGCACCACACAAATAGAAGCGCTTGAAAATATTCCTGAAATTGTATCGTTTTCTCAGGTTGTAGAAGAGCGTGTCGTACTAAGTTTTAAAAACAAGCATCATATTGCCAATGTAAAAGGTGTGGATCAGCACTTTCAAAAAGTGAATTCGGTAGACAGTATCCTGTTTGTGGGCGATTGGGTAAACCCGAATGAATATCAAGATGCGGTTATCGGCATTGGCATTTCCAATCTTTTAGGCACTATTGCAAAGGATTATAGCAATTTACTCGAAATTATTGTTCCAAAACCTGGCACCAAAAGCATTACGAGCAGTTCCAAAGCTCCGTATGAAAAAGTAAAAGTATTGACTTCTGGTATTTATCGCATCAACGAAGATTTGGACGATCAGTATGTGTTTACCAACTTAGATTTGGCACAAGAATTACTTCAATTAGAGGCGAATCAAGTGACGCATATTGAATTTAAGATGCAGCCAGAAGCAGATGAAGATTTGGTGAAAGAAAAAATTACAGCTGTTTTTGATACCAAAGTCATCGCGAAAAGCCGCATTGAACTAAACGATGCATTATATAGAATGTTGAATACAGAGAATTTAGCGATTTATTTAATCTTTACACTTGTACTGATTCTTGCGTTGTTTAATGTGGTTGGCGCCATTGTGATGATGATTTTAGACAAACGTGGCAACTTGAAAACACTGTTCAGCATGGGAACTACGGTGAAACAGATAAAGCGTATTTTCCTGTTTCAGGGAATCATTATTACTACTTTGGGTGGATTGTTAGGAATTATACTCGGTGTAATTGTCGTATATGCACAAATACAATTTAAGCTGTTTTACATTACGCCAAACTTACCGTATCCGATGGAACTACAGTTTATGAATTGTATTACCGTATTTTTAACGATTACGATTTTAGGAATATTGGCTTCTTACTTAGCCAGCAGACGTATTACTCGAGGATTTATTGCGAATTCTTGATTTAGATTGTTAGAATCGGCTTCGCCTTTTAGTCACGCTTCGCTTTGGTATCGCTTACGCTCTTCGTATATTCGTATTTTAGTTGGTGAGTGTCATTTGATACAATTGGTACATTTTCAAATTGACAAATTGGTACATTAATTATACGAACTGATGATCTCCGAATTTCTCGTAGACTTCATCTAACACTTGAAAAACACCTACAGAATCGTCAGTGGTCACTAAACGCTGGCGGTATTCTTTGAAGTGTGGAATGCCTCGGAAATAGTTGGCATAATGACGTCTTGTTTCAAAAACACCTAAACGCTCACCTTTCCAATCTACCGACATTTGTAAATGGCGTCTTGCCGCTACGATACGTTCTTCCATAGTTGGTTTTGGCATGTGCATTCCAGTTTCAAAGTAATGTTTTACTTCTCTGAAAAACCAAGGATATCCAATACTTGCACGACCAATCATTGCGCCGTCTAAGCCATATGTATCGCGCATTTCCACGGCTCTTTCTGGAGAATTTACATCACCATTTCCAAACACAGGAATGTGCATTCGCGGATTGTTTTTTACGGCAGCAATCGGCGCCCAATCGGCATCGCCTTTATACATTTGCGCACGTGTACGACCGTGAATCGCAATGGATTTAATACCAACATCTTGTAAGCGTTCCGCAACTTCCACAATTTTGATAGAATCATGATCCCAACCCAAACGTGTTTTTACCGTTACAGGCAATTTGGTATGTTTTACCATCGCTGCGGTCAGCGAAACCATCAAATCGATATCTTTCAAGATTCCTGCGCCTGCGCCTTTGCTTACGACTTTCTTTACAGGACAACCAAAGTTGATATCAATAATATCTGGATTCGATTTTTCGACAATCTCGACCGATTTCAACATCGAATCTAAATTTGCACCAAATATTTGAATTCCTACCGGACGTTCTTTTTCGTAAATATCGAGCTTCATGGTACTTTTTGCAGCATCACGAATCAATCCTTCTGACGAAATAAATTCTGTATACACAACATCTGCACCTTGTTCTTTGCACAATGCACGAAAAGGCGGATCACTTACATCTTCCATCGGCGCCAGCAACAAAGGAAAGTCTGGCAACTCTATGTCTCCTATTTTTACCACAATACGTTATTCTATAAAGATTTGGCAAAGATACATGAAAATTTAAAACGGAATCACTCCTACTCCTTCAAACGCTCCTGCTCTGATGAAGATTTGGTACGCTGATTGGTTTGCAATCGCGTATTTCCGAAGTTGTACCGAAACCCAACACGAATAGTTTGCGTATCGTAATTGGTGAAGTAACGACTATTTTGATTTACAAACTGTGTTAATTTCGTAAACTCTTGTCCGTTTAAAATATCATTTAGCGTTAGTGAAACGGTCGCTTTTTTATTCCATAATGTTTTGCGAAGCGACAGATTTACTAGGTTTCTACCCGAAACTTCCGAAAGTCCTTGAATGTTGGGCGAAACATACAAAAAGGAAAGATTCGCCGTTAGACTTTGGTCTTTTAAGAAGGTAAAATTATTATCTAAACTCGTATATAATGACCATTTTTGCTGTGTCGTTTGTTCATTATTACCCAAGATAAACGTATCACCAATATTGAATACCGACGAAACAAAAGAAACATCCCAAGTAGCAGAAACAGGAAAATAGGTTACAAAATCTAGACCATAGTCTATACTTCTTTGAATATTTGAAGCCACATATTGCAAAACGTCGTTGTCATTATCCTGCAATGTCAATTCGAAAATAGCTGCTTTATCATAAGCATAATAAGCTTCTATAAAAAATTTGTCATTAATTCCAACACCGATTTTGTACATATTTCTAATAGAAGGTTGCAATCGCGGGTTTCCAGCAGCAAATGAAAAGTCTGTAAAATTGAATCGGAACGGATTCAAATCGTCAAAACTTGGACGTTGAATTCTTCTACTAAAATCAGCATATACATTTACTTTTTCAGACACTTTATGACTCAAATATGCACTTGGAAATAATTCAAAATAATTCTGTGTATTGATTTGATTGGTACTGAACGAATTTCCTTTGAGTTCGGTTTGTTCCCCTCTAACACCAACTTTCAAACTCCATTTTTCCCAGCTTTTGGCATAGCTCACATACGCTGCGTATATAGATTCATCATAATCAAACGTATCTGAATTGTTGACATCTAATACAGAAATGCCATTTTCAATATTGAACTGCCATAAATTACTTTTCGTATCAATATTGGCAACTTTTGCTCCTGTTTCAAAATTAGCCGTTTCGCTAATTGGCAATTGATAGTCTACTTGACCGCTCAAAATATTCGTACGCTGATGCGCATTTGTGGTAAACGCTGTAGAAAAATCTGGATTGGAAACAACCGTATAATCTGTAGCAACATGTTGATTGCTTCCTTTATCATAATCGGTATAATGTACATTTACGGAAAGCTGCTCGCCTTCTTTTTTAAATGTATGTATATAATCCACATTCAATCCTAAATTATGTTTGTCTTGAGTATATCTATTCGCAGCTACCAATGAAAAATCTTGATTTGCCATTGTTTGATCATCTACAGTTGAATTTGTTATCGTATTTCGTTTCCAATACGGAAGATATAACAAGTTTCCCGAAAAACTCAACGCATTATTTTCGTCAAATTCATAATCAATATTCAAATTGAAATTATGCTGATCTGACCACGTATTTCGGTTGATAAGTGAATTCCAAACGGATGTTGTGGTAGTGTCATCTAAATAATTAATGGCCTCATCATTATCGCGATTGATCTTGTTGTGTGTATAATTGTAGTTCCCAAAAATATTAAACTTCCCACGCTTGTAAAACTGATTGATTCCTGCATTGTAACGCGGAAAAACACCTTGCGTAAAGTTTCCATAGACACTTCCGTGATAGCCGACAATCAAGTTTTTCTCCATCACAATATTCAAAATTGTGCCACCTTGTGCATCATAACGTGCTGGCGGATTTGTGATCACTTCCACGGATTTCACAGTTTCAGCAGGAGTACTTTCTAATAATTGATAAATTTCACTGGAAGAAAGGTGTACTTTTCGATCGTTAATATAAACCGTTGGCGTATTGTTTTTAATGGATAATGTATTATTAATGATAATAACTCCTGGCGTTCTGCGCAACACTTCCCATGTATTTTCTTCCGTAAGTGCCGTGCCTTGAATATTGAACACCAAACGATCAATTTCTCGTTGTAGAGATGGTTTTTTATTAGTAATGGTTACACCGTCTAATGCTTCTGTATCTTTTTGTAATACAATGGTTCCAAAGTCTAAATTTCTACTAATTTCAATCTCTTGAACGTGAGTTTTATACCCTACAAAACTGATATTTAAGGTATAATCTCCTGGAATGATGTTTTCGATTAAAAAAGAACCAGAAGTTTCGGAAGAAGTACCTTTCACCACTTCGCCATCTTGAAGTAATACCGCATTAGCGAAAGAAACTGCTTTTTCTGAATCAGAAGCAATCAGTATACCTTTCACTTGGTAATTTTCTTGACCTAAGGCGGTAAAAAAAGTAAAAAACACAAATAAACTTGTGATTTTTAGGTTCATGGCTATGGCTTGGTTAATTGGGCGCAAATATATTCATTTTTATTGAATGTAGAAAAAAAGCTACATCTTAAATTAAAAAATCTTGGTTTCTAGGCATAAAACGCGTGTTTTTGGCAGGTAAAAAAGCTATATTTGCACTTTATTAGCGATGAATTAGATGAAGCACATTAGAAACTTTTGCATTATTGCACATATTGATCATGGAAAGAGCACATTAGCAGACCGTTTGTTAGATTTTACAAACACGGTAAGCGAACGAGAAAAGCAAGATCAATTATTAGATAGTATGGATTTGGAACGTGAGCGCGGAATTACTATCAAATCACATGCAATTCAAATGGAATATACGTATGAAGGCCAAGAGTATATTTTGAATTTGATTGATACACCAGGACACGTAGATTTTTCGTATGAAGTATCACGATCTATTGCAGCGTGTGAAGGTGCTTTGCTGATTGTAGATGCTGCACAAAGCATTCAAGCGCAAACCATTTCTAATTTGTATTTGGCTTTAGAAAACGATTTGGAGATTATTCCGGTATTGAATAAAGTAGACTTACCAAGCGCCAATCCAGAAGAAGTAACCGATGATATTGTAGATTTATTAGGCTGCGATCCGGAAGAAGTGATTCACGCAAGTGGAAAAACTGGTTTTGGTGTTGATAATATTCTTGCTGCTGTGATTGAGCGTATTCCAGCGCCAGAAGGAAGTTACGACGAACCGTTGCAAGCCTTAATTTTTGATTCTGTGTACAATCCATTTCGTGGAGTGGAAACGTACTTTAGAGTCATCAATGGTTCTATCAGAAAAGGACAACAAATCAAATTTGTAGCTACCGGCAATGAATATGGCGCAGATGAAGTAGGAACTTTGAAATTGAATCAAGTCGTAAAGAAAGAGATCAAAACGGGTGATGTTGGGTATTTAATTACTGGAATTAAAGATGCACGCGAAGTAAAAGTGGGTGATACGATTACCGATGCGAAAAATCCAACACAAAATGCTATTGAAGGTTTTGAGGATGTAAAACCAATGGTTTTCGCAGGAATTTATCCCGTAGATACAGAAGATTATGAAGAGCTGCGTAATTCCATGGAAAAACTGCAATTGAATGATGCTTCGTTGGTATTTACGCCCGAAAGTTCAGCCGCTTTAGGTTTTGGGTTCCGTTGTGGATTCTTGGGAATGTTGCACATGGAAATCATCCAAGAACGTTTAGAGCGCGAATTTAATATGACGGTGATTACAACTGTTCCCAACGTATCTTACTACGCATATACCAAGAAACATCCAGACGATATTATCATTGTAAATAATCCTTCCGATTTGCCAGATCCTTCTAGTTTAGACCGAGTGGAAGAACCCTATATCAAAGCGACAATCATTACAAAATCTGACTTTGTCGGGAATGTAATGTCATTGTGTATTGAAAAACGCGGATTAATTACGAATCAAACGTATTTGACAACAGAACGTGTGGAATTGTCGTTTGATATGCCATTAGCCGAAATTGTATTTGATTTTTATGACAGATTGAAAACGGTTTCCAAAGGCTATGCGTCGTTTGACTATTCACCTATCGGAATGCGTACGTCGAAATTAGTGCGTGTGGACATTCTCTTGAACGGACAATCCGTCGATGCGCTTTCTGCCTTAATTCACTTTGACAATGCCTACACGATTGGTAAAAAGATGTGTGAAAAGCTGAAAGAATTGATCCCAAGACAACAATTCGATATTCCTATCCAGGCTGCCATTGGCGCAAAAATTATTTCTCGTGAAACGATTAAAGCTCTTCGTAAGGATGTAACGGCAAAATGTTACGGTGGAGATATCTCACGTAAGCGTAAATTGCTAGAAAAGCAGAAAAAAGGGAAGAAGCGCATGCGTCAAGTTGGTAATGTAGAAATACCGCAGCAGGCGTTTATGGCAGTGTTGAAGCTTAACGACTAAATATATAAAAGATAGTTGTCGAAAGTTTGAAACTTTCGACAGCTTTGAAACGAGTTTAACTAGTCTCCATAGTTTCCACATCAAACGGTTTCCCTAAGTAGACAAGTTTCCACTTTTTGCCAATTTCTTCCAATTCCATTTCTTGTGAAGAGATAATATCGAGTTCTCCTGTTTCCTTTTTGATGAATAATGGAATGATGTCTTTATCACTTTTGGTTTGATCAATGAGACTTTTAAAGTGTGTCACATCAATCAAATCGATTTCTTGGATCGATGGGAATTTACGTGTTGCTTCGGTTAAAGAATTATAATCGTCTGTGCTTGAAAAAATACCTTCTGACGGATTGTAATTTTCGTCTAACATTTCTTCTCTTGTGACCAATCGGAACGAACCATTTTCTCCAAACTCGGCGCCAAACTTATCGATCGCATATTGGTTAATGCCTGAGTTTCCTGTGAGTGCAATCAAATAACCTACGTCGTTCAATTCGATATTATTGGTCAATGTGTTGGAATAAATATCCGTGCTGATAGCTTCCAAACCAAGTTCTTTCGCTTTTTGAATGTTGCTTTGATTGCTATCAATCAACACTACGTGCCTTCCATTGGTTTTTAGATAATGTCCCAACAAGCGTGAAACTTTAGAAGCACCCACAATCAAAATTCCTTCTGATTTGGTCAAGAAAACGCCCACTAACTTCGCAAATAAACGTGCTGTCGTCGCATTTAAGAGTACCGTTCCGAGTACAATCATAAATACCAATGGCGTGATGTATTCGGCTCCTTCTATGCCTTGTTTTGCCAATTTACTTCCAAAAAGCGACGCGATTCCTGCAGCAACAATTCCACGTGGCCCTACCCAACTGATGAATATTTTTTCGTTTGTCTTTAATTTGGAATTATACGTACTTAAAAATACGCCTAGCGGACGAATCACAAAAACGACAAGCGCAAATAAAATGGCGGTTTTCCAATTGTACAGCAATAGCAAATCTTCCATATTGATATTCGCGGCCAGCAAAATAAACAGTATGGAAATCAGCAAGACACTGAGCGATTCTTTAAAGTATAACAGTTCTTTGAGATTTTCGAGTTTTCCGTTTCCTAAGACCATTCCCATCACAACAACTGCCAATAATCCTGATTCGTGTGCAAAGATTTCCGATTCCACAAAAACCAATAACACCACAGATAATGAAACGACATTAAGTAAGTAATGCGGAATTAATTTTTTGTTCACAGCAAACGCTAAAGCATGCGCAAAGGTGAATCCAAAGGTCGTTCCGAAGAGAATAATTTTTCCGAATTCAATTAAGGCTGTTTTGGTAAATCCGCTGTCGCCTTCTACAATAATGAATTCAAATACCAAAACGGCTACTAAAGCGCCGATGGGATCAATCAAAATTCCTTCCCATTTTAATACCGCAGAAACGTCTTTTTTTAGTGGAATGTTTCGAAGAATTGGCGTAATTACTGTCGGACCTGTTACAATGATCAATCCTGAAAACAGGAAACACAAATCCCAGCTCAATTCAAATACCAAACGCGCTACGATTCCAGCACCGAAAAACGTGACAGCAGAACCCAAAGTGATCAATTTTGTAATCACGGGACCTACATTCTTAATTTCGGAACGTTTCAGCGTCAGTCCGCCTTCAAACAGAATGATACTAATAGCAAGCGAGACAAAGTTGAAGAGACTTTCGCCAGGAAAGAGTCCTTTTCCTTTTTCTTCATCCCAGATCGGTTCAATCCATTTATTGCCGTCTTCTGATAAAAATTCTGCCGCAATAGGTCCAACTAACAAACCAATCAAAATTAATGGCAAAATCGCAGGAATTTTGAATTTCCAAGCAAACCATTGTGCCAATATTCCTAAAATTATGATTCCTGAAAGTTCGAGCATGTAGGATTTTTTATTGAATTGTAAATTTAACAATTAAAATGGTAAACTACACTCAATAAAACTCGTATCACAGAAATATTCACATTTATTTAATCTTTTTGAAGATGTATTGTTCTTTTTGTGTGATGATAAAACCGTCAATCCGTTGTTGCTCGTCTCGTGTAAACTGTAGCGTCGCATTCGCTGCTTTTAACAAAAATATATCGTTGGTAGAAGGTGTCAATAAAGCTGAATCCGAAGGATTTTCTGGATTGGCAAACAGCAATTCATTGTCAAATGCTTTAATGTCAAAAATACGTTTTAAGGTATCACTTTGAAGTTTATAAGTTCCTACATATTCTTTTAATTTTGCTTTAGAAATTTCTTTTTTACTATAAATTTGAATTGGATTTCCTAATAAAACACTCGCCATATAGCGTGAAAGTTCTTCGGTTCTATCAAATTTTGTATTCGATAAAATACAGATAAAAATATCCTCATTTGGCAAATACATTCCGTAACTCGTAAATCCAAATAAATTACCTCCGTGCTGAATTGTTGGACTTTCGTTTACTTTTTTGAGAAAGAAACCGTAGCCATAACCTGTTCCCGTTCCACCGTTGGTTTTCTTTTCTGTGATGAGTTGCTCAACTACAAAATCTGACAGTACTTTTTTCTCGGTAAAATCTTTATTCCACAAGAATAGATCGTGTGTAGTAGAAACTATTCCGCCTGGCGCATACAATGCAGAACCCACCATTTTTGGTGCAGGAATCAACTGTCCGTCTTTGATATTATAGCCTGTTACAATGTGTTTTTTGGAAGTATTTTCGCGATACCAAAGTCCTGTGGAATTCATTCCTAACGGATCAAAAATATGTACGTTAAGATATTCTTTCAGTGACATTCCTGTAATGTTTTCCAATGCTGCGCCCAATAGCGGATAGTTGGAATTGCTATAACTCCATTTTTCGCCTGGTTTAAAAATAAGTGGTTCATTTTTATAGTAATCGATTATTTGTTGCGGTGTGTGTTCTTGCGCGAGCAAATAAAACTCGTTATCATCTACATCAAAATATTCAGGAATTCCTGAAGTTTGTGATAACAAGTGATGAATAGTTATTGGATATTTTTTGGACGGATAGTTTGGAACATATTGTTGAATCGTATCCGATAACGACATTTTTCCAGCTTCTACCAATTGCAAAATGGCTGCCGATACAAATTGTTTTGTCATTGAACCTATTTGAAAAACCATATCCGTTTTTAGTTTTCGCTTGGGTTTTAGAGAAGATAAACCATAGGCTTTCTCAAAAATGATGTTTCCATTTTGAGAAATTAATACAACTGCACCAGGTTCATTTTTAGGATACTCTGATTGTAGAAAAGTGTCTATTTGTTGTATAGATTCTTTTGTATTTTGTGCATTTGATACGATCAAAACACTGAAAAAAAGTAAGAGTAAGCAATAATTTTTCATCTGTCAATTTTTTAGCAAATGAAGGGCTTTTATCGCTTGAAATCTATCCAAATCTAGATTTGAGTATAGTTTTTAGCTATTTTTTATATGTGCTTTTCGGAATTCGCTTGGCGATTGATTTGTGATCGACTTAAAGACACGTTGAAAGGTTGCTTGTGAATTAAAACCGCATTCAAAAGCGATTCCTGTAATGGTTAAATTTGCATCATTTTCTGCCAAAAGTCTCGATTTAAATGCTTCTACACGATAGGTATTTACATACTCATTAAAGCTTTTGTGAATGTGCTGATTCAACACAAAAGAAATTGTTTTTTGTGGAATGTCTAGCTGTTGTACAACATCCGAAAGCTTTAACGAAGGATTTAAAAAGAGCTTTTCTTCTTTCATCACATGCGCTAACTTTGAAATGGTTTCTTTTACAATAGCATCTGATACTTCTTGATTTTTTGAAGACTTTTTATACGTTTTAAAACTAATGATATAGCCGTTAATTCCCAACCAATATAACAACACAATCACAGGAATATATACAGGATACCATCCAACACTACCTAATAAAATGTTTGAAGAAGCTGGAATAAGATACAATACCAAATGTAAGAACCATATTGCCGCAAATAGCATAAAACCCAGCACAAAATGACGTGCCCAACGCAGTGAAATTTGCTGTTTGCTATTTTTGGTGTGATTAGAAATTAGTTGATACGAAAACCATACATAAATTGCTAATGACAACCATCGAGGAATGTCCACGTAGGTTTCATAGGTTTCTATAAATAATCCTAAATTAAATGTGCTATCTGTATTGATAAATCCAAAATAACCACCTGCAACATATCCTAGAATTACAAAACTCGGTATCAAATCTAGAATAACCGTGTAAAAGTGCATGCGTTGCTTCTTGGTAAGCACAAAATTTGGCTCCAGAATGGATTTTACATAGAAATACAGCAACGGTCCAATAGGCATAATCACAACCCAAGGAAAAACCGCTTCCAGAAAATTCCAAAAGAAAGAGCTTGTGCCTTCTACCGCTTCTAACAAATAAATATTTAAACACGCTAACGAAATCAGTAGAATTATCCAAGCTAATAATCGGCTTGCTTGTCTTTGTATTTTCAATCGGAATAATAAGACAGCCATGATGGCGCCTTGTAAGGTTCCCAATAAAATGATGATGTTTAAGAAGTTTTGCACGAAAGTTGTTTGGAATTAATGCGTGGTAAATTTACTAAATAACATGAGTTCGACTTAAGAAATCAATACATAGTTTGTAATTCACTAAAAAACAATTAATTGTCAGTTTGATTGCGTTTGAGATGCCTCTGATTTCAAAGTGTTCTCGACTGCGCTCGAACTGACAATCATATATCTTTATTATATTTAGAGTGTGTAGCATTTCTGCACTCAGATAAAATCTGTAACATGTCATAGTCTTCGTGTGCTAAGGCTAATTTCTTTTTTTTACTCCATTTTTTAATTTTCTTTTCAAAATAAATAGCCTGTTCAACATCATTAAAATTTTGATAGAAGATTAATTCGACAGGTCTTCTGGAAAATGTTAAACAATTTCTATTTAATCCTGATCTATGTTCATTCATTCTACGTTCCAAATTGTTTGTCATTCCCACATACAATAAATCGTCTTTACATTTTAGTATATAAATATAATATGTCTTCATTGCTTTTATTTAGGTGCTTGGATTTTCTGTTGTCACATCGAGCGCAATCGAGATGCCTTTGGTTTCAAAGTGTTCTCTTGAACTACGTTCGGTATCTATGATAAGGCTCGAACTTGAAGTGACATTAGGATAACTTTAAAAAATCTGTGCTATGAAACAAATTCTATGAATATTATTCTTTACTGCTATAATTCACCAACAATCGAAGTTCGCTGTATGAAAAATCATCTCCTGCAATTGCTTTGAGTTCGTTGAGACCTTCAAACGTATTCTTTTTAATAATTTCGAGTCCTTTGGTTGCCTTTTCTTCGGATAGTATTTCATTGATGTGCATCCTGCCTTCTATCACATAATGTCCTAAATGTCCGAATATTGTGTTGACAGTCAAACCTCTTTTTTCTGCAATTTCTGCTATGGACAATCCTTCCTTAAAAAAATCGAACGAAATCTCTTTGGTATTTTTCTTTTCCACTTCAATCACAACGGTTTCTTCTACTGGCGACAGTTGATGTTTGGTAGCATATTCGTTGATAATTTCTAAAATTTCCTCTCCATATTTTTCCACCCGAACTTTTCCCATGCCGTGTACTTTTTTGAGTTGCTTGGCTGTAGATGGCAAGAGTTCACACATTTCAAATAATGATTTTTGTGTAAATACTTGAAATGGCGGAATGTTTTCAGAATTGGAAATGCTTGTGCGAAACAATCGTAAATTTTCAAACAATTCCTCATGTGTTGTAGAGGTCGCAATCGGTCGTTTTATTACTTTGACTTCCGAAGCTTCTAAGATGGAATTGGCACGTATTTTTAAGTAATTTTCCGTTGAAAAATCATCGGATAAGGCTGCTAAAATTTTAGTTTTTACGGCTAATTGATCTTCCAAGTCTTTCAATTGCTTTTCAAAATCTTTTGATACTGCTTGATTATCTGTGGTAAATGTAAGTGTACGCAGCACCGTTGCGATGTGTTGTTCTGTTTGCTCTTTAAAATATGCAACTGCTTTCTTAAAACGTGTTTGAATCGTAGGATCTTCTTCGGGACTTTCAATGGTAGTTGCTAACGATTCCAATTGTTTTTTGAACGAATGGCTAACTTTTAGCAACGGTATAATTCCCTTTTCTTGCAGTGTTTTTAAAGGTTCTACAATGTTTCCGCTAAGCGTATTTCTGTTTTTATAAAAAATATCCAACATTCGTTTTAGTGGATACATAAACGAATGGTACTCAAATATTTCACTCATTAAATCTAGCTGAAATGCTTTTTTAGAAGCTTTCAAATTAGCTTCATTGGGTTCGTTTTCTTCTAATTGTTCTGTAAAAGTATCCACAGTAGCATCACTGATAATACTTGTAGTTTTTATGGGTGTTTTTAGGACAATTCCTTCTAACGTTTTACATCGACTCAAAGCTACGTACGTTTGTCCATGTGCAAAAGAAGCTTCGGCATCAATAATGGCTTTGTCAAAAGTTAACCCTTGACTTTTATGAATGGTAATTGCCCAAGCCAATCGCAACGGAATCTGTGTATAGGTTCCTTCAATGGTATTGGCAATTTCTTTGGTTTCTTTGTTGAGCGTGTATTTTATGTTTTCCCATGTTTCTGAAGTTACTTCAATAATATCGTCTTCGGCACATTTTACAGTAACGGTATCTTCATCTAAGTGAATTACAGTCCCAATTTTTCCATTGTAATACCGCTTTTCAAACGAGCTATCATTCTTGATAAACATGACTTGTGCACTTTCTTTCAGCACTAAATGTTCACTATTTGGATAGGTTTTTTCATTAAAATCTCCCGTAATTTCAGCAATGTAAACACCTTCTTCTGTCTCTAAACTGTCCAATTCTTTCTGGTTGATAGCATCTGCTCTGTTATTATGTGTGGTCAGTGTAATATAACTGTCTTCTTTTGCAGGAGTAAAATTTGGCTGATATTGTTTATTCAACACTTCAGCAGAAGCGGCAGAAAGTGTATTCGTACGAATTTCATTAAGAATGGCGATAAATGCTTCATTTTGTTGTCGGTAAATAAATTTTAATTCAATAGCTAAAATCGCTGCTTTTTGATACGCAATGCTGCTAAAAAAATAGGCAGTTTTATAATAATCTTTCAATAATTCCCAGTCATTCGCGCGCACTACTGGCGAAAGTTGTTGCAAATCACCAATGAATAACATTTGTACACCACCAAAAGGTTTCGAGCCATTTTTATACCGACACAATACTTCATTAATACCGTCTAAAACATCAGCCCGTACCATACTAATTTCATCAATAATCACAAGATCTAAAGACTTTATGATATCAATTTTGGTTTTGCTAAATCTGCGTTGAATTTTCGTAGTGCCAGGAATAAAAGGTTCAAAAGGCAGTTGAAAAAATGAGTGAATGGTAACACCTTTTGCATTAATCGCAGCAACACCTGTAGGCGCTACTACAACCAATCGCTTTAAAGAATTCGTCTTTATTTTGTGTAAAAAAGTGGTTTTACCAGTCCCTGCTTTTCCTGTGAGAAATAAATTTCTATTCGTTTTTTCTATAAATTTAAATGCTAAATCTAGCTCTTTGTTAGCTTCCATACAGAATTTCTTATTGAACTCATTTTAAATATATAAGAATTCAACTGTATTTTACATACGTTTACACACGATTTCGAGAAAATAGTCGTGAATTCGAGAAAAACAGGGTAGTTAACTCGCTTTAAAACCACTACATTTCTAAAGAATCCTCTTTTTGGCTATAAAACTTCGAAATATAACGACTGTTTTCTTAATAAAAACTTAAGAAATAGGCATTTTTGTTTCGGTTTTGTTAATTTGCAAGACAAAACTCAACACAGCTATGAAGTTGTATCCTATTGAAGCTGGAAACTTTAAGTTAGATGGTGGTGCGATGTTTGGCGTCGTTCCAAAATCTTTATGGCAACGAACCAATCCCGCAGATGCCAATAATATGATCGATATTGCAGCACGCTGCTTACTCATAGAAGATGGAGATCGATTAATTCTCATAGATACAGGTATGGGAAACAAACAAAGCGATAAGTTTTACGGCTACTACTACCTTTGGGGCGATGACTCTATTGAAAAATCACTCAAAAAATACGGTTTTCACAAAGATGATGTCACGGATGTGTTTATGACACACTTACATTTTGATCACTGTGGTGGAAGCATTCAGTGGAATAAAGATCGTACAGGCTGTGAACCTGCGTTCAAAAATGCACGCTTTTGGAGCAATGAAAACCATTGGCAATGGGCAACGCAACCAAATCGAAGAGAGAAAGCTTCTTTTTTAAAGGAAAATATCATTCCGATGCAAGAAAGTGGTCACCTCAACTTCATTGCACAACCTAAAGTAGACATTTTAGAAAATTCGGCGCTAGGTTTTGATGTGTTTTTTGCGAATGGACACACCGAAAAACAGATGATTCCTATGATAAACTACAACGGAAAAACCATTTGTTTTATGGCAGATTTATTGCCAACAGTCGGACACTTGCCACTTCCTTTTGTCATGGGATACGATACCAGACCTTTGTTGACCTTAGATGAAAAAGAAAAATTCCTCAACATGGCAGCAGATAACAACTTTTATCTCTTCCTAGAACACGATGCACACAACGAAATTATTACGGTAAAACACACAGAAAAAGGCGTACGCCTCAATGAAGTCTTTACCTGTAATGACATACTTTAAACATATATATCTAAAACACAATTAAGAATAATGAAAATACTTAAACCCTCAATTTTTGCTGCTTCTTTGTTAGTAGTAGCATCCTGTAGTACTACAGCTCCCATTTTATCAACTCCCATAGCAAATATTGATGCAACGCCTTTAAAAGAACGTGCACTCACGAAAGAAGAAATGAAGTCATGGGGACACATGGATTTGGTAACAGATACCGTTCCTGGAATGAGTGTTAACAAAGCCTACGCAGAAATTTTAAAAGGAAGAAAAGGAAAAAAAGTAGTAGTTGCCGTGTTGGATTCAGGAATTGATATTGATCACGAAGATTTAGACGATGTCATTTGGACCAATCCAAAGGAAGTTCCAAACAACGGAAAAGACGATGATAAAAACGGATATGTAGACGATGTACACGGCTGGAATTTTTTAGGCGATTCTTACAATGAAACCCTAGAAAAAACACGTATCGTCCAAAAAGGACAAAGTCATCCAGACTACGCGAAAGCGAAGGAAGAAATAGAAAAAGATTATGAAAGATATTCGCAAAGTAAAGCACAAATAGAACAAATTGGTGCGCGTGTAAAAAGTGCCAATGCCGCGTTGAAAGCGTATTTAAAGAAAGATAGTTTTACCGCTGAAGATGTAGATGGTATTGAAAATCCAAGTGAAGAATTAGCACAGCATGTTTTTATTGCAAAGCGTATCATGAGCATGGGCGGATTTGAAAGCTTAGACGATGCAGAAAAAGAAATTGATGAAAACATTACGTCACTTGCAAAACGTTTAAATTACAATTTAAATGCTGACTTTAATGGACGTGCCGTAGTTGGAGATGATCCATACGACATTACAGATACCGACTATGGAAACGGAAATGTAAAGCACAGTGTAAAATCAGAATCACATGGAACGCACGTAGCAGGAATTATTGCTGCTGAGCGCGATAATGGTATCGGAATGAATGGTGTAGCTAACAATGTAGAAATCATGGCAGTGCGCATGGTACCAAATGGTGATGAGTATGACAAAGATGTGGCTTTGGCAATTCGTTATGCCGTTGACAATGGTGCAAAAGTTATTAACTGTAGTTTTGGTAAATACTTTTCTCAAAAGAACGAGTGGGTTCGTGATGCGATCGCTTACGCGGGAAAAAACAATGTATTGATTGTAAAAGCTGCAGGAAATGAAAATGTAAACTTAGACGAAAAAGCAGTGTTTCCAAACGATCAAACACCAACAGGAACAGAAGTGTCAGATACCTTCTTAACTGTAGGTGCATTGACCAATAAATACGGTTCACAAATGGTGGCAGGTTATTCAAACTACGGACAAAACAACGTAGATGTTTTTGCGCCAGGATCTGATATTTATTCAACATTCCCAGAAAGTGAATACCAATCCATCGGTGGAACTTCTATGGCGGCACCTGGCGTTTCAGGAATTGCAGCGTTGATCATGTCTCAATATCCGAAACTAACCGCAGCAGAAGTAAAGAAAATTATCATGCAATCTGGTTTAGCAGTAAATAGAGATGTGGTAGTGGATCAATCAAAAGACGCCATGCCATTTTCTAAAGGATCTAAAACAGGAAAAATAGCAAATGCTTACAACGCACTAATTTTGGCTGATAAAGTAAGCAGAGGAAAAGTAAAGTTGTAATCATCTACCAAAAACCATAAAAATGATAAAGAATTTTAGCAAATTCGGTGTATTGATTGCTGTGGCACTCATGGCTTGCAAACCGCAAAGTAAAGCTATCAATCAGAGCAACAGTGCTCCCTCTACCTATTGGCAACAACATGTAGACTACCAAATGGAGATTGACATGAATGTGAATAATTATCAATATACAGGAAAACAAAAGCTAGTCTACACCAATAATTCGCCTGATGTTTTAAATAAAGTATACTATCATTTGTATTTCAATGCGTTTCAGCCAGGAAGTGAAATGGACGTTCGCTCTAGAACCATTGCCGATCCGGATAGAAGAGTAGGCGATCGCATTAGCAAATTGTCTCCATCTGAAATTGGTTATATCAAAGTCAATTCGCTAAAGCAAGACGGAAAAACGTTGTCACATATTACGGAAGGAACTGTGTTAGAAGTTACGCTAGCAAAACCTATTCAGCCAGGCGCTTCTACTACTTTTGATATGGATTTTGTGGGACAAGTTCCTGTACAAATTCGTCGTTCTGGTAGAAACAATAAAGAAGGCATTGCATTGTCTATGACACAATGGTATCCTAAATTGGCGGAATACGACTTTGAAGGTTGGCATGCGCATCCGTATATTGGACGTGAATTTCACGGCGTTTGGGGAGATTTTGATGTAAAAATTACCATCGATAGAAACTATATCATTGGTGGATCTGGTTATTTGCAAAATCCAAACGAAATTGGATATGGTTATGAAACTGGCACGGTAAAAAGACCTGCGGGAGACAAACTTACCTGGCATTTTAAAGCACCAGATGTACACGATTTTACTTGGGCTGCCGATCCTGATTATGTACACGATATTGTGGATGGTGCTAATGGCGTGAAACTTCATTTTTTGTATAAAAACGATCCTGAAATTAAAGATAACTGGAAAGAATTGCAGACCAAAACACAGGAGACATTGGTTTTCTTAAATGAGCATATTGGTCCGTATCCGTACAAGCAATATTCTGTAATTCAAGGTGGTGATGGCGGAATGGAATACGCGATGTGTACCTTAATCACAGGAACAAGAAAGTTGAGCAGTCTTATTGGCGTAACTGTACACGAATTTGCGCATTCATGGTTTCAGTTTGTGTTGGCGTTCAACGAATCTAAGCACGAATGGATGGACGAAGGATTTACCACGTATATTTCTAGTCGTTGCATGAATCACATTATGGATTACAACCGAGAAAATCCAAATCAAGGTTCCTACAGTTCGTATTATAGATTGGTAAAATCAGGATTTGAACAACCGATGACGACACACTCAGATCGTTATGAATATAACAGAGCTTACAGTGTTGCTGCGTATAGCAAAGGCGCTCTTTTCTTGTCGCAATTGGAATACGTGATTGGAAAGGAAAATTTAGGTAAGATGTTAAAAAAATTATTCAACGATTTTAAATTTAAGCATCCTTCACCAAATGATGTGAAAAGAGTTGCTGAAAAAGTCTCAGGAATTCATTTAGATTGGTATTTAACCGATTGGGCACAAACTACCAATACAATTGATTATGGAGTGAAAGAAATCAGCGGAAACAACGTTATTTTAGAGCGGATTGGATTGATGCCAATGCCTATCGATATTACCATAAAATATACAGACGGATCAAGCGAAGAATTTTACATTCCGTTGCGTATGATGCGTGGTGAAAAGCCAACAACAGCCACTCTAAAAGCGGATTGGGCTTGGGCATATCCAACCTATACTTTAGAGACAAATAAAGCAATACAAAGTGTAGAAATTGATCCTTCGGGATTGATGGCAGATGTCAATAAAGAAAACAATGTAGCGCAACAACCGTAGTGAGCGTGAGTTTTATAAAATAAAAAGCGAGATCACATAAATTATATGATCTCGCTTTTTTTATAAATTAACATTAGTTCGATATAACTATTCTATTAAGTATATAATGGTCAATAGCTTACAGGAATTGTCAAATCGAGCGCAGTCGAGATTCAATCGAAATTTTAACTTTTATAGTGTTCTCATGAACTAAGTTCGGTATCTACGATAATGCTCGAACTGACAAATGTTTGTTTTCCAATAAATTAAGAGTAATTTGATAATTTCTTATGTCAAACTCACGTTAAATTATGCCAATGCTATTTTTAATTTTTCTGTCGAAGTGCATTTTCAAGCAATACAATTTTGCTTTCTAAATCGTGTAATCGGTCGTATACATCTACAGGTTCTGGCATTTGTTTGGACGCAAACATGGTTACATACCAAACTTCCATAATTTCTTCTGCATTGATGGTATATGTTGGATAGTTTCCATCTTTATTATCGGACTTTAAAATAAGCTTTCCACGCTCTTCTATTCTATTAATAACGCGTTTCAGCACAATTCCGTCATTACGACTCACAATTACGTATACGCGACCGTCTTTTACATCGCTTAAATCTTCTACATACTTTCCAAATACCAAATCGCCATCAAAAAAGGTGCGTACCATGGAGTTTCCCTGTACTTCAAAGCAACGATACGTTCCATTCGTGAGATGCGGCATACTAAACGACGGTAAGGTTTCAATAAATCCTGCATCGCCATAACCGTCTAAATATCCTGCACGCGCTTTAATAGGCACATACACTACATTTTCTTCTCCTTCTTGATTCACGGCCACTACTTGTGGAATTCCAGCATATGTTTGAAATTCCTTGGTTTCTGATTTAAACATTTGTGAGCTCATACTAAACAAATAATCAGGATTGATATCAAATTCTGTAATGATGCTTGTCAATAAATCATACCCTGGTTTGGTTCTTTTTCTGGAGCCGTCAGACTGTGGTCTTCCATTCGTAATGCTGTCTATCGTGGTGCTAGTAACGCCTATTCGTTTGGAAAAAGAATTATTGTTAAGACGAAAATGATCAATAATCTGTTTTATTTTTTCATGTATTCCTTCCATATCGCTCTCAATAATTTAAACATTTTACAAAATATTTCTGTTTTATGTTTGAAATAATCTGTAATTTGTTTATATTTGTACTGTAATTTGTTGCTAATATACGAATTTTTATTGAAAATCAAACATTTGTGAGGATTATTGTCGGTTTTATTCTTCATAAATACATAAAAAGCGATACCATATAGACTGACAGCTATGTATTTGGATGTACCATTCACATACAATTTTAAAAATAGAATAGTAATACCATATAATAGAATACACCATGAAAAGAAGTAAAGAGCTATTGGACAAAAGAAAAAAATTCATTCACAGCTATGTAGAAGATAATTCTGCAAAACAAATGAAAGTAATCATCAACGAATTGGTTGATAGACTGTTCATTTCAGAAAAGACGATATATAATATTTTAAAGCAATAATTCAGCTAGTCACTCAAAACGCATTAAAATGTATATATCTAGAAGAGGCTGTCTAAAAAGTCTAAATGAGCGTCATTCTGAGCTTGATACTGAAATAAATTCAGCACAGGCTTCAGAATCTCATAACACCGATTTTCAACTGTTATGAGAAATCGAATCAAGTTCGGTTTGACGATATCTGTACTTTTCAGACAGCCTCTTCTTTTTAGAACAATATAAACGTATCCTGCAGTGAATACGGGATTTGTGGTATGAAAAAGTAAGTTCTTAGGGTTAGTTATTCATATTCATACTTGACAAAACGTATTCAAAAAATCCCTTCATGTAAGGGATTTTTTTATGACTTATTAATAATGAAAAGTAAATTCAAACAAAAAACAGAAAAATTAATTATAAAACTGTAATATGTTTGCTTTATGTTGTAATATGTTTTATATTTGTACTCGCTTTTCTAATGAATAGTACATCATTTTGTACGATTCGTATATTAAAAATACACTGTTGAGAAGAATCTTAATAGCATGCAAAACCTGATTCTGGTTAAGAAAATAGATATAAAATAGAGTTGCATCAAATCTAAGTTTTTCATTCTCAAATGGATTTCCAACATTTTCATGAATATATAAACCATGTAATGACAATTGCCATGGTAAAAGGTAGTTATGTCCTTTTTTGAGCAACTGTCACAAAAAATAAAAGTTAATACTATGAGCTTAATTCAAAAAGCCTTATCACAATTTGGAGTTACAGAAATTGATGGGAAGGCAGATAATCCCCAAATTATTAGATATTTTGAAGTGTTAGGATTCGATAGTAACAAACTGCATGACGAAACCGCTTGGTGTAGTGCATTTGTAAATTGGGTTGCTAAAACTGAAAATTATACATACAGTGGAAAATTGAATGCTAGGAGTTGGTTGAATACTGGGGAATCAACTGCTGCACCCGAACAAGGAGATGTTGTAGTACTATGGCGTGAATCTCCTAGTAGTTGGAAAGGACATGTCGGTTTTTTTGTGAAACAAACCAAGCGATATGTATACATTTTAGGAGGCAATCAAAATAATAGAGTTTCTATTAAAGCCTATCCTAAAAATCGAGTGTTGGATTTTAGAAAACTTTCAAAATATGGAAAAAATTAAACCATATTTATTTTGGTTATTTGCCCTGCTTGCGCCTATTGTTTCGATAATGTTGACAGTTGCTTTTCTAATTATTGTCGATTTTATCACGGGAACCTATGCCGCAATCAAGAAGAATATTCCAATTTCTAGTGAGCGTATCGGAAATACGATTTCGAAATTTTTTATTTATAATTTAGTGGTTATCTCTGCTTTTTTGTTGGAAAAATATATTGTGAAAGAAATTCCGTTTATGCGCATTATTGCTGGATTTATCGCAATTGCTGAGATCAAATCCATCATGGAAAATTTCAATACTATTTATGGAATCAATCCTTTTAAAGCATTGGTTAATTTGATCAAAAAGAAATCACTTACAGAATTAGAAGAAACCATAGATGTGCTTGTGAATACCAAGGAGCAAAACCAAAACATTCAAAAGGAAGAAACAGAAGGTTAACATACGAATTGTAGAAAAAGAAAGAACTTCAAAGAGGATATCTAAAAAATACCAACAAGCGTCATTCTGAGCTTGATACTGAATCAAGTTCAGCACAGGCTTCAGAATCTCATTATACTGATTTTCAAATAAATCAAGTTCGGTTTGACGAAATCTGTACTTTTTAGATATCCTCTTTATTAACTCGTATACTCATGAAAAAAATACAAATTTCCAGCGATCGCATCTTACTCATAGTCATGGCATTATTGCTTTGGTACAGTACGTTATTGAAAGCTTGCGAAAGTGAAACGGATATCAATCTAGAACCTAAAGTGACAATAACTGCGGATGAAATCTCTCAAAAAAATTTACACTTTACAAGAGCAAAAAGAAGAAAATCGTACAGGAAATAAGCGTTTAGTTTACAATGAAACAAGCATTACGATTATTAGGAAGATCAACACCAACATTAAAAACTCGATAATAAACGGTTTGGCTTGCATTTTTTTAATCGCTTTTACCGTTTCTTCAGATTCTTTCTCTTTCAAACATTCGTTGACATGTTCCACAAAGGGCAAATCTTTTTTATTGAAAAAATACTCTGTAAACTTCGAATCGGGAATTTCTCGTTTTACAAAATCAATCTGCTGTTTTTTCAATGCATTATCAAAAAACTGTTCCGCTTCTTCATTAGTGAACAGCTTAAAATAACGCTCTAAATTAACTTTTTTCATGTAGGGTCTGTGCCAATAAAGATAACAAATACAATCATATTTTCTATTTTTACCGCAGCAACTACTTAAAAGTAAATTTCCAAAGTAGTTAAATCTCAAATATCGAGTCAATACAATTTCATGAAGTATCGATTTCCAAAGGAAGAAAAATTAAAAAGCAAAAAATGTTTGGACCTGTTGTTTAGCGAAGGAAATACAGTGTCTAAATTCCCGCTAAGACTGGTTTACAAGGCGACCGATTTGCCAGAAAACGTGCCAATTCAAGCAGGTGTTTCCGTGACTAAAAGACGTTTTAAAAAGGCGGTGACACGCAATCGGATCAAAAGATTGATGCGCGAAGCCTATCGTTTGCACAAAAATAACGTTTTTAACAGAATATCAACATCCTATGCTTTTATGTTTTTGTATATTGGAAAACAAGAACCAACGTATGAAGAAATTGAAACTTCCATGGTTCGTTTGTTAGAAAAATTTATCGAGAAAACAACCACTACAAATACACTTGAACAATAGATATATCAAAGCTATCTTACTAACTATTAATGAAGTAAAAAGATGAAGAAAGTATTCAAAAAACGCGTTATCATTCCTATTTTGGCTATCACACTTTTATTTGGTGCCGTAGGATTTAAAAGTGATTTCTTTGAAATTGCCAAGCAAATTGAAATATTCACCACCATGTTTAAGCAATTAAATATGAATTATGTGGATGAAACGAATCCTGCAGAGTTGATGGATGGCGCCATCAAAGAAATGCTGAACGATTTAGATCCGTATACAAAATTCTACAACGAGCAAGATGTAGAAGCGGCTAAAATTAGAAACGCAGGTGAATATTCAGGCATTGGTGCTTCTGTTCGTAGAAACAAAAATAAAATCACCATCATGGAACCGTACAAAGGATATCCTGCAGATAAAGCGGGATTAAAAGCAGGTGATGAAATTGTGAAAATTGGTGATATTGTCATTGCGAATTTTAAAGAAGATACAGGCGAGTTGCTAAAAGGAGCTCCAAATAGCAAAGTAACGATTGTGTACAAACGCCAAGGAAAGGAATATACTACTGAGTTGACACGAACTAAAATTGAAGTAGATGCAGTTCCATTTTATAAAATGATTGATGATAAAACAGGCTACATTGTATTGGCAAAATTCAATAAAAAAGCGAGTGCACAAACGAAAGATGCTTTAGAAAGATTGAAAGAAGATGGTGCGGAACGCATCATACTAGATTTACGTGGAAATCCTGGTGGATTGTTGCGCGAATCGATTGATATTGTGAATTTATTTGTGCCAAAAGGCGAAGTGATTGTTACGACAAAATCGAAAGTAAAAAAATACAATAGAACCTATAAAACGAGAAAGAAACCCATAGATACAGAAATTCCATTGGTCGTGTTGGTGAATGGGAAAAGTGCTTCTGCAAGCGAAATTGTTTCTGGGGCGTTGCAAGATTTGGACAGAGCCGTCGTAATTGGTGCGCGTAGTTTTGGAAAAGGATTGGTACAGCAACCAAAAAAATTAACCTATGGAACTCAGTTAAAAGTAACGATTTCAAGATATTACACACCTTCTGGACGTTGTATTCAAGCGTTGGATTACTGGAATAGAGATGCAAATGGAAATGCAGTGCGTACGGACGAAAGTGAGTATAATGCTTTTAAAACGAAAAAAGGAAGAACAGTGTATGACGGTGGCGGAATCAATCCGGATATTGAAATTATATCGCAAAAAACGAGTGACTTTACACGTTCACTCCTTGGAAGCTTATCAGTTTTCAATTATGCGACTGATTTTTACAATCAAAATTCTTTTGCTTCTATAAACGACTTTTCAATGAATGACGTCAATTACAATGCTTTTAAACAAAGTGTGGCAGCTTCTGGTTTGGATTTTTACGAAACGAATACGGAAAAAGAACTCAAAAAAATCATGAGTACTAAAGAAGCAGCTGATTTTGGAAATGCAGTATCTAAAGAGTATGAAGACTTATTAACTTCTATCAAACAAAGCAAATTAGACGCGTTAGACACCTATAAATCAGAAATAGAACTAGAACTTCAAAATGAAATTTTAAAGCGCTATTTCTACCGTGAAGGTTTATATCAGTATCAATTGACAAATGACGAAGCTATTAAAAAAGCCACAGAAGTATTAGCCGATCAAGATCAATACGAAGCTATTCTGAACTAAGTATTAACGTATCATTGCAATATGAGGAATTCCGTCTTCCAGGTACTCCTCGCCTATTTGTGTAAATCCGTGTGAATTGTAAAACTTTCGTAAATATGTTTGTGCAGAGATTTTAATTTTTGCTGTCTGATAACGATTTTTAATTGCTTCAATAGACGCTTTAATGATGTCATGACCATATCCAAACGCACGTGCTTTTTCTGAAACTACGACGCGACCGATACTTGCTTTTTCAAAATAATCACCAGCATCAAACAATCGTGTATACGCAACAATTTTTCCTTCAGGATTACTGCCGATCACATGCAATGCTTTTCGATCTTTTCCGTCAATATCTTGGTATACACAATCTTGTTCTACTACAAAGACTTCGCTACGCAGTTGAAGCACGTCATACAGCTCGTCAATAGTGAACTCTTCAAAGGATTTTACGGTGATTTTTAGCATAGAGTTTCTAGATTAACTACAAGCAATCTTCTCCACTCTGCGTTCGTGTCTGCCGCCTTCAAACGCTGTTGATAAAAAAGTATCAACCATGGCAACAGCTTGTAGTAAGGATGTAAAACGTGCAGGAATACTTAAAATATTAGCGTCATTATGCTCTCTAGCTAGAGCCACAATTTCCTTGGTCCAACAAAGCGCTGCACGTACTTTTTGATGCTTATTTGCCGTCATTGCTGCGCCGTTTCCGCTTCCGCAGATAATAATTCCAAACGGAACTTTTCCACTTTCTACATCCGAAGCAACTGGATGAATAAAATCTGGATAATCCACACTATCATTCGTATTGGTTCCGTAATTTTGAACAGCATATCCGTTGGCTTCTAAATGTGCTACAATGGCATTTTTATACTCCGTTCCAGCATGATCGTTTCCGATGGCAATTGTTTTCATTTGTTATTGTGTTGTGTTTGTTGAAAACAAAGGTACGCATCGGCTTTTGAACAACCGAAAAAAGTCAATGTTAATTTAATTTTACAATTCATTAATTTTGAGATAATTATAGCTTAACATGAATTGTTGATATTTAGTGATTAGAAAATAAGAAGAAAATTTTGTGCCTTCAGAATATTTTACAATATGCACAAATTTTAAAACTTCGCAATTTATTTATGCCTTCTTTTTAGAAAACTTTTCAAAAACCGTTTTCTTGATTGTTAACAATTTCTTAACGAATTTTTATCAAAAATACACTGTGAATTTAAGTTGTTAATAACTGTTGATAACCTAGTTAATTCTTCTTAAAATTAATCAGTTAGATTTTTCATAAGTTGTTCACGGAATTCAATAAAATACAATTCCAACAAAAAGCTATAAAAGTTTTGCTAACTA
>JBCCLH010000024.1:0-90412 GCA_039026955.1 Bacteroidota bacterium
CTCTTTCGTTTTAGCGGCTGCAAATATAGAAACCTTTTCTTTTCTTGCAACACTTTTTGGTGTCTTTTTTTGAGGTTTTTATCCGAACCTTGTTAAGTGGTTTATTGTGAGGGAGTTATTTACGTGCCTTTTTTTTTCGAAGTGGTTCGAATAGAAAGTGCGAAGTTGGAAACTTCGAACAGCTGTTGTGTTTTTGTTTATTTGTGGATTCGTTAATTTGTGGGTGTTGGATTTTTGTACTCACTCATGAGCGTCTCGTTATAAATTCACGAATTATTCTCTTGCTTAGTCTTTTCTGTCTTATTTATTTGCGCGAATTGTTCGCTTTGATAGAGATTTTTATTTTTCTTCTTTTGATTTATTCGACCATTTGTCGGTGAGTTCTATGTAGGAGAATGGCAAGGCTGAGGGTTGCTTTTTGAGCTGATTGTTGTTAAATGCACGTTGGAGAATGTCTTCTATGAGATAGTCTTCGTGATTGGATTCTGGTTTGAATTCCCTTTTGAGAGAGATGTTGAATAGGTTTGCCGTAGTGTTGTACCAAAAAGCTTTCCAACCGCTGCGTAAGCGTTTGACTAGTTTGAATGCCGTTTCTCCTGTTTGTCGGTGAATTAACTTTACTAATATTTGTCCTTCGGTTTTGGTGAGCTTTTTGAGTTTTGCTGTGAGCTCTTCTTCTATGAATTTTTGGACTCTTTTGGTATATCGTCTGCGTTTTGATTTGGATTCTATTTTACCAAGTCGGTCATTGAGCTTTACCAAGCGTTCCGCTGCTAGTTTTGCATACGGATATACTTTGAGTGTTTTTCTGCGTAAGACGAGATAGCGAATACGTTCTTCTTTTGATGAAAATTCTAATTTATTGAATACAATTACCTCATCCAGTTCTATGGCCGTACGTGGAATGGAATCGCCTTGTATAAGAAAGGGTTTTACTTTTATGGTGTCTTGCGTGATGATTTGTGCTTGACATACAAAAGTGAGTAGTAATATGATAAGCGTTATCTTTTTCATGTATGCGCTTCGTGTTTCATCAATTTTATATCAAATTTAATAATTCATTCTGTTATAACTATTAAATCTGTTTTAATATTATTATTTTCGTCAGAATTAAATTAAAAATTTATGGCAAAAAAGAAAATTATCAATAAGAAGTCATTGACTTTTTTGGAAAAATATTTGAATAATGCAGCTCCAACTGGATATGAGTGGAATGGACAAAAGATTTGGATGGATTATTTGAAACCTTATGTTGATGAGTTTATTACGGATTCTTACGGTACCGCTGTCGGAGTTATTAATCCGGAAGCTGATTATAAAGTTGTTATTGAAGGGCATGCAGATGAAATTTCTTGGTATGTAAATTATATTACAGATAATGGATTGTTATACGTGATTCGAAATGGCGGAAGTGATCATCAAATAGCGCCTTCTAAGTGGGTCAATATTCACACGAAGAATGGTATTGTGAAAGGTGTTTTTGGATGGCCAGCAATTCACACTAGAAATAGAGCCAAAGAAGAACCACCAAAATTAGATAATATTTTTATTGATGTTGGATGCTCCAATAAGAAAGAAGTAGAAGCACTTGGCGTACATGTAGGTTGCGTGATTACCTATCCTGATGAGTTTCATATTTTGAATAAAGATAAGTTTGTTTGTAGAGCGATTGATAATAGAGCGGGCGGATTTATGATTGCTGAAGTGGCACGTTTGCTACACGAACATAAAGTGAAGCTTCCATTCGGATTGTATGTTACAAATTCGGTTCAAGAAGAAATCGGATTGCGAGGCGCACAAATGATCACGGAAACTATACAACCTGACGTTGCTATCATTACCGATGTTTGTCACGATACTACTACTCCTATGATTAATAAGAAAACGCAAGGAGAGACCAAAATGGGCGACGGACCTGTAATCTCATACGCACCTGCGGTTCAAAATAAATTGCGCGAGCGTATTATTGAAACTGCCGAAGCTAAGAAGATTCCGTTCCAACGCATGGCTTCTAGTCGTTCTACAGGAACGGACACTGATGCTTTTGCATATAGTAATGGCGGAGTACCTTCTGCGTTGATTTCACTTCCACTACGTTATATGCATACAACGGTAGAAACCGTACACAAGAATGACGTAGAAAATGTAATTCGACTTATTTACGAAACATTATTAACGATAAAAGAAGGAGAAACGTTTAGTTATTTTGATTAATACTATTTGTTATTTCTTATTAAATTTTTAGATATCATACCAATTCTACTATAAAAGCCTCTTGTGCAATATTGCAACAAGAGGTTTTTTATGTAATTATTTTACTATCTTTCCGAAAAGAATTCTACCATATCACCAAATAGGAAAAAATTGAAACCGTTTTATCTACATAGAAGTATTACACGCTTTCTATTGCTCTTTTCGGTATTCACCTTTTCCCAAAACCATACGAATTCATTCATAGAATCGTATGAAAATTTACTTTCAATGAGTCGAGATAGCCTTGTGTCCTATTGTGACGAATTGATTGCTTCCAAAGATGTTTCAAAAAATATATTTGGTTTGGCTGCGAAAGCCCATCATGAGTATACTTTACAATCTGATTTTGACTCCGCAGATGTACTTTTTGAGAAATCATTGTCCAAATTAGCATCTATTGATGAAGTACATCCTGAAGTTAAAAGTTATGTACTTCATTTTCAAAGCTTGCGATATATTTCAAGTCATGAATTAGAAACTGCCATCAATATATTATTTGAAGCCACGAAGATTTGTAATGAAAAATGCTCTTTTTTACTAGAAAGCAAGCTACAATCTACCTTGGCAAGAGCCTATTCATTATCGGGAAAAGTTTTTAAGGCACTTGAGATAAGTCATCTGTGTTTGTCTAAGATTAAAAACTCGCCCGACTTTACAAATAGCAATCATTTAAAGAAAGAATATGTAAGGGAACTGGTCAGAGCCGCGAATCGGTCTATGAATGTTTTTTATTATTTGGATAGAGAAACCTACAAATCCTATTTAGATTCTACGCAACATTATATCACAATGGCAAAGACTGCTGCTGAAAAATATAAGATTTCTGGGTATGCGAGAGGGATCACATTGACGAATGCTGATATTCATTTTTATAAACATGACTATAAAACTGCTCAACAATATTGGAAAAAGGCTATCAAAACCTACAAAAAGATAAAATATAAAAAACGAATTGCACAAATTTCATTTCGCATTGCTGAGTGTGACTTTTTCCTAGAAAACTTTGATAAGGCAGCTATTGTATTTCAACAGCAACTACAAGATCATACTTGGAAAGAATTTCAATTATTGAATAATGAAGCACTTTGTAATTTTTATTTGTTTAAAATTTACAAGCTACGCGAAAAGTCCGAAGAAGCAATGGCGTATGCAGACCAATATGGAATAAAGATTAAAGAATACCTTGAAGCAAAAAATGAATCGTTCACTGCTGTAAATACAATTATAGCACACGAAGAGAAGAAAAAAGAGATAGAAGCCTATGTGAAAAACTTTGAATCACAAAAAAGGCAAAAGAAAATGTATTTGTATTCACTTCTTGCTGCAATTGTATGCATCGGCGTACTCGCATCATACTTTATGTATTCACGAAGAAAAAATAAAAGAAATATTCGTTTGCTTCATACAAGAATAACCAAGTTAGAGCAAGCTGTAGCCAAACAAAATCTGCCCAAATCCTCGAACTCTATCACAGATGCAAATGCTGCAAAATTAATTGAAAAGCTTAAAAAGCTAGAAAAACAACAGTTGTTTTTACAACCGAATTACACATTGGCTTTGGTTGCCAAAAAGCTGAATACAAATTCAAGTTATTTATCGCAAACCGTCAATCATTATTTACATGTAACTTTTGCCCAATATAGCAACACGCTCAGAATACATAGCATTGTTCAACGATTAAAAGAACATAAAAGTTTACGCAGTTATACCATAGAAGCATTGGCTAGAGAAGCTGGTTACAAGAGTATTGGCTCTTTCAACACGAATTTCAAAAAGTTACTAAAAGTAAAACCTTCAGAATACTTAAAAGAACTCGAACGAACTGAAAAAGAGTAACTTTCTTCCCTTATAGCTACTTTTTCAAAAGTTTCATATTCTACACGTTACTAACAATCTACAATTATCGTAAATTACTGATTTACAATAAATTATTTATGAATTTTCAATAGTCAATTTTATAAAAATAACAAAACTTTAGTTGTTTTATAGCAGGTTAGACAATTACATTTGAACTGTAAAGCAAAACGAACATTAATAACCATTAAAACTATTATTATGAAAAAAAAGAGCTTAAAAGGTTTAAAATTAAATAAAAAGAACATTTCTAATTTAAGTCAAGAACAGGTAACAGGTGGATTGCCGAGTAAATATTGTACCATTGGATGTACGGATGGATGCACACCTGCACAAACTATTTGGAATTGTACAAGAGGAAACTGTACAGGAGATTGTGATAACGGATGGTCATATATCTGTAGTTTGATTTGTCCAGACGATAATAAGTAATGATTTTAAATCCTATGAATTAGAAAAGGAAAATCTGGTTATTTAGACAAATTAACCTCATTTTTTTAATGTAAAAGTGGTATTTTGATACATTCAGAATACCACTTTTTATTTTTAAACACAACTAATTAAAAATCATTACTTTAGCCACTAAAAATTAAGTCAAATTACAACCCATAATTCATTAAATACGTGTTATTCTATTTTTCTCGACTTCCTTTTTTTTCTAGTTTTAGAAAATCAATTACTAATTATTTAAAACTTTTTAATCATGAAAAAAAAGAATCTTAAAGGATTAAGTTTAAACAAAAAATTAATTTCTAATCTTAACAAAGATGAAGTTATGGGAGGAAAGTTCACTACGGGATGTACCGATGGATGCACTCCTATTCAAACAGCATGGAATTGTACACGTACAGAATGTTCGCAAGATTGTACAGGCGGCGCTTCTTTCTTACCAGCTTGTGTTCCAATTAGAGACGAATAGAAAAGTTTTGCCCCGTATTTGAACTTTTTAATGCGCTCGTACGGGGCATTTTTTATTTTATTCTTTTCCGTTTTAACGGAATTCTCAGTAGCAATTAGTTTTTATTCTGATTCAAGTTGTCTTTTGTATTCTTTCAGATTTGCTTGAATTTCTTCGTCCAATACTGGTGGCTGAATGTCCGTGTATTCTTTTAAAGTATCATAAATGATTTTTGCTACAATGTATCGTGCCGTAGGTTTGTCATCTGCGGGAATGGTAAACCAAGGCGCATGTGGTTTGCTGGTTTTATTAATCGCATCTTGATAACATTCTTGATATGTATCCCAAAATTTACGCTCTTTTAAATCGCTCGGAGAGAATTTCCAGTTTTTTTCTTTTAGATTTAAACGACGAAGCAATCTATTTTTCTGCTCATCTTTTGAGATGTTTAAGAAAAACTTGAAGATAATCGTTCCATTTTCTGAAATGTGCTTCTCAAAGTTGTTGATTTGCTCAAAACGCTTCTCCCAAAAAGAATCGTCAATATCGTCTACACTAGTTACTGATGGAATGTTTTCGCCTGGAATGTAATACGGATGCACACGTGTGACCAATACATTCTCATAATGTGTACGATTGAAGATGGAAAATTTTCCACGTTCAGGCAACGCAATATAATGTCGCCATAAATAATCGTGTCGTAATTCTAAAGTAGTGGGCACTTTAAAACTATGCACCACCACTCCGCGCGAGTTGAAATCTTTAAAAACTTCTCTGATCAAACTGTCTTTTCCTGCCGTATCCATTCCTTGCAAACACACCAAAACACCGTATTTTCCGTGTGCGTACATGATGTCTTGGAGTTCGCCTAATTCTTCTCGAACATCTTCCAGTTCTTTTTTGATTTCTTTTTTGTCTTCTCCAAGATCAAATTTGGTGCTAATATCGTTTAATTGTATCGGTTCGGTTACTTTAAAAGTGTTTGTATCAAAATGCTTCATGCGTTGGTATTTTTCTTTGAAGGCTAAATATACGGATTGTCCATCACTTTTTTTGTAGTTTAGCCATCTCAAATTATTAGTATTGCATTATGAAACAGCAACATTTGGTATTCATTTTCTTGTTATGTGTGAGTTTTTCTTTGTGTGCGCAAAGCGATCAAGATTCAATTCCTGCATATAGTAAAAACGGAATTTCTAAACCTAGTATTCTGTCTACCAATCCATTTGGAATTTTTATTTCGCGATTGAATCATAATTTTAAGTTGAAAGCATCGCGTCGTATGGAATTGGATATTACTCTAGAAAGTGGGAATGTTTGGGGACCGACTGTACAAACGTATATTCCAAACGATCCTGTGATACAGCAACAAATGAGCGAGATTCTATGGTTTAGCCGACAGTATTTAGTGGAAGAAGATATGATTGATGCAGGCTACTTTGAGATTGAAACAGATGGCGTTATCAAAGGATTACGTGGAAATTTGACCATTCCAACCACAAAAAATCAAGAATTAATTGTTGGATTTAGAGCGTTTGTATTGACCAATGGAAAGTTTCCGTTATCAACCTTAACTTCTGATCGATTTATTGAGTTTTTCCACGATAATATTGCTGGTGGCGATGATCCTTTTGACAGACGTGTTTTTGGACTCGATAGAGCCAAATTTCGCTATACAGACCGAAACGGACGAAGTTTTGATCGTGGCAATGGTGATTTTCTAACTGCGGGAATTGAAACACATTATTACTACTATCCTACATTTTTAAACGATAAAAAAATCTACTTCAATTTGGGAGCGCATGTAGGAACCAATCTTTCTGAATACAATATGTCTATGGATCTTGGTGCTTCTGCCGCAGGTGTGAAGCAATTTGATATCAATGATCGTAATTTTGTGTTGGTAGGTTTAGGTGCGAATCTTCTGCGTAAAAATGCGATTGATCTGCAAAGTGATAATTTTGATTTCGGAACGAATGACTTTTTAGGAAGTTTTGAACTCAACGGAGAATATACCTTTGTGTCTAAAGGAAAAACCTATCATTCGTTTGGATTGAATTGTTATTTGCAGACCAGTTTACACAAAAAAGACGAAGACGAGTATAATATTTATGTCCGTGATGATGATGCTTTTAATTCATGGGGACACGGAACACGTCATTTATATAAAAACAATAATTATTGGACGTTTGTGTATACATTTACACGAAAAATTTCTACATCTTTCTATATGCAACAAGATTTTACGGTGAATAACAATCCTGATTTACAGACTGGAATTAGTGTGAAGTTTGGGATTTAAAGAATGCTTAATGTTAAATTTTAAATGTTGAATTGTTTGCTTTGATTATTCTTTCAAACTTTTTCAAATCATAAAATATATAAAGACTTTCAAGCAAATCGAAATTCGCTTGAAAGCTTGATTTTCTTAGAAATCTATAACACAATCTTGTGACTCAAAACAAGTTGGATGATTGCTTGCATCACACCAAAAATCGGTTTCACATTTAAAAGTTGCACATACAGCATGTCCAACTGGACCGTTACAAGTTTTTTCAACAGTTGGCGGAGGCGGTGGCGGTATCATTCCCCCTTTTCTGTGATCTAAATTAGAGATTGATTTTTTGTTTAGTTTGAGTGACTTAAAATTCTTTTTTTTCATAATCAATAAGTTTAAATTAATGATACTTCAAGCCTACTAACATATGGTCATGTAACAAAGAGTTACAGGTCGTGTTTGTACAAATACGACTTCTGAAAACGGTTTTTTTATCAATATCCGAATCCAACATGCGTATGTTCTTGTAGACTTAATTTAACGTGAGTTCGATATAAATATTTCGTTAAATACATAATAGTCAAAAATTTACAGTAATTGTCAAATCGAGCGCAGTCGAGATTCAATCGAAATCTTAACTTTTTTAGTATTCTCGACTGAGCTCGAACTGACAAGTGTTTAATTTTTATTCAATTATAAGTAATTTGATGATTTCTTATGTCGAACTCAATTTAAATTATTATGTAGAGACATGAATTAGACATAAAAAAAGCGACTCAAAAGTCGCTTGTACATTTTAAGAATTGCAATTAGTCGTGTGAGGTAATTGTTTCTGTATATACAGTAGTAGGGCAATCACAAATAGACTCGTAATGCGTTCCTCCACCTTTAATGGTCACAGCGTTTTTAGCATTAGAAATAATTTTTTTGTTTAGCTTTAAAGATTTGATATCCTTTTTTTTCATGATTAATAGATTTAAATGTTATTATGTATTAAACTTATTAAATGAAATGGAAAAACCTGTATGGGAAAACCGTATTTAACATCTAATCATACTGATGGACAAAAATATACATACAAAAGAAGCTATATTCAGCGAGAACCGAAAACATAGATATGTATTGACTCGCATATGGAATTCAACGCTTCCTATGATAATGTGTATTGGTTTGAATCCTTCGCTTGCTGATGAATCTAAAGACGATCCTACGATTCGAAGAATTATTGATTTTGCGCAACAATGGGGATTTGGTGGTGTGTTTGTGTGTAATTTATTTTCGTATGTAACACCGTATCCCAAGAAACTAAAAATTAAAAAAGATACATCTCACAATGATTTCTATTTAAAATTATATGCTGAAAAATCGCAAGAGGTTTTGTGCGCGTGGGGACGTCATAAAGTAGCCAAAGAAAGAGCAAAAACTGTTTTGAAAATGATGCACAATACTACTGCCTTACAACTAAACAAAGATGGAAGTCCAAAACATCCGTTGTATGTAAAAGCAACAGTTGAACGTATTTCGTTTACATTGTAGCATATTAATGAAAAACGGCTCGAACTTTTACCCAAACCGTCATTATTTATATACTTCTTACGATTATTTTATACTTTATCTAAAGGAAGATAGCGTTCTTTTATGACATTTAACCGCAACAAAGCAATTGCCATTCATTCTTCTGAAGTAGCAATTCGCCACAGCGGATTTTTCCTGTTTTCGCCTGCTTTATACAGAATTAAATGATGTCCGTCCAAATCTCGCAAATGTGCTTCTCGCCATTTCCATGATTTGTCTTCGGGCAGACTTGTAAATTCAATTCCTTTGGTTTGTAATTCTTTTACCGTAGTGTCTAACTCTTCATTTTCAAAATAGAGTGTGATGTTATTATTTTCAGAAAGCGTTTCTACCTGATGAATGGAAAAAGTGGCTTCTCCATTGGGACATTCAAAACGTACATAGCTAGGAAGTGCGTCTACAATGAGACGCAATCCTAGTTTTTGATAAAATGCAGTTGCTTTTGCAACATCTGTGGAAGCGATTGTGACTTGGTTTAAATTCATGTTATGATTCTTTTTTGACTCTTCTGTGCAACCAAATGGCTAATATTGTTCCAATAACGCCATACATTCCTGTAAGCAACCAATTGATTTGATAGCCAAAACTATCTACCACTAACAATCCAATTTTTGGACTAAAAATATGTGCTATGGAAAATGCCATCGCATACATAGCCATATAACTACCTTCTAGTCCTTTTTTTGCTCTATTTAAGGCAAATCTGTTAGTGTACGGAAAACCGAGCATTTCACTTAAAGTCATAAGTACAATACTTACTATTAAAATGCCAATCCAAAAGTTTTGATACAATACCAAAAAGCTCAATGCCAATAAAATACAAGATATGGTAATGTACTTTGTAAATGGAATTTTTTGTTTTTCTAAATAATTAAGAAGCGGCATTTCAAATATTACGATTATTGCTACATTAAGGAATAAAATTACTCCAATTTTAAATTCATCAAGATGAAATATTTTATCATAGTATAATGGTATTGTTGTAAATAACTGAAAAAACGCCATCCCAAAAAGAAAACAAATAAAAGAGTGAATCCAGAAAGAAATGTCTTTGTATACCGCATTTTTATCCAAACCTTCTTGCTCTTTGCGTATTTCTGATGGTTTCACTTTTGGATCTTTCACTAAATAACTAAACAATAATATGGCTGTAATACAAGTGATTCCGTCAATCCAAAATAATAATTCATAACCCTGCATTACTATGATTAATCCTGCTAAAGTGGGACCGATTCCCATTCCCGCATTGATAGCGAGCCTAAGTAAACCAAGAGATCTTGTTTGATTTTCAGATGTACTGTAGGCTTTTATCGCTACAAAAATTGCGGGTCTAAAGGTGTCTGCAATCGACATGGTCACTAAAATACCTATACAAAATCCCCAAAATGAATGGATATATTGCAATGAGATAAAGCACAATCCTGTTAAGAAAAGGCTTATAATCATGATTTTATAAAATCCGAAGATATCTGTTAATTTTCCTCCTAGCCATGATCCAATCACGGAACCAATACCAAAAAAAGCAAAAATAGAACCAATATCAGTTTCAGAAAGTCCCATGTCCTTTTTGAGGTATAAAGATAAAAACGGAATCACCATCGTTCCCGCTCTGTTTACCAAGGAAATAAGCGCCAAAAACCATATTTCTTTAGATAATCCTTTGAATGAATCAATGTAGTTGGTGTACATTTTTTTCATGACTGTTCGTTTTTTGAGTAATTAGTTTTTTATTTTTTGATTGGCTTAGACTCCGTTCTTCAACGGAGTTAATTCAACTATTACGATTCCATATACTTTGTTTTGGACTCGTAAGTTTCATTAAAAAAAAAGTCCGACTGGTGAAGTCGGACTTTTATAAATTGATGCACTAATATTTTATATCAACACAATAGATAAGCGTCCAGACTCCTTTCGCAAGAAAATCTTTGTACATACTTATTTACTGTGATAGTTCTCATTTTTTCCTTTATTTGATTCAAAACTACATAAAAAAAGAACACCTCAAAGAAAAAATTTCATTTTTTTCGTTTGTATCACAATGCACTGACATCTTACATAATAAGAAAAGCAGTAACTATTTTTAATAATTACTGCTTTTGCAAAATGCTCAGGTTAAGCTCAATACATATTTTGTGTAGCGATCATTTATTTAACGATCATTTTCTTTGTCATAATAATTTCTCCCCCAGAAATTAAACTGTATAAAAACATGCCTTTTCCGATATCGCCAGAGTTGATGATCAATTCTCCTTTCGGATTTGACAAATCGTATTCTCTGATATACTTTCCTGTCATATCGAAAATGGTAATGTTAGCTTTTGTATTGCTTGGCAAGGTATAACGAATCGTTGCAACACTGTTGAATGGATTTGGAATGTTTTGTTCCATAGAGAAGGTTTGTACTTTCTCTTCAATAATTTCGTCAACATCATTTCCTCCTGCTCTTTTCTCGTTTTCTAGTGTGCGAACTTTTTCGTTTAATTCTTGAATGCTCGAAGTCAGTACTGAAATCAATCCGATATAATTTACCGCTTTGTATTCGTATTCGCCAGCAACTCTGTTTTCTTTGTCAAGAATTGGTTTTTTAATCGTTGTGACCAATTCAGGAAATACTTCTTCAATATTTTGTGCGATGAATCCGTGCTGCAATCCTTCTGGCAAATTCAATTGATCGTTCTCTTTAAATTTGTAGGTTACCGCATTTAACTGCGCTATTTTTTCTAGAATATTCTCTTCGGTTTTAATTTCTTCTTTTAATTTTTTGTCAGAAGATGTAAAAATTCCATTCACGGTTACATTTCCGTCAAAATATCCTGCAAAACGATTGGATACTGCGGCAGAAGTTCCATAAATTCCCGCACCAAAACCATTTGAAGTCACTCCAGAAGGCTGCGAAATTGATCCGCGCACTCCATATGTAGATAATCCATTAGATTGTACAAACGCGCTTACACCTGAACTTTGAAAACCATCTCTCAAGCTCACACTTACACCTGTATCGCCGTACGCGCCGCCAGAACTCTCCACACGCACTCCTGTTTTTATATAACAAGACACATTGTTTAACGATTTGAATCCTGTAACTGTTCCGCCAGAACCATTGGTATTTTGCGCAGTAATTCCTGTTCTGTTGGAAGTTGAAATACTTGAATAATCTGCACCTACAAGTGATTCATTTGAAGATGATAATGGAATTCCAAAATACGTTCTTCCATTGTTAGTCATGGTAGCGACCAATGTCGAACTGGTAGACATAAAACTATTGGCGGCTCTAAATTCTAAATCTGTTCCCGAGAAAGCAGACGCGCCAATCCATTGTATTCTTGGATTCGCATCATTTAGGTCTTGGTATCCCATGGTGATAGCTCTGTTTGGCAATTGAAAACGCAATCCATACACAGTTTGTGTTCCAGTAAATAGTCTTCCTAATGAAAACCACCGATCATTTGTAAATCCAAATCCACTTCCTGAATCTAGTTGTGTGACGATACCAGGACCAAATCTGAAAGTTTCTCCTGAAATTGGACCAGGCGTTGTGATTGAAGTAGCAATACTACCTGATGATTCATTTTGTGCAAAAGTAAATGCACAGAAAAATAATGTAATTAGTAGTGTAACTTTTCTCATAAGTTTATTCTTTTGGTTAATTTGTTTAAAGTTATAAACAAAAAGTTAAACAAAATTACGGTATTACCGTAAAATTTTAAATATCAATTACTTACAAATGTATTTTTACAGATTCGACTCAAAACTTCGCTTTTTTAAAGACAAATTGTATTTTTGAACAGAGTCTGTATAACTGTTTAAATAAAATTATAGTAATTCCGATGAAAAATAGCCTTTTAATTGTATGTGCGTTGGCGTTGATGAGTGTGAGTTGTTCTGGAAAAAGACCTTCTACCATTGGAGAAACTGAATTTCAAAAGAAGATGAATGCTGAGTTTAAAGATGCTTCCACTTCTCCCTTAAAAGAGAAAGATTTAAAAACTTTTGAAAGCTTGGATTTTTTCCCTGTTGATGAAAAATATAAAGTAAATGCCAAATTTGAAACCACACCCGATTCGCCTGTTTTTCACATGCCGATGACAAAAGCAAGAATCGTAAAATACAAACGCTTCGGGATTGCAACATTTACCTTACACGGAAAAGAATTTTCATTAGAAGTATACCGCAATCAAGATTTGATGCACATGGAAAAGTATAAAAATCAACTTTTCATCCCTTTTACAGATGAAACCAATGGTTTTTCTACCTACGGAGGCGGACGTTATATTAATGTAGACATTCCAGAGAACAATCTTCTCGAAATAGATTTTAACCATGCGTACAATCCATATTGTGCGTATAATGAAAAGTATTCGTGTCCTATCCCGCCAAGGGTCAACTTTTTACAAACAGAAGTAAAAGCAGGTGTGAAGGTTTTTGAGAAACATTGATTGAGTTTGAAGTTGAAGTTGAAACTGACGCTAGTGTATAATACGCTATTACAAGGAAGTATGACAAAATAATTTGTTTCTAGTAAAACACATAATTTTCTTTGAAACACATTGACACATTTTCAAATTATCAAATTGTCACATTAATAACAGAATTTACAATAAAAAGTAAGCGCAGTTGAGAAATAAAAACTCATACCGCGCCCATTTGATAGTATTGAATGTATGTAATGAATAAATATTAATGTTCGTTCAATCGGAAATCGCCATAAGCTTGCATTCCATGTTCGTGAATATCCAAGCCTTCTACTTCTTCTTTCTTAGACACTCGGATACCAATTGTTTTCTTCAAAGTAAATAAAATTCCAAATGAAGTGACACAACAGAATACACCAACGATTAAAACTCCGTATACTTGGTATAAAAACTGATCAACACTTGCCAAGGCACCAAAAATTCCCACGGCTAACGTTCCCCAAATTCCACAAATTAAGTGGACAGAAATCGCTCCTACAGGATCATCTAGTTTGAGTCTATCTAACCAAGAAACTGCAAATACAATTAAAATTCCGCCAATAAATCCGATGATAACCGCGTCTATAACGCCCATTTGATCCGCACCCGCAGTAATGGCAACCAATCCGCCTAAAATACCATTTAGTACCATAGAAAGATCGTTTTCTTTGTATTTTAGATAAGAAACGATAAAAGCGCCCAATCCACCAGCTGCAGCAGATAAGCAGGTAGTTACCAACACCAATGAAGTCGCGCCAGGATCAGCCGAAAGTACAGATCCGCCATTAAAGCCAAACCAACCAAACCAGAGTAATAAAACTCCAGCAGTTGCCAATGGTAAGTTGTGACCTGGAATGACTCCAGAAACTCCTTTTTTGAATTTTCCAATCCTTGGGCCTAACAAAATCACTGCGATCAATGCTGCCCAACCACCTACAGAATGTACAATGGTTGAACCTGCAAAATCGTAAAAGCCTAAAGTTTCTAGGAAACCTCCACCCCATTTCCACATGCCTGCAATTGGGTAAATCAACCCAACGTAGATGGCGGAAAAGATGATAAAACTTCCTAATTTGATACGTTCAGCAACGGCGCCCGAAACAATCGTGGCAGCCGTTGCAGCAAACATCGCTTGGAATAAAAATTCTGTCCAATACGTATATTGTCCTTTAGCATATTCCGCTGTAAGTCCATTTTCGGGAAGTAATAATCCAAAGCTTTTAAAACCAAACCAACCTCCTTCAAAGGCTTCGCCAGGGTACATGATACTAAATCCAATACATGTATAGGTAAGCAATCCAATGATGATAATAATTATATTTTTGAATAAGATGTTAATCGTATTTTTAGCACGTGTCAATCCGATTTCTAAAAAAGAAAACCCTAAATGCATGATGAAGACTAGTGCAATACAAATCATCATCCATAGGTTATTTGCGGTAAATAAAGCGGTATCCATAGTAAATTTATTGAAGTGAAGAAGTTCCTTGTTCTTTTGTTCTAATTCTGTATGCCTCGTCAATAGTGGAAACAAAGATTTTTCCGTCTCCAACTTCGCCCGTGTAAGCATGTTTCAGAATGACATCAATGGTTTTTTCTAAGAAATGATTGGAAACTACGATAGAGATATGACGACGAGCAATGTCACGCGTACTATAGCTTACGCCACGATACACATGTCCTTTTTTCTCATTTCCAATCCCAGTTACGTCCCAATATGTAAAGAAATTCACTTCAATTTCGTGGAGTGCATCTTTAACATCTTCAAATTTTGATTTACGAATGATCGCTTCTATTTTTTTCACAAATTGTTATTATTAGTACTATTCGTTTTTTGAAAATTTTTCGCACTAAAGATAAGTATGTGTATTAAAAAATAGGGTACTGACTCAAATTTTTATCATTTTATAAATTTTACCCCCATTTTTTTTAGGGTAATTTTATTTTTAATCGATTTTACTAAAATATTTCTAATGATTTTTTAGGGTGAATGAAAATTTAGAGGTATTTCACCAAAAATATTCCTAAAAAGACCGCTCCAAATCCAATGATAAAACTTGCGATGGTGTATAAGAAGAAACTCATAAAGTCACCTGATTTTAAAAAGACATGATTTTCATATGCAAATGTGGAGAAGGTTGTAAATCCGCCACAAAATCCTGTGGCAAGTAACAACGTATAGTGTTCACTAATCGTTTGATTCTTAGCTGCTATTCCTAAAATGATTCCAATTAACAAACTGCCTAAAATATTGGCTGCAAAGGTTCCATAGGGAATTCCAGTCGCTGAACTGTTGAGATATTTTCCCAACATATATCGCAAGGTGCTTCCAAATCCACCGCCAAGGAAAACTAGTAAGATTGATTTCATATAATTTAGATCGCTGCGCTTTTAGAAACTAGAGTTTAGACCGCTGCGCTTTTAGAGTCTAGATCTTTTATTTTTCATAAACTCCTTAGCAGGAGTTTATGAAAAATAAAAGATTGTCTAAAAATACTCTTTTTGTATACTTTAGACAATCTTTCCAAAGGTTTGTGGTTATTTACTCTGCCGCAGTTACCAAATAGTAAATGTCGGTTTGTACATCCTCTGGTTTTACTTCCATAGGATCGTTTTCATATAATTCCCAAACTGGCCCTGCTGGTGCTAATTTGTGCTTTTCTAAAAACTTTGCAATTTTAGCATGTGCTTCCATATCACCTACTCCGTACGGTCCAAACTTAGAAATCTTTACGATTTTTCCAGCTGGTGCATCCATAATGGTCATTCCTTCTGATGCTGGTAATTTATCCGTTGAATGCACTAAAAGACCAATATAAAATTCCGCTTCTTTGGTTTCTTCATCCCACTTTGTGTATAAAGAGCCTGGCGTATAATCCAATTGATTTTGAGCACCGTACATTCCTGCTTTTGGCATGAATTCCATGAACAATTTGGTCATTTCTTCGATAGCCGTTTCTGTGGTTGTTTTTTGGTAGAATCCGGCAAATTGTTTTCCAGACATTTCTCCTTGAGAAACTTCACCCAATCTAAATGGAGTTTGTGGTGGATTGTTTTTCATGTGTTCTGTAATGACTTTGTCTAAATTTTCTAATCCTTGTTGATAATCTGGTCCGACCATTTTATCCATTCCGCCACTAAATGCGGCAAATGCTTTGAACATAAAAGGCAATTTTTCACCTTTCATCGTCCACGTAACTTCGGTACCTTCTTCTACTTCTTTCAAAGCCCAAGTAACCGTATTTGGATCGTAATCTTCAAACTTTAGTTCTTGTTCTAATGATTGATTGGCAACCATGGCAATATTTTTCATGCTGCCTTTTCCATCTTTACCATCCCAACTGTACGAACCGCCAATTCCTGCGGTTTGACCTGGATAGGTTGCTTTGATTGTAGAATCTTTTTCCATCCAAGGATTCCAGGCTTCCCAGTTTTTAAAATCGCTCACATTTGCAAAAATTACAGATGCTGGCGCCTTGATTACTTTGCTTCTGGTTACTTCGAAGCTATCGGGTCTTGTGGCTACAAAAATTGCGCCTGCAACTAGCACTACAAGTAGCAATAATAGTACATACTTTAAAATCTTCATGTCGTTTCGGTGTATTAGTTAGTCTCGCTAATGTACAAATTTTTAATGTTTTCGTGAATTGATACTAAGTGCCACGAATGAAAAATTACATCCTACATAAAAATTATATTTCTATAGCTGATCAGAAATGAAATTTAAAACTATTTTTATGTAGAATTTTAAAGTGTGCATTTGTGTACCTTTTTTTACACCTCAACATCTCATGATTATACAAGGAAACATCGTCGATATAGCTCATAAAAGAATTTACAAAGGAGAAATCCACGTAGAAGCTGGAAAGATTACAAGTATTGTTGAAACAACACATACGGTAGAAACCTATATTATTCCAGGTTTTGTGGATGCACATATTCATATTGAAAGTTCGATGTTAGTGCCTTCGGAGTTTGCACGCTTGGCTGTGGTGCATGGAACGGTCGCAACCGTTTCTGATCCGCATGAGATTGCCAATGTATTGGGAAAAGCTGGTGTGGAATTTATGATTGAAAATGGACAAAAAGTTCCGTTTAAGTTCAATTTTGGAGCGCCTTCTTGTGTGCCAGCAACCAGTTTTGAATCAGCGGGCGCGGTGATTGATTCTGAGGGAATTAAAGAATTATTAGCTAAACCAGAAATCAAGTATTTGGCAGAAATGATGAATTATCCAGGCGTTTTGTATAAGGATGAAGAAGTGCTAAAAAAAATCGCTTGGGCAAAACATTTTAACAAACCGATTGACGGACATGCGCCAGGTTTGCGCGGCGATGATGTTTCTACTTATATTGCCGCAGGAATTTCGACAGATCATGAATGTTTTACTTATGACGAAGCCTTGGAAAAACTCCAAAAAGGCATGAAAGTCATCATCCGTGAAGGAAGTGCTGCGAAAAATTTTGAAGCACTGATTCCTCTACTAGATGTACATTTTGAGAAAATGATGTTTTGTTCGGATGATAAACATCCAGATGATTTGTTGGTGGGACATATCAACGAATTGTGCGCGCGTGCCGTTGCCAAAGGAAATGATTTGTTTAAAGTATTACAAGTCGCTTGTGTAAATCCGGTGAAGCATTATAATTTGGATGTTGGGCAGTTACAAGTTGGAGATTTTGCCGATTTTACTGTCTTGGAAGATTTGACAACTTTTAAAGTTTTGGAGACTTACATTAACGGCATCCGAGTTGCTTCTGGCGGAACGTCACACTTAGACAGCGTGCCGTTTGAAATTCTGAATAATTTTGACACTTCTCCAAAGAATGTGATTGATTTTCAAATCAAAGCCACGACAAGTGAAATCCGCGTTATTGAAGCGCTTGACGGTGAATTGGTGACAAATGAATTGATTGTGGATAATTTAGTCAAAGACGGAAACTTAGTGTCGAATGTCGCTGACGATATTTTAAAAATGACCGTCGTAAATCGTTATCAAGATGAGCCACCTGCACTAGCTTTTATTAAAAATTTCGGATTGAAAGAAGGCGCAATTGCTTCTTCCGTAGGACATGATTCGCATAATATAATTGCTGTGGGTGTTTCTGACGAAGCTATCTGCAAAACCGTAAATCTTCTAATTGCCAATAAAGGTGGAATTTGTGCAGTTTCAGATACCGTTGAGAAAGTCGTTTCGCTTCCTGTAGCTGGTATTATGAGTGATCAATCGGGTTGGGAAATAGGAAAAGCCTATGCGGAATTGGATCAATTGGCCAAAGAAATGGGAAGCACGTTGCGTGCACCGTATATGACCTTATCGTTTATGGCATTGTTAGTAATCCCGTCGTTAAAACTTAGTGATAAAGGTTTGTTCAACGGGACTACTTTTGAGTTTACTTCTTTGGAAGTTTAATTCAGCTACACTTCATTTTATATAGTACTTTAAAAACTTAGGATAAATGTCAAATCGAGCGCAGTCGAGATTCAATCGAAACATTCATTTCATAGTTGTTCTCATGAGCTTTGCTCGGTATCTGCGATAATTCTCGAACTGACAGATATTTAATTAATTGTACAATTATTTCCAGTAAAGTTATTGGTGTCGTATGTTCCTGTACCGCCATTTGTCGGTGTTCCGATAGATTCTAATCTAAACGCGACTTCCGTACCACTTTTAGCTGTACAAATTTCAAGTTCGTAATTGCTATTGGCTTCTCTTCGAATGACATCTAATACGTTGTTGAGTCCTGTGTTTAACTGCGAATAGTCATCAATTAAAAATTGTCCATCGCGACCAATATCTGAAATTACGCTTGTGTCAATATCATTTCCTGCACCAATCACATAAAATCCTGTATTGAACGTTGTGGCGTTGATACTTGCGTTCATATCATTTCGATTATTGAAAAAGTCCTGATTTTTTCCATCAGAGAAAAACACGATGGAAGATGACCAAATATTGGTATTCGGATCGTTTTGAATTTCTAGTTTTTTCGTTTGCATTTTTTCACAACTTTGCACGACGGCACCATATAAATTGGTGGAGATATCTTGCTGTAAATTTTGACTCATTCCACTAATAGCAGCAATTATGTTTTGACTCGAAGTGGAGAAATCTATTAATTCTTGCAATTGCTCTCTTCCATCAAAATAGTAAATGGCAACTTCCAACGCGCCACTATTTATTTCACTGAACAGGTTTGAAACATAGAGCGTAGCGGCACTTTTTATATTGTCAATTTCATCAATCACACTTCCGCTTAAATCCATAACAATCATTGTCGCATAACGATAATTTTGAGGATTTGGCACGATGAGTCTTGGCGCTTCCGCAGGATCAATCAATTGTTCAGTTTCTCCTTGACTAATCGCTCTTTCGTACAGATTGAAGTCGCTATCCGTTTGATTGGATATGCCTACTCCATTTTCATCCGTAAGTTTAAACGAAACTTTGATCTTACTTTCATCGACTAAGGTCTGAATATTGATAACTTCTATTGAATATCCTGATTGCTGGTTGGAGTCTCCGTCATCATTACCACAGCTACACAGCAGTGCTAATGAAAACAGTACTGATAATACTTTTTTCATTGTTTTATGTTTTTAGATTGTGAATGCCTCTGACTTTTCCGTGTCTGCAGAAAATTTGAAAAGTCTAGCTATGTCGTTATAACGCGACTACTTCACAAATATTGCAAGAAAAAACAATGTTTGAGTCTGGCTATTGGGTAAATTCAGGTATTTAAAACCGAATGTATCTTTGTTTTCGTGGGTTTGAATTCTGTTGTATCTATTGCTTAGCTACACTTTTTTTGACCTTCAACGGAATGTCCATTAAAATTGTTGTTCCTCTTCCCTGTGTGCTGTCAATATTGAGTGTTCCATTTAAATGATCAATACGCTTTTTGATATTATTGAGTCCAATTCCGTTACTTTTGATAGTAGCAATATCAAACCCTTTTCCGTTATCTTCAACGATGATATTTAGGTTTTCTTCAAATTGTGTCAATTGAATCGTCGCTTTGGTCGCTTCTGCATGTTTGATGATGTTGGCAATCAATTCTTGAATGGTTCGAAATAGGGAAAGTTCTAATGAATTCTCCAATCGGTTTTCGAGTCCATGCGCAATCACTTCCATATCAAGTGTATTGGCAGCACTTATTTTAGAAGCCATATTTTTTACCGCAACTAGTAATCCTTCATTCGCGATTACACCTGCATTTTTTACATGCGAAATATTTCGAATTTTCTTGTAGGCTTCTCCTAATAACATTTTAGTTTTATCAAGCGCATCTGGATTATTATCTGAACCTACATTTTCCAAATGTAAATTGATCGTTGCCATCAACGCACCTAAATCGTCGTGTAAATCTTCAGCAATCCGTTTGCGTTCTTTTTCTTGTCCTTCAATCATGGCATCAATACTGGCAAGTTCTTGTTCTTTTAACAGATTGACTACTTTTTGAGTTTCTAAATCTTTGGCTTGTTCGGCGATTTTTTGCTTTTTGCGGGTATTTTTTTGGATTAGGTAGGCGGAGATTATGACTAAGGTTAGGAGAATGAGTGATATTATTAAAAGACTATCTTTTTGTTTTTTCTCTGCTTCATTAATGAAATTAAGTTCTTCTAATCGATCTCTTTCTTCAGTTAATTCTCTTGTTTTAAACTTTTTATTAACCTCATTTATTGCAATATTTTGTGCTGCATCATTAATGCTATCTTTTAGTTCTATGAACTTATTTAAATATAAAGCTGCATTTTTATAATCTTTAATTTTATCGTATGCCCTCGCTAAGTTTTCATAATAAATCAATCTAGTTTTCTTATCAAATTTATTTAAAGAAATAGTATTAGCTTTTTTATATAGTTCAACTGCTCTTGCATATTCACCTTTCAATTCGTAAGCTCTTGCTTGATTATTATAATTTGTGGAAATGTAATAATCATCTTTTTTTCTTTTAAATATAGGCAAGGTTTTTCTATAAAAATGTAAGGCAGAATCAGCATCATCTTTCACGGAATAATACAAAGTTCCTATATTCATTTCTACAGCTGCAATTTTCAATATATCATTTAATATCTTTAACTGTTGGATAGATTTATCATAGTACAGTTTAGATTTTTGGAAGTCGTTAGCATGCATAAAATTCGCAGCAACTGTAAAATTTGCTTTAGCCAAAATCAAAGGATCATTTTGTGATTCAGCATATTTTAGATATTTATCTAAAAAGGATTTAGCGTTTATTTCTATCCCTTTTTGATGACTTAATAATACAAAAATCTCATAATTTGTACGAGCTGTATCTTTCAGACTGTCTAGTACTGAAAATTTTTTCTCTGCTTTCAACAGTTCTTTAAATCCCAAATCATGCAGATCATTTTCGCGATGATTTAATCCAGAATAAAAGTACCAAAGTGCATTATTATAAGAATTAAGTGTAGTGGTGTCAATCTTATTTAGAAATCTCCTAGAATTTTCTATAGAAAGTTTATCAAACTTAGAACTCAAAGAATCCATTAAGGAGTTTTGAGAAAAGCAAAATCCAGTAATAAAAAATATTACTGGAAATAGTATTAGAGTTTTATATTTTTCTGTCCTCATTAGATCCCTACTATTATCGCTCCTTTTTTCGAATCTGGATGAGAAGAGGAGTCGGGTGAACATGTTTCTATAGGAACGCCTACTTCATGTTCTATCAATTCTACTTTTATACAATCAACGCTACAATGTATAGGTGTTTTTAGATAAGTAGAGGCTTTTAGCTTTTCATCTACTTCACAATGAATTTCAATAGCGTCCTTGTCGGGACAATAATTCACCTTTCTAAAAATTCTTGGGTAAGAAGAATACGTTATTTGTATTTCTCTTGCATATTTACCATTCCATTTTGTGAAAGCCGCTTCAATTATATCATCAGCTTCTTTTACATGCTCAATTTGAAAAAATGTATAGGCATCTGTTTCTGCCCCTTTTTTAATCTGCGTAATTAATTTCCATTCACTCATTATTTATATTTTTAGTTATACGAAAGTCTCAAAGATAAATTCAGGATGATCTTGCTGTACTTTGTCAAAAATTTTAGTAATATCAATTGCAAAAGAAACACTTACCTCATCACCTGCATATATCAATCCAACAACCTTATTTTGTTCATTAACAATAACAGAACCTGAATCGCCTGGCATTGACATTTTAGTAGTTAATACTTGATTTCTATGCCTATTAAATTCGTTTTCATTTTCCAAAGTACTAATATCAAAAGTGCAATTAGTAGATCTGATTTCTCCATCAGTAAGTCCCGTTTTCTTTCCACATTTTCTTATGATATCATCGTTTTTTGGCGCCATAATTCCTTCAAAAGGAATGTTGCATCTATTATATTTTCCAATATTCACTGGGTAATTTATTTTGGCAATAGCTGCATCCATCTCACCATCTTTCATTCCTCCTTTCCAAAAAATTTCTCCAATAACTTCAGATGCACCACTTCCATCCGCCTTACTTGGATGAACAATTTCATCTCCTACATTTCCTGTTTGATACAAGAGCACATGAAAATTTGAAAGCATATAGATTGATTCATCATTTTTCACCGTAAAAAATGCTCCTGCAGTACCACTAGAAATTCGCAGACCTTTATCAAAAACACTTACACCACCTGTTATCTTTTTATATTTTCTTATTGATTCCCCACGAATATCCTCAACATGATATTTTATATTATTAATGGGTTTAAACTGTATATCTCCACAATCAACTTCATGACGTAAACCCTCATTTTTATGTTTGAATAAATTCTTAAATATGTTTATGTTGTATAAATGAGTTGAATCCGAATCTTCAAACGATTTATCAAATGTCTTAAGTGGATGAAAACCAACTTCAATTGCATAACCATTTTCTGAACCGTTCTCTTTTTTAACAACGGCAGCATACTTTGACCTGTAATCTCCATATGTATTGAGTAATATATCTTCGTGTTCTTTTAGGAATTTATCTGCTGATTCCTGCATCATTAGTGTACATACTAATTTTCCATTCATTGGCTTATATGTTGATTCTCTAATCATAAATAATATTTTACATTGACATATTACAAATCTCTAAAAATCAACACAATGAAGCTATCCCCACAAATAGGTATTCTTCCTCCTAATACGCATATTTCTGCTCTATAGCATACCCTAACAATTCATTAGCGCCTTTGAGATTGAGCTTCTGAATCATGTTTTTGCGATGTGTATCGATGGTCGATTTAGATATAAATAACAAATCGGCAATTTCTTTGGAAGTTTTTCGCTGTGCGATGAGTGCCAAAATTTCCTTTTCGCGTCTTGATAGGATAGACTCCGAACTGTTCTTAGATATCTGATCCATATTCAGCTTCGCATCATAATACGTCTTGTTTTCCGAAAGTGTCCGTATAGCTTCTAAGACAACTTTTAAGGGTGAGTTTTTTAAAATATAACCTGAAGCACCAGCCTCAACCATCTGTTCTACAGCCTTACTTTGGTCATACATCGTAAAGGCTAACACATTGGTATTAGGAAATTCTTTTTTAATGTGTGAAGTAGCTACCACACCATCCATAATCGGCATCCGGATGTCACATATTACGACTTTGGGTTGCCGTTTCCTCACAATTTCTAGCAAATCTTTACCGTGATTGGCATGTCCGACAATAGTAATATCTTCTTCGTATTCTAAATACGAAATAATTCCATCAATCAATGCTTGATGGTCTTCTGCAATAGCGACTGTGATCATATATTAGGTTTCAAAAATTACAAACAAACTATATGCTCTCCAAATATAAAAGTGTGATCTGGGAATCCGTCTACAGTTAATTACTTCGGGGTAAACCACGAAAAACTTAGTTGAGATTATTAAAACATTTCGACGCAAGCGCCAGAGCATTTTAAATCTTAATCATCAAGTAAAAACTGTAATCAAAGGTTTATATTATGGTGATGGTTAGTCAGTTTTCCTACAATTTACGAAAAATGAATCACAGAAAACAAACTAAAATTAAGATACGATGAATTTTTTTATGACAACAATCGTAATAATAAAGAGAATAAAAACCAATAATACACGTAAACTTCCTTTGTAATAACGCCTGTGAAGATTGATGTCTTTACGATAAGCATACACCATAATTACAGTAAAAACAATCACAAAAAAAGCGGCAAAAATAAGTTGACCTGTCGTAAACATAACGCGAATTATTTTTTCACAAAATTACAAATTAAACGGCAAATGTTGTTAATAAAAGTTTCAAAATAAAATAGTAATGTCGAAAGAAACCTCTAAATAATCAAGTATATTTCGAATGAAAATTTGACAAGATTAACCGCTAAAAAGCATACAATTTGAAAAGAAGAATAGAAGCCGTTACAGAATTTCATGAAGCATTTGGTTTGGGAATCAAACACACACCAACCGCCAATATCGGAGAAAAAAGAAATCTACTGCGTTACAAGCTCATGCGAGAAGAAAATGAAGAATATCTCGAAGCTGCGCAAAATGATGATTTGGTCGAAGTAGCCGATGCACTCGGAGACATGCTCTATATTCTCTGTGGAACGATCATCGAACACGGAATGCAAGAGAAAATCATCGAAGTATTCGAAGAAATTCAACGCAGCAACATGAGCAAACTAGGAGAAGACGGGAAACCTATCTATCGTGAAGATGGAAAAGTTCTGAAAGGTCCAAACTATTTTAAACCAGACATTGCCAAGATTTTGGGTAGTTAGTATTGAGATTTTAGTATTGAGAAATGAGATATATCAAATAAAAAAGTGACTTCATCGAGTCACTTTTTCTATATCTAATAAATCTAATTATCTAAATAAGTCTAAAAATCTAAGCAGTCTAACAAGTCCAAAAATCTAAACTTCATAACGCCAACCATGAATATCTTCTGAAATATTATACTGAATATTCATTAACTTTTCTTTGAAGAAAGAAGCATACGAATCTTCCTGTTTTGGCAAATCAAACTCATCGCCTGCATGCTCAAATCCTGCAATCGGATTGATCACTGCAGCAGTTCCTGCTCCAAAAATCTCTTTCAATGATCCGTTATTTGCTGCTTCTTTGATTTCAGCTACAGAAACGCGACGCACCTCAATCAAAATTCCATGATCTTTTGCCAATTGAATCACACTTTTTCTAGTAATTCCATCCAAAATACGATCATTCGTTGGTGCTGTGAGTAACTTATCTCCGACTCTAAAGAAAATATTCATCGTTCCCGCTTCTTCCAAATATTCGTGCGTACTGGCATCGGTCCAAATAATCTGTTGGTACCCTTTTGCATGTGCCAAACTCGTCGGATAAAACTGTGCTCCGTAGTTTCCAGCAGCTTTTGCATACCCAACACCACCATCAGCGGCTCTACTAAACTTTTCAGCAAACAATACCTTTACTTCACCTGCATAATACGATTGCGCTGGCGAACAAATGATCATAAACTTATAAGTGCTAGAAGGCGATGCGGAAATGGCTGGCTCTGTCGCAATCACAAATGGACGCACGTACATGGAATTTCCTTTGCCTTTCTGAATCCAATCTTTATCAATTTGCAATAATTTCGTCAATCCTTCAAAGAAAAACTCTTTTGGGAATTCTGGAATTGCCATACGGTGGGACGACTTGTTGATACGATTAAAATTATCTTCCGGACGGAACAACCAAACCTGATCATTATCGTCCTTAAACGCCTTCATTCCCTCAAAAACAGCTTGTCCATAATGAAACACACGCGCCGAAGGATCAATGGTGAGTGGTTGATAAGGTTTAATTTCTGGATTCCGCCAAGTTCCATCCACAAAATCGCATTCAAACATGTGATCGGTAAAAACTTTACCAAATGCTAAATTGTTAAAATCAACGTTTTGGATTTTACTCTCAGAAACTTTTGAAATTTTTATATCAATAGAAAGGTCACTCATCATATAATTCTTAATTTTGTGCAAAGTTACGGAATTAATAACTTTAAAAAAATCTTAGTTTTCAACAATAATTGAGTTGGTAAAATTAAAGATTCATAACAAAACATTAATAATTTTAAGAAATATTTAATAAAAATGAAGAAAATTGTATTTTTAATAGTAGCAGCTACTGCAATCATCTCTTGCAAGGATGCGAAGACTACCGAAAAAACGACTGAAAAGCAACAAGAAGTAAAAGCGCCTGAAATGGCATATGCCTCTTTTGGTGAAAAAATTGACGCAGAAAACGTATTAACTTCTGTCCAAATCAATGAAAAATACAACGATTTAAAAGTTGGTGATACAATTAATGTGAAATTTACTTCAAAAATCAATTCGGTATGTTCTAAAAAAGGATGTTGGATGCGTTTGGATGTAGGCGAAGAAAAAGAAGTCATGGTAAAGTTTAAAGATTACGGATTCTTTGTACCTGTAGATGCAACAGGTGAAGCCATCGTAAATGGTAAAGCGTTTGTTCAAGAAACTTCTGTGGACGAATTAAGACATTATGCAGAAGATGCTGGAAAATCTGCTGAAGAAATCGCGAAAATCACAGAGCCAAAAAAGACACTTTCGTTCTTAGCGGATGGTGTATTACTCAAAAAATAAGCTTGAAACGTACAATAATCACCACAAAAGATGGATCAACCACCATTCATCTAGAAGAATGGAATGAACAATACCATTCTACGCACGGTGCTATACAAGAAGCAGCGCATGTTTTTATAAAAATGGGACTGCAGCATGTACAAAATACCTTCAATCCTGCGCAAATTCATATTCTCGAAATGGGTTTCGGCACAGGATTGAATGCTTTTATGACCTTTTTAGAAGCGAAAAAGCACAACTTTATCATTAATTATACTGGTGTGGAGGCGTATCCTGTCGCTTCCGCAGAATTGACACAGTTGAACTACATCAGTGAGCTACAAGCAACAGACGAAACCACGACTTTCAATACCATGCATACGAGCGATTGGGAACAACCAATGCAACTCTCAGAAAACTTTCAACTCACCAAACGCCAACAATTCTTTGATCAAATCAATGACGAAGAAGCGTACAATTTAATCTATTTTGATGCGTTTGGCGCACGCGTGCAACCTGAATTGTGGACAGTTGACATCTTTCAAAAAATGTACAATGCACTGCAAAACCAAGGTGTGTTAGTTACATATGCTGCCAAAGGAAGTGTACGTCGCGCCATGCAAGAAGTTGGTTTTCAAGTAGAAAGACTGCCTGGACCGCCTGGCAAACGCGAGATGCTTCGCGCTACGAAAATTAACTAACTTTTAAGGGAATCCGCTAATTCTCCACTTTTTAGCGTATTTTTACAGCGAAAAAGAAAAGCTGATGAAAATACTTATTTGTGGCGCTACTGGATTAATTGGTTCAGCACTCACTGAACTTTGCTTGCAAGAAAAGCACCAAGTACATTACCTGACCACTCGCAAAAACAAAATAAAAAGTACTGAAAACTATGCAGGCTTTTATTGGAATCCAACGGAAGGAGAAATTGACGAAGCCTGTTTTGAAGGTGTAGATGCTATTATCAATCTTTCGGGAGCTAATATTGCAAAGCGCTGGACAGAAAGCTACAAAAAAGAAGTCATGAGCAGTCGTGTGGATACGGCAAATGTATTATTCAAAGCATTACGCAATTCAAAAAGTCATACGATAAAACACTATATTTCTGCTTCTGGAATTGCAATCTATCCAAGTTCACTTACTGAAAATTATACCGAAGACGCAACCCAAGAATCGAATGACTTCTTAGGTAAAGTAGTCAAACAATGGGAATTGCATGCCAATCAATTCAAATCCTTAGAAATTCCTGTGACGATTCTACGTACGGGTTTGGTATTATCTAAAAAAGGCGGTGTATTGGTAGAAATAGCAAAACCTGTAAAACTCGGAGCTGGAGCGGCAATGGGTTCAGGAAAACAATGGCAATCATGGATTCATATTGACGATATTGCGCGCATGTATTTATATCTATTGACAGAAAACATCACTGGAGTTTACAATGGCGTGGGTCCAAATCCGACGACCAATAAATTACTCACTAAAGAAATTGCAAGCGTGCTGAAAAAGCCTTTCTTTTTACCAAAAATTCCAAAATTTGTAATGAAATTAATGTTGGGCGAAATGAGCACACTACTCTTTTCAAGTCAGCAAGTAAGTGCTAAAAAAATAGAAAATACAGGATTCAAATTTACTTTTCCAGATTTAACACCTGCGTTGGAAGATTTACTAAAAAATAAACCTGTCTAAGAAGCTTGAAATTTCGTCAAACCGAACTCTTGTGCCGAACTTGATTCAGTATCTTCGGTTTCTCATAAAGATTTAAAATCGATTTGATGAGATTCTGGATCAAGTCCAGAATGACGCTTTAAAGGCTTTCTAAACAGGCTTAATATATAGTTTGGAATTTTTTACCAAGTATTTTAAATGTTAGTAAATTACTGAGCAGCTTCTACTTTATTCGCCGTTACACTTACTGACAATTCTACATCGTCGCTGATGGCTTTATCTTTCAATCCATCAATAAACGAGGATGAACCGTAAATCATTCCAAAATCTGTTCGGTTGATCGTAAATGGCTCGCTAACAATCATCGCTTGATTTCCTACCACATTTACTTTAGCTGGAAACGAAATATTTTTCTTTGTCCCTTTTAACGTCAAGTTTCCTTCCACCATTGTTTTTCCATCTTTTTCGCTCACGCCTGTAACTGAAAATGCAGCACTTCCATGATTCGCAGCATCAAAGAAATCTGGTGACAATAAATGTCCTTTCAAACTCGCGTTTCCATCATCATCTGCTGGAATATCCAATACAGTCAATGAATTGACATCAATCACAAAGTTTCCACTTTCCAAATTTCCATCTTTCATAGCAAACGTTCCGTTAGAAACATTCATCGTTCCGTTGTGGCTTCCACCAATCACTTTCGAACCTTTCCAAGTTACAGTTGTATTAGCAACATCCACTGTATACTTTACCGCTTCTGCCGTAATTTCTTTTTCTGCTTTGGCGTCTTCAGCTTTCGTTTCGTTCTTTGTCTCACCACAAGAAACTGTGAGTACAGCTACAGCAACGAAGGTTAGTAAGCTTAAAAATTGTTTTTTCATAGATTTTGATTTTTTATTCATAAAAGTCGAATTGTAAAATTACGAATACTCCACAAGATTTGTTGTGGAAAAGACAGAAAATATTTTTGTGACATTTTGACATTTTACGATAAATGGCAGTACTTTTGCCACTTTAAAAACGAATAATTAAATTTTTTGGACATATATCATGAGCAAAAAAAAGGAAAATACCGTAGAAAAAGAACAGCCTACAGCGGCAAATGAGGAAGCAAAAGCGGCTGAAGCAACTGAAAATACAGTAGAAACCGTAGAAGAAGTATCTGCAGAAGAAAAATTACAAGAAGATTTAGCAAAAGAAAAAGACAAATTTTTACGTCTCTTTGCTGAATTTGAAAACTATAAAAAAAGAACCTCGAAAGAGCGTGTTGAATTGTTTAAAACAGCTGGAAAAGACATCTTAGTTGCCATGTTGCCAGTTTTAGACGATTTTGACAGAGCCTTGGCAGAGATTGCTAAAATCGACGATAAAGAGGTGCAAGACTTGAAAAAAGGAGTTGAGTTGATCAGTAACAAACTCAAAGAAACGTTAAAAACAAAAGGACTTGAACAAGTTGCGGTCAATGCGGGCGATACATTTGATGCAGAAGACCATGAAGCCGTGACACAAATTCCTGCACCAACCGATGATATGAAAGGAAAAATCATCGATGTGCTCGAAAAAGGATATTCCTTAGGTGACAAAATTATCCGTTACCCGAAAGTAGTTGTAGGACAATAAGAACATGTTGAGTTGTTCCCCGCAACGAAATGACCTTTTAACACAGTTGAAACAAAATGAAAAAAGATTATTACGAAATATTAGGAGTTAGCAAAGGAGCTTCGGCAGCCGAAATTAAAAAAGCATACCGCAAAAAAGCGATTCAATATCATCCCGATAAAAATCCCGATGATAAGGAAGCGGAAGAAATGTTTAAAAAAGCAGCAGAAGCCTATGAAGTATTGAGCGACGATAATAAACGTGCACGCTACGATCAGTACGGTCATGCAGCATTTGATAACGGCGGATTCGGCGGCGGTGGTTTCGGCGGCGGCATGAATATGGACGATATTTTTAGTCAATTCGGTGATATCTTCGGTGGTGCTTTTGGCGGCGGCGGTGGATTCAGCGGATTCGGCGGTGGCGGAAGACAACGTCGTGTGAAAGGAAGCAGCCTAAAAATTCGTTTGAAACTTACTTTAGAGGAAATTGCCAACGGTGTTGAGAAAAAAGTAAAAGTGCGTAGAAAAGTACAAGCACCTGGCGTAACGTATAAAACCTGTCCAACCTGTAACGGTTCAGGACAAATGACACGCATTACCAATACGATTTTGGGAAGAATGCAAACCTCTACTACCTGTTCCACTTGTAATGGTGCTGGACAAGTGATTGACAAGCGACCAGCTGGAGCAGATGGACAAGGATTATTATCGAAAGAAGAAACTGTTTCAATCAAAATTCCACCAGGAGTTGTAGAAGGAATGCAATTAAAAGTATCTGGAAAAGGAAATGAAGCACCTGGACAAGGACTTTCTGGAGATTTATTAGTGGTGATTGAAGAAAAGGAACACGAGTTCTTAAAACGCGAAGGAGACAATTTACATTTCGACTTATATATTAGCTTTTCGGAGGCTGCTTTGGGTACTTCGAAGGAAATTGATACTGTTTCTGGAAAAGTTCGCATAAAAATTGATTCGGGAGTTCAGTCAGGAAAAATATTACGCTTGCGCGGAAAAGGAATACCAAGTGTCAACGGATACGGAAAAGGCGATTTGCTAGTGCACATCAACGTTTGGACGCCAAAAACCCTTACAAAAGAGCAGAAAAATTTCTTTGAAAAAATGGCAAAAGACGAGAATTTTGTGCCGAATCCGGAGAAGAGTGACAAATCATTTTTTGAAAAAGTGAAAGACATGTTTTCGTAATTCTTTTGGTATTACGAAAAAAAAACTATCTTTGATAAGTTACTGGCTGAGACCAGCTAGTAATTTTTTCTTTTTCATAGCAATTTTTTCCCATCCTTGATCATATTAAGGGTGGGTTTTGTTTTATATTTAGGGCGATTTTCGACGTAACTGTTTTAAAAACAGACTCAAAAATAAACGTCCTATAAAATTGCTACCATCCAATAGCACAAATAATATATTTTTATATTCGCATTCGCTGTAACAAAATATTTAAGATTATTACTTATATAAAAAAAATTTTATGAGTTCAATTCTTCAGGCAAAAGACGTTGTAAAAAAATATGGTGAGTATACTGCGCTAAACAAAGTTTCTATCGACGTGCCCAAAGGAAGTATCTTCGGACTGTTAGGTCCAAATGGAGCTGGAAAAACTTCATTAATTCGAATCATCAACCAAATTACTGCGCCCGATTCTGGACAAGTATTGCTAGATGGTGAAGCTTTACAACAATTTCATATCAAAGATATCGGTTATATGCCCGAAGAACGCGGTTTGTACAAATCGATGAAAGTTGGCGAACAAGCTTTGTATTTGGCACAATTGAAAGGGCTGAGTAAAAAAGAAGCGAAAATGCGCTTAAAGCATTGGTTTGAAAAATTCGAAATCTCCGACTGGTGGAACAAGAAGATTCAAGAACTCTCAAAAGGTATGGCACAAAAAATACAATTTGTCGTAACCGTACTTCACAAACCGAAATTGTTGATTTTCGATGAACCTTTCAGTGGCTTCGATCCGATCAACGCAAACCGAATTAAAGACGAAATTTTACAACTCCGCGATGAAGGTGCAACTGTTATCTTTTCTACACATAGAATGGAATCGGTTGAAGAACTCTGCGATCACATAGCGCTAATTCACAAATCAAATAAAGTGCTCGACGGAAAATTGACCGATGTAAAGCGCGAATACAGAAGTAATACGTATCAAGTAGGAATTGGCACCGAGAACAATCAACAATTGCGATCGGTACTGAATGACAAGTTTATGTTGACCGATGCAGATTTTAAATCCATCAATGACGATTTAAAAGTAAATATTCAACTGCAAAATGGTACTACTGCCAACGATTTGCTTTCCTATTTAACTTCCCAAGGACAAGTCAATCACTTTGTAGAAGTCATTCCAAGTGTCAACGATATATTTATTCAAACCGTAGAAAATAATAATTAGACATGAACCATTTACCGCTAATTATCCAAAGAGAATATCTAACGAAAGTTAGAAACAAGTCGTTTATCATCATGACTTTTTTAAGTCCTCTCATTTTCGTCGGACTTATTTCGTTAATTGTGTATTTGACACAGTTAAACAATAACAAACAACGCACGATCTCCATCTTGGACGAAACTGGAAAAATTTCGCAAGTATTTGTAACCGAAGATGCCAAAAAAGATGTAAATACCAAATATAATATTCTAGGCAGCATCTCGCTAGAAGACGCCAAAAAGCAAGTGCAAGAAGCCGAAGAATACGGTTTGTTACACATTCGCCAAATGGCTTCTCCGCAACAAATTGCACAACAAATCATTTTCTACTCTACAGATTCGCCTTCACAAAATTTCATCTCAAAATTAGAACGAAAACTAAGTGAAAAACTCACCGAAGAATCCTTACTCATGAACAATGTAAATATTGAGTTGGTGAACAATTCTAAAACACAAGTAGCCATTGGACAGGAAACATTTTCGGGAGAGCGCAGTTCTAAGTTGATCAATTATTCCAAACTCGGATTTGGTTTTGCGGCAGGTTACTTACTTTTCATGTTTATCATCATTTACGGAAACATGATCATGCGTAGTGTGATTGAAGAAAAAACCAATCGTATCATTGAAATCATCATTTCTTCGGTAAAACCGATTCAACTATTGATGGGGAAAATCATTGGAACTTCACTTGCAGGAATTACCCAATTTTTAATGTGGATTATTTTTGGTGGGATGATTGTAGTGATTTTAAGTTTTGTATTCGGATTTGACATTCTAGGAGCACAAACAGCACAACAACAAGAATTAATCGCTCAAGGTGTCGATATCGATATTTCAACGCTCATATCATATGTAATTGGCAGTTTACCAATTGTCAATTTATTAGTTGCCTTCTTTATCTTTTTTATTGGAGGATACTTACTCTACAGTTCTCTATACGCTGCCATTGGAGCTGCGGTAGACAATGAAACGGATACGCAGCAATTCATGATGCCAATTTTAATGCCGTTGATCTTAGCCGTATATGTCGGCGGATTTACCGTATTAGAAGATCCACACGGAACAGTCGCCACTGTATTTTCATATTTGCCATTTACTTCGCCAGTAGTAATGCTCATGCGAATTCCGTTTGGTGTCGGTATTTGGGAACAATTAATCTCCGTGATACTTTTATATATTACCTTTGCAGGAACGGTTTGGTTTGCTTCCAAAATTTACCGCGTGGGTATTTTAATGTATGGAAAAAAACCAAGTTACAAGGAAATATTCAAGTGGTTGAAATACTAATATCATGAATGAAAATGACGGGTTTTTAGACATTGTCCTCTACAAGCATGGGGAAATTACCATTACTGTTCAAGTTGTGTTAACGCTTGTAGTTGTATTAATTTCCACGCATTTTATTCTCAAGCTTGCGCGAAGAACCGTTTCCAAACGATTGGATGAAGATGGTAAAAACCGTTTCAAAACTGTCTTTACGTTTTTAAAGTATTTTATATTTTCCATTGCCATTATCACATCTTTGGATGCTTCTGGGATTCACATCACTGCATTACTCGCCGCTTCTACTGCGCTATTTGTGGGTATTGGACTTGGAATGCAGAAACTATTTCAGGATATTATTTCTGGAATTTTTATTCTGGTTGATAAAACGATCATGGTGAATGATGTCATTGAGATCGATAAAAAAGTGGGGAAAGTCACCCAAGTAGGACTGCGAACGACCAAAGCCATTACACATGATGAAAAAATATTGGTCATTCCGAATCACAAGTTCTTAAATGAAACCTTGTACAATTGGACACAAAATGATGTCCGCACGAGAGAATCTGTTAGTATCGGAGTTGCGTATGGTACAGATATTGATTTGGTACAAGCGTTGCTCTTTGGAATTGCTGCACAAGATGAAGCCATTTTAAATGATCCTAAACCGACAATCTTTTTTGAAGATTTTGGCGATAGTGCTTTGAAATTTAAACTACATTTTTATATTGGAGATAGCTTTCATTTACCAGCAGTTCAAAGCAGATTACGATACAAAATATACAATACATTTAATGAAAATAATATAAGCATTCCATTTCCGCAACGCGATGTGTACGTTTATAATCAAAAATAAAACCTTATGCCTAAAATATTAGTAATAGAAGATGAAGCTGCCATCCGCAGAGTATTGGTAAAAATCTTATCGGAAGAAAATGATACGTATGAAGTATCAGAAGCAGAAGATGGATTGGCAGGAATTGAATTGATTAAGAAAGAAGATTACGATTTGGTATTGTGCGATATAAAAATGCCAAAAATGGATGGTGTGGAAGTGTTAGAAGCTTCTAAAAAAATAAAACCAGAAACACCTTTTGTGATGATTTCTGGACATGGCGACTTGGATACAGCTGTGAATACGATGCGTTTGGGAGCGTTTGACTATATTTCAAAACCGCCAGATTTAAACAGATTGCTAAATACGGTTCGTAATGCACTTGATAAGAAAGAATTGGTTGTTGAAAATAAGCGATTGAAAAAGAAAGTCAGCAAAAACTACGAAATGATCGGAACTTCGGATGCGATTCAGCAGATTAAAGATATGATCGAAAAAGTAGCTCCGACAGATGCGCGTGTTTTGATTACAGGACCGAATGGAACAGGAAAAGAATTGGTTTCGCATTGGTTACACCAAAAAAGTGATCGTAGCAAAGGACCGATGATTGAAGTAAACTGTGCGGCGATTCCAAGCGAATTGATCGAAAGTGAATTGTTTGGTCACGTAAAAGGAGCATTTACAAGCGCGAATAAAGACAGAGCCGGAAAGTTTGAAGCGGCAAATGGCGGAACGATTTTCCTAGATGAGATTGGAGATATGAGTCTGTCAGCACAAGCCAAAGTATTGCGCGCATTACAAGAAAGCAGAGTGCAACGTGTCGGAAGTGATAAAGATATCAAGGTAAATGTACGTGTGATTGCTGCGACCAATAAAGACTTGAAAAAGGAAATTGAAGACGGAAAATTCCGTGAAGATTTATACCACAGATTGGCTGTAATTCTCATCAAAGTTCCTGCGTTAAACGATCGTAGAGATGATATTCCATTATTGATCAATCATTTTGCAAAGAAAATTGCGAATGAGCAAGGAAACGCACCAAAGAAATTTTCTGATAAAGCGATCAAGCTTTTACAAGAATACGATTGGACAGGAAACATCCGAGAGCTTCGAAATGTGATTGAACGTTTGATTATTCTTGGTGGAAAAGAAGTCACTGAACAAGATGTGAAGTTGTTTGCGACGAAATAATAAAAATAAAAATGCCAGCTTTAATTGCTGGCATTTTTATTTTTAATGTGTCAATTTGAAAATGTACTAATTTGAAAATTTTACAGATACGATTACCTATTGTCTTTGCAACCACTCTTCAATAGCATCTAAAAATCCTTCACAGCGCTTATACGGTAACTTGTTATCTTGGAATTCGTAGAAACCACCTGTTTCGCATTCAAGAATGTTATGATTGCAATTTGGGAATGATTGTATTGCTAGCTGTGTATTTTTTGCCAATGTCTTTTCGTATAATGCTTTGGTTTTTTTCCAATCGACGTTCATATCCGTTTCGCCAAATAATGCTAAAACAGGACAGTGTATGTTGGACAAAATCGATTCAAAATCATTCACAATAATTGGCAATCCTGTTGCTACATCCAGTTTTTCTTTCATAAATGTCTTTTGATATGCGTAATATTCTGCTTCTGTCATTACGTGACCATTATTAAATCGCGATAGAAAAGCATTCTTTCTCAGATTCTGTGTGGCATTCATGGCACGTTCATAGCTGCCGCCTGAATGATGAATTTTTATCGCCTGTTTCCATTCGCTCAAAAGTAACTTGATAGAATCTTTCGGTGTTCCGTTGATGCGTAAATTTTGTTCAAATAAATAACCAAAGTTTTCTTTATCATCCACACCACTTACTGAAATCCAAAACTCAATATCTTTATATTGATTGATCACAATGGGATTGACCCAAGTCGCGCGACTTCCACCATACAAACCAATGGTTTTATAACCTGGAATTTTCTTTTCTTTTAAAGTTTTAATTGCTACAATGGTTTCGTCAGCGCTATTATACACTGATTGGTTGTTATTGAATGTACCGCCACTTTTTCCACATCCCATTTTGTCCCACATATATGTGGTATAGCCTGCTTTTACGATGCGTTCTCTGATATCGGAATACCAATTCTGTGCAACAGCATTCGTTTTCCCTGATCCGTGAATGATCAATACAATTCCTTTGGATTCTTGATTTGTTGGAGTATTTAGGACACCATTTAGTACAATACCTTCAAATTTGAAATCTAACATTTGTCTATTGCTTTGTGCATGTAAGTTGGTTGCAATTAAAACCAGTATAAATAGTATGATGCTTCTCTTCATGTTCTCTTTACTTGAAAGTTAATTTTTTCGTTTTCAGAGTAAAGAGATTGGTTTTTTAGAAATGTTACAGTTGAGAGCAAAAAAATACCAGCTTTGATTGCTAGCTTTTTTTTGTTTGTTAATTTGTGGATTCGTGGATTTGGGAGTTTCTAATCTTTAGTTTAATTTCTATGACAGAAGCGAGTAATTTCTATAAAAATATCGGAAAAGTCTATTTGTTCTTTTTTGTCACGAATACACGGGTTGTCTTTTTATTGAAATAACGTCAGTTCGAGTGGCGAAACCGTGATTCGTTGTATCGAGAACTACTCAGAAACACTTGTTTTCCAAGTACTTCTCGATACGATTTTTCGTCCCTCAAAATCACTCGAAGTGACGTTTTTTTAATGTAATAATATTTTATTCAAAGATAAATTTTGCTTTGATTTAGACAGATTGCCACGTCGCTGTGCTTCTCGAAAAGACGTATCAAACATGTCTAAAATCTAACAGCGAAGCGGTCTAAAGCGTAAGCGTTTCTAAAAGCAACAGCGCGTCTAACCTACTTCAACACCGTAAACTCAATCTTAGAATCATTAAAAACCGTATGTGTCTGATTTTGGAAATCTTCTTCTTTGGCTTTGTAAATGTTTGGTACGAACGTTTGTGGATTTAAATCAATCAATGGAAACCAAGTGCTTTGTACTTGAATCTGTAGTTTGTGCCCTTTTTTAAACGTGTGATACACATCTTGCAACTTGATATTTACCGCTGTCTTTTTATTCGGCACAAATGGTTCTGGATTTTCAAAACTGTTACGAAAACGTCCGCGCATTACTTCACTGCGCACCATTAAATGATAATTACTCATCTTTAAATGATCTTGCATGCCTTCTTCCTGCTCTTTCGCGTCTGGCGGATGTACATCGACTACTTTTACAACCCAATCCGCATCGGTTCCCGTAGTTGCCACTTTGAGTTGCGCTAGAATATCACCTGCTAATGTAAAATCTTCTTTCAATACTTCCGTTTCAAAGATCAATACATCTGGGCGACGTGCTGCAAATCGCTGATCGTCAGTCATATATTTTCTTGGCGTAAATACTGTTTTGATGTCTTCCGAATATGGAACAGGACGTTTTAAATCACTGACAAATACTTCTTTTGTATTTCCGTTTTTAGTCGTAGACAACTCTTGATCTGCATTCAAATACATATCTTGTTTTGTAGCATTTGCTGGTGGCCAACTGTCGTAACTACTCCACTTTTTCTTTCCAGAATCAAAAACATACGCTTCTGGCAATCCTGTATTTTTACTTCCATCGCCTTTTAAGAAATGATTGAAGAATTTCGTTTCCACATCACGCTGAAAATTTAACGAGATAGAATCTCCAAAATAATAATTTCCGACAAAATTTTTCACGTCACTTCTCGCCCATCTTCCGTGATCCCACGGTCCAAAAACCATCGTGTTATAGTTTTCTGGATTGTACTTTTCGATCGTTTTATAGGTTTCAAACGGACCGTATAAATCTTCTGCATCAAAAAATCCGCCGACAATCATCGTCGCAACCGAAGACTTTATATTTTTTAAATTCTGAATCAAGCCTTTAGGTTTCCAAACGCTGTCGTAGTTTGGATGATCGATAATTTCTTTCCAAAAAACATCATCAATTTGATCGGATTTCGACGTAATCACATTGTCCAGCTTTTCATATTCAAAAAAGTGATTCAGATTGCTCAACGGCCCCGCATCTAAAAAGAATTGATATTGATCTTTCGTTCCTAAATCTGGTAATTTATACCAAGCAGCATCTTTCGGTACATCTTTCATCGTTCCAAATAAAGAAACCGCTCTAAAATAGCTTAACAAAAACGCGCCATTATGATGAAAATCGTCAAAAAAGAAATCGCCAATACAGGCTTGTGGAGACGCTGCTTTCAACGCAGGATGTGCATCAACAGTAGAATAAGTGGAGTAGAATCCAGGATACGAAATTCCCCACGTTCCGACTTTTCCATTGTTATTTTCCACATTGTTCACCAACCATTCAATCGTATCATAGGTATCGGACGATTCGTCAATTTGCGTGTTATCTGTTTTGTTTGGAATGTACGCACGCATATTATCGTACACGCCTTCACTCATCCAACGTCCGCGCACATCTTGATATACAAAAATGTTTCCTTCTTTCATCAAATGCACATTGGGACCAATTCTTCTTCTAAATTTATCTTCTCCATACGGTCGGCAACTGTACGGCGTTCGCATCATTAAAATTGGATAGGTTTGGCTTTTATCTTTTGGGGAATAAATGGTGGTGTGCAATTTAATTCCGTCACGCATTTCAATCGTAACTTCCTGTTTGTCATAATGATCCTGCACGTATGTATCTTTTGCTTGTGTAGTCTCTTTATCTTTTGTGGTAGTTTTGGTACAAGCGGTTAGTAGAAATGCGAGTACCAGTGTAATTTTAAAAAAGGTTTTCATCTGTGATTTTCTATTTTCAATTTTCGTCAGATGGAATTCACCCACAAAATTTAAGTTTTTGCCTAAATTTTATCAGAGTTCATTTCATTTGGTTGTAGTTCGTATTTTTTTAATGTCTAAATTTACAAATTATTAATCGCTATTAAATCAGAATGAGAAGAATCCTATGTATTTTAACGTTTGCGCTTGTTATTGTTAGTTGTGAAATGAAGGCGACGAAAGAAGCAGCTACAACAACACAAACTAAGGAGAAAGCAACCACAAAAAAGCAATTCCCAAAGCTTGAACCGAATCGATATAATGTTGGATTCCTGATTATGGATGGTGTGTATAATACTGAACTCACAGCACCGTATGATATTTTTCAACACACGATTTTCCGTGAAAATATCAAAGCGATGAATGTGTTTACAATTGCTAATACTGACACTCCTGTGACTACGTTTGAAGGCATGCGCATTCTGCCAGATTTCAATTATTTGAAAGACCCTTTGCCTAGGATTGATATTCTCGTTGTTCCAAGTGCGGAACATCATTTGGATACCGATTTGGAAGACGAAAAAATGATTGCTTTTGTGCAAAAAGTAGATAAAGAAGCAAAATTCATCACTTCGCACTGCGACGGTGCTTTTGTTTTAGCCAAAGCTGGATTGTTAGACAATGTCGCTTCTACCACCTTTCCTAGTGATATTGAAAAGATGCGTAAAATGTTTCCGAAATTAGACATCAGAGACAATACTTTATTTGTCCACGATGGAAAATATATCACCTCCGCTGGTGGTGCAAAATCCTTTGAAGCTGCGTTGTATTTGTGTGAACATTTGTATGGAAAAGATATTGCTAAAAGTCTCGCAGGCGGATTGGTGATTGATTGGACGTTGGATGGTTATCCGCATACGGTTGTTGAGTAGGATATTGGATATTGGATCTTGGGTATTTTTTGTTGATTTGTTGATTTGTTGATGCGTTAATTTGTTGATTTGTAAAGACTAATCACTATTTCCTAGTCCCTAATCCCTAATCCCTAATCCCTAATCCCTAAAAAAATGTTTTTCCCCGAATCGCTGTCAAATACCGCTGCAATTCTTCCTTAACTTTTGGTGCCAAAATATACAATCCGATCATGTTGGGTACTAGCATCGAAAAGACCATAGCATCTGCAAAATCGATCACTGATTGTAAGCTTGCGGCTGCGCCAATGACAACAAACACACAGAAAATAGTTTTGTAAATGTATTCGGCTTTTTTACTGCGTCCAAAGAGATATGACCACGCTTGATGTCCGTAATACGACCATGAAATCATAGACGAAAACGCAAATAGAATCACAGCAACTGTTAACACATACGGAAACCATGAGATGCCACTTTCTAACGCATTTGAGGTGAGAATGGCGCCTTGTTCGTATGAAACGGCAGTTCCAACAGTAATTTGCCCTGTAATTATCAAAACGAGTGCTGTCATGGTGCAAACGACCACAGTATCGATAAAAGGTTCTAACAGTGCTACCAAACCTTCACTCGCAGCATAGTTGGTTTTTACGGCGGAATGTGCAATAGACGAAGAACCAATGCCTGCTTCATTGGAAAAAGCTGCCCGTTTGAATCCTTGAATCATCACACCGATGAAACCGCCTGCCACACCTTCGTAACTAAGCGCTCCGTTGAAAATTTCACTAAATGCGGCGGGAATCCTTTCATAATTGATTCCTAAAATGATGAGAATCGCAAGTACATAAATTGCGACCATGACAGGAACAATTTTATCCGTAACACTAGCTATTTTTTTGATACCGCCAATAATCACGATTCCCACAAAGGTTGCCATGATGATTCCAAACAACCAACCTTTTCCGTAAAATAGACTTTCCTCACCGCCTGTGACATATTGAAATAATTGAAATGCTTGATTGACCTGAAACATGTTTCCGCCACCAAATGATCCGCCGATACACATCAAAGCAAACACAACTGCTAAAACTTTTCCTAGACGTTTCAATCCTTTTTCCTGTAATCCTTTGCGCAAATAGTACATCGGTCCGCCAAATACGACTCCGTTTTCATCTACTTCTCTGTATTTAACGCCAAGTGTACATTCTACAAATTTGGACGCCATTCCTAAGAATCCGACTAAAATCATCCAAAAGGTTGCGCCCGGTCCGCCAATAGAAAGTGCAATGGCGACACCTGCAATATTTCCGAGTCCGACTGTAGCTGATAAGGCTGCTGTAAGCGCTTGAAAGTGGTAAACTTCGCCTTCTTTGTTTATTCCCGTTGTTGATTTCTGTGTAGTTTCCAAATCATCATAATCGCCTTTTACTACTTTAATCGCCGTAAAGAATCCGCGGAGATTGATAAGCTTGAAATAGATGGTAAAATAACTGGCACCAACAAGCAACACAATCAAAACCCATGGAATTCCTACTTCGTCTGTGATGGGAATTTCTGCAAAAATAGCATCAGTAAACCAACTGGTTGCATTCCTAAAATTTTCATTGATTCGTTCGTCTAAAGATGGCGAAGTTTCTTGTGCTATTCCGATAATTGGCAATAAAAGACTCAGAAAAAGTATTCGTGTAGATTTCATCTGTTCATTTTTTTGATTGATCCAAAGATGACATACTATACTGTACTACAAAAGGTTACGCAGTGCTGTTTTTAATTTTCAAATTGGTTAAGTATGTGATTAAGTAGTGCGTTGTAAGTATTTGACGATGATTCCAATTTGTCCCAAATGATAGATGTCTTGATGCAACATATTATTGATCAAAAAGTTATACGGATAGTATCCTTTAAAATCAGTATCGTAGTATGTTTGTTAAAGAAATGCATCGTCTTTTTCTTTTAATAATGAGATGAGTGCTGTGAGACTATTGTCATAAACTGATTTGATCGCCTTCCAGCTTTTTGGTTGTAACTTTTCGTTTGTGAGCCAATTTTCTTCACAGTCGTCTGTTTTACTTCCTGTTCCGTTTTTATTTTGAGAATGGCTTCTTCTCGCTATTAAGTAAGATGTGAAATAATATGATTTATGATACTCATGTCGGGAAGGATTTACGCGCCACATTCAATCGTAGCAAATGGAAGCAAGTTGTTTTCAATAGCGTATTCAATGAGTTGTTCTTTTCCGCCTGAACCACTGATATTAAGTATTTTTTTGATTTGATAGATATGTGCCTGAAAACCATCTACGCTGATGTGCATGGCTTCCGCAATTTCTGTGTATGATTTTTTCTTCCCGCACACGCCCAAGTTTGCCAATACTTCTTTTTGTCGATCAGAAAGGATGATTTTAGAAGCTTCTTGCAATTCGGACACTTTTTGTGCTTGTCGTTTTAATTTTTTAGTTAAGGATTGGATGGTATCTAAGTGACTTTCATTCGCGATTTGCAATTTTTCATTTTCCATATACAAAGTATTACGTTCTGCTTCTAGCAATACAAATTCAGATTGTTGTTGTTCTTTTTCGGAGAGAAACTTCCAACTGTATAATAAAATAGAAAACAGTAGAATAAAGATAAATTTAAACGAAATCGCAGTAATGACGCCGAGCAAACTCCAATTCGCAGCACTTACATGATCAGCAACATATGCATACGGAATGATTCTGTGGGAAACCGCAATAACGATCAACACGAACAAAGAAAAACACGGCAAGTACATGAATCGCATGTTTCGATTGATGAAAGCACTGTTTAATTCATACAATAAGGCCAACGCGACTACGAGTGAAATCGGGATATCAATCAGCCAAATAAAACTGCTGCTGATATCAGGATTGGTGTAGGAAGTCGCAATGAAAACAAAGGCAATCATACTAAAAATTCCGCCATACAACATCACAAATTCCTTCACTGAAAAGCGTTCCACGATCCGTACGACCATGTTTCGCTTGTTTTGATGTTCAATAGATGGCAGCGATAATAAGATAAAAAGTGAATTGATCAAGGAAATAAAAACGCCCCAATACACCAACCATTTCGCCTGTGTAGCTACTTCAAAATATTTGGTGGCAACCAATGTAACCAACGCGCCAATTCCCCATGCAAAAATCGCCAAACCGAACCATTTGATGCCGCCGATGGTGTTCAGACTTTGTCGTTTTCGCTCTTTGTCGTAAATCCGTTGTATCACGAATGCCGTCAGCAAGCAAACCAAAGCCGTTACAATAGAATCTATGTGCGCGTACATGTTTTTGTTATTGATTGATGTTTTAAAGGTACTTAAAAATAAAAAAGGAACACGATAAAGCATTCCTTTTCATTATAATTTCTATTGTAAAATCAATATGAAACTCCCTGTTTAGAGTCCAAAAGTATCTTGTGGATCGCAATCACATTCCGACATTTTACACCAACAGCTTGTTTGCGACGGATCTGTTCCGCCTTTTACATGTTCTATGATGTGAAATGAAGAAATTGTGTTTTTCTTAAATGTCAAATTTTTAATACTTTGTTTTTTCATGATTTTGATTTTTTGGTTAAACATCCATAAAGTACAAAATCAAAAAAGGAACACCAAATGGTATTCCTAAGTATATTTTTGCGTATCAGCACAACAACTAGCTTAGTATTGTAAAGAATTTTAATGTAAAAAAAGAGGTTGTCTAAAAAGTCTTTGCAAGCGTCATTCTGAGCGTGATACTGAATCAAATTCGGTTTGACGAAATCTGTATTTTCAGACAACCTCTTATATTTTAATTTACTGGCACTCCATGACGTAATGGTTCGTCTTCTTTTTTACATTCGCACAGCGAATACATACACAAGCAACTTGTATGAGAAGTATTGTTAGCGATACCACCTTTTACATCTTCAAGGTTTGTGAATGTAGAAATTGTCTTTTTGTTGAACGTTAAGTTCTTGATTGTTTGTCTTTTCATGATTTTAATTTTTGGTTATATCGTTCAAAATACAAAATCAGAAGGATGAACTCAAATTTTAGAAAATAAAAAAGGAATATTTTTCAATATCCCTTTTCCATACATGCAATTTTATTTGTGATATATCTGTCTATGGACAAAATGGTGGTTGTGTACATTCCGTTACAGATACTGGAGGTCGTGTACACTGCTGTAAAAATGATGGACTGCAGCCCCATGTAAATTCTTCGAAGCATCCTTCTGGCTGAAAACTATCTTCTCCTCCAACAGTTTTGTTTAATTCGTTAATTTTTGATACTGTGTTTTTCTTTAATTTTAAATTTTCAATTCTTTTCTTTTTCATGATTATTTTTTTTAGTTGTCTAAAATTAAAAAAAGATGTGTTAAAATTCTCTCAAAAAAATTATAAAAGAAAAATGGTAGTTGTGACTCTATTTTTGGTGACCAATTTTATGATCAACTTAGCATTTTAGCAAAGTTTGCACAAATTTAATCATATATATTCTTTATGGATTTGTGTTAATTTTATAATGATCATAAATAGTTTTAATACAAAATAGACTGTCTAAAAAGGTGATGTAAACATCATTTTGAACTCGGTTCAGTAGCTATTCATACGATTATCTACTTTTATGGGAACCAAAATCTGTACTTTTTAGACAGTCTCAATCGTGTTTCTAATTGCAGTCCTACGTTGGCAAGCAACTATAATAGCACTGTAATTTTAATGTTTCATAATTTAGCAATAGCACACTTGTTCAGTATATCCTTCGTAACATATTAAAATTGCACTCACAACATTTCCTGAAGTACAAAAGTTAAGATCCAAAGAATATGTTGATACGCCTCCTTTTACTTCTTTTGTGTTCAAATTGGACACTGTTTTTTTACTAAAAGCTAAATTTTTTAACTGTCTTTTTTTCATAATATTTTAGTTTTAAAATTAACAATGTTTAAAAGTAACTTTTACGAATTCCCGAATGGTCTTTCTTCACACAACGATGTCTTTTTGTATACACAGCTACACTACTATTTCATTCAATTTATAAATTGCACGACCGCAAGTTTCATCTTTATGTAAAAAAGAAAACCGTCTTTATAAAAAGTTAAAGACAGTTTTCAAAGATGCATTGATAAATGATTGTTTATGCATGATGAAATAGGCTATAGATTTCGTAAAACCTATTCATATACCACAAATTTTACATTAGCAAAGTGTTACTGTTGTATCACAGCCTTCGGTAAATTCTTCCATACAAAGTAAACACGCACTCACGTCTGATGGTTGTAAACAGTTTGGATGATTTGTTGGACAATCAAGTAATGTATCTCCGCAATTAAAATCTGTTGGTGCTCCACCTCTTACTTGATTCAAGTTAGCTAAGTTTGAAACTAATTTTTTAGATAAATTCAATGATTTAATTTTTTGTTTTTTCATAATAATAGTTTTAAAATAATTATGCTTAAAAGTAGCGGAAGCCGATTTCAAAGTCGTTTTTCTTCTCCCAATGATGTCGTTTTGTATACATTGCTACTACAACTAGTATACAGGACTATTGAAGGTACATTTCATCAAAAAGAAAACTGCCTTTAAGATATTTTAAAGACAGTTTTATGGATGTTTTAATAAATACTCTGAAATCACCTTTACATTTTAAGCAAGATTGAATTTGTTTTGTATAGAAGCTTCAATGTACAAACACCGAAACTTATCTATTTTTAATTCGTACCTGTTGTGGTATTTGTAGTAAATGTTATGGTTGTTGCTGGGCTCACAGTTGCACAAACTACCGTAGATTGGGTGATACTCGTAGATATCGTTTGCGTAGTTGTATTTGTGTCAGGTCCGCCTATAGTAGTACTCGAACCTGCCATCACATTATGTAAGTTAGCGATGTTTCTTTTCTGTAAAGACAATAATTTGTTTTGATTCTTTTTCATATTTCTATTTTTTGATTTAAACTGTACATAGTTGAAAAAAATATGAGTTAATACTTCTTTTTTTATACTATGAATTTTTAATTAACGTGAGTTCGATATAACTATTTCGTTAAACACTTAATAGTCAATAATCTACAGAAACTGTCAAATCGAGCGCAGTCGAGATTCAATCGAAATCTTAACTTTTTAGTGTTCTCGACTGCGCTCGAACTGACAAGTGTTTAATTTTTAGTGAATTACAAGTAATTCAATGATTTCTTATGTCAAACTCACGTTAATTAACAATATTCAACTTAAAAATTTCACGTACCTCGGGAGTATTTTTACATACAAACTTGTCGGTTTGTACATTTCAACACTCTTTTTTAATTGCGAAAACGTACCCAATTTATAAATCCTTCGCACTTTAACGGTTTACTAAAACACCTAAAACAAAGGAGTTACGACGTCTTTTACAATTTTTAACAGTGTGTGTACTTACCTACGCTACTCACAAAAGGATTTCCTACCTATCTTTAATAAAAAAAAGAATGGTATTTACGTTTTTAGATCTTGTCTTATTTGCAGGAATCGTTCAAGGCATATTTTTAATCACTTCTTTACAGTTTGTTTCCAAAAAAAATAAAGATGCCAATAAAGTTTTAATGATTCTTATTGGAATTTCTATCATTATTTTTGCGAGAGAAATGCTAAGCTATCAATTAGATCCGCGCGTATATTGGCGGACTGCTATTTTAAGTGAATCCACAATTTATATGTTTGGACCACTACTCTATTTATATTTTAAACGATTGGTTTTTCGAGATCATGCAAAAAGCGATTTAGGTTTCAAACATTTTATCCCTTCGTTTTTAATGTTTGGTTATTTTTTATGGACACTTTCATTCAGCACTAAAGAATATATGGATGTATTGGGCGCGGAAGGCTTGTTAATTTCATACTTTATCACGGAAATAACAGGTGTACTGTCGCTTGCTTTCTATTCGTATTTATCTTTTAAAATTTTATTTCAAATCAAAAATACAGCGCATGCAACGATATACACACAAAAAATAGCACGCTACATTCAATACATTTTGATTGGAATTTCGTTGATCACCATCTGTTGGGCGATTGGGATTTTTTATGTGTATGGATTGCAGAATTTCAATTCGATGCTAAGTTACCGACTTATTTGGATTTGTATAGCTGTCTTCCTGTTCATTGTAGGATATTTTAGTTTTACACAACCTGAAATTGTACGATTGCCCACGGAGAAAAAGCCACTGACCAGAAATCGTTTGACCGATGAAGAAATTGCTTGTATTCAAGAGAAATTGAAAGTATTAGTTGCCGAAGAACAAATTTATATGCATTCGGATTTAAGCTTAAAAATTCTTGCTAAAAGACTCGATACGACTGCGAATAACTTATCGTGGTTTTTAAATTCGGTGCATGAAAAAACATTTTATGAATACATCAATGCGTTTCGTGTGAAAGCTTTTTTGCAAAAAATAGAAGCGGGCGAACATAAACGGCAAACCTTGCTTTCCATTGCCATGGATGCAGGATTTAATTCAAAATCAACCTTTAATAAAACCTTTAAATCGCTTATGAACGATACGCCGTCGAGTTATATTCAGAAGATGCATTCGTGATGTGGGAATGGATTGCTGCTATTCTGTATCCGCTTCAAACAACTTTTGGAACTTTTTCTTGTGTTTGAATTTGGCGAATAACGGAAACTGCTGAATGTTTTCAAATCGTGGTAATCCTAATTCTTTTGCCTTTTTGAGATTTCTGATGGTGTGTTTAAAATCGTCATTGTGTGCAAAACTCTGTGCTACCCGAAAGTACCAATATGGCTGATCGGGGTTGAAGTGCACCAACAGCTGATCGCAGTACAAGGTATGTTTATACTTTTTTGCATACAAATAGCTCATAGAAGATTCATACGCGCCTGCAAACAAGGAATATTTGAGTCGCTTTAGCATTTTTCCTCTGGGTGAATCTTGAGACGCTTCGATGTCTGTGTTGAGTCGTTTCAACTCTTTGCGCCACCATTGAAAATTATCATCTGATTTCGCTGCTAAAATATCGTTGGAATAGACTTTGGAAAACTTCTCATACAATTCATTTTCCTCTTTGATGTTGGCAGCTCTTGCTGCGACTTGACTTTTGTACTCGGGGGAAACTTTGATACCATCAACTTTCCGTTGTGTGGCATGCAAAAAAAAATACGGTGCAAAATTTTTGATGATGCTTTCGTATTCGTTGACAGATCGGAATTTGTTATGAATCACAAGTGAATCTGCAATTTTATACTGCTCTTCAAAATATGATTGCACAAACTGCGAATCGATGCTGCGGATCTTATTTTTGTACGCTTGTAATTCCAACCAACCAAAAGCACGCTCAATCTGTTCACTTGGTGGCCAACGATGTGTGTCATTGTAGACAAACAATTCATTATCAACCTCAAACTTATCCAACATGGCTTTGGTATTGAACATTTCTTGGTAATTCATGTCTTCATCACCTACCAAACCTACAAAAGAGAATAGTTCTTTCGTGGGTGTAAACGATTTATTAATCGCCAAACCTGCGCCACACGCTATGACGCCTTGCATTTTTCCTGTCAACGCCGCAATTGCAGTTGCCAAACGCGATCCGCCCGAAAAACCTGCTGCATAGATTTGCTTTTCGTCTATTTTGAAGGTGGAAAAAACCGTGGCAAACATCCGATTGGCAATTTCAAAATTGGTATCGTACGGTACGCCATTTTTGGTATTGTTGGAGGCCACTAAGATATACTTGAACTTTTCTGCGGAAGCGATAAAATTCTGCATGCCATTCGCGCCATTTCCACTCGGATCAAAGATAAAAACTACGGCAGCAAGTTTAGTTTTATCAAAAGATGCTGGAAGATACAACGCAAAGGTTTCCGAACTGTTTTGCACAGCAACTGAAGGTATAATTTTCCCCTTTTCAAACGAATTTGTTTGCGCAAATCCGATCAAAACGTAACAATTGAATAAAAATAAAAAGAAACTTCGCATGCAATACAGTTTTTTTAAAGTTAGCATTTTTACAGTAAGCTTCACGATTTTTAACATTTTACGTATAAATTGGTATAATTTGAAAACTAGCTCAGATTTTCTACTTTTACATGCATCAATCCTAAAAAAAACACCTAAAACAACGACAGATGAAAAAATCATTGATATACACTTTAAGCGCCGTATTTGCTTTCACAATCGTAAGTTTTAATAGCGATACCTCAGCGAATCCGGAAGATGAATTGAAAGCCTTGCGTTCCATGATGACAGGATCGTTTGACAGTAGCGAACAAGCGGCTTCTGACGAAAGTTATTATAACATTTCGCTTCACATGTATCCTATTTGGGAATCAAAAGAGGGTTATTGGTTGTATGTAGAGCAAGCCTTGAAAAGTGCACAAGAAAGACCGTATCGTCAACGCGTTTATCAATTGGAAAAGTTAGCGAATGGAAAGTTTTCAAGTAAAGTCTACACGCTCGAAAATCCCAAAGAGTTCATAGGAAAGTGGAAAACACCTAATTATTTTAACAAATTTGATACTTCTATCTTAAAAGAGCGTGAAGGTTGTGCGGTTATTTTAGAAAAACAAGGAGAGAATTACTCAGGAAGCACTAACGAAAAAGATTGTAAAAGTACCCTACGTGGTGCCAGTTATGCAACTTCAGAAGTAACGATAAAACCAAACGTAATTGAAAGTTGGGATCGCGGTTTTGACAAACATGACAAACATGTTTGGGGCGCAGAAAAAGCAGGTTATATTTTTAAGCGTTTGAAGTAAAACATAGAAACTGTCTAAAGAGTCTTTGCAAGCGTCATTCTGAGCTTGACTCAGAATCTCATCTTACTGATCATTAATTGTTATGAGAAACCGAATCAAGTTCGGTCTGACGAAGTCTGTACTTTTTAGACAGCCTCTTTACTTTATGTTAGAGACATGAGATTAAGCGCCAGCAGCACATACAATAAACATGGTAATAGGACAAGCATCTCCTAAACATGTTTTGAGCCAATGTGCTGCTTCTTGATCTGCATTTTGCTCTTGAACTCCACCACTGATATTTTCTAATTTAGAAATTTGTACTTTTTTTAATGCTAAATTTTTAAGTGTTTGTTTTTTCATGATTGTAATTTTTGATTTATTTATAACAACGTTTTTAAATTAGAGAGAAAAACACTGACATTTAAGACAAATAGACTTTTAAAATTACCTTTCTAAACGAATCAATAAAAAAACAGCATCACGTGGCGTAAAGACTAAAAAACGCTGTGATACTGTTTCTTGAAGTATCCTATTGCTATAGTACTAACTATTTCAATACGATACGTTTGGTGACTTGTGTATTTTGATGGGTTATTTTCATAAAATAGATTCCCGATTGATATCCGCTTAAATTAATTGATTCTTGAGTTTGCCCAATACGTTCAAAATTTGTTTGATATATGTTTCTTCCTGTAATATCAAATACATTTACAGCTACATCTGTCAGTGGTTGCGCTGTAGATAGATTCACGATTCCATCGGTGACTGTTGGTAACGCAGTAATGCCTAATTCGTTTGTTTCTGTTGACGAAGTGCTTAAGGTAGCACTGAAATCAGTAGACGTTGGATAGAATATCGAAAAGGAGTCTAGAATAAGCGTCATACGATAATCATTGTGATACTCTAAATTAGTACCTGGTGAGATAAACTCGCCCCCTGAAACATAGCCAATGCTACAAGTAGTTCCGTTTACTTTCATAGTCCCTAATTCTGAAATATCAGTAAGATTGCTGTCGGCAAGTATTAAATCATCTACCTCATCCTTGAGCACATATAAGTATATGGCTAAAACCCCTGATACTGGATTTGAGGTACTGATAGAGACCTCTCGCCGTAGATACGGTTGCCCAGAGAAGTCTCTTGTATCAGCATTTTCAATGAATAATGTTGTTGAAACAGTTCCTAAGTCGTTTCCATTAGGAAAAATGGTGGCGACAATATTGCCAGAAGCATCAAATATTGGCACCAACAAATCGTTTGTATTTCCTTGTGCTACTGAAATTTCAATATCTGGCATGGACTCACAAATACCTGGAGTTCCTGGTGCAATTAATGGTGCTGCTTCCAGACAGAAGGATGAAGGACTTAAAAAATTCCCTGTTTTTGCTACTTGTATGTAATAGGTATTTCCCATTACTACAGGAATGAGTCCGCTCCCTTGAAAACAAGCTATTTCATTTCCCCCACAAGATTCATAAACAGCATATGTATTGGAAGATAAAGTAGTGTTCAAACTAATATTTCCTGTTATGGGTGCTTCAAATGCATACCAAGCGTCTAACCAAGTTTCAGTACTACTGAAACAACTTCCTATATTCGGAGCAAAGGTTTCAGTAGATCCTCTTACATCAAGAGAAACACTTTGTGTATTACATTGATGAATCCCTGCTACAGAAATCATTTCAGCATTCGCACAATCGTTATTTGGTAATTCTTCAAAAGCCTGTATGTTGAAATTATCAGCATCGGCACTTACTGATGATATGCTTATTCTTAATAAGTAATTTCCAGCACTTAGCTCATATATCAATCCAGATCCATTGAAACATGTAATTTCACTGCCGCCACAGCTATTATAAAGTGTAAAGTTATGTAAAAAACTGATGTTAGATATTTCTACATTTCCTTGAAATGGCATGGTAAATTCATACCAAAGGTCTAAATTCTCATTACCGATAGCGGTATCACAACTAGCACTTATACTTTGTGTAGCAGTTCTATTGTCTATATTAATTGTTCTTTCAATAGAAATATCATCCGTAATAATTTCTGCAGTTGCGCACTCGTTATTGGTTGCTGTTGCAAATGCTTGGATATTGAAACTATCTTGTGAAGCATTATTTGAGAAACTATACACTCTGAGGAAATACGTCCCCATAGTTACATTGTAAACAAAAGTATTGCCTTGAAAACACATAATTTCTGAACCGCCGCAACTGTCGTACAACGTAAAACGATTTAAAGTATTTACTCCCGATATTTTTATATTTCCTGTGGCTGGCATCGTAAATTCGTACCAAATATCTAAATAATCGGAATTATTGACATTGTCACAACTAGCTTCTAAGCTTTCCGTGGCACCTCGATTGTCAAAATTGATAGTGCGTTGTGTAGTGATATCGTCTGTGATGACTTCTGCTGTGGCACATTCGTCATTTGCTACTGTAGCAAAGGCTTGAATATTAAAACTGTCTTCAGAAGCATATACTGTTTCACTGTATACTCTTAAATAGTATGTTCCTACAGATAAATTATACACAAAACCATCGTCTCTGAAACATGCGATTTCTGAACCACCGCAGCTATCGTACAGCGTAAAGCGATCAAAAATATCCACTCCTGTTATCTGTAAGTTTCCAAAGATTGGCATGGTAAATTCATACCAAATATCTTGATAGCTCACACTGGAAATATCACAGCTTGCATCTAAACTTTCGGTAGCATTTCTATTGTCAAAGTTGATGGTTCTTAGTGTGGTAATATCGTCTGTAATCACTTCTGCCGTAGCGCACTCATCATTAGCAACTGTAGCAAACGCTTGAATTCGGAAACTATCTGAAGACGCATAAATAGCTTGTGAGTATGCTCTTAAAAAGTAGGTTCCTGTAGTGAGATTGAACACCGTGCCATCATCGTTGAAACAGGCCAATTCTATTCCGCCACAACTATTGTATAATGTGAATCGATCAAAGATATTAACGCCTGATATTTGTAAGTTTCCATTCACAGGCATGGTAAATTGATACCAAATATCTAAATGTGTATTGTTTGCACTATCACAGCTAGCATCGAGACTTTCGGTAGCGCCACGATTATCAAAGCTGATGGTTCTTTCCGTAGTGATATCGGCTGTAATGAGTTCGGCTGTAGCGCATTCATCATTAGCCACTGCGGCAAACGCCTGAATGTTGAAACTATCTACGGAAGCGTAAATATCCTGTTTGGACACACGCAAGAGATACGTTCCTGTTGTAAGTCCATACGCAAAGTCGTCGTCATTAAAGCAAGCTAATTCCGAACCGCCACAGGTATCATAAAAAGTAAAACGATCAAAAATATTTACGCCTGTAATATGTACATTTCCGTTCACAGGCATCGTAAACTCATACCAAATGTCATGAAATGTACTACTCGCATTATCACAACTGGCATCTAAGCTTTCTGTAGCTCCTCTGTTATCATATACAATGGTTCTTAGTGTACTGATATCTTCCGTAATCACTTCTGCCGCAGCACATTCATCATTAACAACAGTTGCAAACGCTTGCATATTAAAACTATCTGCAGAAGCATAAATAAGTTGTTTAGATACGCGCAAAAGATAAGTTCCTGTCGTAAGATTGTAGGCAAAAGTATCGTCTGAACCACAGGCAACTTCTGATCCGCCGCAACTGTCAAATACGGCAAATCGGTCAAAAATATTTACGCCTGTAATGTGGAGATTTCCATTGAAAGGCATCGTAAATTCGTACCAAACATCCAAATAGGTATTGCTCGCATTGTCACAACTGGCATCCAAACTTTCGGTAGCGCCACGATTGTCATAGTTGAATGATTGTTGTGTGCTTATATCTGCTACAATAATTTCTGGATTGGTACATTCGTCATTGTCAGGAATTTCAAATGTATTAATGGTAAAAGAATCTGCACTGGCAATTGTATTTTGTTTCGCTACGCGCAATACATAGGATGCGGCTGAGAGTCCCAAAAAGTAATCATTGCCATTGAAACAATCAATTTCAGTACCGCCACAGGCATCATATAAGGTAAAGCGTTCTGTATTACTTGCATTGGTGATTTGAATATTTCCTGCATTGGGCATGGTAAAACTGTACCAAACATCGTTGTAAGTAGTTCCTACATTGTCACAACTCGATTGTGTACTTTGTGTTGCTGTACTTGGATTATAACTCACGTTTGTTGCTGATGAAAAACTTACTGTAATTACCTCAGCAGTGGCACAATCGTTATTGGCAGGTTGTGCGTTACTGTGTAGTAGTGTCGTTAAAAATATTCCGAAGAAGAGTAGTGTTGACTTCATGTAATTTGCCCCTATTTATTGTTTACAAGTTTCAAAATACTTCGTTTACAGATAGATAGAAATAAAAAATGTATGAAACGACACGATTCATACATTTTTGGTAGTATATATTTTTTAGTTAGATGAACTACATATTTCTTCGATATTGTCCACCAACTTCAAACAATGCTGACGTAATCTGACCTAACGAGCAAACTTTACAGACTTCCATCAAGGCTTCAAAGATGTTTTCGTTGTTGACTGCTTTTAGTTGCAAATCATACAATAAATCTTTGGTATCGTGTGCGCTGTGTAGATTGTTTAATATCTTGATTTGATATTGCTTTTCTTCCTCTGTCGCACGAATGACTTCTTTTGGAACGACCGTTGGCGAACCTTTACTGCTTAAGAAGGTATTTACACCGATGATAGGGAATTGTCCGTTATGCTTCAACGTTTCGTAATACAGACTTTCTTCCTGAATTTTAGAACGTTGGTACATGGTTTCCATCGCACCTAATACACCGCCACGTTCCGTAATTCGGTCAAATTCCGCTAAGACAGCTTCTTCTACCAAATCGGTCAATTCTTCAATGATGAACGAACCTTGAATTGGATTTTCGTTTTTCGCCAGTCCTAATTCCTTGTTGATGATCAACTGAATCGCCATGGCTCTACGAACTGATTCTTCCGTTGGTGTGGTAATGGCTTCGTCGTATGCATTGGTGTGCAACGAGTTACAGTTATCGTAAATCGCGTATAAGGCTTGTAGTGTGGTACGAATGTCATTGAAATCAATTTCCTGAGCGTGTAAACTACGTCCTGAAGTTTGAATGTGATATTTCAACATTTGTGCACGAGCATTAGCTCCGTATTTATGTTTTAAAGCTTTCGCCCAGATTTTACGTGCGACACGTCCGATTACAGCATATTCTGGATCGATTCCGTTGGAGAAGAAGAACGATAAGTTTGGACCAAATTTGTTGATGTCCATTCCACGACTTAAGTAATATTCCACGTATGTGAAACCATTTGATAAAGTCAATGCTAATTGTGTAATTGGATTGGCTCCAGCTTCCGCGATATGATATCCAGAAATCGAAACCGAATAGAAGTTACGCACATTGTTTTCAATGAAATATTCCTGCACGTCTCCCATCAAACGCAAGGCGAATTCTGTGGAGAAAATACAAGTATTTTGCGCTTGATCTTCTTTTAAAATATCTGCTTGCACCGTTCCGCGGACTAGTGCAATGGTTTTGGCTTTGATCTCAGCATAGATTTCTGCTGGTAACACTTGATCTCCTGTAACGCCAAGAAGCATCAATCCTAAACCATCATTTCCTTCTGGCAATTCGCCATTATATTGCGGGCGTTCTTTGTTTTTGTAGATTTCGGCAATTTTCGCTTCTACTTCCGCTTCTAGTCCATTTTCTTTGATGTAGATTTCACATTGCTGATCAATCGCCGCATTCATGAAAAATCCTAACAACATTGGCGCAGGACCGTTAATCGTCATACTTACAGACGTCATTTTATGTGCTAAATCGAATCCAGAATAGAGCTTTTTCGCATCATCCAAACAACAGATAGACACTCCTGCATTTCCAATTTTACCATAAATATCTGGTCGCAAATCTGGATCATTTCCGTATAAAGTCACACTGTCAAACGCCGTAGACAGACGCTTTGCTGGCATTCCTTGGCTCACATAGTGGAAACGTTTGTTGGTACGTTCCGGTCCACCTTCACCTGCAAACATACGCGCTGGATCTTCTCCTGTACGCTTAAACGGATATAATCCTGAAGTGTATGGAAATTCTCCTGGCACGTTTTCTTGCAAACACCATTTTAAAATGTCCCCCCAAGCTTGGTATTTTGGCAAGGCTACTTTTGGAATTTGTAAGTGTGAAAGCGATTCTGTATGTGTATTGATCTTGATCTCCTTGTCACGTACTTTAAATGTGTAGATCGGATTTTTATATTTGTTTACCTTGTCGTTCCAACCGTTGATGATTTCCCAGTTGTACGGATCAAGATTGAGCTTGACGCGATCAAATTCTTTCAATAATAATTTCACCAATTCGATATCGGCTTCGCTGTCCAATCGCTCTAAAATGATGTTTTCATCCAAGCCAGTTTTTGACATAAACGACAGCTCGACTGCGCTCGATGTAACATTTGTTATCGATCCTATAGTTTTATAGATTCCGTAGAGTCTTTGTGCGACTTCTACTTGGGTTTCTGCTTTCTTATCGTACGCTCTATTGTTTTCTGCGATTTCAGATAAATAACGTGTTCTTGATGGTGGAATAACGAAAATCTTCTCGCTGAGTTCACTCGAAATTTTAGAAGACGATTGCAAATCTGCTTCGGTTTTTTCAACCAATTTGTCCATCACTGCTTTGTACAGTGTGTTCATTCCTGGATCGTTGAATTGTGAAGCAATCGTTCCGTAGACTGGCAACTGATCTTGTGGAATGTCCCACAAATTATTGTTGCGCATGTACTGCTTTTTCACATCACGCAACGCATCTAACGAACCGCGTTTGTCAAATTTATTGATGGCGACTAAATCGGCAAAATCAAGCATGTCAATTTTCTCCAATTGCGTTGCGGCACCAAATTCAGGCGTCATTACATACAACGCCACATCGCTGTGTTCCATGATTTCGGTATCCGATTGTCCAATTCCAGAAGTTTCTAGAATGATCAAATCGTATTCGGCAGCTTTTAAGACTTGCACTGCTTCATTTACATATTTTGACAATGCCAAATTCGATTGACGAGTTGCCAAACTACGCATATAGACTCTTGGTGAATTGATGGCATTCATACGAATACGATCGCCCAACAACGCGCCGCCAGTTTTACGTTTGGATGGATCAACTGAGATTAATCCAATCGTTTTTTCTGGAAAATCTATCAAAAAGCGACGTACCAATTCGTCTACCAAACTAGATTTTCCTGCACCACCAGTTCCTGTAATTCCTAGTACTGGCGTGTGTGAAGTTTTATTTTTTTCGTGAATGGTATCTAAAGCATCTTTGGCAACTTCTGGAAAATTTTCTGCCGAAGAAATGACACGTGCAATCGCTTTTGGATTTTTCTTGTGTAATACATTTACTTCACCATTTAAGGTATCGCCAATCGCAAAATCAGACTTCTGCACCAAATCGTTGATCATTCCTTGCAATCCCATTTCACGTCCGTCATCTGGTGAATAGATGCGTGTGATTCCGTAGTCCATCAATTCCTTAATTTCTTCAGGAAGAATCACTCCGCCACCGCCACCAAATATTTTGATGTGTCCAGCACCTCTTTCTTGCAACAGATCGTACATGTATTTAAAGTACTCGTTGTGTCCTCCTTGATACGAAGTCATCGCAATAGCATTCGCATCTTCCTGAATCGCAGTATTCACTACTTCTTCCACACTCCGATCGTGTCCTAAGTGAATTACTTCCACTCCTGTAGATTGGATAATTCTTCGCATAATATTGATAGCAGCGTCATGTCCGTCAAAGAGTGATGCGGCAGTTACGATTCGTACTTTATGAGTTGGTTTGTATGGCTGTACTTGTTCCATCTGTAATGAAGTCTTGTTTTTGAGGGTGCAATTTACGAAATATTCAAAAAAATCTGCTATTTGTTATGAATTTTCTAACACTTCAAACTTAACTTACTTTTCATTTTTTCTTCTATTTTATTTGAGGCAGATTTTATATCTTTCACCTAAATCTTAATAACAATTTATTGAATAGGTCATGAAAAAAATCATTATAACTTTTGTCGGATTACTGATGTTGAATTCTTGTGCGGAGTTACAGCAAGTTGTGAATCAATTGCCACAAGGCGGAACACTTGGAAATGCAGATATTGCTGCGGGATTGCGTCAAGCATTGGATTTCGGAATTGAGAAACAAGTATCAAAATTGACACAGAGAGATGGTTTTTATGGAAACAGTCTTGTAAAGATTTTAATGCCACAAGAATTGCAAAAAGTTGACAAAGCTTTGCGCGATGTCGGATTGGGCAGTTTGGCAGATGACGGAATTAAAATGTTGAATAGAGCTGCTGAAAGTGCCGTAAAAGAAGCGACTCCAATTTTCGTAAATGCTATAAAAGACATTACGTTTGATGATGCAAAAAATATTCTTTTAGGTGCTGATAATGCGGCGACTCAATATTTGGAAGGAAAAACAACTTCGGCTTTATACAGTAAGTTTGAGCCTGTAATTCAGAGTTCATTTGCCAAAGTGGGCGCGGATAAAATCTGGACAAATTTGATCAATAATTATAATAAGATTCCTTTTGTCAATAAGGTAAATCCAAACTTAACCGATTATGTAACTACAGAAGCATTAAAAGGCGTGTACACAATGATTGCGGTTGAAGAGAAAGAAATTCGCAACAAAGTCGGATCAAGAACTACGGATTTGTTGCGTAAGGTGTTTGCTTTGCAGGATTAGGGGTTTTGGTTGTTGGTTGTTGGTTGCTGGTTGCTGGTTGCTGGTAAAATTACTTTTTCATTTAATATTTTGAGTTTTACGTTTTACATTGTAATTCGTTTGTTGGTTTTTTATTACGGTAAACCGTAACGCATCTTAAATTTATTGGTTTAGGTTTGCTTATTAATTTCAAATCAAAACTACTTATGCATAAAAAGTATATTTTTTTCTTTCTTCTAATATCATTTCAAGTTTGTTTCTCGCAAGAATATGATATTTCTTATGAAGCACAAGAAATCGTTAAAACAAGAAGTATATATTTAAATGGAGGAATTAGGTCTCAATTCGGAGGAAAATCACGTACCTATATAAAAATTGATTTACCACCTAATACCGTAAAATGGTACTATAGTTTTTCTACTAAAAAAGGAAGAAGTGGTGTTAAAAATTTAAATTTAGCATTACAACTCTCAGCAATGATTATCGATCCTAGCACTCTTACTTCACAACTTGCTTCTCAGTTACAAATTCCCAGTGGTTCATCATCTGTAGATATCTATTTACTTGATAGAGATAATAAAGATATATTTATCAAAAAAGGAGATAATGAAGGGCAAGAACTTTATTATTATGAAGAAGGGACTGTAAAAAATACCAAGTCGGCAATAGTTGAAATAGACGATATAAATTCAGGTACTTTATATCTTGGATTGAAAAACCCTAGTTCTAGTAGTGGAGTAAATATAAGTATTGAAGTAGCTGCTGTTGTCGCAAATAAAACCATAATTCCAAAATCTAAAAATCAAGAAAAAGCTGAATTATATGGTAATTTAGGCTGGACACAATTTGAAAAAGGTAATTATGAAAAATGTATTGAATATTCCAATAAAGCCAATCAAGAATATGAATTAGGTTGGGTATATGCGAATAAAGGTCTTGCGCAACTAATGTTAGATAATGAATCTGATGCTATGGAAAGTTATATCAATGCAATCCCCTTAATAAGGAAACAACCGCAATCAGAATATTTTTTTAGCGAAGTAATAAAAGATATTGATAATGCTTTAAAAGTGAATCCAAATCTATCAGGTGCAAACGAAATAAAACAATTACTCCTGATGCAATAAATTCATGATTAATTTACTATCCTTTACTCATCAGAAAAACTAGTAAAATCCACTTAAATTTTGTATCTTAAAAAAGCAACATTTAATTACAGACTATGGATAGTATAAAAATATATACAAGCACTGAGCAGATTCAAATTATGGATGCAAAGCATATTTTAAGCGAAGCTGGCATTAACTTTTTTGAAATCAACAAAATGGATACTGCATATGCGGGAATTTTAGGCGGCGATATTGAACTACATGTAGCAAAAGAAGATGTTGAAAAAGCACTAGAACTTCTCGCTGATTTAAAATAAACTTAGTTGGATGGTGATTGTTTAGTCATCATCCATTCTTCCTTACTAGATCAAAACTCATGAATAGAAAACCGAAAGTAATTATTCCAAACAAAGATGCTACATCGCTTTTTGGAGGATTGCGTCAATTAAAACTCAGCGCCGAAGAAACTGCAGGCGATATTTATTTAGTAGAGGGAATCATGCCAAACGGCAGTGAAGTTCCTATACATATTCATACGAAAGAAGACGAGATTTTTCATGTGCTTGAAGGCGAAGTGGAACTGATTTTAGGCGATGAAATTATTCGTGCTTCTGAAGGCACTATTATTTATCTTCCGAGAAATATCAAACACGGTATTAAAACATTGGGAGATACTACAGCACGTGTACTCAATTATGTAATTCCGGGACAGAATTTTGAAGATTTTTTTAACGAACTACAACAACTTGGCAAAGAAGTTTCTTCGACACAAAGAGCCACAGTAGCAACAAAATACGGGATTACATTTTTATAATTTAAAAGGAATTTATAGTATCAATTCAACGAAATTCTCATTAAAACTCCACAGAATGCTACTACTTGTTGCGATTTTATAAATTGTAAATTGCAACTTTTTTTTCGTGCAAACGGTTTCTATACTTTTAGTTCATGTTTAACGAAAATTCAGTAGTGATATGAAAAAAAACAAGATCAAACAGGTGGAATTAACATTGCATAAGCATACGATTTCCAACCTTCAAATTGCACAACTTACCGGAGGAGAACCTAGAGGCGACAAAGGAAATGGCACAAAAAAAGATTGTACGATACGATCTGGAAGTATTGTGACAACTTCCTGTATTGCTTGTCCACTTCCAGGGAATGAAACAAATACATTTTAAGAATTGAGTATTTGTTCTAAAGGATCTTTTGGAGTATTTCCCAAAAGATCCTTGGTTTTTCTGAATCTGATTGCGTTTAGAAAAGCATTCACTAATCACTACCGCCAACTTGAGATGCGCAGCTAGCTCTGATATCACTTATCGGTACTCTAGTAGAACTTGTACAAGAGGTATCGGGTTCTGATTTACACAAATCGGGATTTAATGTCTCAGCGCATTGAGCATCGGTACTTTGCGCTCCGCCAATGATATGATACTGTGAACTAATTGTAGCTATTGTGATCTTTTTTAGTGAAAGATTCTTGAGTTTTCTTTTCATAATTTTCAAGTTTTAATGCGTAACACTTCTTCTCAAAACTACAATTATTTACTTTTTATTATCTGCTAAAAAGCCTTCTGTAGTGACAATTGATCTATTGTCATTACTTAACGTACGGTTTATTTACCATTTCCTACCGTTCAAAAGAAAAGCATTACAGATAGTTTCAAAAAAATGTATTTTTAGTATCTATAGATTATTTTATGTTAGTGAAACGCTATTTATTTACTGTACTTTTTCTCTTTATTGGTTCATTATTATACTGTCAAGAAAAACCCACTCAGAGTATTGAATCTTTGATGCAAAAAGATTTTAAAGAACTTCGCACTGAATTTTTTAATGCACAAAATCCAGATACTATAGCGCTTTTATATGCGAGTGCCTATCTACAAAAAGCAACACAACTTCAAGATTCTCAAAAAATAACAGAAGGATTGTATTATAAAAGCTTGGTTCAAACGGATAGTGTAAAGCTGATATCTCTTAACAGTCTTATTGCGCGTTCTAAAAAAAGTCCAAATCATTATTTATTGGAAGACGCATTGGTCGCAAAAGCTGGCTATTTTTTTAGGTTGCGATTGTATAAAAAAGCACTAAAGTTATACACGGAAGCACAAAAATATGCTATAGAAAAGGAGAATCAGCAAACGCTTTTTATGATCCGACTTAATATTGGCATTATTAATAATTTGATTGGGAATTCTAAAGAAGGACTAGATATTTTTAAAAAATCACTAACTAATTATACAAAGTTAGGCTATACCAACAAAGCATTACGACTTAATATTTTGGCCAATATTGCAAATTCGTATATGCAAGAAGGCATGTATGATTCCGTCACACCGTACACTACAGAAATTATCAAACAAACGCAGGGACTTCCCAAATATGAAGAATTATATAATTTACTCGTACTCAAACAAGGCATCAATTTATATCATCAACAAGCATATACAAAAGCGGTAGATAGTATTGAAAAAACGATTCCTTATTTTCAACAGATTGAAGATGAATCTAATTTAGGATACGCCTATTTTTATTTGGGGAAAACGCACTTGGCGACTCAACATTCGGCGAAAGCTATTGACTATTTCAAAAAGGTGGATACTATTTTCTTAAAGGTGAATTATCTGTTTCCTGAAACACGAGCGACATATGAACTTTTAATCGATCATTACAAAAAGAAAAAAGACCTCAAAAAACAGCTTGTGTATATTGAACGTTTGTTGCAATTAGATAGCATTTTACATGACGAAGAGCTGTACTTAACCAAACATATTTCAGAAGATTACAACACACCGCGTTTGCTTGCCGATAAGCAATATGTCATAGCATCACTAGAAGAGAAAGCAAACTTTTATATCATCAGTATTGTGATTGCCATGCTATTGGTTATCATCGCGGTTGGCTTTGTAATATATCAATACACACAACGAACAATCTATAAAAAACGTTTTGAGCAACTTTTAAAAACTCAGGAAACGCAGCAACATTCCGTTATCGAAGTATCTGATCATAAAAAAAGTGCTTTACAAATTCCCGAAGATATCGTGTCAACGATTTTGGAGAACTTGGAAGATTTTAAACAAAAAAACGAATTCCTATCCCCAAATATAACGTTGCATAAACTGGCCAAACGCTTTAAAACCAATCATACGTATTTGTCTAAAATCATCAATGTGTATGAAGGGAAAAGTTTCAATGCTTTTGTAAATGATTTGCGCATTACCTACACGATGAATCGTTTGCAAAAAGATATAATTTTTAGAAAATACACAATTGATGCCATTGCAGAAGAATCTGGCTTTAGCAATACACGTACTTTTTCACGTGCTTTTCAACGAAAAACAAACTTGAATCCGTCCTATTTTATTAAAAACCTGAACGCTTCTCAAACGGATATATAAGACTATTGATCGCTGTTTTTAGTCACAAAAAAAGACAATAGATCAATTGTCTCTGCAAATTAATATACTACGATTTCTAACAAATCTTCTTGTATCCGCACACAAAAATGTTTTCTCTAAACAAACTCTAAAACATTAATAAACAGACAATTAAATACAAATTTAAATTTCAAAAAATAAATTAACAAAATAGCTTGACAGTGAATTGCCATTAGATCAATTGTCAAACCAAGCACTTTTTTGGAGGATTTTCTTTGTCTAGTTTTACTTCAAGTTAAATCAAAAAATATTCACATTATGAAAAAACGTAAATTAAAGCACAGTACATTAAAATTGAACAAAGGACGCATTGCTGCGTTACAAGCGGGAACTATTTTTGGCGGAGAAGATAAAGGTGGAAGACAAAAAGCAACCTATGAAGATTGTATCGATACCATTGATTGTCCAGCGTCTACTGGTTCCGTTAATATTCTAACATGTCCTGAGCCTTATGTAAAAACTGTAGATGGTTGTACATATTAAAAAAGTTATATAACACGTAGTTATATATCATGTTTAGTTTCGTCTGGAAGTAATTTTCCAGACGTTTTTTTGCGATTTAATTTGCTTTGACATACAAACCATCAAACACAGTTTTCCATGTTTTTTGATCGCTAGAAGTTTCCCAATGTTGACGTACCGAACCGTTTTCATTATGCGTCCACGTGACTCTATTGACATATTTTTGTCCTTGTGGAGACGTGACTTCATCACTCAGTAAAATCATCTGATTGCCTACTTTGTTTCCTTTTAAATGCAGACTGGCTCCTTGGTTATCGATCCAAATTTGCTCCCACTGTTGTTTTTGTACGTTGTAAAAATTGTAACTCGTTCCTGTATAATTTGCTTTCGCACTGGTCCAATTTTCGCGCAATACACAATTGTCTTCAATTTTAGTAATGATATTTTTTCCAGCAGTCGTTCCATCAGCATTTGTCACATTCCACGTGCCAATCCAAAAGTCAAACGCTTGATGATTTTCAGTGCAGCAGGCACATTTTTTCTGTTGCGCCACAACGTTCATAGAAATTAAAACAATACAGAAAAGTACTAATTTTTTCATCGGATAGGGAATTGATTGTACGGTTGAAGATACTATAAATTCTACAAATGCAATTTAATATCAATTCAACTATAAGATGCAACATATAAACTCGTTCATTTGGCATTCTAATGCCTTGTGAATACTTTCCGTAGCAAAGTAGCAAAGGCTATGCAAAGCATGCACAGCGTTTTATACTGCCAAAGCAACTTCGTTTCTAAAGTCGCATCTTATAGTAGATTTAGTATGATTTATTTTTTACGTACTTTGAAAGAAAGTTCTTGATCTCTGATAATCAAATCATAAACTTTTGCACTTCTTAACATTTTTTAATCAATTTCTAATATTCTCTTAACATAAAAATCTAGTTTTTCGACCTATATTTGCAGTGTTGTAATATTCTACTACAACATTTTTTGGGTTAGTTAAAAAATAAAAATCGGGTCTCATTGCCCGATTTTTTGTTTTGTGAGACTTAATTTTGCCCAACAACCTATAATGCTACTGCAATCTTTGATGAAGTAATTTAAAATAATCAAACGCTTTGGCGAGTCGCGAACCGTACCAACTGAAATATTCGCCATCTACAAAAACAGTTTTTGCGTGATGTGTGAATCTTCCCAATTCAAACGCATGTTCCTCTTTAAACGGATACGGTTCAGAAGATAACATCACAATCTCAGGATCGCCTTCCAAACGTATCTTTTTGATTTCTACTTCTGGATATCTTCCATGTGATTCGTAAATATTTTCAAATTTGCAGAGCGTTAATAAGTAATTGATAAACGTATCTTGTCCCGCCACCATCCAAGGCTTTCGCCAGATAAAATATGCTACTTTTTGAACTGGAATATCTTTGACAAATTCTTGAAAGTCTTTTAAATGGAATTCAATCTTGTTATTAATTTTTGACGCTTCTGTGTTGCACTTGAATAGTGTGCCATACTGTGAAATCATTTCCAACGATTCGTCAATTGTTTTCACATCCGAAACGTGTACTGGATATAACTTTTCTAAGGTTTCTACAATGTCTTTCGTGTTTTCTTCTTTGTTGCAGAGAATGATATCAGGTTGTAGTGCCTTTATTTTTTCTAGTTTGATTTTTTTTGTGCCGCCAACGACGGTTTTGGTGCTTTTTAAATGATACGGATGTACACAAAATTTGGTAATGCCCACAATGCGTTCTTCCAAACCTAAATCGTACAACAATTCCGTTTGTGATGGCACCAACGAAACAATTCGCTTGGGTGTTTTGTCCAGCGTAACCCTGCGTTGCATTTGGTCTGTGAATTCCATAATCAGTTTTGATTAAGCGTCTAAAATTTCCGCCATTTGCGATTGTAATTCTTGTGCTTTTTTCGCTGCCGCAGATGCGAAATCTGCTTCGTTTGAAGCATAAATAATTCCGCGAGAAGAATTGATTAACAAGCCCACATTTTCTGTCATCCCGTATTTGCAAACGTCTTGAAGGTTTCCGCCTTGCGCACCAACTCCTGGCACTAATAGAAAACTTTCCGGAATGATTTCACGAATTTCTCCTAAGAACGAAGCTTTGGTTGCTCCCACTACATACATTAAATTTTCGCTGTGCTCCCACGTTTTCGAAGTTTCTAATACATGTTTGTAGACTTCTTTATTGGCAATTGTTTTTGTCTGAAAGTCAAAAGCACCTTGATTTGACGTTAGTGCCAATAAAATTGTGTGTTTTCCTTTAAATGCTAAAAAAGGTTCAACCGAATCTTTTCCCATGTAAGGTGCCACAGTGACAGAATCAAACGCTAAATCTTCAAAAAACGCTTTCGCATACATGCTAGACGTATTTCCGATATCGCCGCGTTTGGCATCAGCAATCGTAAAAATTTCTGGATGTTTCGTATTTAAGTATTGAATCGTCTTTTCCAACGCCTGCCAACCTTTGATTCCATACGCTTCATAAAATGCCGTATTCGGTTTGTATGCAACTGCTAAGTGATGTGTAGCATCAATAATTGCTTTGTTAAATTCAAAAATCGGATCGCCAGTTTCCAACAAAAACGCTGGAATTTTTTGCAAATCGACATCCAATCCAATACATAGAAACGATTTCTTTTTATGAATTTCTGCAATTAGTTGTGTTGTGGTCATTGTTTGATGGGTGTTGGGTTTTGGGTGTTGGGTTTTGGTTCTTGGCTCTTGGCTCTTGGCTCTTGGCTCTTGGCTCTTGGCTCTTGGCTCTAAATTATATCAAAAATAGTGTTCATTGAGCACAAACAACAAAAAACTAACAACGAACAACCAATTTAAAGTTCACTAGACTCCTTCAATTTCTCTGTATTTTCAACAAGCATTAACTCATCTAAAATCTTCTGAATGTCTCCGTTGATGATGTTTGATAAATCGTATAATGTCAATCCGATTCGGTGATCGGTGACACGTCCTTGCGGATAGTTGTAGGTTCTAATTTTTGCACTTCTATCACCTGAGGAAACCATGCTTTTACGACGCGCTGAATCGGCTGCCATTTTCTTTTCTAGCTCTCTTTCATACAAACGTGAACGCAATACTTTTAAGGCTTTTTCTAAGTTTTTATGCTGTGATTTTTGATCTTGACAACTTACAATAATTCCTGTGGGTTCATGATGCAATTTAATCGCAGAATAGGTTGTGTTTACGCTTTGTCCTCCAGGTCCTGTAGAGGTTGTACGTTCAATACGCACATCTTGCATGTCTAGTTCTACATCAAACTCTTCCGCTTCTGGCAAAACCATAACCGTTGCCGCACTTGTGTGAACACGTCCTTGTGTTTCTGTTTGTGGTACACGTTGTACACGGTGAACTCCTGCTTCAAACTTCATCGTTCCGTAGACATCTTCTCCTGAAACTTCAAAGATAATTTCTTTAAATCCACCTGAAGTTCCTTCGCTGTAATCTACCACACTTACGTTCCAACCACGACTTTCACAATATTTGGTATACATTCGGTGCAAATCACCTGCAAAAATACTCGCTTCGTCTCCACCAGTTCCTGCACGTACTTCTACTACGACATTTTTACTGTCTTCTGGATCTTTCGGAATCAATAATAATTTAATTTCTTCTTCCAATGCTGGTAGCGCTTCTTTGGCTTCATCCAATTGCATTTTGGCCATTTCTACCATTTCGGCATCGCTTCCATCAGTAAGAATTTCTTCAGCTTCGGCAATATTGTCTAACAGCTCTTTATAGATATCACGTTTTTCAACGAGTATCTTCAAATCTTTAAATTCTTTATTGAGTTGTACGTATCGTTTTTGGTCAGCAATAATGTCAGGTTGAATAATTAAATCATTCACCTCATCAAAACGCTGCTTTACTATTTGTAACTTTTCTAACATGGAACTTCTCTTTTCAGGTGTGCAAATTTACAATTTTTATTGATTGTTTATAGTTTTCTAATGACGTTCTAAAATACTTTTATAAATGTCGTTTTTTTCTTTTTATTGAAATAGAATTATCTCACTTTAATATCGTACATTTAATTCAAATAAAATTGAATAACCATTAAAATTATCACACATGAAAAAAAGAAATTTAGATTCATTAAAGCTAAACAAGAGAAAAATTTCATCATTGAAAGAAACCGTAAAAGGTGGAATTGTCCCGATTGAAAGCGATTGTTCTTCTTTTGGAAACGGCGAGTGCGCTGAAACCTATTGTAACTGTAAAACTCAGGATCACAGATAGAATATACGATATCGATTTTATAAAAACTGCATCATTTTCTTCGGAATACGGTGCATTTTTCTTTTTCATCAGAATTGAATTATCTCACATTAAAATTGTACATTTAGTACATTATATTAATTAACCATTAAAATATTTCACACATGAAAAAAAGAAATTTAAAAAACTTAGCGCTTAACAAAACTAGTATTTCATCGTTAAAAGAAATTACAGGTGGACTTCGTATACCAATTGATCCGATTGATAGTAATTGTACTTCACTTGGAAATGGTGATCCATGTCCAGAAACACATGATTGCGATCCATATAAATAGGAATACATCGTAAAAGCTATACAAAACTGCATCATTTTCTTGGGAAGAGGATGCAGTTTTCCTTTTTACAAACACTACTTTTATTACGGACTTGCCATCATAAAGATTTATCAATTCTTAGTAGTTTTAGTGTATAACCATAAACGTATATATCATGAAAAAAAAGAAAGTAAATCTTAAGCAATTAACTTTGGCAAAGTCTAGAGTGGCGTCATTAGAATCTAATGGAGTTACTGGTGGTTTCCAGTCTTGGACAGGAACTGCGGAGCCATGTTTCCCAACTGAGTTTAACTGCGGAGATACCGGCGGCGGCGGAAATACCGGCGGTGGCGGAAACACTGGCGGTGGTGGAAATACTGCAGGATGTATTCCTTTTTCACTCTTATGTCAGTCACACTCTATTTGCCCACCAGGCGTATATTGCTACTAATACCTAATTTTAACGTGAGTTCAATATAACTATTTCGTTAAATTCGTAATAATTAATAATTTACAAAAATTGTCAAATCGAGCATTGCTGGAAGTGACAAGTCTTTATTTTTCAATTAATTAAGATTAATTTGATAATTTCTTATGTCGAACTCACGTTAATTTTATATAAAATTGTTGCCAAGAGCTTTCAGGTTTTCTGAAAGCTCTTGCTGTATAAGCACCTACTTTTATTACGGATTTTCCCTCGAAAGAACTTACAACTTCTACTTAAATTAGCCGCTTAACCATAAACCTGAAAATCATGAAAAAAAAGCAAATTAACTTAAAACAATTAGCATTAAAAAAATCAAGAGTAGCATCGTTAGAATCTGACAGACTTAATGGAGGAACTAGCGGATGGACAGGTGGTTTCCAGTCGTGGACAGGAACTGCGGAGCCTTGTTTTACAGATTTTAACTGTGGCGGTCAAACCGTTGGATGTCCAACAGCAGGATGCCCTCCACAAACACAAAACTGTCCAACAAACGGATGTCCACCTCCAACACTTTTATGTGGCTTTACAGAAATTGGCTGTGCTTCGGATTCTATTTGTCCGCAAGGCGTTCAGTGCTACTAAAATTTATTTTTAAATAATTGATAAGAGGCTGTCTAAAAGTACAGATTTCGTCAAACTAAACCATGTGCTGAACTTGATTCAGTAGTGATTCGGTTTCCCATAACAGTTGATAATCAACATGATGAGATTCTGAAGCCTGTGCTGAACTTGATTCAGTATCAAGCTCAGAATGACGCTTGCAAAGACTTTTTAGACAGCCCCTTTCTGTATCATTCTCTTACAAGAACTTACCTAATTTACGGATTTTCCATCGAGATAGCTTATCACTTCTTTATAATTTTAAATCATTAACCATATACGTACAATCATGAAAAAAAAGCACATTAACTTAAAACAGTTGTCTTTAAGAAAATCTCGCGTAGCATCTTTAGAATCGAATGGCGTTACGGGAGGATTCCAATCTTGGACAGGAACGGCTGAGCCATGTTTTCTAACAGAACTTGGATGTAATATTACAGATGGCTGTCCACAAACAGTTCCAAATTGTCCGCCAATACCAACACGAATTACGTGTCCAAAACCCACGGATGTTACTTGCGGATTTACACAAGGACCTTGTCAATCTGACTCCATTTGTCCACAAGGCATTCAGTGTTATTAAAAATAAATTTTTTATAAAAATTGAAGGCTCTCCTAAAAGCGAGAGCCTTTTTTATGTCAATTATTTTCATTTTACTACCATCTACACAGTATTTTACGCGTTTCTTTTTTTCACGATTTGCTTTTGATAGCTTTAAGAAGTATTAAACTAAAAAATCATATCATGAAAAAACAAAAAGTATCGCTAAAAAAGCTACAGCTTTCGAAGTCGAAAGTATCTGATTTAACTACAAATCAAGTTGTTGGAGGTTCCTTTGTGTGTTATACAAATGGTTGTGTTATCACAACAGGTTGTCAACCTACAGCCGATTGTCCAGTAACTACAGGTTGTCCAATAACTACTAATTGCCTTACTGATGGCTGTGTTACATTGGGAGTAGGATGTACCACTAATCAAACAATAGCTTGTTGGTAAAAAGTTTTTTGTAAAACGAAAGGCTGTTTAAGAAGTAATTTTTCTTAAACAGCCTTTTTTATATCTTTTTGATGCGCTTAAAACACACGTACAATATTAAATCCGAAGAAAATATCGCCGTCTCCCCAGTCGCCTTCTGCATAACTTAAGAATCCTGGCTCATTCGTAGATTGTGCATTGGAGAATAATAATTGAAATACGTGTCCGCCAGTTTCAATGTCAACACCAATGGTAAGCGGATCTCTAAATGCTGTATTGTCTGCTCTGTTGAAATTGTATGCATAATCCATGTTGATGGACATACGCTTGCTTATTTTCAAACGTCCTCCAATTCCCATCGCAAATTGATCGTGTTTTTGATTCGCTTCTAGCGTTAAGTTATGACGTATGTACGATGGCGCCAATTCCAATGAAAAGTTATTGCTAAATCTACGAGAAATTAATAATTGTGTGGTATAACTTAAACGATCGTCAAAGGTTAAGAATGGAAAACGATCTTTTCGTACCAAGGTATTTATATTCACCGTTCCATATCCTACCAAACTCACAGGAAAAGTATCGGATTGATCTTTGATTTTCATTTTGGTAGAAGCGGCATACGTGCGTCGCAATGATTCTCTACTGATGCTAAACTGCCATCCTTCAAACAGTCCATACACCAATTGAATTCGCGTATTGGCATTGTCTAACCCAAAAAAGGTAGACAATCCTTCTTCCAAAGAGCTAAAACGGTGTGATACGTATAAATAAAAGTCGCCTTTTGCCGCTACTTTTGTCGATTGTAAATTCATAACGCGCATCGCTTTAAATGCTGGCGACACAAAATTTTCTGGAGTTGCCTCGTCTTCTAATTCGTCTAATAAATCATCTTGCGCATGCAATCCAATACTGAACAAACAGCATAGTAAAAATATATAATAATGTTTCATGTGTGTTATTTTTTGAGAATGATAGCTTTGTCAAATTTCAACTCTTCAAGTAATTCATCGTAGCCAATAAATCGTCCTTTGATTTTTATTTTTTGTGTTTCTGATAGTGCATCAATATTCGTTTCTTCTGGAAATTGAAAAAAGAACGATTCATTCACAGAGATCGTTTCTTCTCCTTTTTCCGTGATGACGCCTGTAAGTTCTACCACGATATTACTTTTTTCTTTTTGCCAGAGTTCAATTTTTTCATCTAGGACACTTTGAAGTTCTTCTGCACTGCCTGTGTAGACGACTTTCATATCGTCAACAGTCTCGTGTGGCTTGTACATATAGAGAAGCGCGCTTGTCACAGCAATTGCCAGAAAAGCGATTACTCCAATGATAATTTTACTTTTTTTCGACAAGCTCATAATTCAAAGTGATGTTAATTTCTTTTGCGATTTTTTCACGTACGATGCTTGGAATTTCAATTCCAAAATCTTGTGGTTTTACGGAAAAGAGTGATGCTATAATGATTTTATCGCCATCTTTAGAAACTTTGGCTTTGGTAGCAATTTCTTTAGATTGTCCTCTTACGGTCAGCGTTCCTGCCAAATCGTATTCTTTAGCTGTACTTGATACGTCAGCCATGGTAAAGCCTGCCAGTTTCCCTTTGAATGTTGCTTTTGGATATTTATCAGAATCCATGTAGTTTTCGTTGAAATGCTCTTCCATCAAGGCAATTCTGAAATGAAATGATTTGATGAATAACAACGCAGCCAACTCGCCTGTATCTGCTCTTAGTACAGCCGTTGTACTGTTACTTTTGGCTTCTACAGGTTCAAACGCAGCGACCGAAGCCTTGAAATAGGTTGTGCCAGTTTTGGTATAATATTTTTGTGCAGCAACAGTTCCGACCATTAAAAACATGCACAGATATAGTATATTCTTCATATTGTTAGTGTTAGGTGTTTTTTAATTTTCTAGGAAACCATCATCTGCCCATTGTTGAATGATTTGACGATCTGTTGGTGCCATAAGTCCTGATGGCGGCATCGGATTGGACGCATCATTGATACGATCAATTACATTTCCTTGCTCTACACCTGCTCTTGCGTTGGCATATCCGTCTATAGCGAATCCTGCGGTTGGACTCGGTCCACTGTGACAACCTACACAGTTGTCTGCAAAAATTGGTGCCACATCTTCATCATAAGTGATACTTTCGACGATTGGTGGCAAATCGGCAATTTCTTCTTCAGCAAGGGTATTTGTTGTACAATTGTACAGTGCAACGACAACTACTGATAATGCGATTAAAGTTGATTTTCGATACATTGTTTTTAATTTAGTTTCTTATTTAAGTTTATTATTATACCATTTATGAATTGCAAATCATAAATAGTATTAATTTCTTCAATAAAACGTCTTTTGCAGGTTTGTAATAAACTAATTGCTATGAAATTTAGCATATTACACACATTTATACAACTTTACGAGTCATTTAGAAACGATACAAATAAAGGCTGTCTTTACTCATATTTACTACAAAAACTGCTTGAAACGGAAATATCAGCGTTAAAAGGGAACGTTTTATCTCCATTTTCCTGAATCCTATTGTGAGTAATTCACAGCATTACTGCAAGTTGTAAATGTAGCTTCAATTTAGACTTTTTCCTGTAAAGATGCCGTTTTTCACTAGTAATTTTCCGTCATCATGACGCAATTTTAATAGTACCTACTTTATTTTCAATACGTTGTTTATCAATGAAATACCGTTTTTTTTATTGTCCACTCACCACTTCTGTTGGGCGCATTCCAAATTCTTTTTTAAAGCATTTGGAGAAGTATGACGGACTTGAAAAGCCAAATTTAAAGGCAATTTCGGCTACAGTATCTGTATTTTCTAGCAAGGCTGATTTTGCTTTGTTCAATCGGATGAACGTGATGAGTTGACTTGGTGATTTTCCTGTCGTTTCTTTGATGCGTCTTTGTAATTTTCGTTCGCTCACGCCAGTTTCTCTCGTTAGCATTTCTACGCCAAAAGCATTGTTGTCCAAATGCTCATCAATCACTTTTAGTACATCTTCCAAGAACGAATCGTATTTGGAAAAACCATATGGAAAGTTTGTTTTGACTGCTGTATTTGATTTGTCCGTAACATTATACAACTTGCATAATTGATGTGTTTTATAGGTTAAGATCGAAGTTTCTTTCGAAAAATTGAACGCAACACCCGATAGCAAATGTTTGATGGCTTGCGTGACTACAATTTTATTAGGCTTGATCAATGACAGAATCGACGTAATCATGTAATTGTCTCTGTTATCTAAAGGTTCTTTATAATCTTCAGCACTTTCTTTCATGTAAATTCCTGCCGAAAAAGGAATTCCTTTTGCTTTGAAATCGTTCAACATGCTGATTCCTGCACTAATCGCTTTGCTAGGAATTTCGAATGCTGCCATGAAAAACTTTTTATCGTGACTTATGATGATTCCTTCATTTTGCGAGATGACCTCATCCAACAACGCTGATGAAAAGTTGCAATTGGACGCCGTAATAATTTGTCCAAACAACACGGTAGACAATCTTTTTTTATAGCAATCGTCACACGGTGGCAATTTGTGAATGAAGGTTTTCATTTCGTCTAATACTTCTTTGGTGTTTCCAGCCCAAAACAGATGATCATTTCCGTCAAATTCAACAAATTTGGAATCTTTGATGCGCTCTGCAATGAACTTTCCTTCTTCTATTTTTACGTCAATATCATTGGTGCGCTGCATTAAGAGCGTTGGTACTTTTATATATCTTAGAATGTCAATGATGTTTACTTGTGTGTTCATTTTGGTCAATTTCATCGCTGCTCTCGGACTCGCTCCTGATCGGAAGTAACTTGCCAACCAATTCATAAATTGTCGATCATTCGCTTTGGAAGGCACGAGCGATTCTAGGTTCATTTCACCACTTCCCCAGTTGTGCTCTATCATGTCGTATACCTTTTGGCGTTCTTCATCGGTTGGTGCCCACGGATAATCTTCTGAGTATCTTCGCTTCGCAAAAATTCCGAAAGTAATTAAGGCAATCACACGATTTGGATACGTGGCACTAAACAACGCCGAAACACTTCCGCCTTCCGAATGTCCAAACAGAATGGCTTTTTTAGAATTCGTAGCATCCATGACGGCTTTGATATCGTCCATGCGTTCTTCTAACGTCGATAATTCTACAATACGATCTGACAAACCTGTTCCTCTTTTATCAAAAAGAATAATACGTACTACTTGACTTAATTCCTCAAAAAAGTCAACCAGTTCTGGACAAGCCCACATCCAATCAATATTGGAAATCCAGCCCGGAATGTATACCAAGTCAATGGGCCCTGTACCAAAGACTTGATAGGCAATGCTCAGATTGCCACTTTTTGTGTATTGTATTTTAGGAATCATACTTTAGTAAATGCTGTCTAATTTTAAAAAAGTTTGAACAATGCATCAATCTTTATAATTACCAAACCACTGTTAAACTAAACTATAGAAGTGATTTCACCTTTTTCTTATGACTGTAAATTTATCTTGTTTCGCTCTGATTTTGACTTTTTTTCCTAACATAGCTTAGGCTATGTTATTCAAAAAAGGCTTCATCAGATCAAAAAATCTAAAATTTTCGTTACAAAACAATAAGTTAACATCACTTCATTGTAAAAATTACATAAAAAATGAGATTCAACTTCATTTTTCTATGAAATTATTTACTATAATCATGAGATTGTTGCATGTTTTTCAAGTAGTACGTATGCTATTGCTGTTTATTTACGTAGTAGCTTCACGGTTTTACTCGCGTCATTACTGTATAATTTTAGAATGTACATACCTACTTGTAAGTCAGTCATATTGATACGTTCCAACTGTTGTGTTTTCACTTTTACCAACTGCCCGTTTAAATTGTACACTTCCACTTTTTCAATTGGTGTTGCTGTACTGCTGATATTTACAAAATCGGTGGTGGGATTTGGGTAAATAGTTACATTTTCTATTTCATTATCTGCTATGGAAAGCGTTGAAAAATCAAACGTACTTGTACCTGATAAAGCAGAAGCATTCGGATCAACTACATTTGGGAATATGGCTGAACCGTCATCGATCATATCGGCAGACATAAAGCTTTTTAAAGATGTTAACGTGGTTGCTAATGCAGAATTGTTGGCTAATATTTCTAAGATTCCGTTTGTGGGTGCACCATCAACCTGAATGGTTACCATTGGCGTTGTAGTTCCTGCAGATGGTGCTGGCAAGGATGCTGGACTTCCCAAGGTTTCGGTAATTAAATATCCGTCAATTGCTGCTTGTCCGATAGCACTTCCATCAAAAAAAGTAGCATTTGCCGCTCCAGCAAATGACGATGTAATGGTTGCCGTGACACCATCTGGGACAATGATTGTGAATCCATAACCTTGCACAGATGTAGCAAAATTAGACGTACTCGCATTCGGAACTGCTCCGATAGAAAAACTGTAATTTCCATTGTCGATCAATGTGTATGTGTAGCCATCTTGGGCTTGCAATTGTACTGTACATAGGCAGTAAATTGCCATACAAAAGCTGGTAAAAGTAAATTTGTTCATGATTATTGATATTTAGTATTGTTTAATTTTCTGGTAATTGTTCTTGTATTTGGAACGTGCTAAAGTTTAAGAAGTTCCCTGGATGTGCGAGTACGTTTTGTAGAATGAAAGGCGCATCTGGTGCAACGCCTTCGTATTGTACGCGTCCGTCCATATCTAGGTCATTGGCATTGTAACCATTCACTACGAATGTGGAAAAGTTTAAAAAGTTCCCTGCATCGTTTAAGACTAACGACAAAATCGCAGGTGCATCTGGATCAGTTCCAGAATATTGTACAATACTGTCTCCATTCACATTTCCTGTCCACATTCCGAGTGTATTTGCTGGCATGCTTGAATCCGTTTGTGCGTTGGTTCCAAACGCAATTGGACTGGTAGCATCTGTAAAATCAAGATTGACGCGACTTCCATCTAGTTGCAATGCAGTGTTTGACATGATTCCTAAGTGATTTCTGTGTCGAATCGCCACAAAATAATTGTCTAATAATGATGCAAATTTTAAAATTCCGATACCGTTTACATCTACAACATCGCCATCGCGTTGTAGCAGTGCCGATCTGCCTTCTATCACAATTGAATTATCGACAGCATCACGCAATTCCACAAAAACCCAATCGACAATGGCATTATTTCCTGTAATATTAAATACGGAAGCATTGCAGGTAAGTGCGTCCGCATACGGAGAAGTGGTTGGAATGATTCCCGCTACGCGTAAATCGTCTCGCATCAACTCTTCTTCTTCTACATTTGGATTTATTGAAGCGCCTTGCAAAAATACTTTTGGTTCCACAATCACAGTTCCTGCCTCTATGAGCGATTTAAAACCTACCCAACCTGCATCCAAATAGGTTTGTGTAGTTCCTGCTGGGATAAATATATCTACATTTGTTTTGGTACCAAAAGAACCATTAGTGTTGATGCTTGCAGGAATGTTTCCTTCTGAAATCACTTCGCGCAAGCCGCCACCGGAAAATGCTTCAATACTAATATTAGTTACTCTTGCAGGAATCGTAACACTTGTCAAACTATTATTATCGCGAAACGCTCGAAATCGTATCGTAGTGATAGTACTTGGAAAGCTGATTGTTCGCACACCTCGATTTCGGAATGCAGAGCTTCCAATCTCAGTAATGATGAAGTCTATACCATCTTTTGATATAAGTTCTGGGAAAATAAAGTCTCCATTTGGCACATTTCCATTTCTAGCAACAGCACTTAGTGTATTTGGAGAAAGTGTGAGTATTTCATATTGAATTCCATTCACGGTAAATCTACTTCCTACCGATGGACCACTTCCATTTACTGAGAAAAATCCTGTCCAACCTGCGGCTTCATAAGTAGTTTCTGTTCCGTTTGGAATGGTCAAACTTATATTTTCATTTTCTCCAAACGAATTGGTTTCAATTGTTGCTGGCGTAGTTCCTAGGGCAATTACTTCTGTCAAACTAATGGTATTAAATGCATTGCTTCCTATGGCGGTTATACTTGCTGGTAGGGTGACGCTTGTAATGTCAGCATTTTGAAACGCATTCGCCCCAACAGTCGTCACTGCAAACGTTTCTGTTTCAAAAGTGACTTGTGTAGGAATGGTGATAGCGCTTGTTACAGCACCACCTGCAACTGCTACTTCATTTGGATTGATTGAGGTAATTTCATAGGTAATATCGTTGTCTGTAAAATTACTTCCCAAAGCGCCGTTTGAAAGTTGTCCATTTACGCTTAAAAATCCTGTCCAACCTGCGGCTTCATAAGCAGTTTCTGTTCCGTTAGGAAGTGTTAAAGCAATTGTAGATCGGTCTCCAAAACTAGATGCTGTAATGGTTGCAGGTGTCGTTCCTTGTGCATTTACCGCAGTTAAAGAAGCGCCTTGAAATGCATTGTTTCCAATAGTTTCTATGTTGGTACCAATGGTGACAGTAGTGATATCCGTATTTTGAAATGCTGCATCTTCTATAGTTGTTACGTTAAAACTTATGTTGCTGAATGATTCTACAATTGTTGCTGGAATCGTAATTGTTTGTGCCGAAGTAACTCTGTTGAGCACTTTTACGATATTCGGATTTACGCTAGTCACTTCGTATTGCAAATCACCTTCCGTAAATCGTGCGCCAATTTGAAATTCTCCGTTGATGCTTCCAAAACCTGTCCAACCTACGGCAGTATAATCGTCAATCACTGATTGTTGATCTGGAATGATGAACAAGTTTACCGTACTTCGTGTCCCAAAACTAGAAGAAGTAATCGTAGCAGGCGTGGCACTATCGGCAGTTATTGTGTTTAATGGATTGTTTGCAAAAGCGCTATTTTCGATAGAAGTAATATTAGCAGGAATCGTAATATCAGTAAGTTGATTGCCGCTAAACGTATTTACTTGAATGGATGTAATATTTGGAGGAATGGTAACACTTGTCAATTGATTGTTTCGAAAAGCAAAACCTTGGAGTTCTGTTAAACTTGCTGGAAAATTGATACTAGTAAGTTCATTGTTTCGAAACGCATCATTTCTGATAGTTTGAAGGTTGGCAGGAAGTGTAACACTCGTTAAGTTATTATCGCGAAACGTTACCGAGTTAATCACAGTAACACCATCTGGAATTACAATAGACGTTAATTGATTGTTACGAAAGGCACCAGCTCCTAATGTTGTTAAGGAACTGGGCAGATTGATACTCGTCAACTGATTGTTACGAAAAGCGTCTGTTTCAATCGTTTGCACTGTATTGGTAATGGTTACATTGGTGAGCACATTGTTTAGAAAAGCGCTTCTTCCTATAGTAAGTACGCCCGTAGGTACAATAATACTAGCCAATTGATTGTCTCTAAAAGCTTCATTATCAATAATATCTACACTTGTTGGAAGCGTTGCACTTGTAATTGCATTGTTCATAAAAGCGCTACTCCCAATGGTAATGGTTCCATTAGGAATAGTAACATTGGTTAATTGGTTGTTTCGAAAGGCAGCATTTCCAATCGTTTCTGGTCCAGAATTGAATGTTATTTGTGTGAGACTGTTGTTGATAAATGCTTCCCTGTCGATCATAGTAACCGAAGCTGGAAGCGTGATGGTTGTCAAATTGTTAAGTTCAAAGGCTTCAAAACCAATAGTTTCTATATTGGCTGGTAATAGTATACTATTGATTCCTCTGTTTCTAAAAGCTTGATCGCCTACAGCAGTTACGGTAAACGAAATACTGCTTCTAGCCACTGTATTTGGAATGACCAAATCGACAATGCCCGTGCCGCCACCTGTGATTGCTAATGTATTTGGATTGACTCCATTGATTTGATAATTGAATCCATCTACTGAAAAACTAGCACCCACAACAGGTGTTCCATTAATTACAAAAAAACCTGTCCAACCTCCATTTACATACGCTGCTTCCGAACCGTTAGGAACTGTCAAAGAAATATTTCCTCTGTCTCTAATACTAAGTGCTTCAATTGTTGGTGCCGCGACTGCTTGTGATAGTACTTCTATGAGCGAATTCTCACTAAATGCTTGATCTTCAATAGTAGTTACGGATGCTGGGAATGTGATGGTTGTCAAATTATTAATCTCAAAAGCTTCACTTCCTATCACTTCTACGTTTGATGGTAATACTAGACTGTTGAGTCCTCTGTTTCTAAAACCACGACTTCCAATAGCCGTTACTGTAAACGAAATACTATTTTGGGTAACAGAAGAAGGCAATACCAAATCATCAATTCCGCTACCGCCACCCGTTATTTCTACGGTATTTGGATTGACTCCATTGGTTCTGTAATTGAATCCATCTACGGAAAAACTAGTCCCTATAAAAGGTGTTCCATTAATAGCAAAGAAACCTGTCCAGCCACCACTTACATACGCTGCTTCTGAACCGCTAGGAATTGTCAGACTAATGTTGCCTCGATTTCTAATACTATTCGTTCCAAGTGTAGGCGCTGCTACTGCTTGTGAAATTATTTCTGTAAGCGGATTATCTCGAAAAGCTTCAAAGTTAATAGCAGTTACAGAGGAAGGTAGCGTAATTGTAGTCAAATTATTAAGCTCAAATGCTTCATTTCTTATAAATTCTAAGTTTGGTGGTAACACGACGCTATTTAAATTTTTACTCCTAAAAGCACGTTGTCCAATAGCGGTTACTGTAAAAAATATAGTATTTTTAGTAACAGAAGAAGGCAGTACTAAATCGGTAATTCCGCTTCCGCCACTTCGTATTTCAACTGTATTTGGATTGTTCCCGTTGATTCTGTAAACAAATCCGTCCACAGAAAAATCAGAACCGATAGCAGGTGTTCCATTGATGGTAAAGAAACCTGTCCAACCACCATTTAGATAGGCAGTTTCAGAACCGTTAGGAATTGTCAAATTAATTTCACTGCGATTTCTAATACTATTCGTACCAAGTGTGGGCGCTGCTACTGCTTGTGAAATTATTTCTGTAAGTGGATTATCTCGGAACGCTTCAGTGTCAATTGTAGTCAGAGAAGCAGGAAGTGTAACTGTCGTCAAATTATTGAGTTCAAATGCTTCCGTTTTAATCGTCTGTATGGTGTTAGAAAAAGTGACACTATTGATTGAAGCGTTTCGAAATGCTCTAAATCCTACACCAGTAACAGCATAACTGTCATTAAATTGAGGCTCAGTAACAGCGGTTGGCATTACTATATCAACAATTCCGTTTAAACGTGCAGCAACCTCAACTTCTCTTGGGCTTTTTGAGGTTACTCTATAGCGTAAATCGCCTATTTCAAAAGTGGCTCCAACTGGAATTTCGCCATTCACGGTATTAAAACCTGTCCAACCTGCTTGACGATAGGTTTCTTCCAAACCATTTGGCAAAGTCAGATCTATAACAGATCGTGTTCCAAAAGAATTGCTGTTAATGCTAGCAGGAACCGTTCCCAAAACGATGATTTCATTCAATCCTGTTCTAAAAAAAGCTTCGCCACCAATACTGGTCACACTTGCTGGTAAGGTAAGCGTTGTCATTCCACTATTGTCTCTAAAGGCACGTCCGCCAATAGTCGTAATGGTATTTGGTAAGATTACTCCATTATTCGCTCCATTTCTGTAGGCAGAGTTTCCAATGGTTGTTACGGTATATACAATTCCGTTTCCATCGGTTGCGGTACTCGGAATAGTTAGCGGAGCACTTCCGTCACTTCCTCCTGTCACTTCCACTTCGTTTGGATTAGTGGATAGTACATTAAAATTAAATCCGTTGTCTGTAAATGTTTGTGCAAAACCAATTGCGGTGATGCACAATAGAATAATAGTACTGATAATTTTTTTCATGGTGTTTAGTTTTGTTGTGGTTGTTCTGTATTGTAAAAAGTGCTATGGTTTAAAAGCTGCTTTGGTATGTGTATGCGCTTTTTCATGTTACTAATTTCCTGCATATCAAATAGTCATACCTATTAAAACTGCGTGAACAGGAAAAATGAACCTCAAAAAGGAAAAAAACGGTTTGAAGTTTTCATCTCTTTTTTAGTTCAAAACAAAGTAAATCAGATGTCAGATTTGTTACAAATTTTAGGTGGTATCAAAAGGGTATCAAAACCGTAAAATACTGTAAATTCAATTTTAAATCGCTCATTATCAAAATTTAAAACCAAATGTCAAATCGAGCGCAGTCGAGATTCTATTGAAACTTAACCTTGGCTAAGGTTCTCGACTGCGCTCGAACTGACATCTTTTTTAAAGTCGATTTTAATGCAGAAAAAAAGTCACAAACATTACGTTTATGACTTTCTAAGAATATATGGCTATAATCTTTATGCAGATAGACTCAGAGTGTGTTTATTTTCAATAAATGCAATGATATCATCGCTCGATTTTAAGCCTAATTTTTTACGAATTCGATATCTTGACGATTTTATGGACGCGACTGTGGTGTTCAATAATTTGCTGATTTCCGTCGTGCTCAATCCTAATTTCATGATGCAGAGTACTTCCTTTTCTTTCGGTTTTAATTCTGTGAATTCCGTATCTAATAATACTTTGAAATCCATATTCACCTCATCTAAATAATTTTGCAGACTAGCCGTAGAACTTTTAGATGTTTTTTCAGAAAGTAACGACGCGGATAAAGAGCGTAACGCCATTTTTCGTTCTTGTTCATTTTCAAACGTGATGATTTCTTTGATGTCATCAAGTGTTTTGTTGAGGACTTCTTCCGTAATAGAATTTTCAACCACTACTTTTTTTAATTCGTTTTCACGATTGGCAAGCGCTAGATCGGCTTTCAGTTTTTCTATTTCTTTTAGTTTCAGTTCGTTTTCCGCCAACGTGATTTTTTGCTCTTTTCGTTTCACAATAATATAAATAGACAACACGGCAAATAAAAGGATCACAAACATTAACGCGAAATACAACCATTTTTGAGTTGATTCATTTTTGAGTTTGATCGCAGTAAGTTGTTTCTCTTTGTCGAACTGATACGCATATTCTAAATCTGCCAATCGTTTCGTTCTACTTTCGCTGATTAAAGAATCTTTGTATTTGTCATACATCAAAAATGCAGCACGTGAAGCTGTAAAGTTTTGATCGTTATGCGCAATTTCTGCTTTTCGCTGATACGACCATTTTAGCAACAAGTGCGAACTCACCTTTTTTGCATACACAATCGCGCTGTCTACATGCGTAGTTGCTTTGGCGTATAATTTTTGTTTGTTGTAGACTTTTGCCAGACTTAAATGATTGTTGGACAGATGGTGATACAAGCCTGTAGCATTCAAAAACGCTAAATTCTCCTTCAATTTTTGTTCTGCAATGTCGTATTGTTTTTGCTTGATATACGTATTAGCAATATTTGCTTTTACACGTATTTGATATTTTTGAGTGATTTTTGGAACTGCCAAACACCTTTCAAAATAGTAAATGGCAGAATCGTATTTTTTCTCTGCCACATACACCGCTCCCAAACGATTTAAAGAAATCACTCTTCCGCGCGGAATGGTATCGTATTGTTGAATTTCCAAGGCACGCTTGTAAAAATATTTTGCTTTTTCTAGATCATTCAAACGTTTATATACGCCGCCAATATTGCTGATACATTTTCCTGCAATTCGATTGTATTTGATAGATGAAGCCAATTTATAACCTTCATTTGAATATTCGAGTGCTTCTGAATACTGCCCGAGATTGGAAGACATGCTTGAAAGACTGTACAATACTTCTGCTTTTAGTTTTTGATAATACTGACTCGTGTAGCCTTTGTCATTTAATTCTTTTTCTACTTCTAGCTGCACTTCTTTGGCGATGGCTCTGTCAAAAAATGCGAGACGATTTCCCAAATCTGCCTTCAATGATAATCGAATTGAATCTGTTTCTGCCTTTTCTATTTGAAATTTTAAGGCATCTGCGATGCTGTCTTTAATTTGAGCAGTTCCTGAAAAAGTACACGCCAAGAACAGTAAGAGTCCCACTATATTTTTCATGAGTAATGATCTTTTTGATGCTAAAAGCATGGATAAGTTTATGTCATTTGTATAGTATTTTTTTAGAACATTCAACATTGCAACGAATTGCATAACAGGCACTTTTAGTTTTGTTTGTACGTAACGTATTGTTCTCATTTCACTAGTTTAAAATTGGTTATAAATGATGGAGTTTACGTGAGTTTATTTACAATTCAATTTTAATTTTAGCGTGAAAACCAACTAAAGTTTATATTTATAAAAGTAGTAGTAATTTCAACATTCGTATGTAACAATACCGCATAACACTAGCACATTTCCGACACGACGTCGGTTTTTTTACAGTAAAATTCACCCGAATTAAAATATTCACAATCAATTAGTTAAATTCAATTCAAACGATTTTAAAATACTATTCTTGTACAAATTGGACGAATGAGACCTGTTTTTTATTTTTGCATATGATTCAGAAAATTGCATTTGGTGGTGGCTGTCATTGGTGTACAGAAGCGGTTTTTCAATCGCTTATTGGTGTGCGAAATGTGGAACAAGGTTGGGTGAAATCGACGGAAGAAAACAACACCTTTTCAGAAGCCGTAATTGTACAGTTTGATACTACTGTCATTCCTTTGAAGGTGCTCATAGAGATTCATCTGCGAACGCATAAATCGACCGTGCAACATTCCATGCGAAAAAAATATCGTTCTGCGATTTATTATTACGATCAAGCGCAAGCAGAAGTCTTAAACGAACTTCTTTCAGAATTACAGACAGATTTTGAGCAGGAAATCATCACACAAATATTGCCGTTTGTCGCCTTTAAAGCTTCACGAGAAGAAATTACGAATTACTATTATTCCAATCCGAAGAAACCGTTTTGCGAGCAATTTATCAATCCGAAATTGAAATTGTTATTGCGTGAGTTTTCAGGTTTTGCGGCTAAGGAGAAGTTGGGGCATCTTTTGTAGCTTTTGGCTCTTGACCTTTGGCTGTTGGGTGTTGGGTGTTGGTAAAGTGTTTTTTATTTTACATTTTGAGTTTTACATTTTATATTTTGCTTCAATTGTTGTCGGTTGATCGCTTCGCTCTGTTATCGGTGGTTATGTAACGCTATATGTTGTTTTAAAGCTTAAACTTATAAACTTATAAACCTATAAACTTTTAAACTTCTTTTTTGTTGATTTGTTTATTTGTTGATTCGTCAATTTGTTAGTTTGTCATTTGTTAATTCGTTGATTCGTTAATTTGTTATTCTGGGATTTTAGATTTCAAAACTCAAAACTGACAACCGACAACCCACAACCGACAACTGACAACTCACAACTCAATACAACATCTAAAAACTATTTCTCCACCAACACAGCATTTAGCAGATTTAATTCTTCCAACACATCGTCGTAGGTTTCCACGCTTCCTTTTACTTGCACTTTTTGTCCATCAGCGAATTCATCCATGGAAGTGCCTTCTGCAAATCGGAAATATACGCTATCGTCAAGGAGCACGCCTTTTTTATCGATTGATGTAATGACACCCGTCAATGCGACTACTTTTTTATTGGCTGTCCAATCTTTTGGATTTTCTTTGATTTTAGTTAAAAACTCGGTAGTTGTGCCTGTATATTCTGCTTTGATATCTGCAAGATTAGGCGGTGCCATGATTGCTGAAGTTACGAAATAAGCTAGGACAAGTGCTATTAAAAATGTGATGATCAGTAAGCCTTTTTTTGGTCTTTTCATGATTTCTCGGGATGATTTTATTTGATATTGTGTAAGTCGTAATGAATCGCTAAAAATTTCTTTTAATTGTATTCAAACGTTCCATACGTACTTGAAATGGTCAACTTTTTGCTATCGGAAGCTGCTACCCTACCCACAATTTGTGCGTCTACATGGTAGGATTTTGAAATGGCAATGATGTCTTCTGCAATTTCGGGAGCTACATACAATTCCATTCTGTGTCCGCAGTTAAAGACTTGATACATTTCTTTCCAATCCGTATTCGATTGCTCTTGAATCAGTTTGAACAAAGGCGGAATCGCAAACATATTGTCTTTAATAATATGTAGATTATCTACAAAGTGTAAAATTTTGGTTTGCGCACCACCACTACAATGTACCATTCCGTGAATGTCGTCGGAAGTGTATTTGTCTAGAATGCTTTTGATAATTGGTGCATAAGTTCGTGTAGGCGATAATACCAACTTTCCAGCATCAATTGGTGAGTTTTCAACTGCATCTGTCAATTTGGTATTTCCAGAATAGACCAACTCACTTGGTACAGCATTGTCAAAACTCTCCGGAAATTTTTCGGCTAAATAGTTGTGAAACACATCATGTCGCGCAGATGTCAATCCGTTACTTCCCATACCGCCGTTGTATTCCTTCTCATACGTTGCTTGTCCAAACGAAGCCAATCCGACAATAACATCGCCCGCTTTGATATTGGCATTATCAATGACATCTTTGCGTTTCATACGTGCCGTGACGGTAGAATCGACAATAATGGTACGTACCAAATCGCCCACATCTGCCGTTTCGCCACCTGTAGAATGAATGGCTACGCCAAATTCTTTCAACTCCTGAATCAATTCTTCACTTCCATTGATAATCGCCGAAATCACTTCACCTGGAATGTTGTTTTTATTTCGTCCGATGGTAGAAGACAACATGATATTATCCGTCGCACCGACACAAAGTAAATCATCAATATTCATGATGAGTGCATCTTGCGCAATGCCTTTCCATACAGAAATATCGCCAGTTTCCTTCCAATACATGTAGGCTAACGACGATTTTGTTCCCGCACCGTCGGCATGCATGATCAGACAGTATTCGTCATCATTCGTTAAATAATCAGGAACAATTTTACAGAATGCTTTTGGAAATAAACCTTTATCAATGTTTTTGATAGCGTTGTGTACATCTTCTTTCGATGCAGAAACGCCACGCATGGCATAACGCTTTGATACTTCTTGACTCATAGTTGTGTTGTTGTGCTGCAAAGATAATGAAGTGATTTAAAAATACGTCATCTGCCGAATGTTTTCAATTTTGAAGATTCAGCACTTTTGTCATAGAATCTATAATGTGATGATTATGAAACGTTTTTTCTTCTTTATTTTCTGTTGTGTAGTATCTTTTTCGTTCGCGCAACAAACAAAATCCAAAAAAATCCGCAATATAGACTTAGGATTTCCAATGCATGAGCTAGAGGAAGATTACGGTTTAAAGATTGGTGATGGAAATATCATTCCTGTAAAACTGCACAAGAAACAATACGATCAGCGAGCACAAAGAGGAAATGCAGGAATCACAACCGAACTCAAATTGGAAAGTATCACCGAGTTTGATCCAATACTGAGAAAAGTAAAAACGGCTCAAATCAATCGAAAAGAAAAGACGAAACGATATTTTTATACGTATGATGAGTTAGGAAGATTAAAAAAATATCAGATAGAAGGCGGATTGTACGAAAATCGTTTTGAAAACTATCTATACGAAGGAGACAACTTTTTGCGTACGATTTCCTTTAAAGAAAATGGTCCTGCCGTAAAAGAGATGTACAAAAAGACAGCGTATGGATACGAAACTAGCGGACAAATTAATGACAAAATTTACACTGAAAACAATTTGATCAAAAAGAAAGTTTCTGGATACAATAGTAATTCGCCTTCGGAAAGTTTCTACACGCACAACGATCAAGGAAAAGTCATCAAACTAGAAAGCAAATATTATATCACTGTCAAAGCATACAATGCGAATGGAGATCTTCAATTTTCCAAAGAAACTAGAAAAAGTGATGGCAGTTATACAGCACACAATTACGCCTACATATATGATAAATATGGTAATTGGATTATGCAAGTACGACTTTTAGACATGAGCATGGCGAAAGGAATTCCTAGTTTTCCCAATCCTACACTACGTCAAATTACCTACAGCAATGGCGAAGTGACAGGAACTACTGATATCACTAAGGTCTCCACTGATTTGATAACGCTTAGAAAAAAAGTAAAAATACTCCAAGCCAATTCAAGTACTGATTCTCAAATTGCGACATGGAAAAAAACAAAAGAAGATAATTTCTATTTCTACCTGAATAATAAACCTGTACAAAAAGCGCAATTGGGTTATATGGGCGATCATATTTTGGCATTCAATCAAGATAACAATCAGTTGTATACATTAGAAAATGTCAACAGTGCTAAAGTCAATATTGTATATACTGCAAAAAGAATTCCTGTAGAAACCACACATGGATATTGGTTTAAAAAACCAAATGGTTCGGTTGTGGTCTTTAAAAATAATGGCGTAGTGATTCAGAAAAGCAGTTTGTATAAATATGCACCAAACAATAAAGATGTATTTTATCAAGGCGAAGGAGACACCAAAAAAGTAGTGTTGAAAGACTATAAAACGGCACAAACATACAGCGTATATTCGGCGATGGATTTCAACACGTATGATGCTGGAGAAACGATAAATACCAATACAGTTTCCGAACGTTCAGGAACCTGTGTACGCGGCGATTGCGATAATGGATATGGCGAATTCAAATACAGTTCAAGCGGAAAAACAGCCAAAGGATTCTACGCCAACGGAAAACCAAATGGTGTGATACTCATTGAAAGTGCAAGCATAAAAGACGCTGTGTTTTCTAGCTATGCAGGCTCTTTTGAAAAGAATGATGCGTTTACCTATGAATATGATGGAAAGAATACGGTATATTTTTATGATAAAAATCTAACCAAAGGGTTTGCAAACGATGCCAAAAAGAAAGAAACCTATGAACTTGTTTTTAAAAATAGAAAATTGGTTTCGAAAACATTATTGAAACACAATGGTGAAACTGGCTGTATGTTAGGTGATTGCAAAAACGGAATTGGCGTGTACAAATACAACAATGGCGCGATCTATTTTGGAATTTTTAGTGGCGGACAACGCGATGGTTTTGGCAAGATCGATTTTACGAATGGCACCTATTATATTGGGGAATTTAGCAATGATCACTACAACGGACTCGGGAGTTATACATGGTCTGAACACAATTATTATATGGGCGAATACCGAAACGGAAAATACCATGGAAAAGGTGTCATGTATTATGATAAAGTGCACTACAATGCGGGAACTTGGGTAAACGGAGAGTTTCAAGGAAAGACAGTCAGTAATACAAACACAACAAATTCCGGTTCGAGTTCAAATTCAGTTTCAAATTCGAGTTCAAGTTCAACCTTAGCTTTCAATAGCTTTTCTGCTACTGAAAAAAGCAAAATCAACGCGTGTAATGGAGATGCCAAATGTGTGGCGAATTACTTTTCTGAATTATACACACAAAACAGCGATCAGCTTTCCAAAGACAATTTAACCAAAAAAATGACCGATTATTTCCACAGTCTCTACAACATGAATCCGAAATTAGCGTATAAAGTGTGTTTTAAGATGAATGTTGAAACTTTTAATACAATCAATATCAAATCGTTGCCACAATCTGTTCAGACGGATTTAAAAAACAAAGCACAAAAAATTACCGATGGATATCAAAAACATGTAAAATCGCAAGGATATTAATTTTATAGCTGTTTCTCAAAACACACACTCTCAGGCGCATTCACATACGGTTCGTAATTAGGAATGAGCACATAGTGATGCTTCTCGTAAAAACGAATCGCCTCTGGCAACATGGTTCCTGTTTCTAACACACAACGCGTATTGCCCAATTCTTTTGCCCACGCTTCAAGTGCAGCTAAAATAGTAATACCTAAGTTTTTCCCTTGCAATTTTTGACTCACATACATACGTTTGACCTCAACTGTAGTTGCATCAAACTTTTTAATCGCGCCACAACCAATCGGAGTTTCACCATCATACAGCACAATGGTATGATGCAAATCTTCCAAACCATTGAACTGACGGTAAAATGCGTCACTTTCTCCGTTTTGTACACTGAGAAACGCGTCAAGCTCTTTGACCAAATTGATGAAGTCTTGGTTTTTGGAATTGGTTCTTTTGGTCGTTAGGTTCATTGTTTTTTTGTTGATTTGTGGATTCGTTAATTTGTTGATTTGTTTTTTGTTTTTATTTATGAATCTAACGTCATGCTGAACTTGATTCAGCATCACACACGACTTTATGAGACCTTGAATCAAGTTCAAGGTGACGAATAGTTAAATTCTTCATCATATTTTGATTTGTCTTTGCGAGAATTTTATAAAAATTCGTGGTAATCTGTTTCAAAGAAAATCACAACTCATCAACAAAAATACTAACATACTAAGAGCGTAAGCGATTCTAAAGCAAAGCGTGACTAACAGGCGAAGCCGATACTAACAGCGAAGCGTATCACAAATGTACCAATTTGAAAATTTGAAAATGTAGCAATGCTATTAAATGACACTCATAACTTAACAACTAAAATACTAATATACCAAGAGCGTAAGCGATAATAAAGCGAAGCGCATAACTAATGTACCAATTTGAAAATTTGAAAATGTAGCAATACTATCAAATAACAATCACAACTCACCAACAAAAATACTAATATACCAAGAGCGTAAGCGATACTAAAGCAAAGCGTGACTAATAGGAGAATCCGATACCAACATACCAAAAGCAAAGCGCATGACTAATATACCAATTTGAAAATTTGAAAATGTAACAATGCTATCAAATGACACTCACAACTCACCAACTAAAATACTAATATACCAAGAGCGTAAGCGATACCAAAGCAAAGCGTGACTAATAGGAGAATCCGATACCAACATACCAAAAGCAAGGCGCATCACTAATGTACCAATTTGAAAATATCCAATGTATCAATTCTATCAAATGACACTCACAACTCACCAACTAAAATACTAATATACCAAGAGCGTAAGCGATACTAAAGCAAAGCGTGACTAACAGGCGAAGCCGATACCAA
>JBCCLH010000025.1:0-88351 GCA_039026955.1 Bacteroidota bacterium
TGCCGCCTTATAGCCCTGACTTAAATCCAATAGAGAAAAAATGGGCACAAGCTAAAAGTATGAGACGAAAATTTGGATATACGCCTGATCAGCTATTTTTTTATACAAAACTATGACGATTTATTTTGATTTAGCTATAGATTCAGTATCTATCGAGATCTGCTATGAAGTGTAGTAGTTCGTAAGTTAGCATAACTCAAAATTCAACATGTAGCATTTAAAATTTAGCGTTTCCAGGTACTTCTCGATACATTTTTCTTCGTTTCACTTGAAAAACACTCGAAGTGACGTTTTTTCAATGTAACGATTTGATAATTTGAAAATGTATCAATGGTGATTTTGCTTCTATCACAAATATTATAATAATTTATACTTTTAGATTCCTAAACCAAAATCAAAACTTTTCTGTAAAATCATTTGCTTTTATAATAGAAATCGAAGTGACGTTTGAATTTCAATCTAATTCCGTACTTGATTCGGAATCCACTTTGAGCAACTATGGATTCCTGTCTATACAAGAATGACAAAAGAATAAAATAATTGATTCGTGTATTCGTGACAAAAAAATAAATCTCTCTGAATGAAAGGAAAAGCTCCTGATTCAAAGGTTTTCCATGAAAATGACGACTAAAATCGTTATTTTTGTAAAAAGAAAAGAAAGAAAAAATAGTGCTATGAAACTTGTCAATCGCGCAAAACTAAGCGCAACTACTGCCGAATTAGAAAGAACTTCTGTCTATGATATTGAGATCAACGATCTTCACGGAAATCCAATGTCGCTCTCAGAGTTTAAAGGAAAGAAAATTTTATTTGTGAATGTGGCTTCCAAATGCGGATTCACCAAACAATACAAAGAACTCCAAGAACTCAGTGATACGTACAAAGATGAATTGGTTGTGATTGGTGCACCGTGCAATCAATTTGGACGACAAGAACCTGGAAATGCAGATCAAATTCAGGAATTCTGTGAAATTAATTTTGGAGTTACATTTCCACTCACTGAAAAATTAGAAGTCAAAGGAAAAGACCAACATCCGCTGTATTCTTGGTTAACAAAAAAAGAAATGAATGGTAAAAAACGTTCCAGCGTCAAATGGAATTTTCAAAAATATCTAGTAGACGAAAATGGCGAATTGGTGAATTATTACTATTCATTGACCAAACCGATGAGTAGTAAGATTACGAAGCATTTGGGTTGATTTGGTAATTTGATAATGTGCTAATTTGAAAATGTACCAATACTTATTTCAAAGATAAATCCTGCTTTGATTTAAACAGATTGCCACTCTCCAATCAAGTTGGAGATCGCAAAGACGTTTCGGAGATTTTGTCATTGAAATTTAACTCGAAATTGAATCTGAAATACCAAACGTCAGTTTGAGTATTTTTATATTGCGAAGCGAATATAAAAATGTATTGAGAACAGCTATGAATTCTTTTGGTTTATGAGTTTGAACCAATTCAAAATTCAACGTTTCAAAGTACTTCTCGATACTAAATCTTTTCAAGATTTCACTCGAAGTGACGTTTGGTTTTTCTGCACGTCAGATCGAGTGGCGAATCGTAGATTCGTTGTATCGAGATCAGCTATGAAGTCAAATAGTTTTCAGTCTTTATGTCAATTCAAAAATTCAGCGTTTCAAAGTACTTCTCGATATAATTTTCTATCTATCTCGTGAGCTATGCTCGGTATCTACGATAATGCTCGACATGACAGAAAATCACTCGAAGTGACGTTTGTGTTTTGAAGTTAAAAAGTTTGGTCTTTGAAATAATAAAATTCAACATCAAACATTCAAAATCAAAAAAAGTCTAATAGCGCGATCAAAGTGACACTTGTGCTTTGAAGTTGATAAGTTTATAATTTTAAGAATTTAGTTTTGAAAAAATTTAAAATTCAACATCCAACATTTAAAAAATCTAACAGCGTGAATAGCGCGATCAAAGTGACGCTTGTGCTTTGAAGTTGAGAAGTTTAAGAATTTGGTTTTTGAAATAATTTAAAATTTAACATCCAACATCCAACATCCAACATTTAAAAAGTCTAACAGCGCAAAAGCGCGATCTAACAGCGAAGCGGTCTAATGTCTAACAGCGATAGCGGTCTTAAAAAAGACTACTTCTTCTGAATCGTCTCAATCGAAGTCTTAATTCCCTTAATCAATGATGAACTAAATCCTTGGTGTTCCATTTCGTTTAGTCCTGCAATCGTACAACCTTTTGGTGTGGTTACTTTGTCAATTTCTTCTTCTGGGTGATTGCCATTTTGAAGTAATAATTCGCTAGCACCTTTTACGGTTTGCGAGGCAATCTTCGTTGCCGTTTTCGCATCAAAGCCAATTTCAATTCCACCTTGAATCATTGCACGGATAAAACGCAATACATAGGCAATTCCGCAGGCACCAAGAACAGTTGCAGCATCCATCAAGCTTTCGTCGATTTCAATGGTTTCTCCCAAAGCGTCAAAAATAAATTTCGTCTTCGACATGTTTTCTGCGGAAGCGTTATGCGTTGCCAAACACGTAAGCGATTCGCCAATAGCCGCAGCTGTATTCGGCATGGCACGCACAATTTGAATGTCACTATCTATAGAGGCTTCAAGCTGTGTCAGAGAGAAATCACTTGCTACGGAAATAATTAAATGTTCTTTGGTAATATAGGGCGCGAGTTCTTTTAATACACTTTCAATGCGATAGGGTTTTAAAGCAAAAATTAAGGTTTTGGAATTTTGTACCGCTTGTACATTGTCTGAAGTGGTATGCACACCTTGCACTTTCAAATCAGCTAACAATTCAATTTTGTTGCGTGTTACATAAATTTGCGAAGGATTGTTGTGTTGTTTCAACAATCCTTGTGCAATCGATTTTCCTAAGTTTCCGCCACCGATAATGGCAATTGTATCTTGATTCATGTCAATATTTATAAACAACCGCGTTGATGTTCATTCCGGCACCAACACTTGCAAACATAATAATGTCGCCTTTTTGAATATCTTGATTTTCAACTTTTCCTTTGGTTACCATGTCAAACAGCGTAGGAATTGTAGCAACCGAACTGTTGCCCAATTTATGAATATTCATTGGCATTATGCCTTCTGGAGCGTCTAAATTGTATAATTTGTAAAAACGCTGTACAATGGCTTCGTCCATTTTTTCATTGGCTTGATGAATGAATATTTTTTTCAAGTTTTTGATGTCAATTCCACTTTTGTCCAAACAGGCTTTCATCGCCATCGGAACATTGGTCAATGCAAATTCATATATTTTACGACCGTACATTTTAATGTATCGTGTGTCTTTGCACAATTCCTGATTGTTCGATTTTCCAAAGTATAAATAATAGGCTTCATCATACGTGAAACTAGCGGTTTCATGGGCAATAATACCGCTTTCATCATCAGAAGCTTCTATCACAGTTGCACCTGCACCATCCGAGTAAATCATGGAATCACGATCGTGTTTGTCTACAACTCTTGATAAAGTTTCTCCGCCAATCACCAAACATTTGTTTGCTATTCCCGACTTGATAAATGCATTCGCCTGAATCATTCCTTCTACCCAACCAGGACACCCAAAAAGAATGTCGTACGCTACACATTTTGGATTTTTGATGCGCAAACTGTGTTTCACTCTACTTGCCAAACTTGGTAAAATATCGCTTTGAATGGCATTGTGTTTTACATCGCCAAAGTTGTGTGCAAAAATAATATAATCTAATTCTTCGGGATTAATATTGGCATTGGCAATTGCTTTTTCAGCCGCAAAAAATGCCAAGTCAGAAGCCGTGTGATGATTTTTTGCATATCTGCGTTCTCCAATTCCCGTAATAGACTTGAATTTTTTAATAATGACATTGGTATTTTGCTTAAACGGACTACCGTCATCATTTAGGAATTCGTGTTGGTGAAAGTTTTCATTTGTTTCAATTTCTGAAGGAATATAGCATCCTGTTCCAGTGATCTTAACGTTCATACAGCTATTCATTATAGGGTTTAAGTCTACAAAATTAACGATTAAACTTGTCTGATTATTTGGGGAAAGTGTCTAAAAATTCATTTTTACGGATAATACATGCATTTGTTAATATTTTGAATTATTCGTAATAAAATTATTATAATACTGAGAATAATCTAACGCGATTTGTGAAGGATTCAAAAAAAAGGAGCGATTTTTAGAACGCTCCTTTGATGATTTTATGTGTTATTTTTTGAATGTTTATGCCTCTGCATATTCTTCAATTGGCGCGCAAGTACAGATTAAATTTCGATCTCCATACGCATCGTCTACACGACGGACTGTTGGCCAAAATTTATTGTCAGCAACATACGGTAATGGGAAGGCTGCTTTTTGACGTGAGTATGGAAAATCCCATTCGTCAGCCGTTAACATTGTGAGTGTATGTGGCGCGTTTTTCATTACATTGTTTGTATCACTTGCACTTGCTTCTGAGATTTCCTCGTAGATAGCTAACATTGCATCACAGAATCTGTCTAACTCAGGTAAGCTTTCACTTTCTGTTGGTTCAATCATGATGGTTCCTGCTACTGGGAACGATACCGTTGGCGCGTGGAATCCGTAATCCATCAAACGTTTTGCGATGTCGGTTACTTCAATTCCGTGCTGCTTGAACGGACGGCAATCAATGATCATTTCGTGCGCACAGCGTCCACGTTCGTTTGTATATAAAATATCATATTGACCTTCCAAACGTCCTTTGATATAGTTTGCATTCAAGATGGCATATTCCGTTGCTTCGGTCAATCCTCTTGAACCTAACATTGTGATGTATCCGTAGGAGATTAAACATACCAAAGCACTTCCCCAAGGCGCCGCTGAAATCGCAGTAATCGCTTGATCGCCTCCTGTTTCAATTACAGGATTGCTTGGTAAGAATGGTGTTAAGTGTGCTGCCACGCAAATTGGTCCTACACCTGGTCCGCCGCCACCGTGTGGAATGGCAAATGTTTTGTGTAAGTTTAAGTGACATACATCCGCACCAATTGTTGCAGGATTTGTCAATCCTACTTGAGCGTTCATGTTGGCACCATCCATATATACTTGTCCACCGTTATCGTGGATGATTTGTGTAATTTCTTTAATCGTAGCTTCAAATACGCCGTGTGTTGATGGATAGGTTACCATCAAAGCGGCTAGGTTGTCTTTGTGAAGCAGTGCTTTTTCGCGTAAATCATCAATATCGATGTTTCCATCTTCGGATGTTTTGGTTACAACTACTTTCATTCCTGCCATCACCGCACTTGCTGGATTGGTTCCATGGGCAGACGAAGGAATTAAACAGATGTTTCTATGTGTATCACCTCTTGATTCATGATAGGCTCTGATCACCATCAATCCTGCAAATTCTCCTTGCGCACCAGAGTTTGGTTGCAATGAAGTTCCTGCGAAACCAGTTACCACATTTAGTTGGTGAATCAATTCTTTTAATAAGATTTGATAACCTTCTGCTTGCTCTACTGGGACAAAAGGGTGAATGTTATTCCACTGTGGTGAACTCAACGATAACATTTCCGCTGCAGCGTTTAATTTCATCGTACAAGAACCTAAAGAGATCATGGAGTGATTTAGTGATAAATCTTTACGCTCTAGTTTCTTGATGTAACGCATCATTTCCGTTTCAGAATGATAGCTGCTGAAGACATCTGCTTCCATAAACGTCGTTTCACGCGCTACTGATGGAAGTATTTTAGAAGTGTCAGCCTGTACCAATTCGATGGTTTCTTTTTCAATAGAAGCTGCAAAGATGAATACAATGTCGTGTAAATCGCGCGCAGTTGTGGATTCGTTGAGTGAGATTCCTACTGTTTCTTCATCGATGTACAAGAAGTTTACTTCGTTGTGTTCTGCAATTTCTTTGACTTTTTTAGTATTAGCTTTTACGACAATTGTATCAAAGAAAGCTGTATTCGTTTGCTCGAAACCTAATGCTTCAAGTGTATTTGCTAAAGTAACTGTGTTTTTGTGGACTTTATTTGCGATGTAACGCAATCCGTCTGGTCCATGATATACTGCGTACATTCCAGCCATAACCGCTAATAATACTTGTGCTGTACAAATATTAGACGTTGCTTTGTCTCTTTTGATATGTTGCTCACGTGTTTGTAACGCCATACGCAATGCACGATTTCCGTCCGTATCTTTCGTCACTCCGATGATACGTCCTGGAATATTACGTTTGTAGGCTTCTTTCGTTGCGAAAAATGCTGCGTGTGGTCCTCCATATCCTAAAGGAATTCCGAAACGTTGTGTCGTTCCCACAACCACATCCATACCAAAGCTTCCTGGCGATTCTAACAATACTAAACTTAAAATATCTGCAGCAACCGCTACTTTGATATCATTTTCATTCGCTTTTTCTGTGAACGCTCTGTAATCAAATATTTGTCCGTATTTCCCTGGATATTGTAGTAAAGCTCCAAAGTATTCTGATGAGAAATCAAACGTCGTATGATCTCCGATAACTAATTCAATTCCGATAGGAATGGCGCGTGTTTTCAATAAAGAAAGAGTTTGCGGCATTAGTTCTTCCGAAACAAAAAACTTCACCACATTTCCTTTTTTCTGCGCTCTTGATCGTACCCCAAATAGCATCGTCATTGCTTCTGCGGCAGCGGTACTTTCATCCAATAAAGAGGCATTGGCGATTTCCATTCCAGTCAATTCTGTGATGACCGTTTGGTAATTTAACAACGCTTCTAATCTTCCTTGCGCAATTTCCGCTTGGTAGGGCGTGTAAGCAGTATACCAACCTGGATTTTCAAGAATGTTGCGTTGAATTACTGGTGGCGTCACCGCTTCATGATATCCCAATCCGATGTAAGATTTAAAAATTTTATTGTGGCCTGCAAGATGTTGCATGTGGGCTAAAAATTCGTTTTCGCTTAATCCTTCCGGAAGCGCTAATGCTTCTCTTAAACGAATTCCATCTGGAATGGTTTCATCCATCAATTGGGCAACAGAATCAACTCCGATGGTTTGTAACATGTAAGGAATATTTTTTGTACGAATTCCGTTATGTCTCAATGAAAAAGAATCAGTTCTCATCAGCTTTATTTTTTCTTTTTTGATAGTTGTGCTTATGGCATGCAAAAATACAACTAAAAAATCACTTCTTTACAATTTTCTAACGTTGTGAATATGGAAAGTTTTTAACGAAAAAGTTGGGTTATGAACAGTTTGGCTATTTTTGTTTAATGAATATCTTAAAAAAGCTTTTCAATTTTTACTTAGATAGCAGTATTCATATAGGTTTGAGCGTATATGCGTTAACGTATTGTACGCTGTTTTTGTTTAACGTACCGTATGAGGAAGCTGTGTTATATTTCACATTTTATGGTACGATTGTGACGTATAATTTTATAAAATATGGAAGCTCCGCCAAGCAATACTTTTTTGTCGCCTCAAAATATTTGAAATTTATACAATTGTTGAGTTTTGTATGCTTTATTTTAGCAGCATATTATGCTTATCAATTACAAGTTACGACTTTGTTAGTTGCCGTTGGTTTGTGCTTTTTATCTTCTTTGTATATTATTCCTTTTTTACCTGGACAAAGAAACTTGCGAACATTGGCAGGCTTTAAAATTTCGATTGTTGCTTTGTGTTGGACAGGCGTAACAGTGTTGTTGCCGCTGCTAAATGCTGATGTTGCACTTACAGATACAAACGTGCTTTTATGCTGTTTTCAACGCTTTATATTCGTATTGATTTTGATGATTCCTTTTGAGATTAGTGATTTGTCCTATGATGCAGAAGGACTCGGAACGTTGCCGCAGCGTATTGGAATTTTACGCACCAAACAGTTAGCGTATGTTTGGGTTTTCTTGTTTGTGGCACTTGACTATTTGATCAGAGATGCGTTCTCTGTATCATTTTTTGTGACTGTTGGAATTAGTATTTTATCAACGTTTTGTATTTGGCAATCGCGCATAAAAAAATCGAAATACTTTACCGCTTTCTGGGTGGAAAGTATCCCGATCCTATGGTGTGTACTTTTATTACTCGTGTAATTAGTATTTGCTCATTTCTTCCTGCAATCGGCGTTGCATTTCATCTTTCTTGTTTTGTTCAATGGAGTCAATATTGGATTTCTTGACGAGTTTTGTCAGCTTATTGTTATTGCTGGAATATGCTCTTGTAATCCGACACCAAGACAATCTCACGTTCAGTTTTACTTTTTCCCAGAAGCTAGCTTCTCCGTACTGCGACTTATCGCAGATGTGTTTGGCTTCCTCACAGGATATAAAAAATTTAAATTTTGTACTCATTTATGTTATTATTAAAACCAGTTCTGTTCGAGACATCCAGAAAGTGCTGTACGCGCTCTGTGGATGATAACCCAAAGGTTAGACGCTGTAATATTTAAATCATTACAAATAGTTTCGGTGTCGTATCCTAAAATGGTTTTCATTTTAAAAATTTTGGCTTGCTTTTCAGGAAGTTTATCGATACACTCTTCAATTGCAAGTCCAAGTTCTTCATTCTGTATTTGATCTTCGGCGTTTTTATCGTAACCGTCTGCGACGCGTTCTTCTAACCAATCGCCTTCAGATTCTGCATCAGCATTGTAATTAATTCTAACTTCGGCTTGCCCTTTTTTAGAATTTATCTTTCGATAATAATCAATGATTTTACGTTTCAAAATGGAGATCAACCAGGTGCGTTCGGAAGCTTCTCCTTTGAAATTTGCCATCGATTTTAATCCTGCAAAAAATGTCTCTTGGACTAAATCTTGCGCAGTCTCTCTATCTTTTACCCTAACAATGGTATAATTGAAAAGGTAATCCGCATAGAGGGTAATCCAATTATTGGGATCAAGTTGATTGTTTGGCATTTGAGAGCTATTATTTTTTCAAATGTAGTTGATAATTGTTGAAATAAAAAATAATTGCGGCGATAGGAAAATTGCCTAGGTTTATGTGCGTAAAGATTCAGCACGATGTTTGATATGCGCATTTCGTTCCAATAAAAATGTAGTGAGATATGATTTGAGAATAAAGTAGTTGAAAAGTTGTCCCAAAACACCATACGGAACTTCGTAATTGAACACATCTATCATTTCTGTTTGCTGATTTTTTTCGTTGAAAATATGCTCGTGTCGCAAACTTTTAAACACACCTTTAACCATTTCATCCACAAAAAAAGTAGGCGATTCCATTTCGGAAATGATGCTTGTATGTTTTAGATACAATCCAAAGTGTTTGGCACGCCACGTAACTGTTTCTCCCAAATTGATTTTGCCCGAAGTTCTTCCTGCAATGGCTTTTTCGCGTGTGTTTTTGCTAGAATTTTCATGCTCCGTGATGTCTCTTGCCAAATCAAAAACGGTTTGGATTGGTGCGTTGATGTATGTCGTTAAGTGAATTGTGGTCATGTTTTGGAAACATTCATATCTTTAAAAATAGTACAATTTTTACTCTTTCTTTTCTCGTGAAATTTTTTTGTTGGCAAATCCGATGGGACTCAACTTTCGTTTGACCAATTCCCTACCAATGACTTCGGATAATAGTTTTTCCTTGTAATAATCGTCAATTTTGGTGTTTTCATACCATTCCAACAATTCACCGTATGACGTTTCCATTGCATTTGAGATTTCATCAGAAAGGGCTTGGGTCATTTTAAAATCTTTTGGTAAGGATTTTAGGAAGTTTTCTTCGTAATACGTCAAGCCGAATTTTTTGTTGACTAATTTTTCTGTTAAATGAATTTTTGCAATGGCATCTTTGGAATAACGAGTGATTTCATGCACAATTTTGATACTATTTTTTGTGAATTGTTGAATTCCCATGATGGAGAATCGCTTCGAATGTATAGAATCTACACGTTCAAGAGATAGCAATGCAAACTCATTTTCTTGTTTTGAGTTGATGATTTTATAACTTTTTATAGGGTTTGATTCACAATTGAAATCTTCATCACAACGATAGGAATGAATCGAGTCGTTTACCTTTTTAATGCTATAAAGTGTATCGTTATAACAGAAATAGTACGTTAAATTTTGAGTATTTGGTGAACAAGCAATTGTACATAGAAAACTGACGAATGCTAAGATTGGAATTATTTTTTTCATGATGTTACAGGTTGAGTGTTTTCTTGGGTTCTACCGTAATTTCAGAACCTTCCATTACAAAGACTGAATCTGGTTTTTGCTGTGTGAGATGCGCAAATTTTTTCCCGTAATTCAGTTCAAAATCTAGATTGAGTTCATACGAATCCACTTCATAATATTTCCATCGCGGATGCGTTACTTCAAACTCAAAGGTTTTGTGTTCGTTGTATTTGGTATATCCATAATAATGTTCGGAGATGAATTCAATTTCAGAATTGTCTGGAAATGTTTTCATATGTTTATCTGCTTGTACTGCAATGGATTGTGGTATTCCTTTGAGTGTCCAACTGTATGAAATATCCAACGTTTTCGGTGTCTCATGCCAACTATGTGACATCGGACGCGTGACATAATGTTCGTGATATACTGTGTTTGCTACAAAGCTTAATAAACATTTTGGTACGATTTCTTGAATGAACACCGCCGCTCTTTTTACCATTCCATCGTCTTCTCTTTTCACATAAAATCGAAGGTTTACTTCTTCAAACGTGTGCAAACCTGGCATTTTGCAGCCCAACACTTTGGTGTTTTTGAACATAAAACCAATTACACTTACAAAACATTTTCCGTTGAAGCTGTCCAAAGTAGTGCCTTTCGGAACATATTCTTCCAGTAATTCTGGGTCAACAGTATAATTGAAAAAGATCAATTTTCGCCATTCGGCAGTTAAAAAACTCATAGTATATGTTTAAGATCGATAGATAATTTCTTTAATCGCTTTTTCAGCAGTTGGATATTGAAATTGAAAACCAGCCGCGACTAATTTTTCAGGAATGACATATCGGCTTTTTAAGATCAATTCTGCTTCCGTTTTGATGATGCGTGCGCCTAATTGGAGCAACCATTTCGGTTGAAATAATCCAAAAGGAACATTCATCACCTTGCGAATGGTTTTCATAAAGCTTTTATTCGGAATCGGATTTGGAGCGGTGATATTGAAGATTCCTATGCTTTTTTCGTCCAATAAAAATGCTACAGCGCGACAAAAATCGTGTTCGTGAATCCAACTTACTTTTTGATTGCCTTTTCCTTGCGTGCCACCCAATCCAAGTTTTGTTAGGTTTTTCAACGGAATAAACGCACCGCCATTTTTTCCTAACACAATCGAAGTACGCAAGGCAATTTTCTTGGTTTTTGGTGTGTCGCAATCATAAAAAGCGGCTTCCCACGATTTGGCAACATTCATCGAAAAATCGTCTCCAATAATTCCTGTTGTTTCGGTCATTTGTTGTTTTAGCGAATGCTCATAAATAGTAGCCGTAGACGAATTCATCCACACTTTTGGTGGTATCGCACACGCCTGAATCGCTTCGCCTAATACTTTTGTAGAATCCACTCTGGAATTGAGAATTTCCGATTTGTTTTTTTCGTTGTAACGACAATCCACCGATCTTCCCGTAAGGTTGATGAGCACATCGGCACCTTCCAGTTCGGTCATCCAAATATCTAGTGTTTTGGCGTCCCATTGTACATAACGAAGCTGATCGTGTCCCGTTTCTTTCGTACTTCGTGATAATATAATAATCTCATAGTTTTTAGGTAGAAAATGGCTGATCAACGATTGTCCTAAAAAGCCGCTTCCGCCAGCGATAATCATTTTTTTCATAATTTTATTTTTTTGCAGTGATGATGTAATATCCAAAATTGCGCATGCTCAAGCTGCTCAATAACGCAAAAAAGGAACCTTTTAAATTCTTTTTACTTTCGGGTTGTAGCGGTTCTTTTTTGAATAACTTTTTCAATATGAATCCGCTAATTGCAAACGGCACGTGCAATACCGAAGGCGCTACTCTGTACCAAATATTTTGTATGTTGATTTCTTTAAAACCAATTTCTTTAAGGTCTGAAACCACACGATTGATATTCCCTAGACTTTCCAAACTCCAAGAATCACACAAACCTTTGTACGTGTATTTTGCTAGGGTGTTCATGTCTTTCATGTCTCTCTTAGTAAACGCATCTGCAATGACAAAAGTGGAATTTGGCTTTAGAATCCGATACGTTTCTTGCAATGCTTCCATGCTACAACCTGAATGACACAAACTTTCAATCGCCATCGCACCGTCAAAAGTACTTTCTTTAAAAGATGTATTTTGGTAATCTCTGTTTAAAATTGTACCGCGTTGAGAATGTATCAATTCATTCCCTTTTTCGACTTGAAATGGCGAAATGGTCAATCCTGTAATGGCTAATTTTGGATGATTGGAAATTCCATGACGAATCGAAGCGCCCATACCGCAACCTAAATCCACAATATGCTTTTTTTGGTTTTCAATGTGCAATCTTTTCAACACTTCCGTATTCATCTGATTCAACATGCGATCACGCTTAAAAATATTGGTCTTGAACGGAATATAATATCCAAAGTGCATATTCAAATCTTTACTCCAAAAGCGATAATCATTGGTCGCTTTGTCGTAAAAATCGATGACTTGTTGCTTGTTTGATGGTTTCTGTAATTCTTTTTGTAAATAGGTGAGTAGACAGAGATTTTTCATAAGACTTTTTGTTTGAGTTGATATACGATATAGGTAAAATAGGTTCCAAGACTCATAGGACCAAGAATGATGATCGGCATGCCAAAGTCAGTGTATTTGTAGAAATTGAAAAACCAAAGTAGAAAAACTAAAGTCAGTATTCCGTAGGTTACGAGATGATTTTGAATGTTTTTAGAAAATTTATCGTAGTTAAATAATAAGACAAAGAATAAAAGGATTTGAATGATGCCTAATAGTATTTGCATATACATTCCTAAGACGAATAAAACAAGGGTTAAATACAATACAATGGTGGAACTGTAAACAATGTTGTTGGTGTAATAAATAAATTTCATAACTATCGTATTTTTTAAACTTTCAAAAATTATTGAAAGTTAAATTGAAAATAAAAAGGAAAATGAATTCCTTTCGTGTGTGTTCTTTTTTTATTTCAAGAGCTTGATAAAGGTTTTTGTCAACCAATTTGACTCTTGATTCACGACTCGATTTAAAATAGAATCTGCGGTGTCTGCCAATTCATAAAGCGCTTTCGTTTGTTTGATGAATTCTTTCGATTCTGCAGAGCCGTCATCTTCAATACTACTGACTTCTTTCAGCACTTTTAATGTAGGCTGAATTTCGCGTCGACTGCGCTCTCGTGCAATCTGTCGTGCCAGTTCATTAATGTCTTTTTCAGAGGTAAAGTATTCCTTTCGTTCGCCTGCTTTTGAGGTTTTAAACACAATGCCCCAATCGATCAACTGTCTTAAGTTCATACTTGTATTTCCTCTTGATATGTGTAACGCTTCCATCACATCTTCCATCGATAAAGGTTCAGGTGAGACAAGGAGTAAAGCATGAATTTGCGCCATCGCTTTGTTGATTCCCCACAACGTTCCCAACGCGCCCCACGTTTGAATAAATTTATCTTTTGCTTCTGTTACTTTCATAGTACAAATATATAATAATTTTCAAACTTTCAAAAATTATTGAAAGTTTAGTTTATTTTTTGTTGTTAGCTGTGAGATATTAGTATTGAGTATTGAGATTTTCTCATAGGAAAATTTAAAATTCATTTTTTCCTTTAGCAAAGTCAAGTACTTCTCAATACTAAATTTCTTCGAAATTTCAACCGAAGTGACGTATTGTAATGTATAATTTGATAATGTACCAATACTTATTTCAAAGACAAATCTTGCCTTATTTCGACAGATTGCCACGACTTCGTCTCGCAAAGACGTATCATAAAATTACTTGTTTGTGCCATAGAAATCGAAGTTGACGGTTTTATATAGAAGTCTAGAGTCGTTACCAATATCGTCAGATCGAGTGAATTTGTGTAACAAATTTGTATCGAGATCTGCTATGATTATTCCAGTTAATAAGTCTAGGTGTTTATATTTTGAAATAAAAATATAGTTTCATGTAAACCGACAACAGAGCGCAGCGATCAACTGACAACAAACGAATTAGAAAATTTAAAATGTAAAACTCAAAATAATAAATGAAAAAGTACATCTTACCAAGACCCAAGACCCAAGACCCAAGACCCAAGACCCAAGACCCAAGACCCAAGACCCAAGACCCAAGACCCAATCTAGCTTTCCAACAACCCAGCACGCTTCAATAATGCTTCTGGCTTTGGTTCGCTTCCGCGGAAACGCTTATACAACGTCATTGGATGTTCTGTACCACCTTTTGATAAGACATGCTCTGCAAATTTCGACGCGATTTCTCGACTGAAAATGTCGTTTTCTTTGAAATATTCAAAAGCATCTGCATCCAACACTTCTGCCCATTTATAACTGTAGTATCCCGAAGAATATCCACCTTGAAATATGTGTGAAAAAGCGGTGCTCATACACGTATTTGGATTTGATGGAAACAAACGTGTATGCGCAAAAGCGTTGGTTTCATGTGTTTTTATATCCGTAATCGCTGACGGATCAGTACCATGCCAACTCATATCTAAAAGTCCAAAACTTAATTGACGTAATGTTGCCATTCCTTCCAAGAAAGTTGACGAAGCTTTGATTTTTTCAATATATTCCATCGGAATGACTTCATCCGTTTCAAAGTGTCTTGCAAAAATTGCTAAGGCTTCTGCTTCATAACACCAGTTTTCCATCACCTGACTTGGCAATTCTACAAAATCCCAAAATACAGAAGTTCCACTTAAACTAGGATACGTAGTATCTGCCAACATGCCGTGCAACGCATGTCCAAACTCATGAAATAAGGTTGTCACTTCATTAAACGTCAACAGAGAAGGTTTGGATTCCGTAGGTTTGGTAAAATTACACACAATTGATACGTGCGGACGCTCTACAGCGCCATTTTTTCTATATTGTGATTTGTAAGAAGTCATCCAAGCGCCATTTCGTTTTCCTTTTCTCGGATGGAAATCGGCATAAAAAACAGCCACAAAATTATCTTGTCCGTCAAACACCTCGTATGTTTTTACATCTTCGTGGTAGACTTCAATATCAAACACTTGCTCAAAACGAATGTCAAATAATTTCTTAGCAACTGTAAATGCGCCGTCAATTACATTTTCTAACTTAAAATATGGTTTCAGTTTCTCATCATCTAAATTGAACAATTCTTGCTTTAACTTTTCCGAATAATACGAGCTATCCCAAGCTTGCAATTCCTCAATGCCATCTAGCTTTTTGGCGAAGTTTGACAATTGCTTGAATTCGCGTTCTGCTGCTGGTTTTGCTTTTTCGAGTAGCTCATTCAAGAAAGACGTCACTTTTTGTGGTGTCTCCGCCATGCGCTCTTCCAATACAAAATGTGCATGCGTTTCGTAGCCTAACAAATTAGCGCGTTGATGACGCAGTTTGGCAATTTCCAACACATTGGATTTATTGTCCAATTCGTCACCTTTAAAAGCTTTGGAACCAAATGCCGTGTAGAGTTGCTGACGCAATTCACGATTTTCAGCATATTTCATAAACGGAATATAACTTGGATACGCCAATGTGAAAATCCAGCCTTCTTTTTGTTGGCTTTGCGCGATGGCTTTTGCGGCTTCTAAAGCACCATGTGGAATTCCTGCCACCTCTTTTTCATCGGTTAAATGTAATTGATATTTGTTTGTTTCCGCAAGGACATTTTCACCGAAGGTCAAACTGAGTTTTGCTAACTTTTTATCAATTTCACGCAGCGTTTCTTTTTTATCTGCTGGTAAATTAGCACCATTTCGTGAAAACGATTTAAACTTTTTATTGAGTAAAGTCTGCTGTTCTGTAGTTAAATCAAGTGTATCTTTTTGTTCATATACGGCTTTTACACGCTCAAATAATTCTTCATTCAAAACAATATCATTGGACAATTCGGTCAATTTAGGAGAAATCTCCTGTGCCATTTTTTGAATGTTTTTGTTGGTTTCTGCCGAATTCAAATTAAAGAAGATGCTTGTAATGCGATCCAACTGTTCGCCTGAATATTCTAAAGCTTCAAGCGTATTCTCAAAAGTAGGTGGATTTGGATTGGAAACAATCTGCTGAATTTCTCCTTTTGTATGAGAAATTTGGGCGTTAATTGCGGTTACATACTCATTTTCATCAATTTGTGAAAAAGGTGCTGTTGTATGTTTTGTAAGAAATGTATGTGCTAAAACTGTCATTTGATCGAGAGATTTGTTTGTTTGATCGATTTTCAATATTTATCTTTGTAAGAAAAAACTATTTTTATAGAAAGTTGATAGATTTATCTATGTGAACTTGTAATTTTCTCCATTTTTTGAAGACCAAAGATAGAGAATTTACGTATATAATGATAAAAATTGCCCCCTATGAAGAAGAAATTATACACACTACAAATTTTATTGTTCTTATCTTTTTTAGCAGTAGCACAACCTCCAAACGATGGCTACTATTTAGACGGAGTTGATGATTTTATTGAATTGAACGATTCCGACAATATTAACAGATTTACCATAAACAACAGAACCATAGAAGGATATTTCAAAGTTGATGATGCCACAAACCGACAAGTTATCTATAAACAAGGTGGCGGATCACGTGCGATTATAATGTATGTTGAAAATGACTATGTGGTTGTTGGTGCATACAATAGATCAAATAGTGATTACACACCTCGCTGGAATGGAACTTATTTCAGAGAACCGATCAGTGATGATACTTGGTATCATATTGCATTGGTATTTGACAATGTGGGCGTTCCTGTGAACAATCCAATTTCGGCTTCCGATAATACCAGTTTAAAATGGTATTTGGATGGAACACTGATGGATTCCAGAGCAGGTTTTGAAATTAGAAATCACGGCGGTGACCCAAATTTAGGACGTTCTGATGGAAATCTTCGTTACCCAAATTGTGGTACGTGGACTGCTGGAGGAAGCTCAGAATATTGTTTTAACTCAATTAGCAATTCAGATGCTACTAATTATTTTGCTGGAAATGTATGGGGATTCCGCATTTGGAATGATGTACGTACCGCAACCGAAATTGATGATAATAAAGATGTTTTAATCTTAACAGTAGGAACAGATGACTTGGTAGCAGCCTTGGATGGAGATACGATTTCCTATTTAGATGATGATGAGGATGTCATTACAGATACTGGGAGCAATCAAACGGTTATTACTTGGTCTGCTACGGCTGGTGACACCAATTGGACCACTGGAACAAATTGGGTCGGAGGTGTTCCACCAGATGCTACAAAATTAGAATCGGTTGTGATTCCGTCTTCGACTAATTATCCAATATTAAAAACACATATTATAGTTGGAGAATTGACGGTAGATGCTTCGGCAACCATTACCGTAGATGCAGGCGCTACACTCGATGTATATTATGATCTCACTAATAACGGAACGATTACGGTTGAAAATGATGGAGCGCTACTTTCTCGAGAAAATATCCCTGTAAAAGGAACAGGAAACTATATTGTAAAACGTAACTCACCTAGTTATACGAATGCACAATTTTACTCGTTTTGGGGTACACCAGTTATCGAAACAGACTCTCCAATTACCACACTTTTTCCAAATGCAGCTGGATATAGTTACTTTTGGAATGCTTCGGCAACCAATGCAGCTTGGGCTGGCAGCCAAGGCAATATGGAAGTTGGACGCGGATATGCAATTAGAGCAAACCAAACAGGAGTGCAAACCGTAACGTATGATGGTGCTGTGAATAATGGTAACATCGAAGAACCTGTGTATTACACCATCGATCCAAATACGGGAGAATCTGGATATAATATCATTGGAAATCCGTATCCATCTGCTATTGATTGGCAATCGTTTCACGCAGATAACTCTGACGAAATAGAAGGAACAGTCTATTATTGGCGACAAACAGAAGCGCCAGTTGGAGATAATTTAGCTTCAGATTATATTGAATATAATAATACAGGTTCCAATCCGTTAGGAGCTGCCGATGGAAATATAGGAACTGCACAAGGATTTGCCGTGCAAGCTAAAAGTACAGGATCTGGAACAGTGACGTTTAAAAATTCACATCGATTGATTGCCAATAATGCACAATTTTTTAGACCAATTGGCAATGATTTGGCTTTTACTGCAGAATCAACGATGACAAATACATCAAGCAATAGCGCTACAGACGGACGTTTATCACTTAAACTATCTGGCGGTGGATTGTATGTGACACAATTATTAGGCTTTCTTCCAGAAGGAACTGTAAATTATGACGATATGTACGACGGTCCTTTTATCAATGAAGGTGCTAGTGTTGAATTCTATTCGTTATTAACAACTTCAAAACTATCTATTCAGGCATTGCCAGAACTTACCAATACGGATGTTGAAATACCGTTAGGGTACCAAGTAGTATCAAGCGGAACGTACACATTGGCAATTGATGCGGAATATCTATCGCAAGATTTTGATATTGTGTTAGAAGATAGATATCAAGGTACATTTACTGATTTACGTCAAACTTCATATACATTTACCACAAGTCCAACAGAAGAAAACGATCGTTTCTTTTTGCAAATACAATACAGAAATACTTTGAGTATTAACGAGATAGAAATCGCTTCGGACGAAGTGAATGTATTGTTTAATGGTGACAACTTACAAACCATCACAAAGCGTACAGATTTTGAAACGATGGTGTTGTATGATATCTCTGGGAAACAACTCCTACAGCGCGAATATGCAAGCTCAATTGAGATGCCTCAATTGGCAAGAGGTGTATATGTTGTGAAGTATATCACAGAAAGCGGTGTTTTGCTAACGAAAAAAATTCTAAAGTCTTAACAGTGAGAAGCAAGGAATACAAGTAAAATTTGTTTATCATTGTTGTAGAGATTCAAACACACCTTAAAAATCTCTATTATGAAAACAAACCTATCTGTAATAGCCCTATTTTTCGGCGTTTTCATGACGATGTATGGTCAAATTTGTGATGATTATGCGCATAAAAAGTACCAACAAACAGTCATAAAAAATGCTAAAAGCAGTCCAACTGACGGACGTATTTCGTTGCGCTTAGCGGGAAATGGTTCTTTTGTGACAATTCTAATCGGATTTATTCCTGAAGGAACTGTCAATTTTGATGATGGCTATGATGGTCCATTTATCAACGATGGCGCTGCAGTTGAATTCTATTCTTTTTTGGGAATGACGCGATTGTCTATACAAGCTTTACCAGAGTTGACTAATTTTAATGTACAAGTCCCGCTAGGATACGAACTAACTTCTGACGGCTCGTATACCATTTCAATTGACGCCGAATTTTTAAGCACAGACTTTGACATCATCCTTGAAGATACTTATTTAAATACCTTCACCAATTTACGCCAAACGAGTTATACCTTTCCTGGAATTACAGGTGAGATACACGATCGATTCTTTCTAAATTTAGACTTTCTCAGCGCATTAAACACAATCGATTCAGAAAACAATTCTAAAGACATTTTGGCGTTTTTTCATGGCGATCAACTAAAATTACTAACAAAGCGAACTGATATTACCCAAGTAACATTGTTCTCTATGGCAGGAAAACAGCTCTTTTCTACAGCGTTTGACAATGAAATCACCATTAAAAATATAGCACGTGGCATGTACATTATGCAATACACAACGACTTTTGGCGTGCAAATCATCAAGAAAATTGTAAAATAATCACGGTAAAATACACTTTATCGATAAATAATGCATTTCATCGATTCGGTAAAGAAACTTTTTACGCTATTCTTTTAGCTATTAGATAATTAAGAATTTTGTCCTGTTGATTTAGTAGTGATACCAAATCAACACTAAGAAGCAACATATAAGCTCGTTCATTTGGCATCCTAGTTTCTTGTGAACATTGTCCGTAGCTAAGGCTATGCAAAACATTCACAGCGTCCTAGGCTACCAAAGCAACTTCGCTTCTAAAGTCGCATCTTAGCGTAAATTTGGTATAAGATATTTTTTTCATGGTTTAATCATAATATATGTAACCTACTTGACACATAATTACAATGTTGATAGCCCTAATTAACTGTATTATATTAAATGGATTGGTTGATGGAAGCCCTTTAAGAAACACTTAAAGGGTTTTTTTATTTGTCAAAATGAAGCTAAAATATGTATATTCTCTAGCGAAATGTCTTTCATCGAGAACTTTGAGTATTTCAACGAGAAAACAAACTTTTGTTGATTTGAAAAGTAGAAAAACCAAACATTACGATACATTTGAAGCATCATTACAAACTGGTTTTATCCAAATTATTTTGGGGTAAAAATGATTAATAATATGGTAGGTTAGTTTTATTTTTGAATGGTTTGTAAAGATAAGAAAGCCGCTTTTCGAAGCGGCTTTTACTGTTTTTAGTATCTGTTGAACCTTAAATTGAACTTGAACTTGAACTTGAATTTGAATTTGAAACCTCTAATGTCAGATCGATTTCTATGACCAAAGCAAGCGATTTTATAAAAATATTGAAACAATATGTTTCTCTTTTTTCATAACGAATACACGAATTATGATTTTCTAATAGTTGTCATTCCTGTGTAGATAGGAATCCATAGTTAATCAAGATGGATTTCGCATTGATACTGAATCAAGTTCAGTACGTTGGTGTGGAATGACATTGGAATCCAAACGTCAGATCGAGTGAATTTGAGAAACAAATTTATATCGAGATCTACTTGAGATTCAATTTTTCCTTTAGTATTATCAAGTACTTCTCGATACAATTTTCTATCGAAAATCACTCGAAGTGACGTTTTGGTTAATGAATTAATTTGTGAATTTGAAAATGCATCAATTAATTTTTGACATGCGATGTTAATTTGAGAATTATTTGAAACACGCAACGTCTGTTCGAGTGTTTTTATGGAGCGAAGCAAAATAAAAATGTATCGAGAACTACTTGAAATGATGGTTTCTTAGTACTTTCCGATACAATTTTTCTCCATTCCGTTCCAAAAAATAATTCGTATACTAGTAATGAAAAAATGATACCCTAATTTATACAAGTGGAAGAGTTTAGTCTATGAACTAATTCAACATTTAGCATTCAACATTTAAAATTCCTTTAAAAATCACTTGCTCTTGTCATAGAAATTAAAGCTACGTTTGATTTTAGTCTAGACTCCAAAAGCGAAGCGATCCAGATTCTTGGTTCGATCAAAAAAGCTTCATGAGATTTGAAGTTGCGTTAAGTAAAAAAAATGTGCACTAGTAATGAAAAAGTGATACCCTAATTTATACAAGTGTAAGAGTTTAGTCTTTGAACTAATTCAACATTTAGCATTCAGCATTTAAAATTCACCTAAAAATTACTTCGCAACCTTCTTCGCACCTTCAATCACTTTCTGCTTCAATCCTTCTTTGTAGACTAAAATTTTATCCAACACACAGGTATCAGAACTTCCAATAATCTGTGCTGCTAAAATTCCCGCATTCTTAGCACCATCTAAAGCAACAGTTGCCACAGGAACGCCGCCAGGCATTTGTAAAATAGACAATACAGAATCCCAACCATCAATAGAATTTCTCGATTTTACAGGCACACCAATCACAGGCAACGGAGACAACGAAGCCACCATTCCAGGCAAATGTGCAGCACCACCAGCTCCTGCAATAATTACATTAATTCCGCGTGTATGTGCGTTTTTTCCATAATCGAATAACTTTTCAGGAGTTCTGTGTGCAGAAACGATATCAACTTCAATTTCAATATCAAAACCTCCTAAAATATCGATTGCTTCTTGCATTACAGGAAGATCGCTCGTACTTCCCATAATAATTCCCACTTTTGCCATATTATTTACTAATTACGTTGATTGTTTGTTTTACAGTTGCAGCTACTTTTCGCGCTTCGGTGACATCTTCGTTTACAATAGTTACATGTCCCATTTTGCGAAACGGACGTGTTTGTTTTTTACCATAAATATGTGGTGTGACACCTTCCATCTGCATGATTTTTTCAATATTTTCATACACAACATCACCTGTATGACCTTCCGCACCGACTAAATTGACCATAATTCCTGCGACTTTACTTTCTGTTTTTCCTAACGGAAGATTTAAAATGGCGCGCACATGTTGTTCAAATTGATCCGTGTAACTCGCTTCAATACTATAATGTCCGCTGTTGTGTGGTCTTGGTGCAACTTCATTGACCAAAATTTCATCGTCTTGGGTTTGAAACATTTCTACAGCTAAAATTCCTGTGTGTTGAAACGCTTCTGAAACTTGCAAGGCAACTTTGGTAGCTTTTTCTTCAATTGCTGCTGGAATTCTGGCTGGACAAATGACATATTCCACCTGATTCGCTTCTGGGTGAAATTCCATTTCGACTACTGGATAGGTTTTCATCTCTCCAGAAACATTACGTGCCACAATAACCGCAAGTTCATTCTTAAAATCGATCATTTGCTCTGCCATACATTCTACATTTGGCAAATTTTCCAAATCGTCAATAGAACGCACTACTTTTACGCCAGTTCCGTCATAACCAAATTGCGTACTTTTCCACACAAACGGAATTGAAATCACGTCATTTTCTATGCCGAGAATCAACTCTTCTAGCGACATGTAAATGGAGAATGGTGCTGTAGGAATGTTGTTTTTTTGATAAAATAACTTTTGAACACCTTTATTTTGAATGGTTTGCAAAGTTTTCGCAGACGGATATACCTGTACGCCTTCATCTTCTAGCTTTTGCAACGCATCTACATTTACATGCTCAATCTCAAACGTTAACACGTCTACATTCTTACCGAAATTGTACACCGTATCAAAGTCCATCAAATCGCCTTGATGAAATTCGTTACAAGCTATTTTACAAGGTGCTTCGGCGCTTGGATCTAACACTGTAGTATACACATCATATTTACGTGTGGTGTACAGCATCATTTTTCCTAATTGACCGCCACCTAAAATTCCTAATTTAAAATTAGAGGAGAAATAATTCATTAGTTTTTCACATTTTGCACAAAAGTACAAATCTAAATTAGAAGTGATTAAAACTTTTTGTTTTGTAACGAAAATTAGAGATTTTTTGGATTGATGGCGCCTTTTTTGAGTAATAAGCTTCAACTATGGCGGAAAAATGTCAAAATCAGGAAGAAACAAGATAAAATTACAGTGATAAGAAAAAGTTTAAATCACTTCAATTTGTATCTTTGTCCCTTTAAAAGGAATTAGTGTCATTCTTTTCAAGAAAATCATAAAAAACACTGTAAACGTGATCAAATTACACGACAAATATTTCAAGAAATTCATCACCGAAGCGCAAATTAAAGAAGCGATTGCCAAAATGGCTTCCGAAGTTGCGAATGATGTTAAAGATGAGAACCCCATTTTTATCGGAATCTTGAATGGTGTCTTTATGTTTTTTGCAGATTTCATGAAAGCGTATAACTATCCGTGTGAGATGACTTTTGTGAAATTAGCATCGTATCACGGGACGTCTTCTTCTGGCGAAATCAAAGAGTTAATTGGGCTTTCGCAAGATATTGAAGGGAGAACAGTCATTGTTCTGGAAGACATCATCGACACAGGTAATACTTTAGACGAATTACACAGAATATTCAAGGAGAAAAAAGTAAAGGACTTTAAAATGGGCACTTTATTTTTTAAGCCAGAAGCATATCAAAAACAACACAAAATAGATTATATAGGGATGGAAATTTCCAACGAATTCATTGTCGGTTACGGACTTGACTATGACGAATTGGGAAGAAATCTACCCGAAGTTTACCAATTACACAATCACAACATGATCAACTTAATTTTATTCGGAAAACCAGGCGCTGGAAAAGGAACGCAAGCAAACTTCTTAAAGGAACAATATAACTTAGTACACATTTCTACTGGAGATCTTTTTAGATACAACATGGGAAATAATACAGCACTAGGAAAACTAGCAAAATCGTACATTGACAAAGGTGATTTGGTACCTGATGAAGTAACGATTAATATGTTGCAAGAAGAAGTAGAGCGAAATCCAGATGCAAACGGATTTATCTTTGACGGTTTCCCTAGAACGACTGCACAGGCAGAAGCGTTGGATAATTTTTTAACTTCAAAAGACATGGGAATTTCAGCAACAATCGCCTTAGAAGCTGATGATGAAGTGTTAATTCAACGTTTGCTAGAGCGTGGAAAAGTAAGTGGACGTGTAGACGATCAGGATGAAAGTAAAATTAGAAATCGTTTTGATGAATACAATCAAAAAACGGCACCACTGATCGATTTTTACAAGCAACAAAACAAATTCCACAGTGTAAATGGTATTGGGACTATTGAAGAAATTACCGTTCGCTTAAGTACAGTTATCGATGATTTATAACGAAGAAATATACATACAAAACGTAACACAAGAATTGGCGCCACTACAACAACAAATAGTGGCACATTCTTTATACAACAAAGTGAATTCTGTAAACGCATTGAACACGTTTATGGAATATCACGTGTTCGCAGTATTTGATTTTATGTCGTTGTTGAAAGCGTTGCAACAACAGTTAACCCAAACAAATTTGCCGTGGACGCCGAAAGGAAATCCTGTCACACGACGTTTTATCAACGAAATTGTTTTTGGAGAAGAAAGCGATATTGACCAAGATGGAAAACCGTTGAGTCATTACGAAATGTATGTGGAAGCGATGGAAGCTTCGGCAGCAAATACACAAATGATTACGGATTGCATCACGCAAATTACGAACGGGCAATCTGTGGCAGAAAGCATGATCGCAGTAAACGCACCAAAAGCCGTACAAGACTTTGTAAACTTTACATTTTCCATTATTGAAACGCAAGAAGTACACAAAATTGCAGCGGTATTTACGTTTGGACGTGAAGATTTAATTCCGAACATGTTTTTGGAAATGGTCAAAGGAATTGATCAGCAAAGCATTGATGTCAATTTGGATAAATTTATCTACTATTTAGAGCGACATATTGAATTGGACGGCGACGAACACGGTCCGTTAGCTTTGCAAATGGTACAAGAAGTATGCGGTTCGGACGCGCAGAAATGGGAAGATTGTATTGCAGTCAGTAAACAAGCATTGCAACACAGAATTGCACTTTGGACGGCAATCAAAGAAGAAATTGAACTACATTCGCAGCGTAAACTCGCCTAGCGAAAAAATAGCACATTCATGACAGAAGGGAATTTTGTAGATTATGTAAAAATGCATTTGACTTCCGGAAACGGCGGTAAAGGTTCTATGCATTTACTTCGTGAAAAATACAATGCCAAAGGCGGACCAGATGGTGGCAACGGAGGACGTGGCGGACATATCATTGTGCGCGGAAATCAGAACCTTTGGACGTTATTTCATTACAAACTCAAAAGACACCACAAAGCAGGTCATGGTGCACACGGAAGTGGCAACCGCAGTACAGGTGCTGATGGTGAAGATATTTACTTAGATGTACCTTTGGGAACCGTGATTCGTGATACGCATACCAATAAAATCATTCTCGAAATTACGGAACACGGCGAAGAGCGTATCATCGCAGAAGGTGGAAAAGGCGGTCGCGGAAACTGGCATTTCAAATCGTCCACGAACCAAACGCCAAGATATGCACAACCTGGAATCCCTGGCGAAGAAATTGATGTCATTTTTGAATTAAAAGTCTTAGCAGATGTTGGTTTGGTAGGATTTCCAAATGCTGGGAAATCGACTTTATTGTCTGTGATCACTTCGGCAAAACCTAAAATTGGCGATTACGAGTTTACAACCTTAAAACCAAATTTAGGAATTGTAGAATACCGCGATTTCAAAACCTTTGTCATGGCAGATATTCCAGGAATCATTGAAGGTGCTTCGGAAGGAAAAGGCTTGGGACATTACTTTTTACGTCACATTGAGCGAAATTCCACTTTATTATTTTTAATCCCTGCCGATAGTACAGATATTTCTAAAGAATACGACATTCTACTAAACGAGTTACGAAAGTACAATCCTGAAATGTTGGATAAAGAACGTTTCATTGCCATCTCAAAATCTGACATGTTAGATGACGAGTTAAAAGCAGAAATGCGCATTGAACTCGATAAAGATTTAAATGTTCCTTATATGTTTATTTCTTCGGTGGTGCAGCAAGGTATCATGGAGTTGAAAGATAGGCTTTGGGAAATGTTAAACAAATAACAACAAGCAACTTTCAAGTCGCTTTTTTTGTATCTTTTTTTCAAAATAAATCATCAATCATTATGAAAATTAGCAACTCAAAAACACTTTTTATCTTTCTTTTTTTACTTTCGATTCAATTCACCTTCGCGCAAAAAGATGGACGTATTTCTACCGTAGATTTCGTTCAGATTGTAGATGGAAATCGCGCAGAAACCATGTATTATTACGAGCACAATTGGAAAGTCTTGCGTGTCATGGCATTGGAGAAAAACTATATTGCTTCGTTTGAAATTATGGAAACTCCATACTCGGAAGAAGCACCTTTTCATCTCATGTTAATCACGACATATAAAAATGCCGCACAGTACGAACAACGCGAAAAACGCTTTCAAGAATTGATCAAACAAAAAGGAAAATTAGAACTGCTCAACGATAAAAAACCACCTGCATTTCGAAAAAATCTATTCCATAAAGAAGAAGTAATGTATTATTCTAAGGAAATTAGTGTTAAAAAAGGCTAAAATTCCATATCTTAACAGTCGCAACCGAAACTGTTACCATGAAAAAATATCTTATCATACTTTTCCTCTTTTGTTTTTTCTTCTCTTTTGCGCAGGATGTTCATGTTGAAAATGGAATTGCATATATTGGCGATAAACCGTATGTAAAAATCATTAAAAAGAATAAAAAGGATTATTTCATTTACGATTTAAAGACGAATACAAAGATCATCAAGGTACAGCTTTCAAAAAAATACAATGAACGCTCTGAAAAATACGATCCTGAGACAAAATTTTACTTTTTAAAACTCGATACAAATGCTGCTTTTAGTGAAATTAAAGCGACTTCCGCAACAGATATTGCTGAATTGTTATTCAGTAAAAATTTGATTCTACCCAATGGCGCACTCAATACAGAATTGGCAAAAGAATATCACGAAACTACGCCTGTAGGAAAGCGTTGTTTAAAGATGTTGAAAAATGATTATGCAGGTGTACTCTATCACAAGTTTCGCCCTGTAGTGGGAAATGATACGTTACAAATCAATGAAGTCAAGTTTGAATGTGTGATCACCTCTTTCTACACGAAAAAAGTGCTGTACGATCGTTTTGGCATGTGGCATAAAGAAATTTACAGAAATCCTTCAGGACGTATTCCAGAATTGCTTTGGAAAGATATTCAACTGTTTGAAGATGATGAGAAAAAATTTACGGTCGTCGCCAGAGGTGTAGAAACGCCAAAAACGATTTACGCGTCCATCATGGTGTTTGATGACAATAATTACGACATGCTACATAAAAACTCTCCGTATCGCGATAAGATAGTTGCGCTTTTTGGAGAATATATTAAAACCGATACAGATGATCGGAAATTCTACGAAGTCTTCTGGAAACGATACGATCCAGAACGCTGGCAGCAAATACTTGCGCACAACAAACCCACTAATTCAAAAGGAAAACCTCCACATCAGCCTTCAAAACCCAATAAAAATTAATCCTGAATCTTAACAAAATGAACACTACTGCAACCTTATTTGTGTATGGCGGACAAGTTAACCAAGAGTTTGTAAAATATACAGCACAATTAACGGGAAAAGCAAAACCTCGCATCTGCTTTTTGCCAACCGCTACAGGCGATGCAGCTTGGTATATTGAATATTGGTATCAGTTATGTCACGATATTGAAGTAGAACCACATGTCATGAAAATCTGGATCAGTTCCAGTTCACAGGATTGGGATTTTGAAGATTATCTCTTAACCATGGATGCAATAATTATCGGTGGAGGAAATACACTGAACATGATGACTTTACTGAAAGCACACGAAATCGACAAAGCGTTGATGAAAGCGTATAAGCAAGGCATTATTTTGGCAGGAGGAAGTGCAGGTTCTTTATGTTGGTTTAATGGCGGATTTACAGATTCGCGACCAAAACAACTCACCTTTGTAGAAGGATTCAATTTTTTACCGTACAGTCATTGCCCACATTACCATTCGGAAGCTTCACGTCGTCCGTTATTTCATAGCAATATTGCCAAAGGAATTCTAACCGATGGGTACGCTTGTGATGATTTATCAGGAATCGTTTTTGAAAATGAACAACCAGTTCATGCCATTTCGTTAGATGCACACAATCATTCGTACTATGTTTATACAAAAGACGGCGAAGTGATTGAGGAGCGTTTGGAATCGGAAGTTTTGTAGGTTGTTGGATTTTGGGTGTTAGTTCTGTTGATTTGTCAATTTATTTATGATAGAACATGATTCGTCATTACGAACGATAGCGCGGTAATCTGTCCAAATCAGAGTAAAATTAGTCTTCGAAAGAAACAGATTGCCACTCTCCAATCAAGTTGGAGATCGCAATGACGTATTGATGCGCATTGGTACATTTTCAAATTGAGACATTATTATATTAAAAAAACGTCTCTTCGAGTGTCCTGAACTTGATTCAGGATCTATCGAGAAGTACTTGATTACAATGTGTCAATTTGAAAATGTACCAATGTATCAATGAGTTTCAAAGGAAATTATATGTTTTACTATAAGCAGATGATTTCGTCGTTTTCTCCTCGTAATGACGGAATATAGCTTATTCAGAAATACTCAGAAACGTCTTTGCGAGAAGCGCAGCGACGTGGCAATCTGTCTTTATTAAAGCAGGATTTGTCTTTGAAATAAACATTGGTACATTTTCAAATTATCAAATTGTTACATTAAAATAAACATCACTTCGAGTGTCCTGAACTTGATTCAGGATCTATCGAGAAGTACTTTGAAACTAATTGCTTACAAGTAGATCTCGTTACAAATTTGTTGCACAAATCCACTCGATCTGACGCTTTTGTTTCTAAAAATTCATTTTTAAATTTTCAAATTAACAGTTTAAAATTTGAAACAAATTATTTCGTCATTTCTCCTAATAATGAGATATAAAAGACATTATTACCAAATCCACGAATCCACGAATCCACGAATCCACGAATCCACGAATCCACGAATCCACGAATCCACAAATCCACAAATCCACAAATCCACGAATCCACAAATCCACAAACCCAAAAAAAACACACCTCACTCCACCTTAATTCGAACACTCTCCGTATGACTTCTCAACTCAGGAGCATACATGCTTTCTATCGTGGTAATTCCGTTTGAAAACGCGCCTATATTGTTGACGCGAAGTTCATACTCTAAGATAAAAACACCTTCGGGAATTCGGTCAAAGAAGAAGTTTGTGCTTGCATCACGTGTGCTTTCATAATAGCCAATTCCATCTTGCCATTTGTATTCAGACAATACATTGATCGGTTCCAAACCTGCGGCGCGCATGTCTTTTAAGTGAATGAATTCCACTTCTTTTGTATTTTCAATGATGAGTCGAACGGTAATTACATCTCCGATTTTTAATTCTTCTTCTGCAATCGGAACTAGCGTTTCTTTATTGTTATTTTTTTCTTTGAGATACAACGCTTTGGAAACTTGTAGCGGAACGTTTTCACTTTTGGTAATTTTGTCCAATGCTTCAAAATATTGCCAATACACGGCGCCATATCCTGTGGTTTTTCCGTTGTTTTGAATGCGAATCGTCGCTTTATCTTTGGTGATATCATCTTTCTTCCAAGAAGTTTTAAAATAGCCTGTACCAGCTTCTTTTTGGGTTTCGTCTAACTTTTTTGAACTAATTTTTTCTGTTCCGATCGTAAACTTTGTATTGTCTTTGATAGAAACGAATTGTTGCGGATTCAACAATAGTGCATAAATTGCTTTGGTTGTCGCCTTCGTAGTTGCCCAGCGATTGTATTGTTTTTGCTGCAACAACCACAATTGCAATTCTTGAACGATCTTGGTATCATTGGTAATTTCCGCGAAAGCTTCAATAAGTAATGCTTGCACTTCAACCGCATTCGAACTGAAATAACGACGTGCTGTCAATGCTTTCCAATACATGCCAGATTCCGAACTTTTTACGGCAGATTCTTCCAAGGATTCCATAATTTTCTTGGCTTCTTTTCGTTTGCCCATTCGCGCTAAAGAAAGTGCTACCATTGCTTTCTGTTTGATAGATAATAGAATCCAATCTTTTTGCAAAGTTTCTAAATAAAAATCAATTGCCTTTTTTACATTTTTAGGAATTTCTATCGCATCAGGAATCATAGTTCGCGTGTAGATATAATCAATTTGATTTTTGTATGCTTCATCATTTGGTGTTTTTAAAAGTTGATCATACGCGATCAAAAAACGTTCGTCCATATAGTCATACGCATCGTCCATGATGTCTTGCAAATTGCCAGCATTTTTATCAGTGATGACTTTCAGTTTTACCAAATGCGCATAGGTTTGCAATAGGTGTAGTGTGATGTATGGATTTTCGTTGCCACCTGCAAACCAAGGAAATCCGCCAGATTCTTTTTGTAAATTCTCCAACTTAATCACCATTTCTTGTTGCATATCTTTTATTGCTTCTGGATCAAAAAGTGTTGAAAGTTGTTGCTTTTTTTCCGTTTCAGATGCTGCATCGCGCGCCCAAGGTGTTTCTGAAATCAATAAGGTTTTTAATTCCGGATTTTTCTCTAAATCAGAAATCAAGGCACCATTCGCTTTCCAAGCTTCAAACACTTCTTTCACTTTTGGAGCACTTTGTAAAATATGCGCGGCAAGCATATTGGCATACAAACGCGCAAAGGTTTGTTCGGCACATTCATACGTATATTCCATCAAATATGGTAATGACTGAATTGCACTCCAAGTTGGATTAGACGTATATTCCAACGTTAATTGGTGTTGCTCTAAACTCGTACTCGTATCGTTGGCAAGTTTGCTAAACGTAACTTCTTTTTCTTCACCAGGTTTTACCCAAATTGGCTTCGCTTCTGTCACAAGAATACTGTTTTTCAATACAGGCAAGGCACTTTCCTCGCCATCTGTGAAATTATTTGCTTTGGCGACGACTTTGTACTGAATCGCATCATAGCCTTTTGGAATATAGAGTTTCCAAGAAAGATTCGTATTTCCCTTCGATGGAACCGTAAAAGATTTGTATTTGTCACCTAAATGCACTTTTGTATCAATAGATTCCATCGTGTACGCATCAAGCAACTGCAGCGAAGCGATTCCTTTGGTTTCTTTGCCTATCAGATTTACAATTTTTGACGAAATGACAATGGTATCTTTTTCTCTTAAAAAGCGCGGCATGTTCGGTACAACCATCAATTCTTTTTGAGTCATAGCATTTTTTGCGATGCTTCCGTACATTCCATCTTTTTGATGTGCAAATAGTTGAAATTTCCAGCGAGTTAAGGATTCCGGTGCTTCAAATTCCACCGCCACATTTCCTTCGGCATCGGTTCGTAAATGTGGATAGAAAAAGGCAGTTTCTTTGAGTTCTTTGCGTGTTTCTACCGTTCCTAAATCGTCTTCTGTGATTCCGACAATCACTTCCATTCCGTCAATTGTTTCTGTTGTAGTTCCGTATTTGGTGGAGATAATAATCACGCCACCAGCGCCTCTACTACCATAAATTGCTTTGGCAGATGCATCTTTTAACACCACGAAAGAGACAATATTAGTTTGATTCAGATTTTTAAAAGCATTGGCATCTACAGGCACACCGTCTATCACAAATAAGGGTTCTACATCGCCTTCAAGAGAGCTTCTACCTCTGATAACGATGACACCATCATCTCCTGCCGCACCACTTGCTGTAGAAACATTGACGCCAGCCGCCGCTCCTTGCAATACTTGTTCTAAACTTGCTATGGGAATATCACTAACAGATTGATATTCAACAGTAGCAATGGAATAAGCGACTTTGGCAGATTGTACCTCGCCTCCATAAGCAACAATGACAACTTCATCTAGTTCGTCTCCTTGCTCCAATAGGACATTGATATTGTTTTTACCATTAGCGTTGATTTCTTGTGTTTTATAACCTATATAACTGAAGACTAAGGTGTCACTTGCATCGGTATTAATGGTAAACAAGCCATCAAAATCACTTGTGGTTCCTCTAGTACTTCCTTTAACCGCGATGGTTGCTCCAGGCAATGGCATGCCAGTTTCATCTAGTACATGACCTGTAATAGTTCCGGAGAAGAATGGTTTGCGTTGATTTTTGCGCTTTTCTTTTAAATTTTTTAGGTAGCGATAGTTACTGTTGCTTACGTTGTGAAAGCTTACGCCAAACCAATTGAATTGGATGTAATTTTTGAACGACGGAATTCTAAAAAAGCTGTTTAGCGTATGAAATTTGAGCGATTTTGTCGTTTCAAAATAGTTTGATTGTGTACGAGGCGTTCTGTAATAATCACTAAAGTAGTTGAAGTTTGGTTCCCAAACATGCGAATTAAATTGATCTAACGATTCATCATACATAGACGCTAAGACTTCCGCCATGCTTCCATTTTTTTCGATGTCGGTAATTTTAAAACGCCATGTTTCTTTTTGTCCAGGTTCAAGTTTGTTGCGAAATGTAGTTGTTTCAATCGTTAATTGTCTGTTTTGTTCGTACAGATTGAATACAAATTGCTTGTCATAATACGTATTGAATTTGATAAAACTCATGCGAATTGTAATTTCATCTGTCAAGCTTGCATCAATCGGTACTTTAACCACTTTTGAACCTTCTTGTATCGTAGCCAATTGTGTGCGTAAGAGTTGTTCTTTATAGTACACATGAATGAATACGTTTAAATCATCATCGCGCAAAGCGGTAGAAAGCTTTAGTTTGACAAAACCATCTTTTTTATAATCGTCATTCAGCGTCGTATATTCAAAAAGTTTATTGTCAGCTAAGTACGTATCGTTGACATCTGTAAGCGTAAAGTTTCTAGAAACATATACTGTATCTTGTATTTTTTCGTCGTACGCATAACTTTCAATCGTGTATTCTCCTGTTTCCCAAGTAGACGTATTTAGGGTATGTTTGGCATTCGTTTCCGTATCAAAAGCCACTTCCGCCACTTGTGCTCCTTTTTCTTGATTTCTTGCTTTTTCTTCCTCATCATACGAAATATGCGGAAATTGTTGAATGAATATTGCTTTTGACATGAGTTGCATTTCTGGAAAACGCCAAGGTCTTTTTCTGAAAATACGTTCAGGACTTTTGAGTTTGTATACTTTTATAAAACCATTGGTATGGAAAGGAACATTATTAGCGTCTCTGGCTTCAATAGTCATTTTGAAAGGTTGACTTCGTTCTTTTTCAAACGGATTGATCATATACAGGTGGAAACGTTGTCGTTTTACATACACCGTTTTTTCTGCAGTTTGTGTTTCGCCATTAATATCAATCACTTCTATTTCAATGTTATAGCTATAACTGTATATGTCTTCTAGCGGAATTTCTTCATTTCTTATCGTCACAAAAGGGATTTCAAAATTTCCGTAAGCATCTGTGGTGGTGATAGCTTCTGCAATGATTTTTTCGTCTTCTTCCTCATCATACACATCAGCACTGTTATATTCAAGACTCGCTTCACGCGTGATCGTGTATTTCACTTTGGCATCACTGATAGCACTGCCCAATAAGGCTCTCGCTTTTCCTGTGACAGTTACAGAATCGTTAAAGCTTATATTTTTAGTGAGTGGATTCATGAGTACTTCAAAGCGTGGACGTTTGTATTCTTCTACCAGAAAACGCGCAGTACCTTCATCAAAATTATAGACTTCATCCCAAAAAGGATCGTCACCTTCGTATGCATCATCTTCGTCAATGGTAATCGTAAATTCGCCCGTTTGTATATTTTTTGGAAGTTTTACTTTGCCGCTAAATGAGCCGAATTCATTCGTTTTGAGTCGCAATGTTTTGATATCGTCATAATCAGATTCGATGACGACTTTACAATAGGTATTTGGAACTACCGCACTGATATCATTCCTTTCTTGTACTAAAATGCCTTTAAAATACACCGTTTGCCCAGGTCTGTAAATGCTACGATCTGTAAACACAAATGGTCGCGCGTTCCAAGTTCTGTCTTCATCATCCTTAACGCGATTGTATCCTAAAGAAGTTCTGCGAGTATACAATGTATCTTCATCATGAAGAATCAACTTTTCAACGCTTCTGTTGCCTTCTCGCTTGCGAATACGTGCATTGCCATACGCATCAGTTCTCGCTATTTGATCAATGTATTTTTGACTGTCAAAAACTTTAATCGTTGCCTTATGAATCGGTTTACCAGTAGCACGGTTGACAATGGTGTGCATTCTTTCAGTATCAAAATTCGTAATCAGTTCAGATAAGTTGGTTTTTTGCGTGATGTCATATGCCAATACATCCTTTTCTGAAACTTGTGTTGCAGTATTTGAAATTGTGAGTAAATAGCGTCCTTTTGGCAGTGGCGGAATGCTGATTTCGGTCGTATGTTCGTAATAATCTTTTGTAATTGTTAATGGATAATCTTTTGCGATGAATTCCTTTTTTCTCTTGATAAAATCGCCCACTACCGAATCTCGTTTGTTGTAATGAACCTTTTCTAAAAACGAATGCGAAACTCGGTACGCTTTTACGAATAAAGTATCTATATTTTTAAATGTTGTTTGGGCAAGCAACGGTTTGTTTGGAACGGTGTAGGCTTCCGTTTTGAATGAAATGTCTTTTTGAGTAATCTTCTTCGCAAGTAACTCACATTTGATGCTTCCTTCCGAGTTTGGATACTTTGCGATCATCTTTTCCATAATATCCACTGCCTTGATGCGTAATTGACTAAAATCTTTAAGTGAACGTCCCGAATATGGATTGGAAATATCAAAGTAAAACGCTGCCAATTCATACTGAATCAACGCTTCTACAGGATCATTTTGATACTGTGCGATCAGTTTTTCGAGTGCTTCTGTATACCAAGTATACCTTTTTTGTTGATCAACTTTGTAGCGGACAAAATTCAAACGCTGCAATACAACATCCACATATGCTTCTGAATTGTTTTGATGAGCAGCTTCTAGCTTTTGGAACAATTGCAAAATATTGGTTCTTGAAATGTTTTCAGGTTGATTGCTATCAAATTTTCGCTGCATAAAAGTATCCGTTGGCGCAAAATCCCTTTCTCCGTATTTGTATTTGTCTTGTTTTTTATAATCGTAAGGAATGTCTTTTTTGTAGAAATCGAGCATATTGTAGACTAGCAAATCGTACAGACTAAAATTGTATTTCTGCGTGTTTACCTTTCCTCGAACGAGCGCCATATACTCTTCTACAGGAAGTTGTTGCAACGCTGTTTCTTGTTGTATGGAATGTTGAAAGCTTTTATGGATCTCGTTTACAAACGTTTTGGTGTCCCAAAGTCTAAAATCAGCAGGAATTGTATCGGAAGCAACAGTGGTGCGTTGGCGAATTTTATACTGATACTTTTTAAAATATTGTGATAAAAATTCAGCATACACATTCTCCAAAATAGCCGTGGTTGGAAAGGATTGCTTGGCGATTTCACTTTGTAAATTTTGCAATACAACAACTTCTGAATCCTCTGTAATGAGTAGTGAAAACTTAGCACTGTACATCATGCTTTTTACAATTTGTGCCGTATTTTGTTCCTTATTCGCATTTTTGTAAATACGCTTCACAATTTTAAAAGCAGCAGCAGGTTTTCCGTTGACTTCTAATTTTTCTACTTTTTTCCAGTTTTTATCGTAATTGTACTGTGCAATACCGAGTTGAAAACTAAAAAACAATAAGAGACTAAGTGTGTAAATATTTCTCATGTAGACAGATGGTTAGATTTATGAAGCAAATAAAAATATACCGAACTAAAGTTACAATATAGGATTAGGGAATGCGCTATATGAGTTCGTAAACTTGCTGTTTTGAGGAAATTGTTCATTTTGATTTGACTGCAAAATAGCATAGCTTTAACAACAGAAACCGATACCATTGTTACCATGAAATACATTCCAATCTTCTGCTTGCTAGTTGTTTCCTTCTGTTTTAGTCAAGAAGTCGCTCAAAAGAAAAGTATAACTACCGATTTAAAAGCTGTCATCGATACCATTTGGGAAACAGAACAAACGCCCATACGCATGCGAGATGCTGCCATGAAACGTTATGGACTGGAATCAAAGGAGTATAAAAATTATCACAAAATAGTCAAGCAAAATCATGCTGTCAACGAGCAAAAAGTTAAAGAAATTTTAAATACGTACGGCTGGCCTTCCCAAGATATGACTGGCGTGCGTGGCAATTGGACCTTGTGCAATGTGATACAACATTCCGATAATTCTGTTCGCATACATTATCTTCCATTAATGCGAAAAGCAGTGAAGGAAGGAAAATTAGAAGCGCGTTTTTTGGTACGAGCCGAAGATAGAATTGCCACTGAAAAAGGAGAATTACAGTTGTACGGCGGACAAATGAAATATTATCCCGAAACTAAAAGTTTCAATCTGTGGCCAGTGTACGATCCTGCCAATATAGACAAAAGAAGAGCCGCAATTGGATTGGAACCAATTGCCGTATTTCTAAAAAATCGTTTCAATTTTGAATGGAATTTAGAAGAACAGCTTAAACGTACAGAAGCATTTTTAAAGGAACAAAAAAAGCAGGATTAATAAAGTGAAAGTCTGCTTTTACTAACTTCGGATTGCTTTCTTGGTCTCCAACAGTTTTCCATCAGCAACGATGCGAATTAAATACATTCCTCTAGACTGATTTGACAAATCAATTTGTGGATTTTTTGAAAGCTTTGTAAATGTATTTGTCTGTAGTAACTGACCGTTCATATTAAAAACTTCCAACGTAAGATCGGTATACTTATCGTTCAGTTGTAGCTGAAAAATTCCGTTTGCAGAAGGATTTGGAAAGAGTGAATTCAATCGTTGTTCACCTTGAATGCGTTTAAATTCAGAGGATTCATTTTTGCTGCTGATAGTAGGAGCTCCACAACTATTTGTATAAGAAAATAAAGTACATGCAATTCTAGATTTTACACACGTACGTGAGTACGCAACAATCTCCACAGTATCCATAACTTCATGCGTAGTTTCGAGCATTACTGACATATTTTTTTGATCTGTTATTTGGATTTCTTTGGTTTCAAAGCCCAAATATGAAACTTCCAGCATGTCTTTTGGAGTGACATCAATTGTAAACTGTCCTTCATCATTCGTAATAACACCCTGCATAGTATTTTTCACGATCACATTCGCGAAGGCAAGCGCATTTTTATCTTCATCATAAATGGTTCCTCTGAGTGTATATTTTTGCGCAAAGCAGGAAATGGAAATACTAAAAAATAATGCAAAAAGTAAAAATGGCTTCATAAGGTTTTGGTTTGATTACCCTTCAAAACTATTGTATCTTTTGGCTGTATAAAACAAATATTGCGTGAACGCTCCTTTTCAATGAGTGAACTCGATTTGTATAAATATAATTTTCATGAAACCTACGCTACATACAGAAACCACCACACTTTCCATAGTTTGGGAAGAATCATCTGGAATTATTCAACACATAAAAGAAAGTGAATCTTTAGAAGGAATCGCAACACATATTCAAGGCGAAGTATTTTTTATCAATACGAATTAGACATTCCGTTTAATGGCGAACAACGCGAGGTTTTTGATATTGGTGATGTTGTGTATTGGCGATCGCAAACGGATCACACAAAGTTTGGAATTTTATTCATGTACGGAAATACAACTTACGGTGACGGCACAAAACCAAGAACTTCGAGTCCTGGCATTAAAATTGGAAAAGTTGTCAATCATAAAGCTATTCAACACATTCAAACAGGTGAAAAAGTACGATTAGGTTAATGGATGAAAAGTAATAAAAGCTATCAATTCCAACTAAAACCGATCACAGTTGAAAGATTTTGCAGCAATTTTTAGACTTTATGCAAACATTATCAGTAATTTTTTAACTTAGACTCGATGAAAAATTATATTGTACTCTTTCTGGGATGTATCGCTTTCGCGAATGTATACGCGCAGGAATTTCCAAAACCAACCCTAGCTTCTCCTGAAGATACTTTCTATGCATATTTAGACAATGAACACATTTCCGATCCCACAAAATACAAAGGAAAGGTCAAAAAAGTAATACGAACTTTTAAACAATACAGGCAAGGAGTAGGACCAACGACTGTGGAAAAAGTGTTTATGTTTTTGGATGAAAAGAAAGTGCTGACTAAAACCGTAACGCGCTATTATGCGTTTGGCATTGAAGAATCTAAAGAAGTCATCAATCATCTAGAAACACCGAAAGCTGAAATCACACAAAAAGGCAATATTACTATAAAAACCATCAAAGAAGAACTTCCCGATTACGTTGATTACACGATTGAGCAAAAAGGAGACGATCATTATGTGTATACAAATGAGCTTTTGACTGCCTTTTACAATTATAATGACAGCATCGCGTACACCTATGATTCCCAAAAAAGACCTGTTTCAAAGCGTCATTTTATCAGTCTGTTGGCAGATGATTTTACGGAAGAAGAAGACGGCTCGTATACGCAATGGCGTTCTGCATTTGAAGATCGTTCTTTCGAAAAAATAATCTATCAAAACGAGTTGCCTGTACGAAAAATCATCTATGATAAATTTGGAGAAGTCATCGATATTTACAAAAAGAACTATAGCTATAACACAGATAAATTGTTGACCAAGTTTGAAACCGAATACAAACGCTATTTGTATGATAGTTATGATATTTCCACGCCAATTGATGAACAGGAATATGTAGAATTTCCAAGAGTTTTTATGAAAGACAGCTTGCAAATAGGAACCTTTCAATATTCTAAAACCAACAAAATTACAGCCTATCAAAGAACAAAAGGCGAAGAAAAAGAAATCTACACGATTACCTACGACAAAAACGACCGAATGTATTTGGTAGAAGGAACGCTGACCTTCTACAGAAGAGGCAAACTAATCTCACTCGAAATTGAATACGAATATTTGTATGACGAAAAAGGAAATCCAAAAATGATTAAATCGTATTTCTATCCTGATGGCGAAAAGGTGTTGGAGAGAGAGACTATTTTTGAGATTGAGTATGAGTGAAACGCAACTTTCAGATGCCGAAGAGGCGCACTGAACGTTATAAGTTGAACTCATTTTAGATTTTGAACGTAGTGAAGCAATCTGTCTAAATCAAAGTAAGATTTGTCTTTGAAAGAAACAGATTGCCACAAGTTTTTTCAAAACTTTCGCAATGACGTATCTTACAAAAATGTCTAAAAGGAACAGTACAAATTAACGCATTGACGAATTAACAAACCCACGAATCAACAAAAAACAAATCCACAAAAAAACATCAATCCACCTTCACACGAACACCTTCACTATGACTACTAAACTCAGGCGCATACATACTTTGAATGGTTGAAATTCCATTGGAGAAATCACCTTTGTTGTTGACGCGTAAGTCGTATTCAAACACGAAAATTCCCTTTGGTAAATAGTCAAAGAAGAAATTGGTACTTGCATCTTTGGTACTTTCGTAATAGCCCAAACCGTCTTGCCATTTGTATTGCGATAAAACATTTACAGGTTCAAAACCTGCCGCGCGCATGTCTTTCATATGGACGAATTCCATCGGTCTGTCGTTTCGAAGTTCAATGCGTACACGCACTAAATCGCCCAATTCTAGTTTGGTGTTTTCGTCAATTTCTGTGATTACTTCGCCTGTGTTGTCATACGTACGTTTGAAGAGTTTTTTGCTCAATTTCAAGGAAGTTTCTGCGGTCGTGATTTTGTCTAAATCTTCAAAATATTGCCAGTACAATCCGCCCCAAGCGATGCCATTTCCTTTTTTTGTCAAGGTTACTTTTGCCATTTCCGGAGTGACTTCGTTGCCATTCCACGAAGTTTTAAAATATCCTGTGCCAGCTTCTACTTTGACATTTTCCAGCGTTGCAGGTGAAATTTGTTCGTTGCCAACCGTCACATCTACCATATCGGTTACCGAAAGCCAATCGCTTCCTTGTAATAAAAGCGCGTAGACAGCATCAGAAGTCGCTTTGGTCGTTGCCCAACGATTGGTTTGTTTGTGCTTCAACAGCCAAATCTTTAAATTATCTACAGCAGTGATATCATTAGAAATTTCTGAAAAAGCTTCAATCATAAGCGCTTGCGTTTCAATTGGCGCTTGATACCAATACCAAGACGACGTATTCGCTTTCCAGTACATGCCCAATTCGTCACTAGTAATGCTATTTTCCTGCAACGAACGCAGAATTCCAGTCGCCGTTTTGCTGCGTTCCATACGATGTGTGATCAACGCCATCAACCCTTTGGCATATAAGCTGCGATTCAACCAATACTCGTCGATTTGACCTAAGTAATACTCTCTAATTTGCTGCGCTTCTTCCGAAAGGGAAATCTCCCCAAAAAAGCTTCGCATATATAAATAATGCAATTGCGAATTCGACAAATGATCTTTGGATACATCTGCATCTTTATCATATTTGCGAATGTCTTTGTATTCTTGAATGAACTCTTGATCTAAATACGTGATGGCATTCAAAATCATCTTTTTGGTGTCTTTATTTTCTTTGGAAGATACGCCCAACTTGTGTAAATGACCAAAACCAGCGATGATATGTTGTGTGATGAATCTACTTTCGCGTCCACCTGAAAACCAAGGAAATCCGCCAGAAGCATTTTGCATTTGCTGTAATTTTTTCAAGCTTCGTGTTTCTTCATTTTTCATGCGATTCAGATCGAATAATAAGGCGATTCGTTTTTTCTGTTCTGCTTCCGATTGTGCATCGCGAACCCAAGGTGTTTCTTGTAGAATGAGTGATTTTAATTCTTGATTCTTCTCTAAATTGCTCAACAACACATCCGACGATTTCCACTGATTAAACACTTGTTGAATGCGTGGATTGCTATTCGCGATGTGACTCGCCAAAGTATTCGCATAATAACGTGAAAAAGTCTGCTCCGAACATTCATACGGATATTCCATTAAATACGGCAACGCTTGCACAGCATACCACGCAGGATTGGACGTCATTTCCAAACTCAACTTGTGGTGCGTCAACGTAGTCGATTTTGAAGTAGCCAACTTATCTAGAGTAAACGTCTTCGTTTCGTTAGAGCGAATCCACATCGGCATGGTTTCCGTCACCAACATTCTGTTTGACAATACAGGCAAGGCATTTTGTTCGCCATCGCTGAATTCACCTGCGCGTGCGGTAATCGTATATTGAACCGATTGCAATCCTTTCGGAACATATAAAGTCCACGAAACTTGCGTATTGCCTTTGGCATCTACCGAAAATGCTTGTGTCGGTGTGCCCAAACGCGGAAACAAAGCAGGATTGATGTCATTCCCCGTAAATGGATCAACCAATTGCAAAGAAGCTTCTCCGCTGAGGTTTTTCTCAGAAAGATTTGAAATTTTAGTACTTACCACCACTTTATCACCTTCACGGAAAAAGCGTGGTGCATTGGGTAAAACCATCAATTCTTTTTGCGTGACCGTAGTTAATTCTTTGACTGCGGTATTCAATTCTTTAGTATGTGCTAGCAATTGCAATTTCCACTTGGTCAATGCTTCGGGCGCGGTGAAGGTAAACGACACATTGCCTTCGCTATCCGTTTGTAATTGTGGAAAGAAAAAAGCAGTTTCCTGTAAATTTTTTCTAGGTATGATTGTTTCTGCCTGCTGTCCAAATTTCTCAGCATACTTCGCTGAAGCTGCATCACCATCTCTATACTTCTCATCATCACTACCATTTCCATCACCTCTGTAGTAATTAAAGTCATTACTTTCATCAGCAACAGCGATATTGCTTGCCACTAAACCTGCGCGATCGACTGATGCGGCTTCTGGAGCTGGTACTGCTAATTTGCGCTGTGCCATACTCGCAGATTCTAGTGCTACTTGTCTTTTAAACAGTGCTCTACGTGTGTTGTAGAATTGTAATCCAAACCAATCCAAACGATCAAAGGCTTGTGGCGTGTAGTTGGCTTTTGTTCTTTCAAAAAACGAATCGCCAAAACGTGTAATGTCAAAACTATTGCCATCACTGATGCTCACATAGGTGTAGTATGTGGGTTGGTATATTGGATTAAAAGTCCAACGGTGTTTTCTGAATTCATCTAATGAAGCATCATACATGCTTGAGAGTAATTCTGCGGAGACTTTTTCTCCTTTTGGACCTTTGATTTTAAAACTCCATGTTTCTTCTTGTGCAGGCTTTAATTTGTCTCTAAAGGTTGTCGTTTCTATGGATAATTCTGCTGGAGGATATTTCACCACAACAGGAATTGCTTGTTGAATAAAACTGTTAAAAATTGTAGCAGTACAATGCACTCTAAATCCGCCTTCATCTTCTTTGGTTACAGGAATTCGGAGAATTTGTTTGCCATCTTTTAGGGATATGACATCCGATTTTACAATGCGCTTCTCTTTTTCAATATCTACCGTGACATTCAAGATATCTGTTCCGGAATTGATCGTAAGAATTACTTCTTCGTTTGGCAGATAGGCTTCTTTGTCCGTGTATATATCCAACAGTTTATTGTCTGCCGTCACTTTATCTTTAGCATTCCACACATTAGTATAGGCAATATCTTTGATTTCAAAACCATTGGCATCTGTTGTGGTAACCTCAACTATATATTTGCCAGATTCCCAACGTTTGATTTTCCCTAAATTAAGTTCAGTAGCTTTTTCAGTATCGAATGATTCTTCAAATACATTTTTCCCTTTTTTCCACGATCTAAAATCTTGTTCTTCTTTTGAATATGCTTCATGCGGGAATAGCTTCTTAAATTCGACTTCAGAGATTGATTTATAATCTGGCACATTAAACGGTCGCTTGCGCAATACCCGATCTGGCGCTTGCAGTTTGTGAATGGTAATTTTACCTTTTGTAGGCACTTTTTCACCGTTTAAGTTTTTTGTTATGATTTCTAGTTTGTGATCATTTTTTGTCGCATCAAGCTTGTTACTGATCAAAATTTTGGCTTCCAGACTGTGATATCCTACATGAATTACAGTGGTTACGCTGTGCGTTTCGCCATTGATGTCGGTAATATCAGCTGTTACTTCGTAATCAAAAATAGGCAGTAATTCTTTATTGACACTCGCATCAGGAATGGCCGTAAAATCAATTTCGAAATTTCCAGAAGCATCTGTCGTTGTGTTGCCGCTGGTAATTTGTTGCGGAGAAGTATTTATATACGGACGTCTCCAAAATACCCATCGCGGAAAACGTGGTGTACGTTTTACAGAATAGGTCACTTTTGCATCCGAAATGGAACTTCCTGCAAATGCTTTAGCATTTCCTTTTACTGTTACGGTATCATTCACGGCAACGGTTTCTGTGACTGGTAAAAACTCAGCAGCAAACTTTGGACGTTTGTATTCTTCTACAGAAAAGTTAACTCTTCCATAACCGTCATTATCTCTAGAGGCGTGAATGGAAAAATTCCCTGTTAAACCATTATTTGGAATGACAAATTCACCTTTTATTGAACCGTATTCGTTCGTGGTAAATGAGTTTTCGCTTACTACTTGATAATTGGCATCGCGAAGTGTAAGCTGAATTTTTTCATTACTCACCACTGTAGATTTTGAGCCTTCTCTACGCACTAGAATTCCTTTAAAATGCACGATTTGCGAAGGTCTGTAAATACTTCTATCGGTAAATAGAAATACTATTTTTTTCGGTTCGTCGTCATCTTGATAATTGCGTTTGTAAAAGTTGAAATTATCAAAATATGCTGTATCATTTTCTCTGGTAACAACAATGTCAATATTTTGAAAACTCCTATTCATTTCGCCTAAAAGCGTAGCACTTCCAGTAGCATCTGTGGTAAGTGTGTGTCTTTGTTGTTTTCCACGATAGCCTAGTTGATAGGTAATATTTAGTTTTTGATTTACAATTGGTTTTCCATCATTTCTATTCGTTGCTTGGAAAATGTAGGATTTCGCCATTTTTTTATGCGTAATTGCGATATTGGTCGCTTGGATCACCTCAGAAGCAGAAAAGTTTTGACTAAATTCTTCTTTGCCCGAAGCAGCAATCAAATACAAACCATTTTGTAATGGCGGAATGGCAATTTCAGTTGTGTGATAATGGTAATCTTGTTCTGTGGGTAAGGTGGCGTTCCATTGTTCACTCATAGGTAAGCTTTTAATGAAAGCAGTAAGTTTGTTTGGACCCAGTCTGTAATAGTCGTCCAATTGACTGTGCGTGATTTTGTAGATCGTAAAATACAACTTGTCTACATTTTTATAGCGAATGGACATTCTAGAATATTTTCCAATCGGAATCATATCTTCCGTGGTAACAGTAAAATCTTTTTCTAAAATATTGTTTTTGAGTACGCTGCATTTTTTAGCGGCTTCGCTGTCAGGAAATTTGTTAATTACTGCATTACAAAGTTCCACGGCTTTTTTGTATTCCCATTTGTGTTTTTCGGGTTGTTCTGCTTTGAATTGACTTCCTAGCTCTCTGTATATTTCAGCAGTTTCAGCATCGTACATTGCCGAATACGGATGTGAAGCGTGGGTTGTTTTTTCTTTCTGAAAGACTTCAATCAGTTGTTCTTTCGATTTGTTAAACGTAGCATTTTTTTGCACAAAATGTAAACGTTCAATATTCACAGCAATCAACGCTTTTGGCGATGTATCGTTCAGATGAAAACGAATTAGATTTTGATAAATTTCGAGTGCTTTGAATTGTAGCGATAACGGATCATCCGTAGTTAAAGTGAGTTCTGAAAATTGTTTCGCATCCGATAGATATTTTGCATCATCAATCTTAAAAATTTTAGTAGGTTTTGTGATGCTATTTTCAGAGGTTTTGTAAAATTCCAACGCATTGTGCGCTAGAAAATTGTAAACCGTTGGGCGAAATGCTTTAGAGCCTTTTTGTGTTTGAAGAATTTCATTAAATAGCGTTAGATTAATGTTTTGTAATTGTTCAACATTCGCTAGTGAAGCATCGAAATACTTACTAATTTCAGCAAATAAAGTATCCAAATCCCAAGTTCTAAAATCATCGTCTACTTTTTTCTCGGTTTTGCTACGATCGTAAAATTTAAAAACATTTGCCCTGTAATATTGCCAATACAATTGCCCTAAAATACTTTCTAAAATATTTTTTGAAGGAAATGATTGTATTTCAATTTCTGCTTTCAATGCGTTGACAATCGCCAATTCCGCATCTTCTTCTAGGGCTAATTGATAGTTTGATTTGTGTAAAAATGCCTTGATGATTTGCGGATTGTTTTGATCCTTCTTGGCAATGGTATAAATCTCAGAAACTTTTTCGTAAGCCGATTTGGTCAATCCTTTTTGTTCAAGCGCATTGACTTCTTTCCATAATTGGGTATATTTTTCTTGCGCATTCGCGAATTGACTAAAGAGTACAATCATAAATATAGTAAGTGCGTTTTTCATTCGTGTAAAGTTTATTCGCCGTGTAAAACCTATTTTCTTGTTATAAAACTTCAAAAGCTGCTTTTACGTATGTAAAGTAAGAATTTTATATGCAATTTGGTTTACTTCTGCGTTATAAATCGCAAAGAACATTCCAATATGCACACTATTAAGAATATTTTATAAAACTATCGGCGATGAAAGTAGTATCTTTACAGTTCTATATATGTCGCTATTGAAATTAGAAAAAGCAATGAAATATTATTTTTTAGTCCTCTTATGTGTTCCGATGTTGTTAATGAGTCAAACAACTGTCGAAACTGTAGAAAAATTATTTGAGCAAAAACGATACAGTCAAGCCGAAACCTTATTAAAAGAAGCTGTTGCCAATTCACCCAACGATCGAAAGTTGATAGAATTGTTAGGCGATGCGTATGGCTTTCAAGAAAATTGGGACGGTGCTATTGAGAATTACGAGTTGTTGGTAAAAATGGATGATTTTAACGCAAATTATCACTATAAATTCGGAGGTGCTACAGGAATGAAAGCGTTGCAAGTGAGTAAGTTGCGTGCTTTAGGATTGATTGGAGATGTAAAAAAATCCTTTAATCGTGCCGCAGAACTCGATCCGACACATATTGAAGTCCGTTGGGCAATGGTAGAATTGTACATGCAATTGCCAGGCATCATCGGCGGAAGCTACAAGAAATCCATGAAATATGCCAACGAATTGGAAAAGCTCTCTAAAGTAGATGGCTATTTGGCAAAAGGCTATATTTACGAATATGATGATGAACCAGAAAAAGCAGAAGAATATTATAAAAAAGCCATTGAAATTGGCGGTTCTGTCACTTGTTATGACAAGTTGACGCAGTTGTATGTAAAGGAAAACAAACCGTTAAAAGCGATTGATAATCTTGAAAAAACGCACAAAAGACACCAGCGAAATGCCATGCACTACCAAATAGGAAAAGTGGCTGCCGACTACAATATTGAGTTGGAAAAAGGGGAGAAGTGTTTGTATACCTACATCAGCAATTATACTGCAAAAGACGGCGTTCCTGTATGTTGGGCGTACTATCGATTGTCGCAAATCTTCAAACACAGAGGCAATAAACAAAAAGCCTTAGAATGGATTAATAAAGCCATTGCAGAAGAAAAATTAGATCCTTTTACGGAGCATAAGGAGGAAGTGTTGGCGATGTAAAATACTTGTTTGACAATAGATATAATGTCATTAATAGTTCTTTTCTTTTAAAATTTTCAGATGTACTTTTATATCATTATTAATTTTAAAATTTAGTATTATGAATCATTTAGAGCATCTAGAAATCACACAAGAGGAAGCAGATAGTATAAATGGAGGTGTCATTATTGTTGATATTTCTATAGTGTAGTATTTAAAAAGTGAACTTTGGTTCACTTTTTCATTTTTAAGATTTTATCGCTTCGTCCAAATTCGCAAATTCAAATCCAATTCATTGATGATGTCTAAAATGCTGCGGACTTCTTCTAAGAAGTATGCTACTTGCGTAAAGCTGACTTCATCATTGAAACTCGATTCAAACATATTTTGGGATTGTTTGATGGCAATGTATACATTGTTTCCGCGAAATGATAAGTAGAGGTTGGCACCAAAGCGATCTTCTACATCAACAATACGTTGCATCATTTTGGGCGTTAAAATGTATCGTGCTTCAATTTGATCGTCGCTGTAGACATTGAAACGATCTTCAAATTCAGGATCTTCTAGTTTGACACGCTTGAATCGCGAAAACCATTTTCCGCCTGACGAATACACATAGGTTTCGTTTTCAATTTCTTTGTTGAAATCGGCAATTAAAAACAATCCTCTAAAAATGGTACTGTACCAAGTTGTTTTGTTGCCGTCTTTGCCTTTGATTTCGTGTTTTTCTTCGGCGTGAATTTCTGAAAAAGTGAAAGTGGTTGCGTCTATTTTTCCGCTGAATAAATCTTCCCCGTTAAACCGATCAGGTCTCCTGAAGAGATTACTCGAGTTAAATATTCCTTTAGAAATGTGACGATCGTCCTCATATAACATTCCCGGGAATTCCGCTTCTACAATAGGTTTGATGACTTCGTCTTTATATTTTTCAACCCATTTTCCCTTCAAGCTAGATGTCATTATTACGGGAATTAAAAACAGAAGTGCAGGTGCAATGAACATTATGAGTAAAGCTGGACCTTCTATCCTAATGACTTTCAATAAAAACAAGATCAATAAAACGACCATAATGCCCAAATAGACATACAATGTATTTTTCCAGAACTTTTTGGAACGTGCAAAAACATCTTGTTTGGCATTTCTGAAAATGTCTAGAATGTCTTGGTATTTACGTTTTACTTCTGCTGAAATCATTAATCTTTAAATAAATTCTTTACGCTTGGATTTTCTCTTTCAGAGGGTGCAATATCAAAGAATTCTTCTCTCTTAAAATTAAAAAAGCCCGCAATAATGTTTGAAGGGAATTTGTCCAATCCGTTGTGATAATCCAATACAGCCGCATTATACGCGCGTCTGGAAGCAGAGATTTGGCTTTCAATTTCGTTTAAGTTATATTGAAGATTCAAAAAGTTTTCGTTGGCTTTTAAATCTGGATAATTTTCCACATTGATGTTCAACTGACGTAATCCTTGTGAAAGTTCATTTTCCAGAGCATTTTTTTGAGATTTATCCAAAGGTTGTGAAATTAACTTAGATCGCAATGCGGAGATATTTTCGAGTAGATCTTTCTCATGATTCGCATATTGCTTTACAGTTTCGACTAAATTTGGAATGAGATCGTAGCGTTTTTTAAGCATGACATCTACCGAACTTTCTGCGTTTTGTACCTGATTTCTTCTTCCAATAAGACTGTTGTACGTGGCAGCTACCGCAATTAAAATAATGACTCCAATGACAATCAGTGCAATCGATAAATTCATAGTGTGTTTGTTTAAGGTTTATGTGTTGTGTATGTGATACGTGTATATTTTTGATAGAATGTTTCAAGTTAGGTGAAAAATATTGAGAAAACCAAGTATAATTGTGTAGATGCCACGTTATAAATCATAGTTGCTATATAAATCGCTTATAAACGGAATTTTTTTGACTTTGTCTTACTACTTAACTTTTACGAACTCAATCATTTCATTCATGTCAGTAGCTGTACTCACAGCATGGACTTCAAATCTATTCCCTTTTATTTTTTCGATATTGCAATAGATTTTTTTTCCTAAATAAATACTAGAGTCATCTGGGAGGTTTTCAATATTTGTAAATGTTAAAATGTATTTACAATCTGATACCCATTCTATTGTAGAAGTAAATACTACGCCATCCTTAATGTTTGTTTCAATTTGTATAGAATCATTTCGGGTGATTTTTACGGTGATTGATTTATTGGCATACCTAAATTCTCCTGTTTTAAAATTGGAGCAGTTTGCTTCTTTAGCACAGTTCGAAAATATGAGTAATAACAGTAGCAATGAAATTCGGTTCATTATATTGTAGCGTTCAATTTAATTTTTACTTTTTCCTGACATACTAATTTTTCAATCTGTATTTCAGTCCATATACGGAATTTCTTTAAGCAATCGTTTTTTATATCCTTTCGAATTTGCCAACAGCAGCAACGAAGCAATACATCCCAAAACTCCCAGTAGGAAAAATACCTTGACTAATTCTCCACCATACGCACTAAACAAAAGTAATGGTCCACCAGCGATCAAACCAATAATAAGCATTGGTGTTGAAATTACCAGTATGACAATTGCAATCGTAATATTTTGATTGACACTTTTGAGTTTCTTTTTATTTCTTGTAATCAATGCCGTCACACGTTCAGAAACAGTGCCGTCCCAATAGCATTTTGTACAATGTGCTCCGTTTTCAAATCTGTGATAACATCGGTTGTCTCCGTACAAATAATACGAACAATTTGGACAGAAATATTTCCTTTCGGAAGTATCCGTATAATATTCACTTTTGCATTCTTTACAGGTAGAAATTTCTTTGTTCATGATTGTGTTATTCTTCTAACATTGCTACGACACGCGCAGGAGCCGCAGAAGCACCCACAATTTTTAGTGGAAATACCGATACTTTAAATCCTGAGTATGGCAAAGCATCTAAGTTTATAAGTTGTTCTATATGACAATATTCCTTACGTTGCCCAACCAAGTGTGCTTCCCAGAAAAATTCCGAGTTTCCTGTTTCTTTGGCTTTTTTCATCATGTATGGCAAAGGCAAATCCCAGCCCCAAGCGTCAATACCCATGACTTTAATTCCTTGATCAATCAACCATTCGGTAGCTTTGGCGCTCATACCAGTTCCTATTTTGTGGAAATCTTTTGTACCTTTAAATTTGTCTCTTCCCGTTTTGATCAATACAATCATATTCGGTTGTATCGTGAGATTATTCTCGGAAAGAAACGTCGTGATATCAGCTACTGTAATTGCATCAAAATCTGCTTTGTGTTTCATGTCAATTACAATTCCGTCACCATAACACCAATCGAGTGGAACTTCATCAATGGTTTTAGCTTTTTCACCGTTTACCGTAGGCGAGTAGTGCCAAGGCGCATCAATATGTGTGGTGGAATGTACGCCCATTTTTTTGATGGTATCATCTGCCCAACCTTCAAATCCTTTCGGAAATAATTTAAAAGGCAATCCCAAAATACGCAGTAACCATTTGGCTTTGCGATGTGGCTTGTGCTTGATTTTTACTTTCATGAACCAAGGATCGTTCGCATTGTATTGAATTGGTTTGGAAAGATCAATAATTTTCATGATGTTCGTGTGGTTAGTCAGTTTTTATGTTGATGCGATTGTTTTCTTCGTCAATCTTAATAATGAAAATTGAATTTGCACGTGCAATGTTACTTTCGGTATCAGAAATGAGACAATTCTCAAAGAGATTATTCAAGTTTTGAGCGTTTCCAGATAGCAATTTCAAACAATAAAAAGACGCGCAATTGCTTTATAAAAGAAAATTTATGGTTGACTATCTGTACGGCGGACCCGAAACCCAACCGACAATGGATTGACGTGTTCCTTTGGTAATTTCTGTCACGCGATGCATGATAAATGAAGGAAACACAACAATAGTTCCCTTTTCTCTCGGCGCTTTGACCACTTTTTGATTGATCATAAATTCCAAATCTCCGCCTTCATACGCATCAGGTTCCGATAATTGAATGGTCATGCTTAGTTTTCGCGCGGAAATTTCTCCAGCACCGAAATCGAGATGCCAATCAAAAAAATCACCTGTACTGTATCTGGTCAATTGTAATTCTTGGTGAAAACCTAACAAGTCAAACCAATACCGTTCTTGATTGCTTGCCATTGCGATGCTTGCGAGTTTGCTGTAAATCCAATCGTTCTCAGGTGTATTGTCAATAAACATGACAGAACTTTTTCGCAATTCATCATCATATTTTTGATCGCCTGCTAGTGTAGCTTTGATGGTTTTGTCATCATCCCAAAAATTTAAGATGCGATCAATTTCATGTGGGAGAAATAAACCTTGATAATAGACAAATTCAGCGAAGTTATGTTTGAGCGGAAGTCCGAACGAATAATTTATAGACATAAACGAGTTGATTTTTATATGAAAACAAGATAGTAAAATTATTAAGAATCCACTCTAATTTAACACGTAAAGCTTTTTATCAACTTCCAGGAAGTTTCTCGCCTTTGGCAGACAATTGCGCAATTTTTTGAATGCGATTTGCTCTGGTTTTGGCTGTTTTCGCCAGTTTTATCCATCGTAGAACGAATCGTTTGCTGGAATCATTGATTGCTTGGAAAAAATCAGCAGCGCCTTCTAAGTTAGACAATGCTTTGGCTAAATCGTTTGGTACAATCAAGTTGTCTACATCATCCATAAAATTCCAGAGTCCGCTTGATTTTCCGGCTTCTATGGAAGCAAAACCCGCTTCATGCATTTTGCCTTCTTCGATCAATTTTGCGGCTCGTTCTTTATACGATTTAGCCCAATGTTGTACTTTTCGTTTCGAGATGAGTTGCATGGTCCTGGTATCGTCTAGTTTTCGGCGAATGCCATCAATCCAACCAAAACAAATCAGTTCGTCCAACACATCCCAACGTGATACATATTTGCGCGCTTCACTTTTTTTATAAGTAATTAGCCAAACACTTTCCTCTTGCATATGATGCTCCAAAAGCCACGAACGCAAGGCTTCGGCAGAGGTAATTTCTATTTTGTCAAAGTTTTCGGTTTTGATCATTGTTTTACTTGATTAATTATACAGACTTTATTTAACGTGAGTTCGATATAACTATTTTAATAAAAAACTGATAGTTAGTATTTTACAAAATATGTCAAATCGAGCGCAGTCGAGATTCAATCGAAACTTAAACTTTTTATAGTGTTCTCATGAGCTACGCTCGGTATCTACGATAATGTTCGAACTGACAAGTATTTACTTTTCAGACTATTACAAGTTATTTAGTGATTTCTTACGTCGAATTCATGTTATTTATTAAAACCCCAACTCTTGAAACAACGTTTCTGACTGCTTCAAATACCGTGATTTATTTGTTTCCATAAACCACGCTTTGGCAACTAACTCATTGTTGTGTAAACGTCCATCTTTCCATTCGCCAATGCCATCAATGTGGAGTCGCTGCCAGTTTTCGTTGATAAAACTGATGGCTTTGATGTTTTTGTTGTAACAGAAAGAGAAAAAGTTTACAAACCAATCTTGCCAAGCAGTTGGACTTTCTGGATTGATTCCTTTAATAGGATTCGCTTCCGCAATCATGACGGGTTTTTTATGCACTTTGGCAAATTCCATGACAGCATCGCAATATTCACCAAAAGTAGTATGGTATGCGTGTCCAAATACGGAAATTGCAACCCAATCCACATAATCATCGCCAGGATACCAATCGGAGACTTTGTACTCTTTGTACGGTTTGGAAGCGTAGGAATGCCAAACGTAAGCTATATTGTCAACACCATCATTTCGTAGAAAATCTACAATATGTCGATAGGCTTTTATATAGATGTCAGGTTCTAGCTCGTTATGCATGCCATCAAATTCATAGCCAATTCTCAAATACACAGGTCTGCGAAGCGATTTTACCCAATTGCTATATTGTTGAATCACCGCATCATAGGTTCCTTCACTTGCCTTTTGATCGATACTATTTTTCCCAACCATCCACATCGCACTTTGTAAAACTGTATTTGGAAATTGATCAACCAACATTTGGTGATATTGAGAACTGTTCGTTTCGTTGGTATGCTTAGAAGTGACACCGACAAATTCAGTCACTCCCCAATACGCCGCCCAACCGCTGGGAATGTGTTCCTCAGAAAAATGATCGAGATATTCGGTAATGCCTTCTACCGTTTGTCCCATAATGAGCAACGTTTTTCCATCAGAAGGGACAAATTTGGTTTGCTCATATTTGTATATAAAATTTGGATCAACCGAAGTGTCAATTTGCGCTACCATGTTTTGAATAGGCTGTTCATTTACCATCATTCGTTTATATTTTGATTGGTCTGATTATACTTTAAAAATAGTATAGCGGTATGATATACAATTTCTCTTTTCATTAGAAAGTTTTTTGCGGACGTTTAACAGGTTCTTTACTCAAAAACCACATCATCAATATAAATACTCTGTGGAAATCCTAAACTACTAGAAAAAAGAACTAAGCCAGAACGAATACAGCTCAAATCATCACGTTTGATTTTGAACGTGTATTTTTTCCATTCGCTTGTCAGTTTGATTTCTTTTGATTTTATAGTCGTATCAGGAAACGGTTTGTCTTTTTCAATCAATCCAAAACCTATTTTAGCAGTGATGCCGTCACGATCGGCTTTTGCCCAAAATGAAAATTTAGTAGCATTTTCAATGTCATATCCGCCCAAGGTATCGCCCCAATCATTTTTGGGATCTACAAAGGCGAGTCCATACCAACCGCTTCGTTCTTTGTACTTAATTTCAATAGCGTGTTTACCAGAATGAACTTCTTGAGTGTGTTTGGTATCTACGATCATATCTTTGTAATTGCCCATGTAGCCCGTGGGAATGTATGGTAATTCGTCTCCATCTTCATATACATAAAAAGGAGATTGTACTTTTGGGACTAGATATTTTCTGTTTTTAGCTTCGGAATCAGTCACGTTTATTCCCGTAGAAGCGATACCGACATTGTTGAAGGCATCTTGCACGTTGACATATATTTTGATAGCTCCATGTTCCTTCGGAATTTGAATTTCAAAACCATCTGTCAACGAACCTCTAAAATTCAGTGCATTGATTTGACTTCTGCGTTTGCGACTTCCTGTACGTTGATTATAATAAAAACGAATGTCTACTTGTTCATTTTCTGCGTCAGTAACACCAAGTTGTACGGGAATCCACGTGTCGCTTTGTAGCGTTTCATCGGATATGGTAAACGTGTTTATTTTCGGAATGGCGTTTGTCGGTTCTTTGCCAGTATACGCTTTGCGAATTCCCCAATACGTTGGGCGATAGAAACCTCTGTGATGTGTTAATAACCAAGGTGACATAAAGTTGTTTTCATTTGCATAGTGAAAAATATACACGCCCAAACACTGTGATTTATTGTTGATCCAATTTTGGTAGCCATCAACGATCATATTGTACTTTTCTTCGTCTGAAGGTTCTACTTTGACACCATTTTGCAGATTCTTAATATCCCATTCGCCTGTTACATTGTATTCCGTGATGACATACGGTTTGTCGATGTTTCTTTTTTGGAGTTCGTCTTGTAGAAAGTTTGCTCCTGCACCATATACATTCAAACCATACATATCAATAGAAGGCACATATTTTTCCCACCATTCCAATCCAAAAGTCCATGCTGCGGTAGAACTAATCGGATGATTCGGATCTAGTTTTTTGATATTGCTACATACACGTTCTAAAAACTTGGAATACGCTACTTTTTCAGCATCGGTGGCCATGTTGAGGTAGACTTCATTCCCTACGCCCCAAGCCAATACTGCGGAATGATCTTTGTACATTTCTACTACTTTCAACGAATAGTTATACATGTCTTCCATGCCGTCGATATCACTCAGATAATTAAAGCTATCATCGTCTTCCATGCCTGGTCGTCCATGACGCATCCAAATGCCGACCATGACTTTGATATCGTATTTTGCAGCTGCGTCTAAAAAAGCTTTGGTATTTTCGCCAGTTGCCCACGTGCGAAGTGTATTCACGCCCAATTCTTGCAAATCTTTAAAGTAGGTATCGTAATTCGCAACATCATTTTCATGACCGAATGTGGCACCTTTTACAGGAAACGGTTTTCCATTAACTAAGAGTTGCCAGTTGGTATCTTTTTTGGCGATGGTCACTTGTGCGTTTGCACAGAAAGAAACAAGAAATAATATGATAGATAACAGGTGAAGCAGCTTTTTCATACAACAATTTTTTAGAATATTCATAGCTGTATAAAAATACGATTTATTCATGAGTTTTTAAGTAATAGTTTCTAACGTAGTGTATTTGTTTTGAAGCTATTGAATTTGTTACACTACCCAAATTCCCAAAATGGTTTTGCTATTGTTTTTGCGTTTGGTGAGTGTTTTGAATATAAGAAATGCCATCTATTTGATACAAAAAGACAAAGCGACTTGTTTATTTACAGGCTTCTATAAATCTGTGTGCAATTACTAATTTGTTTAAAGCACGGTGAATAATTAACTAAGTACTTTTATAATTTTTCAATTCTAAAAATACAGAATTGCATCGTAAAATAAAGGAATGAACCAAAATAAAGTGTGTAGGCTTTACAGAAATAAATTCCCAAAAACCAAAAAAGCGATTTATCTTTACACTTTAGAATTCTACAACACATGCGAATACATTTTATAGCAATTGGCGGGAGCGCTATGCACAATTTAGCGCTGGCCTTAGATGCCAAAGGATACCAAATAACAGGAAGTGACGACGTGATTTTTGAACCTTCCAAAAGTCGATTGGAAGTGAAAGGACTGTTGCCAGAAAGTTTTGGTTGGTTTCCTGAAAAAATTACAACCGATTTGGATGCTATTATCTTGGGAATGCACGCAAAACCAGACAATGCAGAGTTGCTAAGAGCGCAAGAGTTGGGCATTACTATTTATTCGTATCCAGAGTTTTTGTATGAGCAATCGAAATACAAAACCCGCGTAGTGATTGGTGGAAGTCACGGAAAAACGACGATTACCTCAATGATTTTACATGTGTTAAATTATCATGATATTGAAGTGGATTATATGGTAGGTGCACAATTAGAAGGGTTTGACACGATGGTGCATCTGACGGAAGAAAATGACTTTATTGTGTTGGAAGGAGACGAATACTTATCTTCTCCGATTGATCGCAGACCTAAATTTCACCTGTACAAACCAAACATTGCATTGCTAAGCGGAATTGCGTGGGATCATATCAACGTATTTCCAACCTATGAAAATTATGTAGAGCAGTTTCAAATATTTATAGATTCCATCACCAGAGGCGGAAGTATCAATTACAATGAGGAAGATCCTGAAGTAGTCAAAGTGGTAGAAGCATCAGAGAATCAAATTCGTAAGTTAAGCTACAAAACACCAAACTATACCATTGAAAACGGAGAAACCTTACTAGAAACGCCTGATGGTTTCATGCCCATTGAAGTATTCGGGAAACACAATCTCAACAATTTGGCAGGCGCCAAATGGATTTGCCAACATATTGGCGTAGATGAAGACGATTTCTATGAAGCCATTTCTACCTTTAAAGGTGCCAGCAAACGATTGGAAAAAATTGCAGAGAAAGATTCTACAGTCGTATACAAAGACTTTGCACATTCGCCAAGTAAAGTAAAAGCGACGACCAAAGCTGTAAAAGAGCAATACGGTGATCGTACCGTTTTTGCTTGTCTGGAATTGCATACGTATAGTAGTCTGAATGCAGAATTTTTAAAAGAATACAAAGGTGCCTTGGATGCAGCCGACAAAGCTGTGGTATTCTATTCGCCACATGCTGTCAAAATTAAACAATTGGAAGAAGTCACTGAAGCGCAAATCGCAGCAGCGTTTCAACGAGACGATTTGGTGATTTATACCGATCCTGCAGCGTTTAAAGACTATTTATTCAGTCAAAATTTAGAAAATACAGCTGTATTGTTGATGAGTTCAGGAAATTATGGCGGACTTGATTTTGAGGAATTTACAACGCATATTTAAAAAACTAATCTTTTAAAAGTCTATCCATAAAAGCCGCAATATCCTTGCGGCTTTCTTGTATTAATGCCTCTTTGGCAAGTTGTCGGTCTTTGGGTAATTTGTCTTGTGATAATTTAAATTTCCCTTCCCAGTCGGTAATTTCTAGCTTAAATCCGATAATATAATCTGCCAGCGATTGCACTCTTGGATTTTTTGTGTCTAAAATGTATGGAGTGTCTGAAGTTTCCAAAAACGAAGTCATCTTAGCAATAGAATCAATCACAGCATCATTTTGTGGAATTCGGGTGGCTTTCGCCGAAATATGTACTTTAACATAATTCCAAGTAGGCAATTGTGTCGTACTGTATACATTCGGTGAAATATAGCAATCTGGACCGTGAAATATTGCCTGCGCGGGAATGTTTTCTTGTAATAAGTCAATATGCGGATTAAACTTATCCATATGACCAATCAAGCAACCAAAGGCACCTTCTGAATCGTCATATATTAAAGGAACATGTGTGGTAAAAATTTCACTGTCTTTCGCAGAAATCAACGTCGCTAACGGATATCGTTTGATGGTTTCGATAACGTTTTTAAAATCAGTTTCCTGATGATGTTTTGGCGGATAGTTCATATCAAACGTCAAATTGTGATAAATGATGATGCAAATGTTTGTACTGCATTTTTCCCCATTGTTCGTGTGTAAACTTTCCAAACATAGGATGTACAGGCCATTCCGCAGCATCTTTCTGATTGTGAAACTCAGTAACTAATGCTATTAATTTTGCTTTTTCAGTATCCAAATCTCTTTCATCGCGAATTAAAAAATCACGTACAGTTGGCAGATTTTGTGTCCACGGTTTGTCATTGTACATCAAGGGTTTATAAATCTTAAAAACCAATCGTTTCATAAAACCTGGTTTCTTGGCGTTCAACGTAATTTTCCCCATTGACAATTCCAACGGTTTTTGGCAATGCGTACACATTTGTCCAACCGACATTTGTCCCCAAGAAGGTTCTGATTCCGTTGTTAAACTCTCAATTCGATTCAAAACTTCTTCGTGTGCATTGGTGTCAAATAATGATTTCATGCTCGTATTTTTTAGAAAATTAGGTGCGATCTAAAGGTACAGCAATCAATGTAAACCTAAAAATAATTCCAAAAAATAACGCTTATTTCAATTTTTCAACGCTTACAAACTTATTTGAAGGTTCTATCTAGAAAAATAGTAGCTTTAACAAATAGAAACGAAAATGAAAGACAATACCAGCAATCTGCAATCCATAAAATATTGGTCGGAAGACGATCGTCCCCGAGAAAAATTAGCACTCAAAGGAAAAACTGCTCTGAGTGATGCAGAGTTGTTGGCGATTTTAATTCGTTTAGGGAACAAAGAGGAAAGCGCAGTCGGTCTTTCCAAACGAATTTTGGCTTCTGTAGACGGAAATTTGAATGAATTGGGAAAGTTATCTTCCGAACAACTCAAAAAATTCAAAGGTGTCGGATTGGTCAAGGCAATCACCATCATCGCTGCTTTAGAACTCGGAAAACGCAGACAAGTAGAAACCAAAGTAGAACGCAAAAAAATCACGTCGAGCAGAATGGTGTTTGACATTATGCAACCGATTATCGGCGAATTGCCACACGAAGAATTCTGGATTATTTATTTAAACAATTCTAACAAAGTCTTAAAAAAAATACGGTTGAGTAAAGGTGGCATCACGGGAACTTTGGTAGACATTCGTTTGGTGTTAAAAACGGCTTTAGAAGTGGGCGCAGTTGCGATCATTCTAGCGCACAATCATCCATCGGGAACGTTAAAAGCCAGTGCAGCCGACAAAGCCATTACCAAGAAACTGCGCTTAGGAGCAGAAAATTTAGACATAAAAGTACTAGATCATTTAATTATCACAGAAAAAGAGTATTTTAGTTTCGCTGATGAAAACTTACTCTAAATGCTGTTAGTATACACCAAAAAAATTACACCACGACTTCGGTATACATTCAAACATGTACTGACACGTATTTTAGGAATTCCTATTGATTTTACCACCAAAATCGAGACGTTTATTGCGCATAACGAAGTCAAAATGTCCTATGTAAAACAACCGTTAGGCGTTGAGTTTTCAGTGAAAAGTCACGATTTACTCTTTGAACAGGGAATTGGCGAAGTAGACATTACGATTCAATCTTGGGATGATACACCTTGCTTCTTTCCTGCGGGTGAAAAAAGCACAGTTCCTTTTGATATTTTTGCGGCAAGTTTCTACATGTTGAGTCGTTATGAAGAATATTTACCATATGTAAAAGACGAACACGGACGCTATACAGCAGCAGAAAGTTTGGCGTACAAACATAACTTTCTTACGATTCCAGTGGTGGATATTTGGGCATATAAATTTTTAGAAATTATCTTGGAGCGATTCCCAGATGTAGTCACGGAAAAGCGCAAATTTGTCTACAGACCAATTATCAATGTGCCTGTAGCATTTGCGTATAAAAAACGCGGAATTCTACGAACTTTTGGTGGATTTGTGACAGACATTGCGCGGTTTAAATTTTCACGCTTCATAGATCGTGCGGCGGTATTGATTGGTATGCGCGATGATCCTTTCCATACTTTTGATGCGCTAATTGCGTTGCATAAAAAATATCAAGCGAAAGCCTACTATTTTTTCCAAATTGGTGATTATGCGACCAACGATCACAATATTTCTATCTATAAAAATGTATTCATCCGATTGATTAAAAATGTTTCGGATTACAGTAAAGTGGGACTGTTAGCATCTTACGCTTCATTTACAGAAACCAAAAAACTCAAAATAGAGAAGAAGCGACTCAACACAACGATCAACAAACCTGTAAAACGTGTGCGACAACATTTTAACATGCTCAACGTGCCGCAATTCTACAGAAGTTTGATCGATTTAGAATTTACAGAAGATTATTCCATGGGCTATCGCGATACGCTCGGATTTCGCGCAGGAACTTGCAGTCCGTTTTACTTTTACGATATCGGTATGGAAATTCAAACGCCGTTGCGAGTGCATCCGTTTTGTATGCAATTTACGGGCGACTTGGAAGCGGAAATTTTAACAGATGAAATCCTCAAAATGGCTGCGGAAGTCCAAAAAGTAAATGGTATTTTTGCAGCGGTCTTTCACAATGTTGTACTTGCAGAGCGAAGTGTAACATGGAAAGAGCTATATATCAATCTGTTAAAAACATACAGCCATGGAGCACATCACTGATATTTTCTTTGATTTAGATCACACACTTTGGGATTTTGAAAAAAACTCCGCATTAACCTTCAAAAAAATACTTGCTGAAAATAATGTTGACGTAGATATTGATCGTTTTCTAACGGTGTATGTGCCTATCAATTTGGAATATTGGCGATTGTTCCGAGAAGAAAAAATTTCAAAAAAAGAACTGCGTTACCAACGTTTGTCCAAAGCATTTCATGCTTTAAATTATGAGGTTTCCGACGAACTAATCAACTTGCTTTCTGAACAATATATTGAGTTCTTATCCACATTCAATCATCTGTTTGACTATACGGAAGAACTGCTCCAAAATCTGCAGGAAAAATACAAACTGCACATGATTACGAACGGATTTCGCGATGTGCAACGTCGGAAAATGAAAGCTTCTGGAATTTTAGACTATTTTGAACATGTGGTTGATTCAGAAAGTGTACACGTAAAAAAACCTGATCCGAAGATTTTTGAATTTGCTTTAGAACAGGCAAAAGTAAAACCTGAACATGCACTGATGATAGGCGATAGCTTTGAAGCGGACATTCTTGGTGCGCTGAATGTAAACATGCATGTCATTCATGTCGATTTTGATAAAAAATACACACATTTGTTATGTCCAATAGTACATGACTTGCGGGAAATTGAAAAATTCCTGTAATAAAAGCTAAAATGTGTCGTTTTTTTAAAAGAAAGTTGTTATTAAAGAGGAAAGTTACCGACTTTTCTTAGTGTTGAAATCAATTCAACACTTTGTCTTATTGCATAGTTATTTAGTGAATGAATCCGATTGAAAACTGCTCAACGATTTGCAGATAGACGCATCCTTAATTTAAAATCTTGACAGCTGATGTTGCAAAAAATCGTTCCAATACTCCTCGTATTTCTCTTCGCTTCTTGTGTAGAAGATGTTGATTTTGATCAGGCGCAAGACATTGCTGTATCGCCGATTGTAGAATCGAGTTTGATCTTTTTTGACTTTCCTGCTTCACAATTCTCTGAACCGACAGGAACTGCCATTGTGGTAGAAAGTGACGAATTGGAATTAGATCTTTTTGGAGATCAATTCTTTCGTGACAACTTAACAAGATGTGAATTCTTTTTTGAAGTCACCAATTCGATAGATCGAAACTTTCGGGCAGATATCATTATGTACGATGAAAACGATCAAATAACACACGCCTTTTTTATCGATGTCACACCTGATGGCAACAATGAAGTCATCACCACACATACCGAAGTCTTTGAAGACGCCTTACTAGACCAACTGCTAAATACCAAACGCCTCGAATTTATTTTGAGCATGTTTCCAAGTACCACAGGAATTCCGCTGAATGAAAACAGCATTGGAAATATAAAAATGCGCTCAAAAGCCACCTTATTCTTTTTAATTGATACTAACGAATAACTTGTTCACTATTTGAAAAAATTAGGTTTTATACTACTATTTTTTAGCTGTCTTGCATCGGCGCAAAACAAGCAATTGCTGTATGGTTTTACAGATATTCCGCAGTCGTTGTTGCTCAATCCCGGCGCGGAAGTCGATTATAAGTGGCATGCAGGTGTTCCGTTACTGTCACACATTCATGTCAGCGCAGGTGCTTCTGGCGTTACGGCGTATGATCTATTTGCGGATAATGGCGTGAATTTTAATGATAAATTGCGTCGCGTGGTGTTTAATTTAGATCGAAATGATTATTTCACGGTCAATCAGCAGTTGGAAATTTTAAGCGGCGGATATGCGTATGGGAATTCGTATGAACCAAATAAATACCTGTCTTTCGGATTGTATCAAGAATTGGATCTTCATTTTTATTACCCAAGAGATTACGCTATTCTTGCATATGAAGGCAATCAAAGTAATATTGGACGTCGGTTTGATGTGGGCGATTTGGAAGGAAAAGGCGAATTGCTTTCGGTATTACATGTCGGTTTGACAACGAAAGTGAATGAAAAATGGACTTATGGATTTCGAGGGAAAATCTATTCGAGTCTGCTCAATTTTAAATCGACTAATAATCGAGGAAGTTTTACTACTGCAGAAGGCACCAATAACTTTTACAATCATATTTTTGACTTGGATTTGGAATTTCAGACTTCAGGTTACGCGTCGTTGATCGATTTAGAGAATGACGGACAAAATGATTGGAATCGCAAAGCGGTGAAAGAATTGCGCAGACGTGTGCTTTTTGGTGGAAATCTAGGCTTAGGAGTTGATTTTGGATTTACCTATCATCCCCAAGAACAATGGACAGTCACGGGAAGCATTCAGGATTTGGGATTCATCTATCACACCAAAGATGTAGAAACTTATACGTTAAAAGGGCAATATGAATTTGAAGGAATCAATCCACTTTTTCCCAATGATGGTTCAGGACAAACAGCAGATGAATACTGGCAGGAAATCACCGATACGTTTGAAGATTTATTCGAACTAGATACCATTTCCAACAATTATATCTCGTGGCGTTCCCCAAAAATAAATGGTTCTGTCTCGTATCGTTATGGGAAAAAGAGCAGTAAAGAATGCAATTGCAAAGCGGATGATGGCGATTATTTAAACGAAGCAGGATTGCAGTTGTTTGCCATTGGACGTTCGCGCAGACCGCAACTCTCACTTTCTGCTTTTTATTACAGACGTTTGTTTAATTTTTTAAGTGGAAAAGTCACGTATACGGTAGATGGTTTTTCAAGAACCAATGTCGGCGTCGGACTGTCTACACATATTGGAAATATCAACTTTTACATTATGGCGGATAATCTTCTGGAGTATCAGAATCTCGCCAAATCGAACTATGCTTCCTTGCAATTGGGCTTCAATTATATTTTTCCGATGGAGAAAAATTAGCGGATTCCAATAAAATTCTTAATTTGGAGCAAAATATACAGTCTGGTTATCAGTATATACTTCATCAGACTCGTTAACCTAATAAAAATAAGCAGATGAAACGTTTCGTGGCAAGTGTTCTATTCCTTTTTATCACATGTTCTTGTTTCTCACAAGAGTTGAATAATTACAAATACGTAGTCATTCCGTATAAATTTAATTTTTTAAAGAAGCATGACAAATATCGTGTGAATACGGTCGTTCGTTATTTATTCAAGAAAGAAGGTTTTCAAGTATTATACGATACCGAGGATTTTCCAACAGATTTATCAGACGATAGATGCAAAGCGTTGTATATGGATATTAATAACGAATCTAGCATTTTTACCACAAAAATGGCGATCGTCTTGCGTGATTGTGCTAATAAAGTAGTATTGGAGACGCCGTTTGGTCGCTCGAAAATAAAAGCTTATGAAAAGGCGTACAATCAAGCTTTACGAAAAGCTTTTGAAACAGTTGAAGCACAAAATTATTCCTATGATCCAAAGAAAAAGGAAGAGGTTCCACCGCCACCGCCACCAATCACTGTAGAAGAAGCGCAAAAGAAAACCGAAAAAGAAGTAGAAGCAAGCGTTATAGAAATGGAAGATGTATCGAAAGAGGTAGAAAAGTTTAACAAAGACGCTGGAAAAGAAGCAAACACTATTTTATACGCACAACCAATTAAAAACGGCTATCAATTGGTAGATAAAACTCCTAAAGTAGTGATGATTCTACTAAAATCAGGTGTGCCGAATGTTTATATTGTAAAAGGTCAGGATGCTACTGTATACAAGGAAGATGGAAAGTGGTTTTTGTCTAAAACCTCTGATAATAGTACTGTAAAGATGCCGTTGAGTATTAAGTTTTGATTTTGGAAGTTTATTAAGTTTATGGGTTTATAAGTTTATGGGTTTAGGAGTTTAGACTTCAAAGTATTTCTCGATAGATATTGAATCAATACTGAATCAAGTTCAGCACATGGTTTAGGACACTTGAAGTGACGATTTTTAATGTATCAATTTGATAATTCGAAAATGTATCAATGTTTATTTCAAAATCTAATCCTATTCTGATTTTGACAGATTGCCGTGCTGCGCTCGCAATGACGTATCAAAAAAATTATCAAAATCGCTTGTTTTTGTCATAGAAATCGAAGTGACGTTTATTTTAATGTAATAATTTGATAATTTGAAAATGTATCAATGGTGATTTTGCTTCTATCACAACTATTGTAATAATTTACACTTTCAGATTTCTAAACTAAAAATCAAAACTTTTCTGTAAAATCGCTTGCTTTTGTCATAGAAATCGAAATGACGTTTATTTTAATGTAATGATTTGATAATTTGAAAATGTGCCAATGTTTATTTCAAAGTCTAATCCTACTTTGATTTTGACAGATTGCCATGACTCCGTCTCGCAATGATGAATCAAAAATTTTATCAAAATCCCTTGCCTTTGTTATAGAAATCGAAGTGACGGCTTTTTAATGTACCAATTTGATAATTTGAAAATGTACCGATGCTCATTTCAAAGTCTAATCCTATTCTGATTTTAACAGATTGCCACGACTCTGTCTCGCAATGACGAATCAAAAAAAATATCAAAATCTCTTATTTCTGCTAAAAAAACTAAAATGATGTTTCAACCTAGAAGTAATTCAACATGCTAATAGCAAAGCAATCTAAGAGATTCTGTACAAGCAGAATAAGTCTAACAGCAAAGCCGTCTAAGAGCTTTCTGCGCGAGCAGAAAAAGCTGTCTAAAAGTGCGTAAGCACGGTCTAAAAGCGAAGCGATCTAGCATCTAGACTCTAATAACCATACTTCTCCTTCCAACGATTCTTCAAGAAATCACGGAGACTTTTTTCACGAGCACTATTTCCAGGATCGTATATTTTGGTATTGGAAATTTCATCAGGCAAGTATTCTTGTGCTACAAAATTGTGATTGTAATCGTGTGAATATTTGTAATCTTCGCCATACCCTAAATCCTTCATGAGCTTTGTAGGTGCGTTTCGCAAATGTAGTGGCACCGATAAATCGCCTGTCTCTTTGACAATGGCTTGTGCTTTTTTGATTGCCATATAGGAAGCATTGCTTTTGGGTGAAGTCGCTAAATAGACAGCGCACTGACTTAAAATGATACGTGCTTCCGGATAGCCAATAATCGAAACTGCTTGAAAGGTATTTGTAGCAATCACCAAAGCTGTCGGATTGGCAATTCCGATGTCTTCACTGGCAGAAATGAGCATTCTTCGTGCTATGAACTTTACATCTTCGCCGCCTTCAATCATACGTGCCAGCCAATAGACTGCTGCATTAGGATCGCTTCCACGAATCGATTTGATGAATGCTGAAATGATGTCGTAATGTTGTTCGCCTGTCTTGTCGTATAACACTGTGTTTTTCTGCACGCGACTCAGCACTAAATCGTTTGTGATGGTGACTTCATCAGTTCCTTCAGAATTGATCAGTAATTCGAAAATATTCAACAGTTTTCGCGCATCGCCACCTGAAAGTTTTAGCAGTGCTTCTGTTTCCTTGAGCGTGATTTTTTTCTTGGTGAGTTCTGTGTCTTCTTTGATGGCACGATGCAACAATTTCTCTAAATCTTCCTTCCCGAAAGCATTCAATACATATACTTGACAACGCGAAAGTAATGCTGGAATCACCTCAAAACTTGGGTTTTCTGTAGTTGCTCCAATAAGCGTTACCCAACCTTTTTCCACAGCGCCAAGCAATGAATCTTGTTGTGATTTGCTGAATCTGTGAATTTCATCAATGAATAAAATCGGATTTTTTGTCGTAAATAAACCATTGTCTTGTTTGGCACGTTGAATTACTTCCCGAACTTCTTTTACACCCGAACTAATCGCGCTCAACGTATAAAAAGGTCGATCAGAAGTCGTCGCAATGATATTTGCTAACGTCGTTTTTCCAGTGCCAGGTGGTCCCCAAAGTAGGAGTGAAGGGATAATTCCCTGCTGTATCTGTCGTGTCAACACACCAGTTTCCCCCACCAAATGTTTTTGGCTAATATAGTCTTCGAGGGTTTTGGGACGGATGCGTTCAGCTAATGGTTCACTCATGCTGTAAAAATAAAGGAATTCTTCAAACTACAAACGGTAAGGCAGCACAAGTTACTGCAACTACAAAATAATTTTTTCTCGTTTTATTTTCAATCAGAAAGTGTAGCAATCGCTATGACAATTTTTCATGCAGATACATCTTGGCTGATTTTTTGACAAGAGTTGTGTATGAATTCAAAAAAGCATCCTTTTATATTCACACCTGGAGTAATTTTAATTCCTTTTGTCTTTATTTTTTCAATTTGGTTGGTGTATTGGAGTGAAGTACGTTTTGGATTTCGATTTAATGACTACGGCGTATATCCAAGAACGCTTCAAGGATTGCGCGGTGTGTTGTTTAGTCCATTTATTCATGGGAGTATGAAACATATTTGGAACAATACGATTCCATTGTTTTTGTTGAGTATGGCGATTATTTATTTCTACAGATCGCAGCGTTGGACTATTTTTATTGTGGGATTGCTTGGTTCAGGAATTATTACTTGGTTGATAGGACGCGAAGCAAATCACATTGGCGCTAGTGGATTTATTTACGTGTTGATGAGTTTCATCTTTTTCAAGGGAATTATTACAGGATATTATCGCTTTGTAGCGGTTTCACTGATCATTATGTTTGTGTATGGTGGAATGTTGTGGTATTTATTTCCGATAGAATCACACATTTCTTGGGAAGGACACTTGGGTGGATTCATCACTGGATTTTTATTGGCCGTGTTTCTTCCGGTAGTGTATACAAAAGAAAAATACGAGTGGGAGAAACAGGAATTTGTCCCAGAAGATGATCCTTTTATGCGTCATTTTGATGAAGATGGAAACTTTATTGAAACCTTACCCGATGAAGTAGTGGAGGAGTCAATGGTGCAGCCAACATTTAAAGTGAATTATATTTATGTAGAGCGTTCGAAAGCTTCGGAAGAAGAATAGTTAGTCTAAACGTTGTCGTACAATTTCATATAAAAACGCACCACAGGCAACCGAAACATTCAATGAAGCGATTTCGCCGTACATGGGTAGTTTTGCTTTGTGATCTACAATTTTCAGCACAGAAGAAGAAACTCCTTTTCCTTCCGAACCCATTACAATTGCTATAGGAACTGTAAAATCGACATCATATACATGGTTTTCTGTTTTTTCTGTAGCTGCAACAATTTGTATACCTGAACTTTGTAAATGATAAATGGCATCTTTGATATGGTCTACTTTACAGATTGGAATTTTAAAGATAGCACCTGCAGAGGTTTTCACAGCATCTGCATTTACAGGAGCACCGCCTTTTTTCTGAATGATAATTCCATCAACGCCTGTACATTCTGCGGTTCTGATGATGGCTCCAAAATTACGCACATCGCTCAATTGGTCTAGAATTAAAAACTTTGGAACTCTTCCCGATTCAATTACGTTCAACACTAACGAATCTAAGTCATAAAAGTCTATTGGAGACACCAAAGCAATCACACCTTGATGATTTTTTTTGGTAAGTCTATTCAGTTTTTCAGGTGGAACAAACGAAGTACTGATGGCATTTGCCCGTAAAAGCTGGTCTAATTCATTAAATAAATCGCCTCTAAGCCCTTTTTGAATAAAAACCTTATCAATTGTACTTCCAGAATTAATCGCCTCTATAATGGCTCTTATACCAAAAATTTGTGTGTTATTTTGTTGCATGGGGCAAATATAAAATAAAAAACCACCCTAGTGGGTGGTTTTTGTATATAAAGAATATATGTATTAATTCTTAGTTAAGCTAAAAGAAGATGGGTAAGGTCCACCACAAGATCCAAGAGGATCTTCAGTGTAAAGTATTGTAATGCTTTCATCATTACAAATATCCCATGGAGTTGAATCTGCTATAGATGCACCTTCAAATATATAGGCAGTAACACCACCATCACAAGATAATCCTGGATTTACTTCAGCTATCACTACAACGTCAGAATCAGTAAAATCTAATGTTACTTGCTCTAACTGTCCGTTAAATGCTGGTAACGCTCCTACAGTAAAGATTCTTCTGTTAGGATTAAATGGATCAACAGATAACGTTACTGTTCCTCCAGCAAAGTTTTCAGTACCATTTCCAGGACCAATTGTAGCTTCTACATCTGCAATTGTGTAATCACCTACATAATAGTCACCAGGAAGTACATCTGGATTAGAACATGGAATAGTTACTGTGTGTCTTAAGATACTTTCAGCGTTATCTCCTAGAGTGATTCCGTTTTTGTCAACTGCTGTGATGATCACATCAAAAGAAGTAACGAAGTCTCTAGCGATTTCCATATTCACTAAAGGAATATTAATGTTAGGAGATCTAGTTTCCTCTTGTGGATCAACAAATAAAGGTGCAGGTGTAGTATCTGCTACAAATTGTGTAAAGTCACCTTCTACTGCTTCAAAAGAATAGCTAATGTTAAATCCTTCTGGATATACAGGAACTTCAATAGATACAGGAATTTGGTGGCTTGGTGATACCTGTCCTGTCGTTGTAGCTGCTGATCTAAATTCTATCCAACCAGTTTCAGGATTGCTTTGGAATTTAGAGTTATCCACATCAGATGCACAACTCGACAATACCAATGCAACGATTACAGTTGAATATATTATTTTAAAAATATGTTTCATAATTATTCTAATTATTGTTTAGTAAATCTATAAGTTGTGTCAGCTACAGGACCACAATCCTCTTGTACGTCATCTGCAAACGTTATAAAGAACACAGAATCATCGTTCAAGTCATATGTTGAATTTGTTCCGTTAGCAGGACCAAACCAGTTAGCACCACTTGAGCATGGACAGTTACTGTTTTGTGCTGGTACTACGATTTCTCCAGCTACCCCAGATGCATCTGGCACTAAGTCAAATGTAAATGTATTTGGTGTTGAGCAGTAGTTAGGATAGTTAGCAGTATCGAAAGAACGACGCGTAGTAGACACGAAAGATACTTCTACTTCAGTACCAGTAGCTAATGTTGGACCATCAATTTCCGCAGATACTTGCTCAATTAAATATGTTCCAGTTAATGGAGCTAATTCAAAAGCACTGATTGTGTGCGTATTTGTAGTTGTGTTTCCACCTTCCTCAACATCGTCCAAATTAATTACGATAGTAGTTGGTGTTAAATCTAAACTACCATCCGTAATAGTTACATCAAATGATGCGAAGTATGTATTCGCAGGGATTGTAACTGTAGCAGGAACTGAGTAGTTCTCTGCTCCTGAAGTTGATGCATCAGAAATAGAAAGGTTTACAATTCTATCAGATGATGATTGTCTACTAACATTGATTTCAATTGTTGTAGTTACGCTCTGTCCAGGTAATACTCCAACACTACTAGTGTTGCTTTCCCAACTTACAAGTGCTTGCTGGCTTCCTTGATCGTATATTGGCGCTTCTGTTTCCTCACAAGAAGAAAGGATAAAAAGTGCTCCAATAAATAATATTGCAAATTTTTTCATTTTATTTTTTTTTATTAATATCCGGTATTTTGAACCATGTTTGGATTTGCATTGATCTCAGCTATAGGAATTGGGAATGTAAATTTCTCAGATGAGCTTGGCAAATTACATGGTACAGTTTCACAATCAACAGGAAGTCTTTCTACCCCTTGATTTAAAATATTTCTATATCTCTTGATATCTAGGTATCTAAACCCTTCAAAACATAATTCAACTCTTCTTTCTTCTTTGATGCGAACAATTGCTGCATTTACGTCTGAAAAAACAGGCTCAGTTTGAGCAGAACCAAATCGAGCAGTTCTTAAAGCACTGATATCATCTGCTGCTGCTGCAAAGTCAGGTGCAGCTTTTCTAGCGTGCGCTTCTGCTCTGATTAAGTACATTTCAGAAAGTCTCATTGCTTTGTAGTCATTAATGTAGTTTGTATCCGCGTTTGGTGGGTACTTTCCAATTACTAACAAAGTAGGACTCTCAGTAGGCTCACTTGTAGGATCAAGGTTTACAGTACGACGAATATCGCCAGGTTCGAATGCTTGGAATAAGCTATTAGACATTTCCATAAAGCTACCACCTGTACCAGTAAAGATCCAGTTAAATGCGATAGAAGCATTGTTTCCAAGTACGTTATCAAACTTAAAGATTACCTCAGTACTGTTACCGTCACCAGCAAACATAGCAGCGTATTCTGTTTGGTCTGCTAAAGTGTAGTTACTGATGATAGTATTTGCATTTGAAATAGCAGTGTTATAATCTCCAGTGTACAATGCAATTCTTGCTCTTAAGAATGTGATAAAGTCTTGAGTCGCAAAGTTAATATCTGTTGAACTAGCAGGCATTAAGCTAGCTGCTAACGTTAAATCATTTTGGATTTCATCTAAGTTTTCACCTACAGTTTGTCTTGCAGGGAAACCAGAAGTAGCTACAACATTTTGGTAATATACACCTAACGAACCTGGGTTCATTAAATCTTCAGCATAATACTCTAATAAGCTAAAGTGCAAGAATGCTCTGAATGCATATGATTGCGCTAAAACATTATTGTAAGCATCATCTTCACCAACTCCTGGAGCAATTGCACTTGCAGAAGCTAAAAGACGGTTGAAGTTGTTAATAGCATTGTATCTATCAGTCCAAGTTCCTTGGTCACCACCTTGTGAGTTAAGGATTTGGTTGATTAAGTTTATCTGTTGTCCACCATTGTCAACCCCAACTTTACAGTTGTCTGTAAAAATAGAGTTAAATGCAAGTAAACTACCTTGTCCACCACCACGGTTAATACTGTTGATGGCTCCACGAAGCCCGTTTTCTAAGTCAGATACACTTTGAAAGGCGGTCTCTTCAACTAATGTGTCTACTGGAAAACGTTCTAATTGATCATCACAACTTACTGTAAATAGTAAGGCAACAATAATTGGTATTAGAAAATATTTTTTCATTTTTATTTTTTTATTTTAAAAGTTTAAGTCAAATCCTAGAGAAAGGGTTCTTGGAACAGGATAGTCAAAGAATCCTCCAGATTGGTTACCTTCAGGGTCAAATCCTCTCCATTTAGTCCACGTGATCAAGTTAGTACCTTGAACATAAACTCTCATTCCAGTGAATACTTTTGTTTTTTCTAAGATTTTAGAATCAACTGTATATGAAAGTGTAACGTTTCTTAAACGTAAGAAAGAAGCATCTTCAATGTAACGATCTCCAATTTCTGCACGACCTTGGAAAGATAATCTAGGAATATCTGTTACCTGACCTGGAGTAGTCCAAGCGTTTAACATGGTAATAGATTGGTTAGCGAAACCAGCTAATGAAGCATCTTCAATAATAGCTAAAGAACCATTACGTCTCCATCTGTCAGCTGAGAATGAGAATAATGCATTTAATGCAAATCCTTTGTATGCGATATCAGCTCCAAAACCACCTGTGAAAGTTGGATCGAAGTTTTTATCTAAATAAACTCCGTTTGCAGGATCGAATACGTTAGTGATGTTTCCATCAACATCGAAGTATAATGGTTGACCATTTGAAGGATCAACACCAGCCCATCTTACATCAAACCAAGTTAATGCTTGACGACCTTCAGCAGTACGAAGTGTGTTTCCTGTGAAATTAACAGGTAATTCTTCTACTCTGTTTCTGTTGAAGTTACCATTACCACGAACTGTAATCGACCATGGATTTGTTTGTGACTTTCTTAATACGTCATATGCAAGTTGTAAATCAACACCAGAGTTTCTCATACTACCAATGTTAGAAATTACAGTGTTATATCCTGTTTGTGCTACCGATAATGGAGAGTTCAAAGAGAATAAGTTATCAGTTAAGAAGTTATAGTAATCAAACTCACCTGATAATCTGTTGTTCCATAATCCGAAACTTAAACCAAGGTTTAATTGATTTGTTGTTTCCCACTGAATGTCTTCATCTACTAATCCTCCTAAAAGGTATCCAGTTCCTAACTGGTAACTTGTTGGATCGGCAACTACTGTTTGTAGACCTTGGTAACGTCCACCAACACCTTGGTTACCTACAACTCCATAACTAGCTCTAATTTTTAAAGCGTTGATGAAGTCAACATCACTCATGAAATCTTCATTGTCAATGTTCCAACGACCTGCAACAGACCAGAATGTACCTGTAGAGTTTCTTGGGAAACGAGAAGTTTGGTCACGTCTGATTGTACCAGAGAAACCGTACTTACCATCATAATCTAAATCTAATGTTGCGAATAAAGAAGCTAATGCTAGTTCACTTTCAGAAGAACCTACTCCTGGAACGTAATTTAACGCAAGTTCGCTCTCAGCATCTAAAATTCCATCTCCGTTAGTATCTTCACCTTCTTGTGTATTACCACTTGTGAAACCTGCAGAAGAAGTTGGAAGTGCTGGGTTCAAACCAAATGCTGTAAATTCAGCTTGTTGTGTGTTTGAATAGTTATACTCACCATAAATAGAAGCAGATAAGCTTAATTTGTCAGTGATATCATTTTGGTATCTTAAGAATGCGTTCAAAATGAAGTTTGCATCTCTAAAGAATACTTCACGTTGAGAACCTTTTACTTCAGATCCTTGGTTTGGAGTAATTAAACCTCTAATACTTCCAGGAGTTGTAATTTGTAACAACTCAATGTTAGTGTAGTCAATACCAATAGAACCTCCAATAGTAAGGTTTTTAGCAAAGTTGAAATCAGCATTAATAGCACCTACTGCTTTGAATTCAGTTTCTTGGTCAGTATTTAAACGTGCTGTGTTCAATGCTAAGAAAGGAGTGTTTAAGAATCCGTTTGGATCAGCTACACTACCATCAGCATTTAAAGCTCCACTTCGTCTGTTACCAAAAATATTTAAACTTCCATCAGGATTGAATCTACTGATGTATGGAAGACCAATGTATGGTACGATGAACGGGTTATCTAACTGTCCACCTGTGTTTCCACCTCTGGCAGCATCTACAATAAAGTTACTCACCGAACGGTTCAACGTTAATGTAGTACCGTAGTTGAATTTTTTGTTTTCAGAACTTCCGCTGAAGTTATTTCTGAAAGAGAAACGTGTCAAATCACTACCTAATGTGATACCTTCTTGCTTGAAGTACTGCATAGAAGTATATGAGCTAGTATTCTCATTACCTGTAGAAATACTCAATTCGTGAGATACTGTAACTCCCTGCTGGAAGAAAACATCTGACCAGTTTGTATTTGTTTGTCCTGCAATCGTAGCAATTTCAGCATCAGATAATCCATCACCGAATTGTGTACCTGGTAAAAGATCTCTTTGCCAAGTTAAGAACTGATTTGCATTCATAACCTCAAATCTTGTTCTAGGCTTTACAGCAACACCGTATAAAGTTCTATACTGAATGTTAACTCCAGATCCTTTTCTACCTTTCTTAGTAGTTACAAGTACAACACCTCCAGCACCTCTGTTACCATAAATCGCTGTTGCTGCCGCATCTTTTAAGACTGATAAAGTCTCGATGTCGTTTTGGTTTAAACTTCTAAAGTTATCTTGATCAACTGGTACACCATCAATTACGAATAATGGCTCAATATCACCCTGTAAAGATCCACGACCTCTAATGATGATAGTTGCAGATTGACCAGGCTGACCTGAACCCGTGTTCACGTTAACCCCTGCCGCAGCACCCTGAAGTACCTGGTCTAAAGAGTTAATTGGAACCTGTTCAATTGTCTCACCATCTACTGTTGCAATCGCAGACGCTACTTTTGCACTGTTTACAGCTCCACCATAAGCGACAACTGTTACAGCTTCTAAAGCCTCACCTTGTTTTAATTGTACGTCGATTGTAGTAGATGAAACTTTGATTTCTTGCGGTGCATATCCTACATAACTAAATACAAGCGTTTGCCCGTTGTTAGCTTTGATAGAATAATTTCCGTCGAAATCAGTAGTCTTACCTGTAGTAGTACCTTTAATCGAAACAGTTGCTCCTGGTAACGGCATACCGGTATCATCGGTCACTGTACCTGAGACAGTCTGTTGTTGTGCAAACAGAATTTGCACAAATAACGCTAGGAATAGCGTTAGAATTCCACTAAACTTTGTTCTCATTTTTTTAATTTATTTGAATTAGCTATCGCCAAAAATCCTAATTATATGTTAATAATCCAATTTTTTTTTCTTAAAAATGCTCAGATATGTTAAGTTTTTTTAAAAAATGAGGTTTATTTTATGCTTATTTACAAAGGTATAGCGGTAGAAATGAGGAGGATGCGCTGTTTATAATCTTAAAATTATCAAAATGAGATAGTTTTGTTAAATATTTTAACGGATTGATAAAAATTTAAATTACATGTCGAAACTTTTGTAGTTTTCAGGAAGGATATCAGAAAACTTAATAATTCAAAGTGGTTTTATAGTAGAATGTTCACAAAGAAGATACAGTTGTCAGATTTTAATGAATAGTATGAGCTCGTTTTTACATCTAGAGAAGTATTTGTACGCCTCGGAAAATTATGAATACAAAAAACTGCCTCCAAGAAATCCTTGAAGGCAGTTTGTTGTTGTAGGATATTGTTCTTATATCTTACTCATTACATAAGTTTAATGCAATTGGTCCGGCTGGCGTATTTGCGACACCAGTTGCGACAGTACTGCCGCTAGGTCCTGTGATTTGGAAAGACATTTCTCCCCAAAAATCTCCATTAAAAACCCATTCGCCACTTACACCTGCAGGAATTGTGATTGTAGTAGAACCTCCACTTGTTCCAGGTGTACAGTCATATCCAGGATCTTCATAAGGTGTACAAAGACCTATTTCGAATACAGTTCCGTCACTTAGAGTTACTGTGATTCCTGGTCCGCCACCACCACTTGTAGTAGGCTGCCATCCGTCACCATACGAATCTTGCATGTCAATAATCCAATCTCCAGCAGGTAACGTAGGAGAGTCACACACTACTGTTGAAGAGAAGGTATGGTCTGCAGATTGATTGTCAAAGTTTGCACTTACATCCGAAAATGTTCCTTGCGGATTTGTCAATGCTAATCTGTAATTAAAGTTATCGCCACCTTCTAAAGCAGAAGGATCAATTCCTAAACTAGAAATGATAGCGGCACCGTCGTATGCTAGATTTACCTCGGGATATCCTCCATCAGCATTGGTAAAGTTAGACGAATCTACACTTAGAAGCAGCGCTTCATCTGTAATAAGGTTTTCGCCTACCAAGGTAACAAATACTTCAATTTTTGTAACGTCTGTTCCTCCAGCAGGAGAAATAATTTGATAATCTTTCGAGAAACTAGAGCTACTAGGGTCTAGTTTATTTACGTTTGTTGAACCGTTTGTGCCTAGTTCGGCAGCATACGGTAAACCTGAATTGGTTAAATCTTCAAGATCAACAGGCAACGTGTCATCGTCTTCACAGCTGCTAAATGCTACACATACAGCACTGAGCATTAGTATTGTTTTTATAAATTTATTTTTCATAATGCTTCTTTTTATTGAATAAACTCAGGTGGATTATTATCCCAAAATACTTGCTCTGCTAATCCAGGCTTTTGTGAGATATTTAAGTTTCTATCAACTGTAATATTTGGATACAGGAATGATCTTGGGAATGTGCCTGTTCCTAATAAGGTAGGTTGTAAGTTTCCAGGTGCACCAGTTCTTCTGTATAAGTTATAAGCTTCTACACCATTTCCATATAAAGCAATCCAGTATTCTTTACCAATGATATCCATACGCTCTTCATCACTAGCTGCAGCCATGTATGCAGTCATTACAGATGCAATGTAATCTTCTGTAGCTTGTGTTGTGATGTTTAATTGATCTCTTCTCAGTACAGTTTCATCTTCCATTGTAGCAGGATCATCTTCAACAATTACTTCATTTAATATTGTTTCAGTGTAGGCTCCTCCGAGTCCTTGTACAGCTGTAATTGAAGATCTGATACCTTGTTCAAGCATTGCTGCTGCATCATCAGAAGTTCCAAGATATAGTGCTGCTTCCGCTCTCATAAAGTATACAAATTCATTCGTCATGATTGGCCAAAGTCCAGCACCTTCTAAACCGTCAAAATCATCAATTCCTTCTGGATCATCATTGTCAAAACGACCTCCTGCGGGATACACGCCAAATGTGGTTCTTTTGGTATTGTCTGGCGGAATTCCTTCACGATTGGCATGATCTCTTCCCCAGTAACCATCTCCACGCCCAAATAATGAGCAGAAAGGAAGATCTTCCGTCTGCATCATGTCAATTGGCAAGTATGTGGAAGGTCTTGGGTCATTCCAACAGCTGATCTCATTGTCTAAAGTAGCAGGATCAGATGGGAAAGAATTTACCTGTCTGTACACGTAGAAGCGTAATCTTGGGTCTTCTAATGGCTTTTCTACTGCTAAAGTCCACATTAAATAGTTAGGAATGTATTCTCCTGTATTGGCTGCTAAATATTCTTCAACGAAATAAGGATGCTTACTTTGTGGATTTAATGAAGTACCCGAAACCCATTTAAAATCTTCAGCGCTTGTGGTGATGATATCTCCAGATGCAAGTAACGCATTGATTCCTGCGGTAGCACCAGCTGCATCAATAAGTCTTCTGTTTAAATAATATCTAAATTTTAAGGTGTTCGCTAGTTTTGTCCAGTTGTCCATAGTATTGCTACTCCCTTCATCAAAATATAAATCAGTAAAGGTTGGTGTAATTTGCGAATCGATATTTGCAAAATCAGCCAAAGCTAAATCTAATTCTGCAAAAGCTGCATCATATACATCAGCTCCAGAATCTAATCCTGGAAAGATCACTCCATCTTGTCCTTGTAGCGTTTCAGAGAAAGGAATATCTCCAAAATAATCAACCATAATCATTAAAGTATATGCTCTAATAATTCTAGCAACTCCAATGTGTCTTACACGTCCGGTTTCTGTAGCAATAGGTATTAATGCTTCTACTTCTTTAAGGATGTCAGCATACGCAGTTTGCCACATACCACTATTGCTAGCGTTTGTATTATTGAAGTTGTTTTCATAGGTGTCAAACATATATTCTTGTCGTACCGTTTCGGCTCCAGATTCTGTAGCATCTTCAAAAAACTTGGTAAATTGAACCTGAAGGAAATTTAAATTCGTGTTCGCATCCAAGGCATCAGGTGTCGGAACATTCGGGTCTACTAATAAGTCTAACTCTGTCGTTTCACATGAGAATACGAGTATTAGACCTAGTAACCAGTATAATTTATTACTTTTTATTTTCATTGTTAATTTTTTTAGAAAGTTACTTTTACGCTCATTCCATATCTTCTTGAATTCCATGAAGTCAAGAAGTCAAATCCTTGCGAGTTACCTACACCTAAACTATTTAATTCTGGATCATAGTTTATACTATCAGGCGTGTTGAATGCCTTTACGAATAGGTTCTGTCCTGATAAAGTTAGTGAAACATTTCCGAAAGGAGTTTTGTCTAACCATTTCTTAGGAAGATTGTAGCTTATAGAAGCTTCTCTTAATCTCACATGTGTCGCATCGAAAATTTTTGCTTCGTCTATTCCGAAACCAATATTGTCAAAATATGCTTCCGTAGCCGTTAATTGGATGTCATTTGGTTGTCCTGTTGCTTGACGAACACCCGGTAGGACAATACTTTGTGTTCTGTCGAAATCTGTATCTTCTACAAGACCTCTACCGATTAAAGCAGCCACAGTTGTTGCATAAATGTCTCCACCTTGCTGGTATTCCCACTGCATGTTAAGAGACCAGTTTTTCCATCTAAGTCCGAAGTTAAGTGTACTGAACCAATCTGGATTAGGATCTCCAATAATACCGTTGTTAGGATCTTGAATCCAGTATCCATCTTCTCCTACGAGTCTATTTCCATTCTCGTCGCGTAAAATCTGTCCACCAAAAATAACACCTAGTGGTTGATCATTAATAGCGGCATTGGTTGTATCCGTAAATAAACCTCCGTACTGAATGATTTCTCCTTCGTCCAATCCTCTTACAACGCTTTCATTTTGCGTGAAGTTACCTGTAAGTTTTAATTCAAAATCTTCTGTACGTATTGGTGTAATATCAAAACCAATTTCAAAACCTTCGTTGATTACATTACCAATGTTGGTAAATGTGCTTGTAAATCCTGATTCAGGTGCCAAAGGTCTTTGAATAATTTGGTTTTCTGTATCTCTATTGTAGTAAGTGAAATCGAATCCTAATCTATTATCAAAAAGTCTCGCTTCAAGACCCAATTCAAATTCTTTTGATAATTCTGGTTTTAAATCAGGATTTGGTAAAAAGTTGTCAATACTTGTGGTAGTAGTTCCGTTTCCAGCAGCCGTATTAAAAATATTAGGCACTAACGAAATTACACTTCTTGTCGTGTATGGACCAGGGAAACCTGGAGATGTACCGTAACCAGCTCTAAATTTTAAGAAGTTGATTCCGTTTTGAGAGCGCAATCCTTCAAATGCTGATGTTGGAATAAACGACATACTGAAACCTGGCGAGAATTGTGATCTGTTCTCTTGCTCTAATGTAGAGTTCCATTCGTTTCGTAAAGAAGTATTTAAATATAAGTAGTTTTTATAAGAAAGTGTTCCAGAAACATAGGCTGCAACGTTGTTTTGCTCGTTGAATGTTTGGTATGTAGTGTTGTTTTCAGCAAACACAGTTCCTTCAATAATATTACTAGAATTACTGAAGTTTAAGTGATTCCATAAACCGAAGATAATTTGATCTCTACTTTCCGAGCCATCACGCTCAAAAATCTGACGCTTGGTTGTGGCACCAATTGTTGCTTGTAATCCGAAATCTTCTGATAATTCTTTGTCAATACCAATTAAGATAGATTGATCCCAAATCGTAAATCTTTGTGACGTAGTTTGTAAATATCCATTTGGATGTAAACCATCGTTAGATCCTTTGTTAATCACACGTCTTGATTTTGTGTTTTGACTATCAATACCGAGACGATAGCTAATATCTAACCAATCAGCAGCCTCATATCTTACTACAAAATTAGTAAATACACGATCAGTACTTTGTTTGTCTTGTGTATTGTTTAATGCCCATACAGGGTTTGTACGGTCGTTTCCGTTTCTATACCATAAGCTTTCTCCTGTAATTGGATGCTGGCTTGGTAGTGTAATATCCACACTGCGAGGTAAATATAAAATATTCCAAATAGAAGCAACACCTCCAGTACCCGCAGTAGATGATGTTACGTCACTTCCTGTAGAAGCATCTGTAAATGGACTTCTAATGTCAGTTTTGGCTAAACTAATTTTTCCAGTTATTGAAAATTTATTTGCCATATTGAATGTTCCACCTACAGCAAAGTTATCTCTTCGTAAGTCGTTGTTTGGAATAAATGACTGGTCGTCAACATGTGCATAAGAAGCATTGAAATTTCCTTTATCTCCAAAAGAACCAGCAACGTTTACAGATGTGCTTGCAATAGTACCTGTTCTAAAGAATTCTTCTTGACTATCAAAAGGTCTGTATGTTACATTTGGTGCATCAAGATCTGGTCTGTTTGGAAATAGTAATGAAGGCTCTTCTCCTGCTGCCAAATATCCGTTGTTTGGATTGGTAAGCATGGTTCTGAATGCGTTATCAATAGTATCTAAACTATCAAAACGCGCTCCCCAGTTACTAAAGAAAGCTCCATAAGCATTTTGGAATCCATTACCCCAAGTGTCTTGGTAATCAGGTAAAATGATGCTGTTGAAGAAGATCGATTGATTCACCGTAACTTCCATCTTTTTATTAGCATCTCTTCCCGATTTTGTCGTAATCAAAATTACACCGTTACGACCTTCACCTCCATACAGTGCCGTTGCACTCAAACCTTTCAAGATACTAACGCTTTCAATATTGTTAGGATCAATGTCGGCAAATCTACTCGCCACGTTACCGGATTGGAAAGCTCCTGAACTTGCAGATTGGTTGGCACTACCTGACGATCCGTCAAATGGCACACCATCTACAATAAATAAAGGCTGGTTTCCACCTGTAATAGAGGATTGTCCTCTAATAATGATGTTAGAACCACTACCAGAAACACCTCCTGAACCTGTAATACGTACACCAGATGCTTTACCACGTAATATCTTACCGATATCTGTGTCAGCTTTCTGCTCTAAGTCTTTACTTTCAACTGTAGTAACTGCATAACCCAAGGCTTTCTTTTCCTTTTTAATACCTTGTGCTGTAATAATTACTTCTTCTAGTTGGTTGTCAGGGTCTAAAGAAACATCGATGGTATTGCTGCCACCAACAGGAACTTCTTTAGTCTTGTAACCCACATAGCTGAACACAAGCGTTTGGCCTTGGTTAGCTTTAATGTTGTAATTTCCATCAAAATCAGTAGATGTACCCGCATTGGTTTCTTTTACAACTACACTGGCTGCGGGAAGCGGAATTCCAGATTCGTCAGAAACAGTACCTTTGACTGTTTTTTCTTGTGCAAGCGCAAGTTGCACCATTAACGCCAGTAACAGCGTTAACATTCCATTAAACTTTGTTCTCATTGTGTTAATTATTTGAATTAGCTCTTCCAAAAATCATAATAAAATGTTAATATTCCTATTTTTTTAAGGAAAAAAGTGGCTAAAATCCAACGAGAATCCTGTTAATCTTAGAGAGGAAAAGACTTGTAAAAGTTCTATGTGTCTTAAATTTAGGTAGTTCGTGATGCTTTTTTATTAGGAGGATAAAACATAGTGTTAAGAAAAAATAACTGAATTAAAGCTATAATTTCACTGTTAAATATGAGTTAATTTTCCTATAAATATTCTTTGTTCAAGATCTTAGTTTTATTTTTAAATAAATTAAATTTTAAAAATTAAATCATGAAAAAGCAAAAATTAACTCTTAACCTAAACAAAAGAAAAATCTCTGCAATCGGAGCTGCTCAACTTATTGGAGGTGGTTTCACAGCGACCTGTACTTTTACAATTACTATAGGAGGTCAGGCAGGATGTGGAAATGGCTCTGGCGAGTGTCCTTCTGGTGAAATTTACTGTGGTCCAAGTGTGAAAAAATGCAATCCTGGACCTTCTGATGCACCAAGATGTACTTTAGAGTCAATAGATTTATCTTTTTGTGGGTCTGGGACAGTGCCTCCTACTTGTCAATCAAACCAAGTATGCGCGTAATACTTATTGATTACTAAAAATCTTATGAACAATCGTCTAATGTAAAATTTAGGCGATTTTTTATATCAAATCAACTTCGCTTCCAAAGTCGCATCTTACAGTAGAATTGGTATTATTAAAAAGAAGTGGACAAACTGATGTGTACTTTGGATTCTGACAGTCGTATTGGTGCATTGTCAGTTCTTCCTACGGCATAATTAATCTTCAGTAATCCAGATCGCGATCGGATGCCCAGTCCAAAGCCGAAACCATACAGTTTTACATCGTTTTGGATTAAATCATCTTGCAGATACGTAAAGTCTATAATAGAATGTACATACGAATTCCGTGAAAGAATATATCGATATTCTGTATTAATAGTACTGTAAAGTGTAGCTTCTAAACTATTCTCATTAAATCCTCTAATGGATTGAATTCCTCCCAAACGAAACTTCTCATTGGTCAAATATTGATTTGAAATCAACGCTTCAGAAGTATTATTTACATAAATAAAGTTCCGATTGTTCAATTCCCACAAATAATTTCCATGGAACGAAAACTTGGTTTGTTCGTTGGATTCGGCGTCATTCTTTCGGGTTCCGACCTGACCTTCAAAGCTCACAAACATTTTACGTGGAAAAATACTAAAAGCATCATTTCGTTTGGTAAATGTGTAGCCAGCAGTCGTAAAAAAGCTAGTGTAGTCATCAATTGTGGTGTTAAGGCTAGCATCTTCTAAAAGATTATTAGATTCTGTTTGTTGAATACCCACGTGAACTTGATTGTTTTGATTGATCTGATAAAAAGCATTCAATTTCGTATTGACAATATTAAAAAGCGAATCGCGCCTAAAAATATCCAATCCAGCATTAATGCCTACAGGAGAATTGAAAATGTAGGGAATTCGTAAATCGGCTAAAAACTTCGTCTGACCATTTCCATCGTTCTTCCATAAAATATTGAATTGTTCGCCTGCATTCAGGTTGTTCATCAGTTTCAAATCGAGATAACCGTTCAATTTTAAATTGCCAGTTTCCTCTTCCGAATTAAATCCAATAAAACCGTCAAAAAAATTACTCTTTACTTTTTCAATGTATACATATAATATGGTAGAGTCTTTCGTGAATAAAATTTCGGGGTCTTTCAATTGTCTTGCAAAAGAAAGTTCATTAATGCGTTTGGTTTGTTTGGTAATTTCTTCCTTATTAAAAGTATTGGAAGTCAAACGCAGGTAATTTTTAGTGAATGATTTTGGGAATTTTTCATATCCTTTAATAATCACTTTATCCAATCGGCGCTTTTCAGTCACTTTAATAGTTAAATCGGCAAAAATGGTTTCTTGTTCTTTGCGAATATTTTGAAGTTGTACTTCTGCAAACGGATTTCCTGTGTTTTGAAAATTTTCAACAATCGCTTCTAAAAAAGGAGGCAAATTTTCGGGTGTAATAGTGAGTGTGCTATCTGTATATTGTAGATTGAATACTTTTAATAGACTTTCGTCTAAATTATCTCGGTTATAGTTAATGTTTAAAGAAGTATATTTTTTATTCAGGCTGAACGTGCTCTGATAAACTGAATCAGTCACTTTCTCAAGTTTTGAATAGGTGGCATCAAAATAACCCACATTAAAAAAAGCTTTTTGTAAAGAAGCCAACTCATCTACAATAGATTTTATATTTTCGTGCGATTTTTTATAATTCGTAGCATCAATAACTTCCTGTTCGGAAGCTGTTTTGCCATTAATTTGCAACGTTTGTCCATTCGCGAACAGCGCAAAAAAAAGTGCAAAAAAAACAAAGAAAATATGTGGAGTTGATTTTTTCAAGCTAAAAATTGAATGCGATACTGCTTCAAATTAACGTAAAAAAACAGGAAATACTATGTGGAAACGTGCGAAAAAATTAATCTTATTGAAAATTAAGTTATTAAGATTTGAATTATAAGAAAAAAAACATACCTTTGCCGCCCTCAAAAGAGGGTTTTTAAACAAAATTATATTTAATATAAATGCCAACAATTTCACAATTAGTAAGAAAAGGAAGAGCCAAAATAACTAAGAAGAGTAAATCGGCTGCTTTGGATTCTTGTCCTCAGAGACGTGGAGTTTGTACGCGTGTATACACGACAACGCCTAAAAAACCGAATTCGGCAATGCGTAAAGTTGCTAGGGTTCGTTTGACAAATGGTAATGAAGTAAACGCGTACATTCCAGGAGAAGGGCACAATCTACAAGAGCACTCGATAGTATTAGTTAGAGGTGGAAGGGTAAAAGATTTACCAGGAGTTAGATATCACATTGTTCGTGGAGCTTTAGATACCGCAGGTGTTGAAGGTAGAACACAACGTAGATCTAAGTATGGTGCTAAACGCCCAAAGAAGTAATTTAATAACTTTTAATGTTAAGAAATGAGAAAAAGAAAGGCGAAAAAAAGACCTCTTTTGCCAGATCCAAGATTTAACGATCAATTAGTAACACGTTTCGTAAATAACTTAATGTGGGATGGTAAAAAGTCAGTAGCATTCAAGATTTTCTACGATGCAATGGATATTGTTGATCAAAAGAAAACAGACGACGAAAAAACAGCTTTAGAGATCTGGAAAGAAGCATTATCTAATGTAATGCCACACGTAGAAGTACGTTCAAGACGTGTTGGTGGAGCAACTTTCCAAATCCCAATGCAAATTAGACCAGATAGAAAAGTATCTATGGCGATGAAATGGTTAATTAGCTATTCTCGTAAAAGAAATGAGAAATCAATGGCTTTAAAACTAGCTTCAGAAGTATTAGCAGCAGCAAAAGAAGAAGGTGCAGCAGTTAAGAAAAGAGTAGACACGCACAAGATGGCGGAAGCAAACAAAGCATTCTCACATTTTAGATTTTAAACAGATACAACTATTATAAAAATGGCTAGAGATTTAAAATATACTAGAAATATCGGTATCGCTGCTCATATTGATGCTGGTAAAACAACTACTACTGAGCGTATCTTATACTACACAGGTGTAAGTCACAAAATCGGAGAAGTACACGACGGTGCTGCAACAATGGACTGGATGGAGCAAGAGCAAGAGCGTGGTATTACTATTACGTCTGCGGCGACAACTTGTACGTGGAACTTCCCAACTGAAAACGGAAAGCCTACTGTAGATGCTAAAGGATATCACTTCAATATTATTGATACTCCGGGTCACGTTGACTTTACAGTAGAGGTAAACCGATCATTACGTGTATTAGACGGATTAGTTTTCTTGTTTAGTGCGGTTGATGGTGTTGAGCCACAATCTGAAACAAACTGGAGACTCGCAGATAACTACAAAGTTCCAAGAATTGGATTTGTAAACAAAATGGACCGTCAAGGGTCTAACTTTGGTAACGTTTGTACACAAGTGAAAGAAATGTTAGGTTCTAACGCTGTACAAATCGTATTGCCAATCGGGGAGGAAGCTGATTTCAAAGGTATTGTTGACTTGGTAAAGAACCGTGCAATTGTTTGGCACGATGAAACACAAGGAGCTACGTTTGATGTAATCGATATTCCAGAAGAATTAAAAGAAGAAGCTGCAGAAGCGCGTGCACACTTAATTGAAGAAGTGGCAACATATGATGAAAACTTGTTAGAGAAATTCATGGAAGATGAAAACTCTATCACAGAAGAAGAAATTCATGCTGCTTTAAGAGCTGCGGTAATGGACATGGCAATCATTCCTATGATTTGCGGTTCTGCATTTAAAAACAAAGGAGTTCAATTCTTGTTAGATGCAGTTTGTCGTTACTTACCTTCACCAACAGATAAAGATGATATCAAAGGAACAGATCCTAATACTGGAGATGAAATTACTCGTAAGCCAGATGCAAAAGATCCTTTCGCTGCATTAGCATTCAAAATTGCTACAGATCCTTTCGTAGGTCGTTTGGCATTCTTCCGTGCATACTCAGGAAGATTAGATGCAGGTTCTTACGTATTAAATAACCGTTCAGGTAAAAAAGAGCGTATTTCTCGTATCTATCAAATGCACTCTAACAAGCAAAATGCAATTGACTTTATTGAAGCTGGAGATATTGGAGCTGCTGTAGGTTTTAAAAGTATTAAAACTGGAGATACATTATCTGATGAGAAGAATCCTATTGTATTAGAATCAATGGACTTCCCTGATCCAGTAATTGGTATTGCAGTTGAGCCAAAAACTAAGGCGGATGTTGATAAATTAGGTATCGCTTTAGGTAAATTAGCTGAAGAAGATCCAACGTTTACAGTGAAAACTGATGAAGCTTCTGGGCAAACAGTAATCTCAGGAATGGGAGAATTGCACTTAGATATTATTGTTGACCGTTTAAGACGTGAGTTTAAGGTTGAAGTAAATCAAGGTGAGCCTCAAGTTGAGTACAAAGAAGCATTAACAAAATTAGCACAGCACAGAGAAACATATAAGAAGCAATCTGGTGGACGTGGTAAATTCGGTGATATCGTATTTGAAATGAGTCCAGTAGATGAAGATTTCGAAGGAACTGGTTTACAGTTTATCGATGAGATCAAAGGTGGTCGTATTCCAAAAGAATTTATTCCTTCTGTAGAAAAAGGATTCAAAGCAGCAATGTTAAATGGACCTTTAGCAGGATTCGAAATGGATTCTATGAAAATTACCTTAAAGGATGGATCTTTCCACCCTGTGGATTCTGATGCATTATCATTCGAATTGGCAGCTAAATTAGGATACAAAGCAGCAGCAAAAGCAGCTGGAGCGGTAATCCTTGAGCCAATCATGAAATTAGAAGTATTAACTCCAGAAGAAAACATGGGAGATATTGTAGGTGACTTAAACCGTCGTCGTGGACAAGTATCTGACATGTCTGATAGAGCCGGTTCTAAAGTAGTAAAAGCTACAGTGCCATTATCTGAAATGTTTGGATATGTAACCGCATTAAGAACATTATCATCTGGTAGAGCAACTTCAACAATGGAATTCTCTCATTACGCAGAAACGCCTTCTAACATTTCTGAAGATGTAATTGCGAAGTCAAAAGGTGTAACTGCTTAAAACTAAGAAAATGAGTCAAAAAATTAGAATAAAATTAAAATCATACGATCACAACTTAGTTGATAAGTCAGCTGAGAAAATCGTAAAGACAGTAAAAACTACAGGCGCTGTGGTAACTGGACCAATTCCATTACCAACACACAAGAAAATCTTTACTGTATTACGTTCTCCACACGTAAACAAGAAGTCAAGAGAGCAATTTCAATTAAGTTCTTACAAGAGACTATTAGATATCTATAGTTCTTCTTCAAAAACAATTGATGCTTTAATGAAACTTGAATTACCAAGTGGAGTTGAAGTAGAGATTAAGGTGTGATAGTTCTTAGTTTTTGAAGCGAAGCGAACAAAAAGGTTAGAAATATCACATTCCCGCGAAGGCGGGAATCTCAAACTAAGAAGATCAAGATATGATAATTCTGAATTCAAAATTCTGAATTCCGAATTTCAAAAATAAGTTCTCCACTTTCGTGGAGAGTGAACATGTCTGGAGCTGCGTGCGAAGGAAAAACGGTAAAAATACAATTCAGGGTGAAACGTATTTTTTGCCCTGAATTTTTTTAAATAAGTAAATAATTAATAACGGAGAAAGGGTTTTTATTTTCGACTTAGTCAAAAATCTAAAATCTAAAATCTAAAATCTAAAATCAAAATGTCTGGGTTAATCGGAAAAAAAATCGGCATGACAAGTCTTTTTGACGAGAATGGAAAAAACATTCCATGTACTGTCATTGAAGCAGGTCCATGTGTTGTTACCCAAGTCAGAACCACAGAGGTTGACGGGTATGAAGCTCTTCAACTTGGTTTCGATGACAAGGCAGAAAAACGTGCTTCAAAAGCGGCTAATGGTCACTTTAAAAAAGCAGGTACTTCGCCTAAATACAAAGTTGTTGAATTCCAAGGATTTGAAGGAGAGTACAATTTAGGTGATAGCATCACAGTAGAACACTTTGAAGAAGGTGAATTTGTGGATGTATCTGGAACATCAAAAGGTAAAGGTTTCCAAGGTGTTGTTAAGCGTCACGGATTTGGTGGTGTAGGACAAGCAACACATGGTCAGCACAACCGTTTGAGAGCGCCAGGATCTATTGGAGCTGCATCGTATCCAGCGCGTGTATTCAAAGGAATGCGCATGGCAGGAAGAATGGGTGGAGAAAAAGTGAAAGTTCAAAATTTAAGAGTATTAAAAGTAGTTCCTGAAAAGAACTTGCTAGTAGTAAAAGGAGCAATTCCTGGTCACAAAAACTCTTATGTAATCGTTCAGAAGTAATGGAAGTAGCAGTTTTAGACATAAACGGAAAAGAAACAGGTAGAAAGGCAAACCTTTCTGATGCTGTTTTTGCTATTGAGCCTAACGATCACGCGGTTTACTTAGATGTGAAGCAATATCTTGCAAATCAACGTCAAGGAACGCACAAGGCAAAAGAAAGAGCTGAAATCGCGGGAAGTACGCGTAAGATTAAAAAACAAAAAGGTACAGGTACGGCGAGAGCGGGAAGTATCAAGAATCCATTGTTTAAAGGTGGAGGTAGAGTCTTTGGTCCAAGACCGAGAAGTTACTCTCAAAAATTAAACAAAAATGTAAAACGTTTGGCGAGAAGATCAGCGCTTGCACAGAAGGCACAAAGCGATTCAATCATTGTTGTAGAAGACTTCAATTTTGATGCGCCTAAGACTAAAAATTTCATCAATGTATTGAAAGCTTTAGGATTAGATAGTAAAAAATCGCTGTTTGTGTTGGGTGATTCAAATAATAATGTATATTTGTCGTCACGTAATTTGAAAACCTCTGAGGTTGTAACTAGTTCAGAATTAAGCACTTACAAAATTGTTAACGCAAATAGTATTGTGCTTTTTGAAGGTTCATTAGAGGGAATTGAGTCAAACTTAAGTAAATAAGGAACCAAATGAGCATCTTAATTAAGCCAGTTGTAACTGAAAAAGCTACTGCTGATAGTGAATTAAATAATCGTTATACTTTCTTAGTAAATGTAAAAGCTAACAAAGTGGAGATTAAGAAAGCTATAGAAGCTACATATGGGGTTTCTGTAGAAAAAGTTCGTACGATGAATTACGGACCTGATAGAAAAGTACGTTACACCAAAACTGGAATCCAGCATGGAAAAACGAATGCTACTAAAAAAGCAATCGTTGATGTAGCGGAAGGAGATATTATTGATTTTTATAGCAATATATAAGTAAAGACAAAAAATGTCAGTAAGAAAATTAAAACCAATTACACCAGCTCAGCGTTTTAGAGTAGTCAATGGATTCGATGCTATTACTACTGATAAGCCGGAAAAGAGCTTGCTCGCACCGAAAAA
>JBCCLH010000026.1:0-86499 GCA_039026955.1 Bacteroidota bacterium
ACTTTCCAGATATGGAGCAACTCAGGAATTGGCTGCACCAGACTGTATGCAATATGAGCAATGAGTTAATAAAATCAATCGTAGGAAATCAAAAGTACATGAAAATATTCAATCAATCATTTTAAGTGTAAATTGGTATTATATCGAATCTTTAAAAAATAACGAACAAATTACGCTACGATATAGTTTGAGCGGATGCTTTGTTTACAAAAAGAAAACAGCAACTATTCTTAAAGAAAATGATCAATATTATTTTGTTGATTATGGTCAAAAAAGATTGATCACGAAACGACGAATTAAAAAAATCATTCGATATGAAAAGATTCTTAAGAACCTAAACTTTAATAAAAACTTACATAACCTTAAATTATATGTTACGTGCAGTGAATTTTTTTCGCTAATAAAAAATGGAAAACAAGTATTTGGAAAAAATGTATTTTGCGGTACTTGGACCGAATCTTCCGCAATTAAGAGATTGATGCGATAAAGCATATTTTATAAACATAAAACACTGTAGATCAACTCATTTTACTAAAAATACTACCTTCGTATGAGTGAATTGGTACTTTCGTATGAGTACATTTTTAGTACATCCTTCTACTTTTGGATCAATAATCTAAAAACAACTACACATGAAAACAACTGTTAAAAAGTATGGATTGTACGCACTAATTATTACCATTGTACTTTTCTTTATTGCCTTATTTTTTGGAAAAGAACTTTCGTTTCAAACACAAGAAGTGTTGGGCTATATCACAATGTTCGTGTGCTTAATTCCAATTTACTTTGGCATTAAACATTACCGTGATTATGAAAACAATGGCGCTGTAAATTTTAAAGAAGGATTTATCATCGGGATGCTCATTGCCTTCTGCGCTGCGATTGGTTTCGCTATTATCGATTACGTCTTTGTCAGCTATGTAAATCCTGAATTTCCAGAACAATACTTAGCGTATCAAATTGATGGCATCAATGCTTCTACACTAAGTGCCGAAGAAAAACTGACAAAGATTGAAGAAGCCAAGGAAATGATGAAAACCTACGGAACTGCCGCTTATGGAGCATTGTTAATGTTTGCCATGGTCTTTATTTTAGGAATTGTCATCTCCATAATTTCAGCCTTAACATTACAACGAAAAAGTGAATAGTACACAAATTCCTATAGGCTAAATTAGTACCTTAGTACAGGCGAGTAACTACTTTCAGTATAATTTTGTAATAGCTGTACTCGTTTTCAACAGACAAACTTTTTAATTTTATAGGAATGAACAATACAGTGCTCAAATACGGAATTTATAGTTTTACCTTAGCCACAATTCTCTTTTCGACAGCATTGTATTTTGGTTATGCCTTAGCGTTTAAAACGCATGGAATTATTGGATATCTCACAATTGTAGCATCCTTATTTTTTGTGTATTTCGGAGTGAAACATTATAAAAATTATGATTTAAATGGTGAAATTACATTCAAAAAAGCAGCTGCTATTGGTATTGGAATTGCAGCGTATGCCGCGTTTGCTTTCGGACTGATTGATGCGATTTACATCACTAGCATTCATCCGAATTTTGCCCAAAGTTATATAGATTATGAATTTGCCATTTTGGAAGCCCAAAAACTCACAGAAGCAGAATTATATTTAGATCAACTAGCGGTCGTTAAACAAAGTGAAGTATTTGAAAATCCAATCATTGTCTTTTTTGTCATGCTGATGGTAGTCTTAGTCATCGGAACGGTCATTTCACTCCTATCTGCCATGAAATTATATAACCTACAAGAAGAATAAAATAATCAACTAACGAACAAATGAAAAATAGAGTCACAGGTTTAGGCGGATTCTTCTTTAAAACAGAAGATCCAAAAGGATTAAAAAATTGGTACGGAAAGCATCTAGGTTTGCCCGTAGATGACTATGGCTGTACCTTTTGGTGGAAAGACCAAGAAGGTAATGATTGTTCTACGCAATGGAGTACCTTTCCAAACGACACAACGTATTTTCAGCCGAGCGAAAAACAATTTATGATGAACTTTAGGGTAGAAAATTTAATAGAATTATTAAAAGTACTCAAAGAAGAAGGTGTTACCGTTGTTGGCGAAATAGAAGAATACAGTTATGGAAAATTCGGTTGGATTCTTGATCCAGAAGGCAACAAAATTGAACTTTGGGAACCAATTGATCAAGCGTTTAAATAGTTTTAATACGAATTGTAACAAATACTTGTGATTGTGAACTAATAACAATACCAGTTATGATTTAAAATGACTAGTATAAATATCATCAAAAAGAAAACCAATATGGAAGAGCATAAAGACACCACACCTGAAAACACAGAAGAGAACGCAGAAGTACACAAGGCAAAAATCGTTAGAGATACCAAAGCCGAAGAAATCAGAGATGAAATAAAAGAATCGTTGCACAACGCCAAGGAAAAAGCATCGGAATTCGCCGAAAAAGCCAAAGAAAAAGCTGGAGAATTTGCAGATGAAGCTAAAGAAGCCTTTGGAAATGCTAAAGAAAAAGCGTCTGAGTTTGCAGATGAAGCCAAAGAAAAATTCACCGAATTCTCCGAAAAAGCTCAAGAAAAAACTGCTGACTTCGCCGAAGATGCCAAAGAAGCCTTTGGAAATGCTAAAGAGAAAGCTTCTGAATTTGCTGACGAAGCCAAGGAAAAATTCACCGAATTCTCCGAAAAAGCACAAGAAAAAACAGCCGACTTTGCCGAAGAAGCGAAAGAAGCCTTTGGTAACGCCAAAGAAAAAGCATCTGAATTTGCAGACGAAGCCAAGGAAAAATACGAAGAATACAAAGATGTAACGAAAGAGAAATTTGCAGAAATCAGTGAAGAAGCCAAAGAAGTATTTGCAGACGTAAAAGAAAAAGTAAGCGAATTTGCAGAAGAAGCGGGCGAACGTTTGGAAGAATTCTCAGAAGAAGCCAAAGAAACCCTAGAAGAAGCTTCTAAAAAAACAAAAAGTTTCTTTCAACGTCTATTTGGAAGTAAAAAATAGAGACTTAACATAAATCTTACTCACAAAAGCTAGAAATATCTCTAGCTTTTTTTATCTTTATTGTAATATCACGTTACAATTTAGGTTATGGGCATCACAAAAAATCACATCTTCGACGATTACCAAAATGAAACAGCGTTAATCACAAAAGTTTTAGGACATCCTGCGCGAGTTGCCATCATACAACACATCAGCCAACATGAATACTGCAATTGTAACGATTTGGTTAAAGCTACAGGACTGGCACAACCAACCGTTTCACAGCATCTTTCCGAGATCAAAAAAATTCAACTGCTCAAACAAAAACACCAAGGAAAAAACACATTTTACGCAATCGACTTGGACATTTTAAATCAATACCGACGTAAAATCAACGATTTCTTTGTAAAGGTTCAAGTAAACTGTCAAAAATAACTTTAAGTTCCATTACAAACTTTATGACATTTTAATGTTAAAAAAGCTACTTTCTCTAGAAAAAATCATTCTTCTCTTTATTTTTACGCCAATCAACTGTTAATTTTTTAGCAATAAAAAAGTCTTACGTGCTTACATTGTATAGAAACTAACTGTATTGCAAACGATTACAACCTACCATACATTATGAAAAATATACTTGTACTTTGTACTGGGAACTCGTGTCGCAGTCAAATGGCAGAAGGATATTTGACACATTTTACAAAAGAAAAAGCCACCATTTACAGTGCTGGCATAGAAACGCATGGTGTCAATGATAGCGCCGTTGCCATTATGAAACTGGACGGCATTGATATTTCTAACAATACTTCCAACAACGTCACAGAATATCTAAATATTGACTTCGATTTTATCATCACGGTCTGCGACCACGCGCAAGAAAACTGTCCGTATATTCCAAGCACACATGCCAAACGCATTCATCAAAATTTTACTGATCCTTCAAAAGTAAAAAGTTCGGAAGAGCAAATTTTTAATGCATTTAAGAAGACTAGGGAATTGATTAAGGTGTTTTGTGAAACGTTTGTCGTTGAGGAATTGGGTTAGGTGTTGGGTTTTTGGTCTCAGGTTTTGGGCTTTTTTAATTTGTTTTTTGTGGATTTGTTTTGGAAAATATGACCATCTCAACTTATAAACTCATAACCATTAAAAAGAAACGTCATTGCGGAGAAGCTTAGCGACGTGGCAATCTGTTTCTTAAAAAATTCGTATTTCTCTGAGAAACAGATTGCCGCGAATTTTGAAAAAATTCTCGCAATGACGAATCAAACAGATCTTTAATTCAGTTCAAAAAAGTTTATGAGTTTATGTGTTTAGTAGTTTAAGTTTCACAAAGAACCAATGAATAGCTAACAGCGAAGCGATCAAATCCACAAAAAACAAATTGACAAATCCACACCTAAAAAGCTTCTTTTCCTGCAAAAATTAAAATATTTTTGGTCGGAATTAGTTTAGTTGTAGATGAAGTCACTCTTTCTATTTTTTTGTATCGGCTTGTTTTTCACTGTGCAGTTGCAGGGACAAACAGAAAATCGTCGTATGAAAAAAGTGGCTGTCAAAGATTCTATTGTGCTCGATTCGGTCAGTATCAATCCGTTTCAGTTTAAAGTTTTAGACAAAAAGAAACAAACCATTGATTCTACAGCGTACCGAATTGACTTTACGAAAGCAATTCTATATTTGGATTTGGCGAAAATCAACACAGATTCTATTGAAGTTAGCTATACGGAATATCCAAAGTTCTTGACGAAAAAATATACAGGCTTTAATAAGAATGTCATTGTTGAAAACCCGATTGATATTGATAAAATTGTCTCACTCAGCACAAATAAAGAACCAAAAAATACACGTCTTTTTGATGGTTTGAATACGTCGGGAAGCATTTCGCGTGGTGTGACATTGGGAAATAATCAGAATTCGGTGCTGAACTCTGAACTTGATTTGCAAATCTCTGGAAAAATCTCAGAAAACATTACGTTGCGCGCTTCGATTCAAGATGCCAATATTCCGATTCAGGAAAGTGGATATTCACAACGATTGGATGAATTTGATCAAGTATTTATTGAACTGGAAAGCAAACGCTGGAAAGTCCGCGCAGGAGATGTAAATCTTGGCAATACGACAACCGATTTTATGCGTTTTCAAAAGAAAGTACAAGGTGTTGGCATTACGGCAACGTTACCTGGCGAAAACAGCAATACGACACTTTTTGCTTCTGGCGCATTGGTGCGCGGTCGCTATACGCAAAGTCGTTTTCAAGGACAAGAAGGAAATCAAGGACCGTATAAACTGACAGGTCCGAATGAAGAATTGTTTATTCTGATTATTTCAGGAAGTGAAACGGTGTATGTCAACGGATTGCCCGTAGAACGTGGAGAAAATAACGATTATATTATTGATTACAACGCTGGAGAAATCACGTTTACCTCTCGTTTTCCGATTACTTCGGAGATGCGAATTAGTGTAGAATATCAATTTACTGACAACAATTATACCCGATTTGTCGCATACGGCGGTGCGCAATACGAACGTGAAAAGTTTAAAATTGCTGGCTATGTTTACTCTGAAAATGATTCAAAAAATCAGCCGATTCAGCAGAATTTATCCGAAGAGCAAGTCCAAATTTTACGTGATGCAGGAGACGATCAGTCGTTGATGACTGCACCTTCCGAGTTGGAACAAGCCTTTTCTGAAAACCGAATTTTATACCGAAAAGAAACGATTAACGGCGTAGAAGCTTTTGTGTTTTCCAACAATCCTGATGATACTTTGTTTGATGTACGTTTTACACTTGTGGGCGATAATCAAGGAAACTATGTGTTGTCCAACACGGCTTCTAACGGACGAATTTACGAATATGTCCCGCCCATAGCAGGTATTCCGCAAGGAAATTTTGAACCGATTATTCAGTTGGTATCGCCAACCAAAATTCAAGTTGCTGTGATCAATGGAGTGTACACGCCAAGCAAAAAAACCGATGTACAATTTGAAGTGGGTTTTAGCGATAATGATCAGAATTTATTTTCGTCTTTGGACGATGATGACAACCAAGGTTTGGCAGCTAAAATCAGCGTGCAACAACAATTGCTAGATAAAAAATGGAAAATACGCAGCTTTGCCAATTTTAATCATATTGACGAACAGTTTCAAACTATTGAGCGTTTGTACTCTATTGAATTTAGTCGTGACTGGAATTTGGAAACAAGTTTTAATGCGGGAAATCAGCAGTTTTTATCCACAGGTTTGGACTTTTCAAACGAAAAAAACGGAACCGCACAATACCGTTTTGAATATTTAGATTTTAAAAATAATGCGACAGGAAATCGTCACGTATTGCGATCTGATTTAAAATTTGACAAGCTCCAATTTCAATCTAGCGGAAGCTTTTTAACAAACGAGACCATCACCACAACTTCTGATTTCTTACGATTGTTTGCACGTGCCGCGTATAGTTTTAATAAAAGTTGGGTGGGCGCACGTGTCGATTTGGAAAGCAACGAACAACAAGAAATCGCCACAGAAAATTTTACACCGTTAAGTCAACGTTTTAAAGCCTATACAGGATTTATAGGTGTCGGTGACAGTTTAAAAATTCATGCGGAAGTTGGCTATACGTATCGTGTGAATGATAGTTTGCGCAACTCCAATTTGCAACGTGTCAACACTTCGAATACCTACTTTTTAAAATCGCGTTTGATTCAGAATAAAAATACGCAACTTTCACTATTTGTAAATTATAGAACGCTCAATCAAGTAGATGAAGATTTGGAAGATGAAACTTCGTTGAATTCGCGTTTGGTGTATCAACAGCGATTGTTTGATAATATTGTGACGTTGAATACGGTGTACGAAACCAATTCAGGAACCTTACCGCAACAGGAATTTACCTATGTGCAAGTTGATCCTGGGCAAGGTGTGTACACATGGAACGATTATAATGAAAATGGCATTCAAGAACTGGATGAATTTGAACTGGCGCAATTTCCCGATGAAGCGATTTATGTCCGGGTGTTATTGCCGAATCAGATTTTCATCAAAACACATCAAAACAAATTTAGTCAAATAGTAACTTTAAATCCTGCTTCGTGGAATACAAGCAAAACAAAAGGATTGAAGAAATTTTTATCGCATTTTTACAATCAAGCATCATTTTTGATAGATCGGAAGATTCGTCGCGAGAATGATAATTTTAATTTTAATCCGTTTGATGATGCCGAAGGTGAAAATGTGTTAGGGTTGAGTCAAACCCTGCGGAATGCCCTTTTTTACAATCGCGGGAAGCAGAAATACACCACTTCTTATACCTATTTAAATTCGAAGGCAAAAAACTTACTCTCGGTCGGTTCGCAAGAAAATATAAATACTTCGCATCAATTTCAGTTTACGCATAAAATCGGGAAGTTTTGGCTCACAGATTTGATCACAAGTACTGGAAAAACAGAAAGCATCTCCGAGAACTTTCTCAATAAAAACTTTGAGATCAATCTCTTTAAAGTAGAACCCACGCTGTCGTATTTATTTAATAGAAACAGCCGTTTTAGTGTGTTTTATAAATATGAAAACAAGGAAAACCAAATTGGCGAATCTGAAGCACTAACGCAGCAAAGAGTTGGTCTTTCGTTCGCGTATAACAATGCACAGAAAATTGCCCTAAATGGAGAATTCAATTATTTCCAAAACAGTTTTTCAGGGAATGCATTTTCGCCTGTAGGCTATCAAATGCTAGAAGGTTTACAACCTGGAACCAATTTTACTTGGAACATTCTAATCCAAAAAAAATTGACTAAGTTTTTAGATTTAAACCTTTCATATTTCGGTAGAAAAAGCGAGGATTCGCAGACAATTCATACAGGAAATGTGCAACTCAGAGCTTTCTTCTAATTAAAATAATTCTAAATAATACGCAACCTTTTTTAGTTTCTTCATCTATAAATGGTATGATACCAATTTATACGTAAAACGATATTTATAAACTCGTTCTCTTGGCATTCTAGTTCCTTGCGAATACTTTCCGTAGCTAAGGCTATGCAAAACATTCACGGCGTCCTGTAATACCAAAATAACTTCGTATCCAAAACACCATTTTAGATATAAATTGGTATAATTGTTGTTAGAAAAAGCAACATACAATAACAAAACCGTTACTTATGAAATACGCTGAAAGGTATTAGTTTTATTACTGATGACACATAGCGAATTACATCTGACAACATTTAATTAAAAAACAAACAGATGAAAAACAACCTTACTACTAAATTACTTGTATTACTTCTTTTTTTAGGCGTTCAATCGTATGCACAAGATACTTCGGATAGTCAAACCAAACCAAATTTTCGTCAAAATGAAATCCGATTGGATGTATTTGACGCTGCGTTCTTTTCGGCTATTGATGTGAGTTATGAACGCGTCAGTGACAGCTCTTTCGGATATGGATTATCATTATTCACCAACTTAAGAGATCCAGAAGAAGATGCTGCGTATTATGAAAAGTTTGCTGTGACGCCTTTTTTCCGCTTTTATTTTTTCAATAAAGAAGATTTTGGCGCTAAAGGACTGTTTGCAGAAGTATTTACAAAATTTGCTTCTGGAGACAATCCAGACAACTTAAATGAAGATTATTTTGATACCGCTATTGGTTTTACTGTTGGTAAAAAATGGGTAAACAGAAGAGGTTTTATTTTTGAATTTTCTATTGGTGGTGGACGAAATATTGGATTGGACGACAATTCGCCAGAATTTACTTTTAGAGGTGGAATTTCGTTAGGATATAGATTTTAAAGAAAAAGATTTATAAAATAGAAAAAGCTATCTAGGAAGCTTGCGTCATGCTGAACTCGATTCAGCATCTCATTAAACTAATTTTCACTGTTATGAGAAACCGAAAACTGTGCTGAATTTATTTCAGTATCGAGTTCGGTTTGACGAAAGTTTATCTTTCTAGATAGCTTTTTTTATGTTGTATTTATTGGTTGAATTTACATATTCATCAACCACGTACGCATGTCTACTTCTTTGCTGATAATATCGCGCACCTCTTCAATTTTTACACGTTGTTGTTCCATCGTATCTCTGTGACGAATGGTAACCATATTGTCGTCTAATGTATCGTGATCTACGGTGATACAGAATGGTGTTCCCGCGGCATCTTGTCTGCGGTAACGACGTCCTACCGTGTCTTTTTCTTCATAGATAACGTTGAAATCCCACTTGAGATCATCGATGATTTTACGAGCGATTTCTGGCAAACCATCTTTGGCAACTAACGGAAAAACCGCTGCTTTGGTTGGTGCCAAAACGGCTGGCAAACGCAATACGGTACGTGAAGTTCCGTCAGACAATTGTTCTTCTGTTAAGGAATTTGAAAAGACTGCCAAAAACATACGATCCAATCCAATAGATGTTTCTACCACATACGGCACATAACTTTCTTTGGTATCGTTATCGTAATATTGCAATTTTTTTCCTGAATATTCTTCATGCTGACTCAAATCGAAGTCCGTACGTGAGTGAATCCCTTCCAATTCTTTAAAACCAAACGGGAAATTAAATTCAATATCTGCGGCAGCATCTGCATAATGCGCTAATTTATCATGATCGTGAAAACGATAGTTCTCCTCACCCATTCCTAAAGACAAATGCCATTTTAAACGCGTTTCTTTCCATTGTTCATACCATTCTTTTTGTGTGCCTGGTTTGACGAAGAATTGCATTTCCATTTGTTCAAATTCACGCTGTCTAAAGATAAACTGACGCGCAACAATTTCGTTACGAAAGGCTTTTCCTGTTTGTGCGATTCCGAATGGAATTTTCATACGACCTGTTTTTTGCACATTTAGAAAATTCACAAAAATACCTTGTGCTGTTTCTGGTCGTAAATATACTTTTGTGGAACTATCCGCCGAAGCTCCTAATTGTGTTCCAAACATTAAGTTGAACTGCTTCACTTCCGTCCAATTCTTTGAACCTGACACTGGATCGGCAATTTCTAAGTTTTCGATCAATTGCTTAAATCCTGCTAAATCTTCTTCTTCTTGCACACGCGTCAACTCTTTTGTAATCTCGTCAATTTGCTTTTGACGACGCAATACATTCGGATTTGTAGAGCGGAATTCTTCTTCATTAAATGCATCTCCAAAACGCTTCTTCGCTTTCGTGATGTCTTTATTTATTTTTTGCACTATTTTTTCGATGTAATCTTCCACCAACACATCGGCGCGATAACGCTTTTTAGAATCTTTATTATCAATAAGAGGATCGTTGAATGCATCTACGTGACCCGAAGCTTTCCAAGTGGTTGGATGCATTAAAATTGCAGCATCAATTCCCACAATATTCTCATGCATTTGCACCATTGCTTTCCACCAATAGTCGCGTATATTTTTCTTTAACTCTGCTCCGTTTTGAGCATAATCGTATACTGCACTGAGTCCGTCGTAAATTTCACTCGATTGAAATATGTAACCGTATTCTTTTGCGTGCGATACTACTTTCTTAAATTGATCGTCTTGTTTTGCCATGGCGCAAATATAAAACGTTTGTATATGAGCTACAAGCTATTTTTGCGCGATGTATACAAAAGCTGGCGGAATGTTGAACGCTTCGAAAGACAACTTTACATTGTCGTTAAAAACTTCTTTGAGCTTTTTGTAGTAGGTAAGACTGTATTGGTATTGCACAAACACACTATTTTTTTCCATGGCTGCGTACGTATTGCTCAAAATACGATCGCTTATTTCAGCAGGAATATTGGTAAATGGCAAGCTAGACACCACGCAATCTACTTGATCAAAGCCGTGTTTTTTGAGCACAGATGAAATTTCTTCCGCAGAGACTTTTTCAATAATGAGTTGCGAGTGTTTTATTTTTTCTAACGATTCAAAAAAGCGATCGTTAATTTCAAAAGCAATCAGTTTGGTGTGCGGTTGTATTCTTTTTAAAATTTCTTTCGTGATGATGCCATTTCCAGGACCAAATTCGACAATGACTTTTACGTTGGCAAAATCTATGTGTTTGACCATTCGTTTGGTTAAAAAACGGGAACTTGGAACGATGGTTCCTGAAGTTTTAATATCACGGATGGCTTCTCTGAAAAATTTTAATCGATCCAATCGAGGAAGTTTTAATGCTTAGTGGTTTTTTGCTTTCGAATAATATCGCGAAGTAAAGAAAATATTCAGAAAGTCAAGTGTTTTTTGTGTGAATCTTTTTTGTTTATGGGTAAAGTGATTTGGAAAGTTACACATCAAAAGCTTGTATTCAAGCCACCTGGGGACATTCCGCTGTGCAGTTTTCGTTGCATGCGAAGGTTTCCTTTTCGAAGCTGCAACATTTTTTTTCGGTATTCTATAATAGATTCATAATCTAAAGTAGTCTGCTGTAAATTGTCTAATAATTCTTCTGCTTTTTTCTTTTCCACATTCAATTCCACTGCATTTTCAGCATGAAACTTCACCAAGTGATCGTAATTTTTAATGATATCTTTCAGTTCTTCTTGCACCAAAGATTTTTCATTATCTAAATACTGATTCTTTTTTTTGTTGTCTTTATAATTAAAAACAGAAATACAAACCATAGACACCGTCATGGCCGAAAGCGCAACTAGTAGTATTTTCTGAATTGTATCTTTTGTAGCTCCACTCATAAAAAAGTAGTACTTTTAAATCAAATGTGTTAAAATTTTAAGATTTAAGTGTGGCAAATATATTAAATAATATTCTTTCTTCCTTTTTTCCAGCAACTTGCTTTGCCTGTTCCGATACATTAAGACATCAAGAACAGCATATTTGTACGAAATGTTTGCATAAATTACCGTTCACCGAATTTCATAAACATACAGAAAACCCTGTAAAATACACGTTTTACGGTCGAGTCCATATTGCAAACGCTACGGCACTACTCCACTACAAAAAGAATAGCATGGTACAACAACTTATACATCAATTAAAATATAAAGGCAGACAAGAAATTGGAGATTTTCTAGGGAATATGCTTGGCGAACGATTGAAAAGTGAAACAAATTATAACACGATTGACTACATCATTCCTGTACCATTGCACAAAAAACGATTACGCAAACGCGGGTACAATCAGGTTACTACTTTTGGACAACAATTGGCTACACATCTCAATGCGGAGTACACAGATGCTATTTTAATCAAGACACAAAACATCAAAACACAAGCATTTAAGAAAAGAGCTGCACGATGGCTGACGGCACAGCATTCTTTTAAAATTACAAATACCGCAACCTTAGCAGGAAAACACATCTTACTTGTGGATGATATTATTACTACAGGAGCTACCTTGGAAGCCTGTGCGTTGGCACTTCAAAAAATACCGAATATTACAATTAGTGTAGCAACAATGTCAATAGCGAGTTAAAACGTTCGTCTGTACCAAAAATTATTAGTTTATTTGTAGCGCATTATTTTACAAGAGTTAATGAAACAACGTTTTATATATTTTTCCTTAGTCGTTTGCACCCTTTTATCAGTTGTCAATTGTGCCAAACGTGGTTTTCCAACGGGTGGTGAACCTGATAAAACACCTCCAAAAATTGTAAAAGCACAACCTGAAAAATTCAGTACTAATTTTGACGAAAAACGAATTCGCATCTATTTTGATGAATATATCAAAGTAAAAGATATTCAGAAACAATTGATCATTTCGCCGCCGATAAAAGATGGTGGCTATATTGTATATCCGCAAGGAAGCTCTAGCAAGTATATTGACATTCAAATTACGGATACGCTTCAACCGAATACAACCTATTCGTTTAATTTTGGACAAAGTATTGTAGATAATAACGAAGATAATCCGTACGACTATTTTAAGTATGTATTTTCTACAGGACCGTATATTGATTCACTAGAAATTACAGGAACCATTAAAGATGCGATAAATCGGGGGCCTGAGCAATTTGTCTCTGTGATGTTGTATGAAATTGATTCTATCTACAACGATTCTACGATCTACAAAAAAACACCGACGTATATTACAAATACATTGGATAGTTTGACCGAGTTTAAACTGTCTAATTTACGCGCCGGTACGTATAAGATGATTGCTTTAAAAGATGTTTCTAATAATTACGTGTTTGATCCGCTTGTTGATAAAATCGGCTATGTAGAACAGGAAGTGACCGTACCAACAGATTCGTTTTACACGATTACCATGTTTAAGGAGATTCCTGAGTTTAGAGCGACGCGCCCAGCACAAATCTCTAAAAATATGATTGCTTTCGGATACGAAGGTCCAATCGATAGTATGAAGGTCACAATCAATTCAGAAGTGCCTGAAAATTTCCGCTATACAACCACGCGCGATCCTGAAAAAGACACGTTGCGATATTGGTATGAAAATTTAAAACCTGACACAGATTCGCTGTTATTCACCGTTTCTAAAGGAGCACAATATAGCAAAGATTTCACCGTGAAATTGAAAGACATCAAACGTGATTCCTTGACCTTATCCACAAATTATCGTGGCATCATTCCGCCAAATAAGGATTTTAAAATTACGTCCAACACACCGTTAGTTGCTATTGACAAAAGCACTATTTCGATTCAAAATAAAGATTCTGTTGCGGTAGATTTTACCACAACATTGAATGAAAAGGACAATAGTTTGGATGTATTTTTTGAGAAGAAAGAGAATCAACGGTATAGCATTCAAATGTTGCCAAAAACGATTACCGATTTTTACGGCGAAGTCAATGATACCTTGAAATACGCTTTAAATACCAAAGAGAATAAAGAATATGGATATATTCAACTCTCTTATAAAAGTCCAGAATATCCAATTATTATTCAAGTTGTCAACGAGAAGCTAGAAGTGATTGCAGAAGAGTACGTAACAGAAGAAAAACCGTCGTATAAATTTCCTTATATTGAACCACAATTTGTGTATTTCCGTGTGGTGTATGATGCCAATAAAAATGGCAAATGGGATACTGGAAATTACCTAAAAAACATACAACCAGAAGTGGTTAAATATTATCCAGGGAAAGTAAATGTACGTCCTAATTGGGATGTGATTGAAGTGCTTACGAAGTTACGGTAAACGCATCTCTGTCATCTAAGAACTTTAATTTATTGCGATACGTCGCGATGTGTTCTTTGGTCAACGTAACGATTTCTGTTGCTTCTTTACCAGATTCCATATTTGTGAGTTGATTTCCCAATACATCATACGCTGCTGAATGTCCTACGTATTCATGTGAATTGGCGTCCAGTCCCACTCGATTCACGCCAATGCAGTAACTCATATTTTCGATAGCGCGTGCTTTTAACAGTGCATCCCACGCATTGACACGCGGTTTTGGCCAATTGGCAACGTAGAGCAACACATCATAGTCTTCCATATTTCGTGCCCACACTGGAAAGCGCAAATCGTAACAAATGAGCGGACAGATTTTCCAGCCTTTGTAGTGAATGATCTTTTTTTCCGTTCCAGCAGTATATACTTTATGTTCACCTGCCAACGTGAAAGTATGTTTCTTATCGTAGGTTTCCACTTCGCTAGAAGGCAACACAAATACCAAACGGTTGTAATGCTTTCCATTTTCTGAAATCACCAAACTTCCTGTGATGACTGAATTTTTCGCTTTCGCGAGATTTTTTAACCAAGTCATCGTTTTGCCGTCCATCGTTTCGGCAACTGCTTTCGGATTCATGGTAAAGCCAGACGTAAACATTTCGGGCAATACAATAATATCAACTTCTTCCGTGATCGCGTTGATTTTTTCGGCTAATTGAATTCTATTTTGTGCAGGATGTTCCCAAATTAAATTGGTTTGTATGAGGGCAACTTTTAGTTCTTGGCTTTCCATGAGTTTTGTAAACTTTTTTTCTAAAATGATACCTTGTAAAGGTAGCACTTATTTCCCGTTAATGTCTAACACTTCAAAGAGTCTTGCTTTAAACGTTCTACCAATAGGAATGCGCTTGTCGTGAATGTAGACTTCGTTTCCAGCAATTTTTGTGACATGATCTTTGTTGATGACAAACGATTTATGAATTTGAATGAATTGCGATTCCGGTAGTTTTTCTTTCCATGTGCGCAAAGTTCCGATGAAAGATAGTTTTTGTTGTTTGCTGACCAATGTCAGATAGTTTCGTTCTGATTCCACATAAAAGATTTCCTGAAACTGAATTTTATGAAAAGCTTTATCAACGTTTAGAAACAAAGTGTCAGAAGCAGGTTTTTCCACTTCTTTTTCCACAATTTTTGTTTGCATGCGTTGTGTTTTTTGAATGGCTTTTAGGAAGCGTTCCAACGAAAAAGGCTTTACCAAATAATCAATAATCGTTTCAAATTCGAAACTTTCCACAGCATAATCAGGATATGCTGTCGTCATAATGATCGTTGGTGGATTTTTAAGCGTTCGCAGGAAACCTAAGCCGGAAATATCGGGCAGATTGATATCCAAAAAAATCAAATCGATTTCTTGGGTGTTGAGTGTATCATAGGCTTTCAGCGCTGCATTGAACGTTCCTACCAATTCCAAGTACGAGACTTTGGCAATGTAACTTTTGAGGATGCGTTGTGCAGGAATTTCGTCTTCTATGATGATACAGTTCATGTCAATTGTAATTTCAACGTTACACGATATAAGTCTTCGGAATCAATGAGCAACTCGTATTTTTCTTTGTAAATCAACTCCAAGCGTTTTTTTAGATTTTGCAATCCGATTTGATGATTTTTCGGTGTTTTTGAAGCATCAAATACATTTTCACATATACATTGCAGCACTCCATTTTCTACATTGATCTGAATTTGAATGTCTGTATCAATCACGCTATGTTTAAACGCATTTTCGATGATCGTGATCAACAACAGCGGCGCAATGGTATGATTTAAACGATCTATCTTTTTGGCATAGGAAATCGTTTTGACACCTTCGGTTCTAATTTCTTGAAACTTGATGTAATTGTCAATAAAATTTACTTCTTTTTCTAGTGGCACAAACGTCGCATTGCTTTCATAAAGAACGTGTTTTAGATTATCAGACAACATTAAAATCAATTCCGGGACTTGCGCTGGTTTTTCTATTGAATAGGAATAAATCGTGTTTAAATTATTGAACAATACATGCGGATTGATCTGCGATTTTAAAAATTTCAACTCCATTTCCGTATGTTTCTGCTGAATCGCTTCTACCTCATCTTTCTTCTCCAAATAACGAAAAAGAATCCAAATAAACGAGAAAAAGATAATCGGTACAATGGTTTGCCACACATAATCCGATAAGCATTTCGCAATACTACAACCGCATTGTGCAAACACGTAACAATACAATTGCGTTGCCAAAAAACTGATGAGTGCAATGATCAAAATGTACAAGGTATACCACTTTTTCTTCTCAAAAAACGGCAGCAACACAAAATCGTTCGTATACACAATAATTACTAGAATTGATAAGTATTGTAGAAATGGATTTTCTGCCCAATAGTAATGCGAAAAGTAAAATAACGAGACAAAAATGAACAACGTCCAAAACAGAATGTGAATCAGCGCTTTAGAAATGGTATTGTTAAAAAAGTTCATTGTGTCGCGTGTTTGAAACGATCAAAATACTAAGAAACCGAAGATTCATCAAATATCCGCGGACAAAATACAGACTTTAGGGTATAAACTTCTATTTTATAACAACGAAATACAGTATTTCCGTGATTGCTTTTTATGTAGTTGTACCTGCGTTCTGTACATTTTATTGGTTTTCTTTTTGGGTTTGCTAGAGTTTTGAATCGTAACCAAAATTTATCAAAAAATGAACAGACTTTTTATGTTGATCGTCGCTTTTTTGGCGTGTCAACTCACATTTTCACAAACCGTTAATCAATTGACTAAAGATGCGCGTGGTCGCGATATGCTTTTGGGAGAAATCACCAAAGAAGGTTTTACTGAGAATTCGTTTCATTCGTGGTTTTCTAAAAATTATGATGCGTATGAACCTGATGCTGAAATCATTCAAAAGCTCCAACGAAAATTAAAAAAATATACGATTACCATTTTTATGGGCACTTGGTGTGGCGATAGCAAACGCGAAATCCCAAAGTTCTACAAACTCTTAGAAGCTGCCAATTTTCCAGCAGAAAAACTACGCGTGATTGGTGTAAATAACGCACGATCCAATTACAAACAAGCGCCAAACGGCGAAGAAAAAGGCATGAATATTCATCGGGTTCCAACGTTTATTGTGTACAACAAAAGAGGCAAAGAAGTTGGGCGCATCGTAGAACATCCTGTGGAAAGTTTGGAAGCGGATTTGCTTCAAATTTGCAAAAAGAAATCGTATCAACACAATTATCAAGTCGTAACGGAACTACATGAATTATTTGAGAAGAAAGGCATAACGTATGTTGAGAAACATCCTGAAAAAACGATCAAAAAACTACAACCGTATTCCAAAAGTTTAAAGGAACTCAATACCTATGGTTATGTGTTGCTGTACGCGAATGAAACTGACAAAGCCATTGCTACTTTTAAAGTAAATACCCAATTATTTCCTAAGGACAAAAATAGTTTTGATAGTCTGGCAGAAGCCTATTTTACAGCGAAAGATTATGAAAATGCGACAAAATATTACGCCAAAGTGTTGGACTTAGACGCGAACGACGAAAATGCCAAAACGATGTTGGCGAAAATGCAGTGATTAGTATTTCAATGCAAAGTTTGTTTTGAAAAGCAATGTAGCTCCGCGTGAGTTTTGCGTTGCTTTTCTTTTTACTTTGAGGAAGTACTTTCTTGCGTTTCGGGTTTCAAATTCTTGAGGAATTCTTTGATTTCTAACAATAAAAATCGTTCCGTAGACATCAATTCTAAAACCAATAGCATAAACACTTCCTTCTTCTCCGGATCTGTTGATTTGATATGCTCATACAAGAAATCGAGCTTCTTTTCAAGTTTCAGTTCAATGCTTTTTTTGGATTGATCTATTTCCGATAAGGCAGATATTTTTTCGAATTCAATCAATTCAATATTGGTAGCAGCAATGGCTTTCCACGAATAGTTTTTGATTGTTGGACCGTACAAACCTTTTGCTTTTTTAATAATGTCTACCATGGGAATCGTTTCGTCCGTCATGTATTTTTGCAACGTATCCACCAGAACTTTTTGCTTTGAGAGACTTTTTTCAATGTCAATACTAGTTTCGTTTAGCTCCTTTTCTATCGAGATAAATATTTGATTGAGATATTTTTTACTTTTTCTGTCTTCATTCCAATTATTAATGACCAATGCCACCAAAATTCCGATCATTACAGGAATAATTTCTCGAATCAATTGCCCAATTTGTTGTAGGTATGATTTTTTATGCGGTGCTACTTCTCCTTTTTGCATAGTGCTAAATAATTAAAGTGAATATTTAAACAGATACGTTTTCATTAGATGTTGTTGAGAATTGCCGCTGCTTGTGCCAAAGTTTCTTCGGTTTTAGCAAAGCAAAAGCGCAATAATTTGTGATCTTCTTTGTTGGTGTTGAATACCGAAAGCGGAATGGAAGCAACTTTGTGTTCTTTTGTCAATCGTATGGCAAATTCTGTATCGCGCTCGTCGGTGATGTTGTCGTATGATAGAACTTGGAAATAGGTACCTTCTGACGGCGTCCAAGTAAAACGTGAATCTTTGATGGCATCGAGGAAGAAATCGCGTTTTTCCTGAAAGAAGTTTGGCAATTGCAGATAGTTCTCTGGGTTTTGAAGATATGTTCCAATCCCAATCTGCATCGGATGGTTCACACAAAACACATTGAACTGATGTACTTTTTTGAATTCATCCATGAGTGCTTTCGGTGCGACACAGTAGCCCATTTTCCAGCCTGTATTGTGAAATGTTTTCCCAAAAGATGCGGTGATAAAAGCTCGCTCCGCCAATTTTGGAAACAACGCTGCACTTTGATGTTGCGCACCGTCAAAAATGATATGTTCGTAGACTTCGTCGCTCAATAAAATAATGTTTGTGTCTTCTAAAATGGAAGATAATTGTAGCATATCTTCTTTCGAAAACACCTTTCCGCTCGGATTGTGCGGCGTATTGATGAGTACCATTTTGGTTTTTGAAGAGATCTTACTTCGCACTTCATTCCAATCCACAGCAAATTCTTTTCCTTTCAGTTGAATCGGCACCACAATGCCGCCGTTTGCTTCTACCGCAGGTGCATAGCAATCGTACGCAGGTGTAAAAATGATTACTTCATCATTGGGTCGCACAAAAGCACTCACAATGGTAAAAATAGCTTGTGTTGCGCCAGCTGTTACCACAATTTCAGTATCAGGATTGTAGGTTCGTTGGTACAGATAGCCCATTTTTTGGGCAATCGCTTCCCGCAAAATTGGTGCTCCTGCCATTGGCGCGTATTGATTGTAATTTTCGCGCAGTGCTTGCTGTACGAGTTCAATCAACACTGGATCGGAAGGAAAATTTGGAAATCCTTGTGACAAGTTAATCGCATTTTCTTTTGCGGCTAATTGACTCATGACGGTAAATATAGTCGTTCCGACATTGGGAAGTTTGGATATATGTTGGATCATTTTTTGGGTGTTAGGTTTTGGGTGTTTGTAAAATTACTTTTTCATTTTACATTGTGAGTTTTTCACTTTACATTTTTTACTTTGTTTGTTGTCGGTTGGTCACTTTGCTCCGTTATCAGTTGTTATATAATACTACTTACTGTTTCTAAGACTAAATTTTTGTGGATTTGTCTGTTTGTTTATTTGTTGATTTGTTGATTCGTGTATTCGTTGATTCGTGTATTTGTTTATTCGTGTATTTTTTCTTTCTCTGGTTTACTTTGTACTTTATTACGTAAACTCCTAAACTTATAAACTTTTCAACTTCTTGATTTGTTTGTCTGTGGTTTTGGGTGTTTGTAAAATTACTTTTTCATTTTACATTGTGAGTTTTTCATTTTACATTTTTTACTTCGTTTGTTGTCGGTTGGTCGCTTTGCTCCGTTATCGGTTGTTATGTAATACTACTTACTGTTTCAAAGGCTAAACTTGTAAACCTGTAAACTTTTAAACTTCTTTTTGTGGATTTGTCTGTTTGTTTATTTGTTTATTCGTGTATTTGTTTATTCGTTGATTCGTGGATTTGTTGATTCGTGGATTTGTTCTTTCTTTGGTTCACTTTGTACTTTATTACGTAAACTCCTAAACTTATAAACTTCTCAACTCCTTAGTTTATCAATTTGATATTAAAAATCGTGATTTTGGTTGGTTTTTCGAAATGAAACGTTTAAAATATATTCTACGGCAAACCCGTAATGCATTCTCAGAAATATTTTGTAATATAATTCTTTAATAACCAAAAACTTATTACTCATGAAAAAACAACAATTAACATCGTTACAACTCAACAAGAAGCGCATTTCCGCATTCAAAACTACTATTGTAAAAGGAGGTTGTCCAACAGATAACTGTCCGGACAAAACGCGAAATCAATCCTGTATTATTTCTTGTAATGGGGAATGCTGGTAGAAAGTATTTCTCAAATTTCTTACAAAATAAACTCTGGCATTAGTGTTGGAGTTTTTTTATTGCAGTAGAGTTGATATAATACCAATTAAACAATCATTTCAGCAATGTAGTGTATCAAAACTTTTAGATCAACATAGTTTTAAAGGTGATTTCACCCTAAGCTTTTAGGTGATAAAACTAATATTAATTGTAAGTATTTACTTTTTATTTGTGGAAGAATTATAAATAATTTTAATAAATTTAATCTATTATGACTACACAACCAAATACTGAAAAAATTAATTTAAGTATAAGAAATGCCCTTTTAGCAGCTACTATTTTGATTGTTGGCACTATTGCTACAGTGCAGATTTTTTTTCCTAGAGAAGTAACAAAACTTGAAATACCAAATTTTATTTGCGAGAATTATTCTGAGGAAACTCCTAGTGAACTTCCTATTGATGCGATTTTCAAAATGACAAATCAATATAGGGACAATCAACTTAAATGGATTCAAGATAGATTGAAAACTAAAGACGCAAGAGCAGTTTGGTTTGATCTACAAACATTGAAAAAATTCCTTTATGCAATAGAACATATAACCAAAAAAAATGATCGCAGTATTTCTGATGAACGATTGGGAGTATGTATTTACTATGGGAGTTATCTTGAAAAAGATAATGAAAAGTATATAGGCTTAACATCTGACCAAAGTGATAACTTAGCAAGAAAACATACAGTAGTCATGATTCCTACAATAGAAAGAGACGGTAAAAATTATGACTACAATCCATTAGATGTAGCTACTTACGAAAAAGAATTAAAATATGTTAAGTCTCAAACAAATTATACCCCAGCATCATCAAGTACTATAATTGCTTTAGGAGCAACAGAATCAGCTAACAGAATTTATAATAATAGTACAATAGCAAGAAATCACGGCGGTTTATTTCCTCCAAGATCAACAGAAAGCTTGCATTTCCTTCAAGATTAAAGTCAAAATGAGCATTGAAACACAAGAATTTATGAGATACATCCTATTGGGGTTTGAGTGCATTACAGCCTTCATAGGATTTCTCTATTACCCCAAACTTACAGATTCTTATTGGAAATGGTTTTCCGTATATCTGATATTTATTTTCTTTCAAGAATTGTTTTGGATTGTAATTTTTCCTTTGAATTTTTCAAATGAACTATTAATAACTTGGAGCACTCATTACTATAATTATGTTGGACTGCCTATACAATACCTCTTCTTCTATTGGCTGTACGCATACAAATCCTTGCGAAACAAAACATTGTTTTATGCCTTTTTTATTTTGTATTTGCCAATAGTCACAATTTTACATCAGTATTTATCTGCACATGTACAACGATTTACAGTTAACATCTTAGTTGGTTCAACCTTGCTAACTATTTTGGCAATTTTAGAATTTGCAAGGCAAATTCGCCATGAAGACATTCTTAAATTTAGAGAGAATAAAATGTTTTATATCAATACTGGAGCGTTTTTGTTTTATGTAGGAACCTTTCCGCTATCAGTAATAATTGTGTTGAAATCATCTGACGAAATTATCAAAGAAGGATTTACCTTTTTCATGTACTATTTCTACATATCAAACTATATCATGTATTCTTTATTTTCAATGTCTTTTATATGGGGGAAGAAAACCTAAAATATACAACCATCATTTTTTTCTTTGTGACATTCACCCTTTTTATTGGTGGAATGATCATCTTTTTTTATGAATTCAAAAAAAGAAGACAAGTACATTTAAACGAATTGGAAACCTTAGACGAATTACACAAAGAAGAATTATTACAAACACAAGCAGAAATCCAAACCGAAACCATGCGCTACATTGGACGAGAAATTCATGACAATGTCGGTCAAAAATTAACCTTGTCTAGTTTGTATTTGCAACAACTGGTTTTTGAAAATAAAGCTCCGCAAGTTGCCGAAAATATCAACGCGATTAATGATATCATCAACGAATCGCTATCTGAACTTCGAAACCTTTCTAAATCGCTTACAGATGATACGATTGAAAAATATTCATTGGGCGAATTGATTGCGGAAGAATGTAAAAAAGCACACGGACTGAAAACGTATGATATTCAATTTTACAATCATTCGGATATGTTGGAATTATCCTATCTCATGAAAAGTATTCTATTGCGAATTACTCAAGAATGCATTCAAAACAGCATCAAACACGCGCACTGCACAACTATCAATATTACCTTATCAAATACGAACGATCAGTTACGATTGCACATTACAGATAATGGAAAAGGATTTGAGCCTGACACTGTAAAAACCAACGGAATTGGTCTCCAAAATATAAAGAAGCGAATTGAAATTTTAAAAGGTACTTTTTCACTAGAAAGCAGCCTGAATCAAGGAACTTCAATAACTTTAAACGTGCCCTTATCATGAAACACACTATTGCCATTGTAGACGATCACATTTTAATTGCCAATGCGCTGAAAAGCATTATTTCAAATTTTCCGCAATTTGAAGTAATTCACATCAGCGAAAACGGCAAAGATTTTCAAGAAAAACTCAAAGTCAAACCTGTTCCTGATATTGTATTGCTAGACATTAGTATGCCAATCATTGACGGTTTTGCCACCGCTTTATGGCTGAAAGAAACGCATCCTGAAGTGTTGATTATGACGTTGAGTATGCAAGATGATGAAATAAGTTTGGTGAAAATGGTAAAAAATGGCGCTAAAGGATATATGCTGAAAAATGCACAACCTACAGAACTCGAAAAAGGCTTAAATGCACTCGTAGAGAAAGGTTTTTACTTTCCTGATTGGGCTTCTGAAAAGATATTTATGTCAATTAGTGAAAACACGATTAATGTCGATTTAAAGGCAAATCTTTCGGAGCGAGAAATCGAATTTTTGAGTTATACTGCGACAGAAATGACCTATCGTGAGATTTCCGAAAAGATGTTTTGCAGTCCGCGCACTATTGAAAATTACAGAGATAGTTTGTTTGATAAGTTAAATATAAAATCGCGTGTGGGACTTGCCGTGTATGCAATTAAAAACGGATATTATGATTCTTAGTTTAAATGCTTTTTTTCGAGCATTTCCATGAACAATTCTTTGAGCGTATCGTTTTCTACATTATTGATATAAATGGCTTGAAAGTCATTTCGGAAGTTTTGAATTTTTCGAAGATCAATTCCTTTATAGCGTACGGTGCGACTGATTTCATTCCAAATTTCTAGCAAGCGTCCAATAAGCATTCTGTTGGTTTCAAACTGTGCATTTAACTGTTGCAACATACTTTTGGTATAACTTGAAAATAAAGGCATTTTTGCCAATTTTTGCATAGAAACGTTCATAAAATGCTGCAATTCTTCTTCGTTTTGAAAAGCGATAAAACGATACCGATCTTCCGTGTTACACTTTTTACAAGCTACAATCGCAAAGGTATCTTTGATGAGTTGCGTACAATCGTAAATAGATTCGTAATACAATTCCAATCCCAAATTGGTGTTGATGACCAATACTTCACTTTTGATCAGTTCTGTCAAGAAATTTTTCAAAATAATTACTTGCTGATGCGAGATGATCAGTTGCTTCTTGTGATGCTTTTCGTTGATATGGAGATAGTGTAGCGACATATTTTAACAATTTCAAAACTAATGCTTTAAAAAACTACAAATTGTTAAAGCAGATTGTTTGATATGATGTAGTTATCAGAAAAATCTATTTGAAGAAGGTGATTTTCAAGTTTGACACTTTCAAAATGTAGATAGAGATCAATGTAGATTGCGCTCTTTTAAAATTGCTTCCAAGTCCTTATTCTTATCCGAATTTTTAAAAAGTTTGTAAATAAACAAGACAAGAATCAACATCGGAATCAAAAATCCTACTTGCTTTTCGGAAGAAAGACTCCATCCTACAATCCCAAAAATTAGAATTCCCGCCAAAAAACCTATCAATACTGCATGCGTAATTTTTGATTTCTTCAGTTTTTCTTTTTCCACTAATAATTCAGCATTGGTCAGTTCAGATAGTTTCTTCTTTTCCATATTTATTTTTTTAAAGTGAGTTCGATGCAACTATTTCTTTAAACACTTAATAATTTATTACTTATAATGAATGTCAAATCGAGCATTATCGTAGATACCGAGCGTAGCTCATTAGATTGAATTGAAAATTAATCTTTTATAATGTTCTCGACTGCGCTCGAACTGACAAGTGCTATTTTCAGTAAGTTAAAGGGTTTAATTCCTTATTTTTAACTCACGCTTTTTAGCAATTTTACCATTCCCATTAAAAATTAAAAACCTGTAGACACATAATGCGCATACAGGTTTTCGTTGTTTATTTTGTTTCTAAAAGTTTTCCAAATACTAAAAGCTTTAGGTTAAGTTTCCTTCTGCAAGTCCTGCTTCCACTGCTTTTTCCAGCAATGCCAATTCGCTTCCAGGACCAATGGTTAATAATTTTGGACCTGTAATTGGAATTCCATTAAACGGTCTGTACGTCACTTCACCGTCAGGTGTACGCTCAAAATAAGTATAGTCTTCTGCATCGCCGATTTTGGTACATCCTTTTACGCGCAGAATGCTTTCTGGAAATACCTCACAGATATCAAGAATTGCTTCTAAATTTGGTAAATTAGGCAAATCTATTGAACAAGACGACCAATGCGCTTTTAGGTGATCTAACTTTTCTGCTTTATTTTTTGACGGAGAAAGTTTCGGCAATAAGGAAGCGTCTATTTCGTCCATACGAATGATGTCTGCATGCGGATTCAACCTTTTCAAATCGTTGCTTACTTCGTCCAATCGCTCCTGAGAAACATTTTCTGTATGCGTCAACACCAATAACGAAGAGACTTGAATTTGATTGGCTTCCAATTCATTGTGCTCTCCTCTTTTTTGCCAGTTTTTCACATCAACAACAGAGACTTGAATTGGCGGCGCAAATCGTTCGTTGATTCCCACGCCTAAGAAACTCATTAGCGAACAGGCATCTGAAGTTCCGTTTGCTTCAATCAGCGTGACACCATTTTCGCGTTCCGGAATTCTATTTACAAAATTTCTCAATTCTCCAATTCCGCTGCAACAAATACAGCTTCCACTCAACGATCTAACCGATTTTGGGTCCATCTCTTGCATAAATTGTTGTACATCCAAATCTGCATTTTCGTAATCGTTCAAAATGATATAAGGACTCCAATCGTTATCGAGGTAACTGTGCATTAAATGTTTTAATAAGGTTGTTTTTCCTGCACCTAGAAATCCAACAACAGTTATAATAGCTTCCATTTTTTTAACTTTTTTTCGTACCAATAAAAATACAGCAATTTTATTTTATTTCAATACGGTTATCACTGATTATTGTACGATTTGCATTTTCTTTAACAAAAATGAAGCATTCATATTGGAGCAAATACCCTTTTTGAGGAGATATCCGAAGAAAAGTTCGTCGTTGATGATTTCTGCATCAAAGAAATAATTTTTCACTTGATCGATTTCTTTTTCCAATTCGCACAGACTTAAATCATGTGTCGCAATGATGCCCGCAGCGTTTTGCGAAGCTAGTTTTTGGACAATTTTCTTCGATCCCATAGCTTTGTCGTGACTGTTGGTTCCTTTCAAAATTTCATCTAAAATGATAAAATAAGTATCGTCTTCAATTTTGTCTACAATCATTTTTAAGCGTTGCAATTCTGAAAAGAAATACGAAGCGCCTTCCGCTAGCGAATCAGTCGTACGCATGCTTGTAATCAATTTTATGGGCGAATAGGTAGGGTCGCTTGCGCAGATGGGCAATCCGACATTCGACATGACAATACACAATGAAACTGTTCGTAGAAACGTACTTTTTCCTGCCATATTTGCGCCAGTGACAATGAAAAATTCGGAATTTCCTATCGTAAAATCATTGTCGATTCTGTTGTCAGTTCGTAATAATGGATGTCCTAACTGTTTGGCTTGAATAACTTCTTTTGCCGAAGCATCAATGACTGGATAACTAAATTGTGGATGATTGAACGCAAAGTTTCCTAAGCTGTTGTACGCATCAAAAAAAGTAACGACTTCAAACCATTGTGCTACTTTTTGACTGTGTTGGTTGATCCAGATTTCTATTTGATACGATTTGGAAATATCCCACAACAAAAACCCATTTAAAAAGAGCGCAACTAAGATATTGTTTCGATTGTCCAACGCATCAATTCGTTTGGAAAATCCTTTGACTAAGGTAGATGCTTTTTGTGTATCCGTCTGAATATTTCGCTGCTTTTCCTGTAATAGTTTTGATGAAAAGGTTTCTTCTTCTATCCGCTGCAATAATTGTCCGTATTGCTGAAATGTGTCTTTCGCTTTGTTGGTGTTTAACGAAAGTAGATTGATACTTTTTAAGAATCTTCCCGTGATTCCTAATCCGACAAAAAGCCATACTAAAGCAGCTAAAAATGGTAAAATTCCCAAAGAAACTAATGTGATAATTGCAATGGAAAGTCCGGAGAAAATTAGCGGTAACATTCGCATCGCTTTCGGAATAAAGTTTTGGTAATTTTCTAACCAATTAGTGATTTCTTTCGAAGTCGTTTCCACTTTGATGAGCAACGCTATTGCTGAAAAATGCTGTCGCCAGTCTGCTTTTTGTGTCAATTCTTGAATGGCTTCTTGACGATTTGTAATGTCTGAAATATTATTACTCGCTAACAAATCTGCCAATTCATTTTTACCTTCTTTCGTGGTAGATCGGTTCAAATATTGAAAAAACGAAGCTTTTCCAAAGAGATCAATATCATAACTAAATTCGTGCGCTGCATTGAGGTATTCTTCGCCTGTAGGCAATTTGGACAAATCGCCCGCAAGGACGTCCAATTCTAATTGATTGCACTGAATTAAGGCTTTTAACTTGTTGCTTTGGTAGACCAAATCGGAATGGCGAAAGACTAAAAATAGAAAGAGTGCTATCCCAGCGGCTGACACCAATACGACATACGGCAATTGTCCGAAAAGGAAATAAATTCCGAATGCGATACTTAAGAAAACGATCAACCGCAGGAAACTGGATTGGTTGAGTTTTCGACGTTGTACTATTAATTCGGCTTCAAATTTGGCTTTTTGTTGCGTGTAAAAGGTTTTAGGGTCTTGCATCATCGTTCACTGAAAAAATCGTTTCAAGAAACGAAAAAAATTACAAATTCAAGAAGGTTTTTGAGGCTTAGTGAACGTTCTTATGAAAGTTTAACAGTTGTCGTAAAGTCAATTACTTTTTTGTGAATTTGAATTTGTTTTTTGGTGGATATTTGTGTGCATCTTATCGTACAAAACTATTATAATTACGTGAGTTCGACATAAGAAGTTATTCAATCACTGATAATTTATTGAAAAATATACACTTGTCAGTTCGAGCGCAGTCGAGAACACTATGAAATTTAAAATTTCGATTAAATCTCGACTGCGCTCGATTTGACAATTTCTGTAAATTATTGACTATTATATATTTAACAGAATAGTTATATCGAACTCACATTATAATAAACTTATTTTCTAGATATTTATATTCGCTTTGTCATTTTAGCAAAACTTGCTTACAAATTTGTTGCATCTACTTTTTTGAAGAAATTTAGAATGGTTTGCACTGCATCCGCGTAAAATTCAGGATGAATATTTTCGTAATCATCTGTATGTTTGTGGTAATCTTCGTGATCTTCCACACCAAAATATACAAATGGAATTTTTGCTCTGTGAAAACCTGCGTGATCACTGGCATACGTCCATTCTTTGTGCCCAATTTTTAAATTTACTTTTCCGCTTTTTTCTGTATTTTCTATGATTGGTTGTAGCTGTTTGTAATGTTGTGGTCCTACTGCATATAATTCATTTTTCTTGCTGCGGCTGATCATGTCCATGTTGATATTGAGTTTGAGTTGACTTTTCTCAACCATCGGATTGTCGACAAAAAACTGCGAACCGACCAAGCCTTTTTCTTCAGCGTCAAAAGCGGCTAGAATCACTGAATGTTTCGGCGGATTTTTCTTGAGATATTCTCCAATGGCAAATAAAGCACTGACTCCTGAGGCATCATCATCTGCGCCATTATAAATTTTTCCATCAATGATTCCAATGTGATCGTAATGTGCCGATATTACTATGTATTGATTTGCTTTTTCAGTTCCTTCAATATATCCTATGATATTTACGCCTTGTTCAATATTGGTTTCTTTTGGCATCGGAAATGGTTGGAAGTGTATGTTTCCTAAAGGTTTGATGCGCAATCGTTCAAAGTTAAAAAGGACATATTTTTTCGCCTTTGTAGCGCCTGAAGTTCCTGTTTCACGACCTTCATATACATCTGAAGACAATTCTTTCACACGATGCAATAAGTTCGATTTGGAAAAATCATACAGCGTTTTGGTGGCTGGTTTTTCTGTGGTTGTCGCATTTTGTGCATTCCCGCCAAGGGTAAAAAGTAAAAATAGGAACAAGAAAAACTGGAATCGCATCATAGAATTTTTAATCAAGATACACAAAAAATCCCAAGCAATACTACTTGGGATTTTTATATATATTATAGAATAATTTTTTATCCTTTGAACGAAGCTTTTAAATACTCACGATTCATACGTGCAATATTTTCAAGTGAAATTCCTTTCGGACATTCTACTTCACAAGCTCCTGTGTTGGTACAGTTCCCAAATCCTTCTTCATCCATTTGCTTTACCATGTTCAATACACGATCCGTCGCTTCTACTTGTCCTTGTGGCAATAAAGCAAACTGTGATACTTTTGCCGATACAAATAGCATCGCACTTGAGTTTTTACAACTCGCTACACAAGCTCCACAACCAATACAGGTTGCTGCATCAAAGGCAGTATCTGCATTTTGCTTGTTGATTGGAATTGCGTTGGCATCAATCGTATTTCCAGACGTGTTTATCGAGATGAATCCACCTGAATGTTGAATACGATCAAACGCGCTTCTGTCAACCACTAAATCTTTGATTACCGGAAATGCTTTTGCTCTCCAAGGCTCAATGTAGATAGTATCGCCATCTTTAAACTTACGCATGTGTAATTGGCAAGTCGTAATCCTGCGATCTGGTCCGTGGGCTTCTCCGTTAATGTATAAAGAACACATTCCGCAGATTCCTTCACGGCAATCATGATCAAAAGCAACTGGTTCTTCTCCTTTTTCAATCAATTGTATATTTAAAACATCCAGCATTTCAAGAAAAGACATATCTGGCGAAATATCACTGATTGGATAATCAACCATCTTTCCTTTGTCATTCGCGCCTTTTTGACGCCATATTTTTAATATTAAATTCATATGTTAGATTTTAGTATTGAGTATTGAGTATTGAGCAGTTAGCAGTCTAACATCTCATATCTCAGCACTACGATCTATTTGTAACTTCTTTCTTTTACTTCTATGTTCTCGTACACTAAGCTTTCTCTGTGTAAAACTGCATCTTTTGGTTCACCTTTGTATTCCCACGCAGAAACGTATTGGAATTCTTTTCGACGCATGGCTTCACCTTCTGCAGTTTGATATTCATCTCTAAAGTGTCCACCAGCTGATTCTTCACGTTGTAAGGCATCTTTTGCAAACAATTCTCCCAATTCTAAGAAATCTGCTACACGTCCTGCTTTGGCTAATTCTTCATTGAATTCGTTTGCTTCTCCTGGTACACGTACATTTTTGTAGAACTCTGCTCTTAATTCAGAAATTTCTTTGATGGCAGATTTTAAATCTTCTTCGTTACGCGCCATTCCACATTTGTTCCACATAATTTTTCCTAATTTTTTGTGGAAATAGTCAACTGGCTTTGTACCGTTGTTATTGATAAGCTTGTTTATCGTATCTCTAACGTTTTGCTCTGCTTCCTCGAATTCTTTGGTATCTGTTGGAATTGGTCCTGTACGAATATCATCTGCTAAGAAATCACCGATGGTGTATGGCAATACGAAATAACCGTCTGCTAAACCTTGCATCAACGCAGAAGCTCCTAAACGATTGGCTCCGTGATCAGAGAAGTTTGCTTCTCCAATGGCATACAATCCTGGAACGGTTGTTTGTAAGTTGTAGTCTACCCAAATTCCACCCATGGTGTAGTGAACTGCTGGATAAATCATCATTGGTGTTTCGTATGGATTCTCGTCAACGATTTTCTCATACATTTGGAATAAGTTTCCATATTTGGTTCGTACTACTTCCTGACCCAACTTTTTGACTAACGCTGCATCATTTTCATCCAAACCTTTTACGTGCGCTTGTTCTTTTCCGTAACGCTGAATTGCAGAGGCAAAATCTAAGTATACTGCTTCACCTGTAGCATTAACTCCGTAGCCTGCGTCACAACGTTCTTTGGCTGCACGCGATGCTACGTCACGAGGTACTAAGTTACCGAAGGCTGGATAACGACGTTCTAAGTAGTAATCTCTATCTTCTTCTTTTAGATCTGTAGGCTTTAACGTTTTGTTGCGAATTGCCTCTACATCTTTTTTATGTTTTGGTACCCAAATACGACCATCGTTACGTAATGATTCCGACATCAACGTTAGTTTCGATTGATGATCTCCAGAAACAGGAATACAAGTTGGGTGAATTTGTGTGTAGCATGGATTTGCAAAGAATGCACCACGCTTGTGTGCTTTCCATGCGGCAGTTACATTACTTCCCATTGCATTTGTAGAAAGGAAGAATACATTTCCGTATCCACCTGTTCCTAATACAACTGCGTGTGCTGAATGTCTTTCAATTTCTCCTGTGACTAAATTACGTGTGATGATTCCTCTTGCTTTTCCATCCACAATCACTACATCTAACATTTCGTGGCGATTGTACATTTTAATCTTTCCACGTCCAATTTGACGGTTCATCGCAGAGTAAGCACCTAACAATAATTGCTGACCTGTTTGTCCTTTTGCATAAAATGTACGTGATACCAATACACCTCCAAACGAACGGTTGTCTAACAATCCTCCGTAATCACGTGCAAACGGTACACCTTGCGCTACACATTGGTCAATGATATTTGCAGAAACTTCTGCCAAACGATATACATTCGCTTCTCGCGAACGGTAGTCGCCTCCTTTTACCGTATCGTAGAATAAACGATAGGTAGAGTCTCCATCTCCTTGATAATTTTTCGCAGCATTGATTCCTCCTTGTGCTGCAATAGAGTGCGCACGACGTGGTGAATCTTGAAAACAGAATGCTTTTACATTGTATCCTAATTCTGCTAAGGTTGCTGCTGCAGATCCTCCTGCCAATCCAGTTCCTACTACAATGACGTCGATAAGACGTTTGTTCGCTGGATTCACAAGATTGATATCATTTTTATGTTTTGTCCACTTATCTGCTAGTGGTCCTTGAGGTATTTTTGAATCTAGGTGAATCCTTTTATAGGTTTTTGTAGATTCAATATGCTCCTCTAACTTATCTTTGATTGGTGCTTTTGTAATATTTGAATTTGTTTCCATAAGATGATAAGTTTAATGGTTAAAATGATGGAATAAAGCAATAAATATAAATCCTACAGGAAGTCCAATTGAGTATACCTTACTTACACCTTTTAAAGCTCTTGTATATTTATTGTTTGCTCCTACGGATTGGAATGCTGATCCAAATCCATGTAACAAATGTAATGCTAAAAATATAAATCCTATACAGTATAAAGCTACGCGCCAAATTGGCTTAAATTTTACAACCAATTCTTCGTAATATCTGAATCCACTTTCTGCATTATTTGGATCAACTAATCCTGACATATCTCCTGCAATGTATTTTACGTTCATTTCATGAACCCAAAAGTCAATCATGTGAATAACGATGAACACTAAAATAAATCCTCCACTCCAAATCATGTTTCTACTCATCCATGAAGAATTTGCAGCACCATTATTCTTAGCATAGCTTACTTGACGTGCGCTATTATTTTTAATTTCTAACACAAAGCCCATTACAAAGTGAAAGATAACTCCAAAAATTAAAATTGGTTGCAATATAAATTGCACTGCCCAAAATGTTCCCATAAAATGCGAAGCTGTATTGAACGTATTAGGACTAAATACAGAAAGAATATTAATAGCAAAGTGTTGTAAAATAAATATCATCAGAAAGAGTGCTGAAAGTGCCATCGCAAACTTTCTTCCAATCGAAGAATTTAAAATTCCGCTCATTATAATTGTGATTAATCATTTGTTCTACAAATATACGTCGCAAGCAGAATCTCTACAAGTTTTCATAACTATTTCAAAGCCTATTTAGAATGAATTTAATTAGAAAAGCTCGGAATTAATCCTCTCAGTCCCATGTCGACAGGTTGCTCGCCAATACTAGGCTCATATTTGCCATCTGCGTTGATTTCTGTCCACTCAAAACTGTTGTTTACCGAAAACGAAAGTGTTACTTCTACATCTTGGGTTTCATTGCCTGTAATCGTAAACGCATTTGCAAATTGTCCCGTCACTACACACGAACCTTGTGGCACTGGCGAAGTATCAAATAACGGATTCGGAACGGTAGTTGCTCCTTCCGGTGCTTGTCCTTGTGTGGTAAAACCCAATGCTTCAAATGCCCAAAATCCTTGGAGTTTATTTTCGTTGATGTTGAAGGTACTTCCGTTAACATCAAAACTGGTGATGTAGCTGTTGTAGCCGACAAAACTTGCCAACGTTCCTGTAAATTCATTTCCATTTTGCAATAGCTTGATGCTTCCTTCTTGATAGGCTAACGAAACACGAACCCAATTGTACGTTCCTGTTGCGACTTCACTTAGCGGAATGGTAATGAACACCTCATCATTTCCTGCAAATTGTGCCGATTGAAAATCGATTGCCATGTCACCACCTTGCGTGGTTTCTGCGCCGTTGTAGATGATTTCTCCATTGCCCAATAAAGTTGTTGCCGTTGGAGCAAATTCGATATAATTTGCGCTCATTCTACTAAATATTGGCGATTGTGCTGCATTGCCTGCGGGAATCGTAGCTGGTTGTCCCAAATTGTTTAAGCGTTGTTGCGTAGTATCAAATTGAAACTTGATGATTAAGTTGTTGGCTGTTGCTTCTGGCGGACAACAATCTTCATTGGAAGAGCATCCAAAAAAGAACAAACTAACAAATATTACAAATGGCACTAATTTTCTCATAAGGCAGAATTTAAATCATATCATATTCATTCTAAAGCAGTAACGAAATATCACAATGAATTATTACAAATGAAGCACATAAATATGGCAAACATTTTATCAAATCTTTAGAAAAATAAAGGAACGGTTAATTATTTATTGTTTTTTACAACTTAACGTTTTCAAACTAAGAAAGTTTATTTATTTTTAAAGAATCTTAGTTTGATTCTCCTACGATGAATATTTATATTCTTTCCATCAGTTCGCGCATTTATTCTACGAATAGATTGTATCACGAAGCCGTAAAAAAAGGACACAACGTACGCATTATTGATCATACAAAATGTGCTGTGATGTTGGGTGATGATGCCAAACCTAAGATTTATTTTGGTTCAGAAAATATTACGTATGGTGCCCATGCGATTATTCCGCGGATCGGAACTTCCGTAACGCGTCACGGATCTGCCATTGTTAAACAATTTGAGATGAATGGAACGTTTACGACAGCAAAATCGTTGGGAATTATTCGTTCACGAAATAAGCTACGAACGATGCAGATTTTAGCACGAAAACGCATTCCAATTCCGAAAACTTTATTCGCCAAAGATACTTCCAACATCAAAGAACATATCGAATTGTTAGGCGGCGCGCCAATTATCATCAAATTACAAGAAGGTACGCAAGGATTGGGCGTGATGATTGCGGATAGCAAAAAATCGGCAAAATCTATCATAGAATCTTTGTACAATATGAACGTGAACATCATCATGCAGGAATTTATTGAAGAGGCAAACGGACAAGATATTCGCGTCTACATTGTAGGGAATAAAATTATCGCTTCAATGATCCGTACCAGTGGCGATGAGGATTTTAGAAGCAACGTACATCGTGGCGGCACTACAGAATCGGTGACCTTAACGCAGTACGAAAAGAAGATTGCCATCAATACGGCAAAAGTGTTGGGCTTGCCTGTGTGTGGTGTGGATATTATTCGTTCAAATCGTGGACCGTTGGTGATTGAAGCCAATTCGTCCGCAGGTTTGGAAGGCATTGAAGCGCATACGAAAGTGAATGTGGCGGCTGAAATTATTAAATATGTAGAAAAGAATGCTCGAAAATTCGGAAAATAAAACCATTACCATTTACGGTGAATCGGTGCAACCTGGCGAAGCCGAATGGATCAAAATTCCTATTGATCGCTTGCCCACAGGAACGCTGATTGATATTCCTGTGTATGTATTCAACGCCAAAGAAGCTGGACCGACCATGTTGGTACAAGGCGGTTTGCATGGTGATGAGATTAACGGTGTGGAAATTATTCGCAGAATGTTATTTCAGCAATTGTTTAAAGTGAAACGCGGCGCAGTAATTGTATTGCCGTTGTTGAATATTTTCGGATTTATTCACTTTTCGCGACAAGTGCCCGATGGAAAAGATGTGAATCGTAGTTTTCCAGGTAGTAAAAACGGTTCATTAGCTTCGCGAATTGCCTATCAAGTCACTCAAGAAGTCTTGCCACAAGTCGATTTTGGAATCGATTTGCATACTGGCGGTGCCCAACGAAACAATCACCCGCAAGTACGCTTTACCGCAGATTTCCCAGAAAGTGAAACCTTAGCCAAAGTATTTAATACACCTTTTTATTTTGCGACGTCTTTGATTGAAAAATCGTTTCGAAAAACGGCGTATGAATTGCAAATTCCAATTATTGTGTATGAAGGTGGCGAGAGCATGCGTTTTGACGAATATGCGATTCGCGAAGGTATTCAAGGCATTTTGAATGTTATGAAACACCTGCACATGATTGAAAAAATCGATCCAATGTTGATTGAGCGTGAAGCGAGTACTTTGCTTACCAAACGCAAATGGTTACGCGCGCCCACCGCAGGCATGTTTGTCCCACAAGTGTTGAATGGAAGTTCTATCAAAAAAGATGAAGTCTTAGGTTTTGTGACGGATACGTTTGCGAATTACTGTGAGGAAGTGAAAGCGCCTTATGATGGATTTGTGTTTTGTATTAACAATCAGGCGGTGGTGAATTTGGGGGATGCTTTGTTTCATGTAGGTTTTTAGATGCACTTTGCTTTTAGACCGCTGACGCTGTTAGATTCTGGATCGCTTTGCTTTTAGATTTTAGACTTGCTTCGCTCTTAGACACGCTAACGCTTTAGATTTTTAGCCTATGATACGTCTTTGCGAGGAGTGCAGCGACGTGGCAATCTGTTTCAATGATTGCTAAATATTTGCTTTGAAAAATCTCAATACTCAATACTAACATCTAATATCTTTATTTCACTCCACACGAGTCATATTATAAATAATCTTAGCAATTTTCAATACACCGTTTTCGCGTTGAAAGAGGAACATGTTTTTTGTTTTGAATATTGTTGGAGTATCGTTATTTGTTGGGTAGAAAATTCCTTTGACTTCGCCTCGCATGAGTATTTTGTCTCCTAAGATTTCGAAATCAATAATGGCGTGCTGCATTTTGGAAGTTCCATAAGTGCGTTGTGTTTCTAAATAGGTTTTTAAAGCTTCTTTGTCGGTAATTGCTGCTGTATTTGGTGCCATGTGCACAATGGATTCGCTGTATACGTTGAGTTGTTCTTCAACAGAGATTTCATTGTTGTCTAGTATTTTTAAAATGGCTTCAATTTCTTGTTTTATTTTTTGGTTTTTAGTCGATTCTATCCGCACAAAAGTCCCTTCATAGAACAATCCTGTTGGCTGATCATTTTTGTCATATTGAACAGATTTCATGTGATACGCATTTGCGTTCAACCATTTGTAATTATAAATTCTGTAGGTGCCTTCTGCTTCTCCTTCAAAACTTAACTTTAACGTTACATCTCCATTATCATTTATAGTACCATTTCCCTTTCCTGCTCTGATAGAACCAAAACTTGATAAATGCGAAACTTCTTTTGTATTTGGATTGTATGACCAAAAGATATGACCGTTGGGTTCAGGTCCGTCGATAATGGCTAACAAACTGTTATTGGTATTAATTTCATTGCAAATTGTATGATGGTTTGGAATTTTTATGGTTTCCGTTCCATTTCCCCAATTATGTGTCCAATCATCATTTTTTAACGTCCATTCGCCTATAAATTTAGCAAATGGATTTTGAGAAGTTGCTGTTGCATTTCTTCCATTTAATTCAAATTCTATAGCACTTTTTTGCGCATTTCCATCAAATGAAATCACTAAAAATAATAACAGAAAATAGGTTTTGATCAAATTCATTGTGTAGGTTTTAATGTTGTTTCAGAAAGTTAAATAACAAAAAAATCTTCTGTTTTTATAGTGTTGGATTGTTATTATAATCATAAATGTTGAATTTCTAACGAGTAGCGAGTAGCGAAATGTGGTTTTCTGTAACGCGTTCTTTTCTGTAAGAGAAAAAGATTGCCGCGTCGCTGCGCTTCTCGCAAAGACGTTTCAAAGAGAAGTGCTTCTTACAAAAATAGATCACTATCGCTTCACCTCCAGTGACATTTGTTAAAGGTTTATAAGTTTAGATAACTACTAAAGTAATTCAAAACGCAACTACTAACATATCAAAAACAAAGCGACACCAACCTACTAAGAGCACACAAGTGCGATCCAAAAGGCGAAGCCGATTCCAAAGCGCAGCGTGTCTAATAGATTCCTGCCTACGCAGGAAAATTAAAGATTAGACGAAGTCAATGAAAAAACATAAAGTAAAAAATTATGAGATCCCGCTCTTCAGCAGGATTAGTTCGACTTACAATTTTGAGTTCGCTTTAAGTACTGAAACAAGTTCAGCACAAGCTCCACAAAATTGAGTCTCACTAAAAACCACCACACAGAAATCACTTTCCATGCAGTGGCAAATTAGCATACGAATGCTACTACTATATCAATGTAATCCGTATCACTGTCGTTTTTTGATTGTGTTTTTGTTTTTTGATTGACTTCATTTGGACTGTGCACGCTGTGTGCACAGTCACTATAAAATGTTGGAATAATATAACTCTAGAACAAGTCTAAACTTGGCCAAGATTTGATCGCTTTGATTCCGTCTTCAACGGCTTTTTTCAAAGCACTTCGGTGTGAGGTTTCGCCTTTTTCATATTCTTTTGAAAAGTTGGTTAGAATTACGTAACTCACGCCATTGTCCATTTTCTTTAAGAGTGTTCCTGTACCTGCCATGCTTCCTCCGTGTGACCAGTTTCTACCGCTGACAGACCAACCTTTGGCATAACCTCCGTTGACAGAGGAACCTTTAGTCATTGTGGAAATAGTAGTCTTTTTTAGAATGTCTTTTTTAGAACTTTGCCCGTCAACACGTACCATGAATTTCATCATGTCTACCGCAGAAGCGATCCAACCGCCGTGACTGTCCATTCTGCGCATTTGTAAGTCGTATGGTTTTCTGTCTGAATAATAGACTACTTCTTTGTAGCGACGGTCTTTCTTTTTATCTTTTCCGATAAACATTTGCGTGATGCCACTTGGTTTTAGAATGCTGTTTCGTACATAGCTTTCGTAACTTTTCCCTGTTTTCTTTTCAATGATTCTCCCTAAAAGATTGTATCCAAAGTTAGAATACGCATAACGTGTACCAGGTGTATGCGTCGGATTGCGCGAATTCAATACCCAACTGATGTGATTTTTACGATTCTTCAGCTTTTTTTGAAACATTGGATCGCCCCATGTATCGGTTCCTTCTGGACTTTTATCGTTGTCCCAACTATCACCTCCAGCCGTATGTTCTAATAATTGCTGCACCGTAATCGCTTTTTCACGACTTCCAATTTTCCACTTTTTTCCATACGTATTTCCTAAAATGCTATTCTTTCCTAACACTTTATCACTCAATTTGAGTTTTTTCTGCTCTACCAATTTCATGATCGCTACACTGGTAATTGGCTTCGAAATACTTGCCAAACGCATCGAGCTTGTCGCTGCCGCAATGATTCCTTCTTCTTTGTTTCCGTAGCCGTATCCTTTCGCATAGACTAGTTTTCCATCTTTTACAATTCCGATTGATACTGCAGGTACTTTATAGTCCTTCATTACTTTTTTGATTTTGCTATCTAACTGATTTATATCGCTACTTTTCCAATCAGTTACATTTTTGAAAGCTGCCACATATCCTGCATCTTTTCCAGCATCATGACCACTTACCGAAATTGGAATGTATCCTTGGTAATAATGATTGTCTATTTGCAATTGATAGTTTTTCGGATTCATCGCATGACGTGCACTGTATTGTCCCGATTTCTTTTCCATAATCACTGCGTAATACGCTTTTTTGTTTACGTCATAACTATCTACTTGAGTTACACGATAGCCTTGTTTCCAATACTTCACAACGGTTTCTTGATATTGCTTGCTGTTCAATCCGTGACGCGCTATAACACCAGATGTATTTCCTTTTTTCCAAATTGCTGCGTAGTATGCTTTTCCTTTCACACCATAGCCGCTAATGTGAACCAAACGATAGCCATCTTTTTTATTTTTTGCGAATTCGGTATTGTACTGTGCACCTGTCAATCCGTGACGTGCGCGCAATCCACTTGTGCTTTGTTTGTTCCAAATGGCTGCGTAACGTACCGTTTTTCCATCGTAATAACCATCGACATGTACTAAGCGTAAACCGTTTTTGTGATGCTTGTTGACCTCATCTTGGTATTGTTTTGTGGTAAGATTGTGACGTGCCACGAGTCCAGAAGTGTTTCCTTTTACCCATAATGCGGCAAATTTTACGTTTCCGTTTACATAATAGCCATCTACATAAGTTAATCGATAGCCTGCTTTGTGATATTTGGTGACTTCTGCTTGATATTGTATCGCAGTCAAATTGTGGCGCGCTGCATATCCTTTTAGTGTTTTTGCTGCGAATGGCTGCTCCTCTTTTTTGGCAATATTGCCTGTTTCTGTTCCTGCATATGAGAAGGATAATAGTAGTAACATTCCCCATAATGCCAATTTAGTTTTTGTATTCATCGTTTTTTGTTTTTAAAATTTATGACGATGCAAACGTAGTGTTGGCGTGGGTTTCAAGTGTCCTGATTTTTTGAAACTAAAGGAATTGGGACGTGTTTGGGTGTTTTTCCCGAAAGGCTGTGGGTGACAATCCTGTGTGTTTTTTGAATGAATTGTAAAAAGCTGACTTGGAATTAAAACCTGCTTCGAGTCCGATAGATAAAACTGGATATTCTCGAAAAGCAGGATGCGATAGTTTTGACTTGATTTCTTCAATGCGATAACTATTGACGAAATCTGAAAAGTTATGTCCGCTCACCGCATTGATTACTTGCGAAAGATAGTTTGCGCTGATATTGATTTCTTTGGAAAGTGTTGCGAGTTTGATTTCCGGATCGCGATAGCGCTTTTCGTTCTCCATGAGTTCGCAAAGCTTTTTGTAATATTCGTTATCATCAGAAATACTGATTCCTTTTTTCTGTTGCAACTGTAGTAACTTTTTTTCGGTGAGCTTAGCAATGAGTTGGAATAAATAGAGATGATTTTCTGTGAAGAAATTACGCTCTGAATGTTCTGCATCCAAGACACCTTTCACTTTGTCTTCTATAAAGATTGGTACGGCTAATTCAGACAATCGAGCTTTGTCGTCGATGATATAGCGTTTGTCCTTGGTCGTATCTTTGATGAGTTCGTAGTTTCCTGTTTTTGCCACACTTCCCACAATTCCTTTTCCCACAGGAATTTCTTTCGGTGCATGAATTTCAAACGTATCTTGTTTTTTGTTTCCGAATGCCGCTTCTTGCTGTAGTATTTGCTTTTTTTCGTCTAGAATGTATAAAACACAATCTTCCAATTGTAGTTTGGAGACACAGTTTTCAATAATATCCCACAATACTTCTTTGGTTTTGTTCTTATCAAATAAAGAGGTCGCAAAATAACTCAGAATGGCAATGACTTGCGATTGATTCTGTCGTAAGACTTCCAATGCTTTCGGTTCAAACAATTCGTCCAATCCTGAGAGATTAAAGTCTGACACTTCCTCGTTTCTTTCTTTTTGAATATTTTGTAAATGCGAACTACTTTTCACATAGAAAACATAATAGCAGATCAAATAGGCAATCCACACAGGATAGTAGGTATCATTTCCACCCACATTGACATCAATTTTAATATATAGAAGCGTCATCAACCAAAAAATACTAAGTAAAATGAGCGTAACATAGATGTTTTTTAACCATTTCGTTTTACGAGTTACCGTACGATAGGAAAGCTCTCCCAGACTTTTTTCGTAGTTTTTGATGATGCTGTAATTCCAAATTCCCATCACGAACGAAAAGACTAAAGCTAAGTTTTCATTCCACTCAAAACGAATACTTTCTAGCGTTTCACGAGAAAATATGGTGTATTCTATAAAAGCATCAATCTTCACGACCGTGTAAATCGAAAAGAACGCCGCAAACGGAATGAGTAAATAGTATTTGTATTTTTTGAAAAGTGATTCTTTCTGCAAATACGAACAGGTAAATGCCGTAAAAATCACAGGCGCCAAAAATTCGAACGGAAAAAAGAAAAGCGTCACCGCAGGATAGTGTTGTGTAATGCCAATATCAACTGAAATGTATTGCAAAATCGCAATCGCCGTTACAATGAGAAACCAAAAGAAATAACACGTAGTTTGGGTATTGATTTTCCGCGTCAACATACGATACGTCACCAAACACAGCAGCCCAATAGCTCCGATAAATATGGTGGCATTGTATGGATTCCAATGTAGCATTTGTAAGTAGATTTGGTTTTTTAAAGATACTCAAAAAACCAGTCGATGCTTACTATTTTGTTGCTAGCTTATGAATTTTACTTGCGTAGAAGCTTTTCTGCTACAACACCTAACTCTTGTGCGTACTAATAATACGCGTCATCACCCAATTGTCATTGTCATTTTTCCATATAGTAATGAAGCGACTCGGAATGGATTCGGCATCGGGTTCTTGATTGTTGTAAAATTTATGTAAACCCATTTGCATCGCGCCATAACCTTCAATTGGATAGACTTCCACAGTTCCGTCGATTAATGTACGCGTGACTTTTCCGCAGATGTTATTTTTCATCGCTTCCATGATTTGCGTTTTCGAAGTGGTCAATCCGCCTTTATCATGAAAGAATTCGATATCCTCTGAGATGAGTTCGTTTTGAGTTTCCAAATCGCAAGTATTGTACGCATCAAAGAAGCGTTTGTCTAAATCGAGAATGGTTTTATAGAGCTTTTTATCAACAGGAGTATACTTTTCTTGCGCAACGATGGTTCGTTTGGATTTGGTTCGGATAGAAATACAGGAAGTTGTAAAAATTCCTAAAGCTAATACGAGTAGTAGTTTTGATTTCATAAGATCGATTTGATGAATTATACAATATAGACCATAGACCTCTCAAATCCAACTTTGTTACAGGCTGATAGTCACTTTCTAATCGGAACCAAAGTAAATTACGTTCCCTGTTTTGGCATCTAACACCGCATAATTATGTTTTCCATACGTAATTCCCAATCCTTTTTTTGTGAGTTGTATGTGTCTAATTTCAGCAGCACCTACCATGGGTTTTCCACATTTTTCAATAATGTTGACCTTCCAACGAATGTTTTTGTCAGCGTCAACACACAAAACCGTTTTAAGATCGGAATGTACCCAGAATATATCTCCTTTTTTGGTTTGAATGCCTCTTTTTTCAGTTTGAATAAAATTTACTTCTGATTGGGTTGATAGTTTAGTGGCATCAACCGTTTGGGCAGTTATTTGTGTAGAAACTAAAATGACAAGTAGAAAGATGAAGTGCATCGTAAAAGTTTGATTAAAACTAACATACTAATCATCCAAATCAAAGCTATTTAACGTGAGTTTGGCATAATCAAATGATCTTACAAAATCTTTGCTACGTCATTGAGAAGTGTAGCGACGAAGCAATCTGTTTCTAGCATGACACAAAATTTCCTTTGAAACTTATTGATACATTAGCACATTTTCAAATTGACACATTGTTATCAAGTACTTCTCGATACAATTTTTCGTTCCTCAAAATCACTCGAAGTGACGGTTGTAAATCGAAGTTGAATTCAAAATTGAAGTTGAAATACCAATAAGGAGTATTATCAGATAGTAATCAATTATGTAATAAAATAGTTATATCGAACTCACACGTTACTTAATATGAATTTGAAAAAAATCAGGATCTACATCTTCATCTACTGGTGTATACTCTTCTTCAGAAGTTACGGTACGTTGCGATGTGGCACTGATAGAAATACAGGAAGTTGTAAACGCTCCAAGAGCGACTAATAGTAAGAGTTTTGATTTCATAATAACGTGTTTTTTAATAAAGATAAACGAAGTGACTAAATGTTACACTTTTATTGAAAATTATGTAAAATAATATGTATTCGATATAACTATACTGATTAAAATTGATATTTAGCAGCTTACAGGAGTGTCAAATCGAGCGCAGTCGAGATTCCTTTGAAAATATCGATTCTTAGCTGTTCTCGACTGCGCTCGAACTGACAAATAATTGTTTTTCAGTAAATCACAAACTATGTAGTAATTTCTTAAGTCAGACTCACAAAACATGCTTTCAATTGAAAAATCGCAGGATACTTTCATGCACTAAATCAGGCACTTCTAGCGGAATCATGTGTCCGCAGTTTTTTAGAATGCTGATGGTTGCTTTAGCTAATTGTTGTTGTGTCTGTTTGATGTCTTCAATTTTCACTAACGCATCTTCTTTGGCAGCTATGATGTGAATTTTGGTTTGAATGTTTTGTAGTTTTTGTGTGAGATCAATTCGTTGGGAAGTTGCTTTGAGTTGCCGCAATAAGACTTCTTTTCCCAATTCCGCGTCCATGTTTTTTATGAGTTGAATCAGTTCGTTGTTTTGATGCTGCTGCGGATGTAAAAACTGCAATGTGCGTGCTGTGGAAATTCCTTTGTAATGATGCTTCTCTAGAAAGTCAATCGTACTGTTTCGCAATTGCAGTTCTTTTGCATTCAAGCCCTTTGCGGAAGCTGCAATGACAATCATTTTTTGAATTCGATTCGGATGTGAAACCGCAAAATGCATCGCCGCATACGCGCCCATTGAGAAAGCAACGACCAAGGCATTTTCGTCCAAAGTCGCATCAAGTAATTGATCAATTTCATCAAAAGAAGTTGCGGAAGTGGTGTCTAAAAAAATACATTCAAAAGGTTTCAAATCACGACAGACAAATTCCCACAAAAGTGGCGTACACATGGTTCCCGAAAGGAAGTGGAGTTTTTGCTTTTTCATGTTTATTTCTTCTCCACAAACTGCGTGCTCAAATACACTTGCTTCCACTCGCCATTTTCGTAATTTCCTACTTTAAAGTTATAGGTGGAATCATCTACATATTCCCACATGTCTGTCACAACAGCATTTCCGTATTTGTATTGATAGATGATATTTTTTCCTTCTGCAACAACCGTTCCTTCAGTCAATCCGCCAAAGATGTCGAATTCCCAAAATTTAATGGTATTGGTTTTTGTATCAAACTGTCGCACACCGTGATTTCTTGGACCTAGTTTGGTTTGCGCTTTGTCCACAAAACCGATCGATTCTGCAAGAACTATAGTTTTATTTAAGGAATAGGTAAATGTGATTTCTTGTACAAATTTGCTACCATCGCCCCATTTTCCTTCGGCTTTCCATGTTTTGGATACCAAATTGTCAAAGATGGCAAGCTTGGAATTTTGTGCAAAAGAAAGCGTTAGACTAAAAAAAGTAGCTAGCAATAATAGTTTTATTTTCATGAGATGAATGTTGCAAAATGAAGCGTAAAGATAAAAAATAGCTGCTTCCTTGTATTATTCGTTCAACAAGCGTTTCATAAAATCTGCTTTGTAGGTTTGTCCAATCGGAATTTTAGTTTGCTGCATAAGAATTTGATTGCCCGAAACACTCTCCAATTTTTCAATATTAATCGCGTAGGATTTGTGAGTTCGGACAAATTGTGAGTCTGGCAATTGTTGGAGCATGTTGGTAAACGTACTATTGACCAGCACGAATTTTTCTTTTATATGAATTTTGACATAATCGCCCAAGGCTTCTATGTAGACGATTTCTGCCAGCATGATTTTGTGTAGCGTTTTGTTTTCCTTTACATAGATGAATTCGTCTGCTTGCACTGGTTTGGATATTTTTAACATTGCGACTGCTTTGTTGACGGCTGTTAAGAAGCGATCAAAGGAAAATGGTTTTAGTAAATAATCCACGGCGTTGACTTCGAAACCTTCCACTGCATATTCCGCATAGGCAGTTGTAAAAATGACCAATGGTGGATTTTTGAGTGATTTATACAGACTCAATCCTGAAATATCGGGCATATTGATGTCCAAAAACAACAAATCGATTGCAGCTTCTTGATGCAATATTTGTAATGCTTCTGAAGCGTTGTTACATACTGAATGCACATGCAAATACGGTACTTTTTTAATGAATATTTCCAGTACTTTTTGCGAAGATGGTTCGTCGTCAATGATGATACAATGTATATTCATTTTTTACTTTTTTGAGAGATCACGATTGTTACGGTAAATGTATTCGCCATTTTTTCAATCAGAAATTGATGTTGATTTGGATATACAATCTCTAAATTATTTTTTATGTTTTCAAGTCCAACACCTGAATAATTTTCAGACTTCATTTCTGAGGAATGTATTGCTGAGTTTTCAATGCGAAATGTGCATTGTGTTCCTTCTTGCAATAGTGTGATGTGAATCGCTGTTTTTGCTTCATTACTTGTCATACCATGTTTGTATGCGTTTTCCAACAAGGGTAAAAAAAGCATTGGATATATCGTAAAAGAATCGTCGACTACATTGGTTTCAAAGGAAACTTCTTCCAAACCATGTGTTCTAAATTTTTGAAATGCGATGTAATTTTTGAGTAATTTAATTTCATCTTTGAGCGCGATTTGTTCTGTATCTGCATCATAAATAATATAGCGTAATACGTCAGACAGTTGCACAATCGCTTCTTGAATTTCTTCCTTTTTTTCGATGGCTAAGGCATAGATTACATTCAACGAATTGAATAAAAAGTGTGGATTTATCTGCGATCGTAAGTGTGAAAGCTGCCATTGAATCCGCTGATTTTCGAGTTGCAACACACGGTTTCGTTGTTCATTATATTGCAACCAACTCACAAAAATGTTGAGCAACACCGAAACGATCAAAAATACGATGAGTTTTGTAATGGCTTGTATTTTTGTTTGATACGAAATGAAGTAATAGTCCGAAAAGATAGTATCAATCCAATGATCAAAATACCAAGTATAAAGTTGTCCAAACAAGACACAAATTCCCAAGAAAGTAATTCCAAAAACTATATATTTTCTACGTTGTAGCAGTTTTGGCAAAAGAATATAAGTACTGATCACAATTGGCACAAGCATAAAAAACAGGTATGACAGTGCATAGACATAATCTACCTTTTTGGGCACTTCGCCTTGTGAAAATATAACAACCAAGATTGCATAATACAAAAACCACAATACAATGTTGAACACTATATTGTAGTTTCTGCCAAATATACTTGATGAATTAAGGCTTTGCATTTGCTGGTTTTAAAATGGCATAGTCAGACGTTCCCCAAACCTCATCAGTGTTGTTTGCTACAAATTTTTCTAAAAATTGATACAACTCTTTAGAAGTTGCGGTCAATAACAACGTATCATCTACATGAATGGTGGTGTACGATAGTTTTATTTGTTCTGCTTTTTGAAGTTCTTTAATTCGTTCATCATCGAGCCAATCAAATCGTATTTGCTTGTCGTCACTGATGGTAACTTTCGCAACCGTATGTGCTTTGATGATATGCTGTCCCACCAAATTGGTAGGATTGTTAGACATATCTTCAATCAACGTCATGTCTATAAACAACTTTCCATGGATTTTAAAAGGCATCGCCACAAAGGTAGCTTCTTGATCGTTTTTGGTGTATGTAATGAAATAACCTTCGCGATATCTTTCGAAATACGCACTCATATCAATTGCTAACGGATCTTTTTTGGCTTTTTCTTCGGCAAGTTTTGTTTTAAAAGAAACAATATGCCACTGACTTTTTTCCTGATCGTTCCAATTTCCGACCAATGCTTTTTCAAAAGAAATCGCTTCTTGTATGTAAAAAGGTTGTAGTGATTTTAACACACAGGAATTTAGAAGAAAAATACCTGCTATCAATAGAATTATTCGTGTTTTCATCGTTTGTAATTGTTTTAAGTTTATGCTCCAAAACAAGAACATTCTCGAAAGTGTCACAAAAAATTTCGCCAAACACGAATCAACGCATGCCAAACACTAAAAGTACGTGATTGACATGCTGTAGAATGTATTGTTTAAAATTGACTTATTCAATTACCAATTCGGTACTTGTTGTTCCGCCGTTTCCGGAAATCTCTATTTTGTATGCTCCTTTTGGCAAGTAATACGCATCATTTTTCTTTTTAGGAATAGATGCATTTTCGTCTTTCTTTAAATATTTTTTGCGTGCTTTTTCAGTAACACTTATATCGTAATTCCACGTGTTGAATCCTGCATCTGCTTTGAATTTGTCTTCGTTCATCACAATGCCGTTTTTCGCAATGACTTTTACTTTAACATCACCTGCATTTTTTGTATGAAAGTAAATTTCTTTGGAAGGAACACGCGCATCTAACCATTTGCTCCACGTTGTTCCCCAGGAAGGATTTGCTCTTACTCTTTTAGTGGCAAACACATGAATTGGCTTGCTTGCAATCGTTGCGTCCACTTGTTGCAATACGGCAATATTTGCTTTGTAAATAGAACGTCCGTGTGTTCCTAACAATAAGTCTTTTGCTTCTTTTTGCACCACAATATCATGAACCGCCACATTTGGCAATCCGTTGTGGAAAGGTTGCCATGTTTTGCCCATATCCAACGAAGCATATGCGCCATTATCTGTACCCACGTAGAGTACATTTTCATTTGCAGGATCTTCTTTGATGACATTTACTGGCGACGCAGGAATTCCGTTGGCGATGCTCTTCCAAGTCTGTCCGTAATCATCTGATATGTAGATGTAGCAGGTAAAATCGTCCCAGCGATATCCGTTTAGCGTGACGTATACTCGCTCTTTTTTGTGTGAAGAAGCAATGACACGCGTCACCCATAAATCTTTTGGAAAACTGTTGGAAATTTTCTGCCAATCGCCACCGCCGTTTTTGGTGATGTGTACCAATCCGTCGTCACTTCCTGCATAGATCAACCCAAATTGAAAAGGCGATTCTGAAATGCCTGTCAAAGTTCCGTAGGCAACATTTCCTTTTTTACCGCCTTGTGTTAAATCGCCAGAAATTGCTTCCCATTCGTCACCTTGATTGAGCGATCTGTGCAATTTATTTCCTCCTAAATATAAAATATCTTGATTGTGCTCCGAGAGATGAATTGGCGTTTGCCAGTTGAATCTGTATGGCGATTCACCTAATTCGTGTTTAGGTTGAATGTAGTTTCGTTTTCCACTTTCACGATCAATTCTATAGTAATTTCCAAATTGATATCCTGTATATACGATATTCGGATTTCGCTTGTCAACCTGCACTTGCATCCCGTCACCGCCCATGATGCTTTTGTAGGGATATTGTCCGCCTTGGTGCCAACCTACAGACGCTTTGTAGTTATTGGGTCCAACCCAAACTCCGTTATCTTGCAATCCGCCATAAACTTTATAAGGCTTTTGCTCGTCCGCATAAATCGCATAAAACTGCCCTACAGAAGGTGTATTGCACTTAATCCAGTTGTCTCCGTTGTTGTATGAAATATTGACGCCACCGTCATTTCCATTGATCAAATGATTTGGATTGTTCGGATTGATCCAAAGTGCGTGATGATCTACGTGCACGTTTTGTCCGTTGATCGATTCGAAGGTTTTTCCACCATCCTGCGAACGCAAAATTGGAACACCCGCAATGTAAATATGATTTGGATTTTTTGGACTTACGCGAATCATTCCGAAGTAATATCCATATGAATACACCACATCGTCCAAGTAATCTTTATGTGTTTTTTTCCATGATTTTCCGCCATTAGTTGTTTTAAAAACTTGTGCACCGATCACAGGCGTATCAAACAATAACGAATTTGCATTTTCTAGATATTTTGCTAAATCTACAGGTTGTATCGTTCCTGCTCGCAGCAATTGCTTCACATTTTCTGCTCGGTATTTTTCTTGAAAACCGTTTGTTTTTAAGTAGGTATTTAATTCTTTATCGGACAAGGCTAAAAACTCCGTAGCAGACATCGTTTTAAAATCATCTTTTGTCAATGCTTTGGAATCGCTTTTCTTTTTTTCTTTCTTTTCACGTCTAAATTGACTATCGTGAAATGCATAGACTGTGTTATCATCGTAAACTGCCAATCCGATACGACCTACGCCATCACCTTCAGGGAAACCTGATTTTTCACTTACTTTTGTCCAGGTGTTTCCTGCATCTGTACTTTTGTAAATTGCTGAATTGATTCCATTCCCTACAAAATTCCACGCTTTACGATCGCGTTCCCAAGAAGAAGCATATTGTATGTTGAAATTGTTTGGTGAAACTGCCAAATCTACAATTCCTGTGTCGTTGTTCACGAATAATGTTTTGTTCCATGTTTTTCCGCCGTCGGTTGTTTTGTAAATTCCGCGTTCTGCATTTGGTGAATATAAATGTCCTAAGACAGCCACTAACACTTCATCAGCATTATTCGGGTTGATCACGATGCGACTGATATGATGTGAATCGAACAATCCCATATTCTCCCAACTTTCGCCTTTGTCGGTACTTTTTAAAATTCCGATACCTGCATACGATGAACGCGAGGAATTATTTTCTCCAGTTCCTACCCAAATCGTTTCTGCATTCCAGTCAATAGCAATATCACCAATATTTTGTGTTGGCGAATTGTCTAATACAGGCGTAAACGTAGTTCCGTTGTTGTTTGTATACCACAATCCACCAGAAGCGTACGCCACGTAGAATTCGGTTGTATTGTTTGGATTGACATCTAAATCAACCACACGTCCACTCATAATTGTGGGTCCGATATTGGTAAATTCAATGTTTTTTACGGTTGAATTTTGGGTGAGTTTTGCTTTTTGTTGCAAAGCTGCTTGTACTTTTTCCGCGGAAGTCGCAACGCTTTGTGAAAAGCTAAATTGTACTACAAAAAATGCGCACAAAAGGAGTAAAATTTTAGATTTCATGGATTGGTTTAATTTAGTCTAGGAAAATACGCAATGTTGCAAACTCGGCAAAATTTTAATGGTTTTTTTAACAAGTCTACAAAGGTGGTAATTCATGAATTAAACCAATAGCAATTGAATTATTACTATTAGCTTTTATTAAACATGTCAAAAATTATTTGCTCATATATACCTGCAGTTAAGATCTCATCTTGTTTGATAATGATATCAGTATTAAGCTCAACGGTAGTAGAATCATCATCTAAATTTTCAATATAATGCTCAACCATTTCAAAGTAATCAGTAGTTATAGTAATTTTTTTTGTTTTATTATCTCTATAACCACTTAAAATAGGAGAAATAATAATATAATTTGTCTTTTGCGGCTCGGGAATAATCTCACAAAAACCTATGTATACTTTATCATTTTTTAATGTAATTTGCATCATTTTACCTTCAACCACAGACCTTTTAAATAACTTCTCAAGTTCATCTCCATTTTTGTGAATAGCCCATAAAATAGTTGATTGTTCTCCATATTTACAAATAATGAATTCATTCGAGATAATAACGAGCAAACAAGTAATTATAAAAGAAAATATTGCTGTCCATAAATAATCAACTTTTTCAATAGGAACAATTTTTAAAAACTCAACTATGTTAGTAGTTATACTTGGAGAAATTAAATCTAACATTGTTCTAATGAAAAAAGCTATGATAATTATAATGATAGCAATGATTATAGATTCAAATAATAATCTTCTCTGCTGAAACCTTTGAGAATTATATTTAAATAGAACTGAATACACGAGAATAAAATATCCAGAACAAATGGGAAGAAGAAGTAAATTATAGGGCATTACTTATCACCTGATGCTAATTGTTTTTTGATAACAATAGATTTTTTCAAACTATTTATTTCATTTTGAACATCTTGACGCTTGTAGAATACTTTTTTATCTACTATAATTCTACCAGAAAATGTTCCTGTTAATCCTAATTCTTTAGCTTTTTTAATATTGTATTTGAAAAAACTCATAGATGTTTTACGTTTAATTATATTATTAATCTAATAACATATAAATATAAAACAAATTTCAAACCAAAGTATTATTTTAGTGTTTTTTCTACTGTAATTTCGTTTTTTTCTATTACCATGCATACTTCCATTCAAAATTTAGCACTATACGTACAACGATTTATCAAAGACGAATCGCTGCACAATCAAGTTCCTGAAATTTTAGAAGCGTTCCAGTATTTGCACTTACAAAAGAATACACTTTTTGTGGAAGAAGGCAAGATTTGTCCGTATTTCTGTTTTATCGAAAGTGGCATTTTACAGCATAACATCATGGTAGAAGGTGAAGAAAAAACAACTTATCTCGCCTTGAAAAATTCTGCCACAGCAGCACTGAAAAGCTTTATGCACCAAATTCCATCACGCAAAAATATAAAAGCAATTAGCGACTGCGATTTGTTTGTGATTGATCAACCAAACTTTCAAAAACTCCTAGAAACCAACCCTGCTTTTTATAGTTTTTATTATAATTTAATTGAGAATCAAATCTACCGAATTGACGATTACCGAATTGATTTGTTGACCTTAACTCCTGAAGAACGCTACAAAAAATTACTCCAAAACGAACCCAAATTATTGAAAGAAGTGCCACTGCATTATTTAGCTTCTTTCTTGGGAATTTCATCACGTCACATGAGTCGCATCCGTAAGAATAGTATCTAATACAAATGTAACGCTTCTGCATACTTTTTTAAAGTTTCACCTTTTCTACGGTCAGATTTGCCTGAATCTTTCCTACAATTCACGGAATTACACTATACTTTCATTGACGCGTACTGTTTTTACTTGTTGATTTGTTTCTGAAGTCAATACTGACCACACAATACGATTTTAGTTGACTTCACACGAAAACACAATAACTGTAAAAACTTCTAATTATGAAACACATTCTTACAATGACCATGTTGCTGCTTTGCGTAGGAAACATGCAACGTGTTTTTTCTCAAACGAAAGAGAAAATATTACAAGAACACGAGAAAAAAATTGAGGCATACATCAATGCAAAAATTGATACACCTATCTCAAAGGTAGAACTACTGCAATTCATTCATCACTTTAATCATAGTGAGCACGAGGTACGTTTTGAAGAACTCCCAAAAGAAGTACAAGAAAACTACATCAAAGCCCACAAAAAGGGGAAATTACGACATGCATATTTTGAACAACATCCCAAAGCGAGAGAATTGTATAAATCTAGACCCGCACCTTTGTGTGAAAACGGTGATTTTGAATATGGCAATTTTAATCTGTATACAGGTTCATCAGCATTTGGGAATGTTACAGGGTATGTGTCTGGCGAATGCGATGCTATTCCAGTTACTGGCGTTGGAAATTATAGCTGGGCTCCAGATAATATGACCAATCCAAATGTAGATAATTTTATCATTGTAACACAAGGACTCGATCCTATTGTTGCCGCTAATGGAGATGTTTTATCACGAGTGAATTCGGGGCAATTTGCAGCACGAATTAACAGTCCTACCAAACTGACCAATCCAACCTCAGCAGGCGGTATATGCAGACCAGACCATGGTATGAATAGATTGATTAAAACAATCGTACTTCAAGAATCGGGCGATCAAGAAATTCTTTTTACCTATGCATTGGTATCTGAATTTCCAAACCATCCAAATCGAAATCCTGTCTTTATTGCGCGTGCTTTGGATGCGAATCAATCTGAATTTGATAGAATTTGTGTGGTATCGAATCCGCTAAACAATCCTTTCTTTAACGAATTTATTCCTAATGATAACGAGTGCGGACCCAACACAAAAATTTTATGGAGAGATTGGACTTGTGACAAACTTGAAATTTCAGGAAATGTAGGTGACATTGTTACTTTAGAGTTTATCATGATGGATTGTGGCGCTGGTGGTCATTATGGCTATGCCTATGTAGATGATATTTGTATTGAAAGCTGTGGACCAAACACGCAAGGAGGTATCAATTTAGATGATTTAAATCCTTGCGAAGAATTCCCTATTGACGTGTGTGGCACGTTCTCTTTACCACAATTGAATGGACAAGTGGGAACCGTCAATAGCATTACGCTCGATATTCTACAGAATGGTTTGGTAGTCAATACGCTTACCAATCCAACACTTACTGGAAATACATTCTGTTTTACGCTAAATGACACAGACTTCCCGTCGCAAAGTGGCGGATATGATTTTAGAGCAAATGCACAATTTTCGATTGCAGGTGGCATACAACAAATCAGTGAAACACATACAACACCAGGTACGGACAACGACTTTATTTTTGACAATCCTGAATGTTGTAAAATAGAAGCCAATGCCACAAATATTGTGTGTGACGACAACGGAACTCCGAATGATCCGAGCGATGATACTTGGTCATTTGATCTAACAGTAAGTAGTGATACCAATATCGGAAATTGGGTAGCAGATACTGTGTTGACACAATCGGTTGCTTATGGAACTACCGTGAATATTTCTATGGGGAATATCGCGAATTATGGCACTACGGTAGATATTATCATTACAGATAAAGAAAATGAAAGCTGTACAACGACGGTTACTGTGCCAGTTCCTGAGACGTGTTCGGATAACGAATGTACGCTTGAAGCCGTTACCTCTGTCGGCTCTTGCAATGACAACGGAACGCCAAATGATCCTAGTGATGATTATTACAATATTACTTTAGACGTGTTTAATACCAATGGAGAACCTTGGATGGTTTTAAATAGCAATATGATGGTGATTTATTTTGGGAATGGTGATGAAAACAATGTAAATCTTGGAAACAATTATTTAGTGTCTAATCAGCTAGAATGGTTTTGGGTAAAATTGAACAATGATCCAAATTGTTTTGTAGATGTTACTGTACTCGCGCCAGAATCTTGCGATTTTACGTGTAATATCAGCACCAATATCACTACGAGTGATTGTCACGATAACGGAACACCAGAAGACCCAAGCGATGATTATTATTTCATCACAGTAGATGTGCTTGGCACCAATGGTATTTCTTGGGATTTAGTAGGTTATCCAAACTATCAACAAATCGCATACTCAGGAACAGGAAACGTAACCAATATTCAATTAGGACCTATCAGTGCTAGTGATCCTTCTTGGGTATTATACATCACGCCAACAGGTTTGGTAGATTCTACATGTCGTCGCTATGAAACTACTGTTTTTGCACCTAAATGTTCTGAAAAAGATCCACGGAAAAAAGTATTGATTACACCAAATCCGAACAAAGGAAAAATGGACATTCTCGTCGATACACGCGGTGACTCCTTTGTCGAACTCAATATTCATCGAATAGACGGTTCATTGGTACGAACCATTAAAAAAGAAAAAGCAACTTCTCAAGCATTACATTTTGATCTTGAAGTTGATTTACCAAAAGGCTTGTATCTATTCAACTTTATTACAAATACAACAACCATTACCAAACGTGTTTTAATAGAATAATCATTCGTAAAAACGACAGCGAATATCTACAAAATGGGATGAACATAATTATAAGTTCATCCCATTTTTATGTTTATCAAAAATATATTAACGTGAGTTAGATATAATCATTTTTTAATATCTCATAATCAAACATTTGTAAAAAATTGTCAAATCGAGCATTATCGAAATTAAAATACATTTTAATTGAAGATACCTAGCGAAGCTATCGAGATTCAATTGAAATTTTAACTTTTGTAATGTTCTCGACTGCGATCGAACTGACAAGTCTTTATTTTTCAGTGAATTACTAGCAATTTAATGATTTCTTATGTCGAACTCACGTTAAAATAACTTAATTACATATATTTACACATAATTCGTTAAAAAACACAGAAACGAATCTCAACTTTTGCCTCGATATTTTTATTATACACCTAAATGCGCGCTATGAAAAAATCACTATTCTTTTTCGTATTGCTAACTGCAATCGTTGGATATTCACAACAATCTCCAAACCCAAGTATTTCAAATCAATCGTATAAAGACGCTCCGGAATGGGCAAAACTGATGTACAGTGACAACCCAAATGTCAATACAATTGATCAATTATACAGCAAGTATTACAAAACACACGAATACAAAAAATCCTATCATACACAGTACTATAAAAGATGGCGTCGTGCGATTGATCCATTCTTAAATAACGAAGGATTGTACGATCACAATAAAAAACTAGAAGCAATTGAAGCTGCCAGAACATTGCAAAATTCACAACAAGATATTACACCTGAATCAGGCAATTGGTCTGTGATGGGACCTTTTCAAAGCTATCGCGAAGGCGGAACCGTTTTGAGTGGTGCGCAAACCAATGTGTATAGTATTGGACAATGCCTAACAGTTCCATCCGTTTTGTATTGCGGAACAGAATCAGGAGAAGTCTACAAAACCATTGATGGAGGAGACAACTGGACCAATGCTTCGTTGACATTAGTCACACGATTGGCACCACAAGCAGTCATTGCGAATGCCGGTGTGCGAGCAGTTTCTGTACATCCAACAAATCCTGATATTGCGTATGCAGGTTCTGGAAGTGAATTGTTCAAAACAACTGATGGCGGAAACTCTTGGTCGGTCGTTTTTGACAGTAACATTCCGCTTTTTGGATATATCGAAAATCCAGCAGAAATTTTTATCAATCCAAACAATCCTAACATTGTATTGGTAGCCGGAAAAGCAGGTGTACATAGAACAACCAACGGCGGAACCTCATGGACACAAGTGTTAAACAATGAAACCTATGATCTCAAAGCGCAACCTGGAAATCCAAATACCCTATATGCGGTTCGTCGTAATTTCATTACCAATACACACGAATTTTTAAAATCGACCAATGGTGGCGTTAGCTGGACACCACAAACGACTGGTTGGTATACGTCTACTAATCCAAATCGTACGGTTGTAGGAGCAAAACTTGCCGTAAGTGATGCAAATCCGAATCGTGTGTATGCCTTTTTAATCGGTGACTCAAAAGCGGGCGACAATGGTTTTATTGGTGTGTATCGAAGTGATAACGCTGGGGTTTCTTGGACAAATCCAAGAGGATATAATGGCGCGCCGTACAATGCTGCGAATCCGAATTTATTAAATTCAGATACCTCAACCGCTGGATTCAACCAAGGATTTTACAATTGTGCTGCGATGGCTTCCAACGCCAATGCAGATCAAGTTCTTGTAGGTGGAATTGGTATGTGGCGATCGAATGATGGTGGACAAACGTTTACTTGTATTTATAACTATGGCTGTGGCAGCTACAATCCGATGCACGTAGACATGCAGGAATTTAAAGCTTTTGGCAACGAATATTGGGCAACTACAGATGGCGGAATTTTCAAATCGACCGATTTGTTTGCAACGCAGCCTGAATTTAAAATGAACGGTGTGCACGGAACAGATTTTTGGGGATTCGGCTCAGGTTGGAATCGCGATTTACTAGTCGGCGGAACGTTTCACAATGGTGTAGATGTCTATTCGGAAGGATTTCCTTTCGGAACATTCTTAGATTTAGGCGGTGGTGAACCTGCTTCTGGTTATGTAAATCCAGGAACGGAACAAATTTATTCTACTAATATTGGAAGTCGTTTTATTCCCACAACACTCAGTGGTGCCGTGACCAATGCTTCGTTAAGTTTAGCACCTACAGAATCACCTTGGTATGCACAATCGTCTGAAATGGAATTCGATCCTGATTGTTACAATCATGTGTATATTGGAAATTCCAATCAATTATTTAAAAGTTTAGATGCTGGTGCAAGTTTTAATGCTGTCTACACAGGTCCTGCAAACAGCAATGTTTTAGGCATTGAAATTTCGCGTGATCATACCAGCACGATGTATATTGTAGAACGACCAAATTCTGGAAATGCGTATTTGGTAAAAACTACTGACGATTGGGCAACAACGAGTACGATCTCACTTCCAAGTGGCAACGGAACCTTAGCATTGATTAGTTTAGATCCTGAGAACGATCAAATCATTTGGTTGGCATATCCGCGTGGTGCGAATGGCAATAAAGTATTTAAAAGTATCAATGGTGGCGCGACTTGGACAAATGAAACTTCGAGCGAATTAAACGGACAAAATATTCAAGTATTAACTACGATTGGCGGTACCAATGGCGGTGTATATGTGGCGACAGGAATGTCCGTATATTATAAAAACGATACCATGGCTTCATGGACGTTGGACAATACCAATCTACCAACAACCATTGGCGCGAACGACTTACGTCCGTTTTATAGAGATGGAAAAGTGCGTTTAGCGAGTTATGGAAAAGGTGTTTGGGAAAGTCCGTTGTTTGAAACACCATCGCGTCCGGTGGCGAAAATCATGGTCGATAAATTATCAGCAAATTGCGCGGGTGATGTATTTTATTTTGACGATTTTTCTATGTTAAATCATGCGAATGCTACTTGGTCTTGGACGTTTGAAAATGCAAATATTCCTACTTCATCCTTACGAAATCCGCAAGTAACGTTTACCGCAACAGGAACACATTTGGTAACGCTCACCGTGACGAATGCTGCAGGAGTTTCGGATAGTGACGCTATCACGATTACAGTAGACGATTTAGCCAATACAAACTTAGAGGAAGATTTTGAAGTGTCCTTTGTGCCAGACGGTTGGCGACAAGAATCAACAGGAAACTATGCATGGACTTATGAAAATACAGTCGGTGGTTTTGGACAAAGCGCAAACTCAATGGTTGTGAATAACTATGTAATTGAGCAACAAGGAACCTACTGTGATATCATTGCGCCTTTAAATATGGTAAACACAAGTGTCACTGACGGAATGTTAACGTTTGATGTAGCGTACGCAGAATATTCAGCAGCCTATTCGGATGGATTGGAAGTACAGATTTCAACCGATTGTGGTATGACTTGGGCAACTGTCTACAGCAAATTTGGAGATATTTTAGCCACAGCGCCAGATACTATCGTGCAGTTTGTACCAACCGCCTCACAATGGCGAACAGAAACAGTTGATTTAACCAGTTATATCGGCAATGAAAATGTACAAGTAAAGTTTAGAAATGTGAATGGTTACGGACAAGCCTTGTATATTGATAATATCAACTTAGGAAGTATTTTAAGTGTCGCTGAAGTGAACACAGATGTTATTAGCTTCTATCCAAATCCTGTGCGAAGTAATGACGCTGTGTTTGTAAAAAGTACCAAAAATGAAGACATTGCTTTTTCGTTGTACAACATTCAAAGAAAGCTAGTCGGAACCATTTTCACACAAACTAATAAAGCCATTCCAACAGCACAATGGGATTTAAGTGCGGGCGTGTATTTATATAACATTCGTACAAATGATCAAATTAAAAAAGGGAAGTTGATTGTGTATTGATCATTCGGTTTTGTCATTCCTGTGGAGACAGGAATCCACAGTTGCTCAAGATGGATTCCGCATTGATACTGAATCAAGTTCAGTACGTTGGTGCGGAATGACATTGGAATTCAAACGTCACTTCGAGTGAAATCTCGGAGAGATTTTGTATCGAGAAGTACTCTGAAACTCTAAATTTTGAATCATTTCAAACTAAACTTTTCAACTCATAAACATATAAACCAGAAGAACTCATAGCTGTTCTCGATACAACGAATCAGAGATTCGCCACTCGAACTGACGTACAGTAAACCCAAAAATAATTCGTGCATTCATAGTCTAAAAACAAAAAGACAAACCACATCATCAAATCATCAAATCATCAAATTAACACATTTTCAAATTAACACATTACTACATCAAAAAAGCGCCATTTGGCTACTAAATTCCTTTTTGGAATGATTATTTTTGAAGGAAATCTTTTAAAATTACCATCATGAAATATCATCCAATAGATCGCAACTTATTTATCAAGAATAGAAAAAACTTTATGGCACAGATGAAACACAGTAGTTTGGCTGTGTTCAATTCTAATGATATATATCCGATTAGTGCCGATAGTACGATGCCTTTTGAGCAACATCGGGATATTTTCTATTTAAGCGGCGTAGATCAAGAGGAAAGTATTTTAGTATTGTTTCCCGATTGTCCAAAAGAGAAACACCGTGAAATTTTATTTTTAAAAGAAACCAACGAACATATTGCGATTTGGGAAGGTGAAAAACTGACCAAAGAAGCAGCTTTCAAAACTTCGGGAATTAAAACGGTGTATTGGCTGCAAGACTTGGAAAAAGTGATGTTTGAAATCATGACGCAATGCGATACGGTGTATATCAACACGAACGAACATTACCGTGCAAATGTGGAAACAGAAACACGCGAAGATCGTTTTACAAAATGGTTGAAAGATAAATATCCTGCACATAGTGTGGCGAAAAGCAATCCGATTTTGCAACGTTTGCGTTCGGTAAAAGATCAGATTGAAATCGATTTGATGCAACAAGCTTGTCATATTACCGAAAAAGGCTTCCGCAGATTGTTAAGCTTTGTAAAACCTGGCGTTTGGGAATATGAGATTGAAGCAGAGCTGATTCACGAGTTTTTACGAAATCGCTCTAAGAAATTTGCGTATACACCAATTGTTGCTTCAGGAAATAATGCAAATGTATTACACTATATTGAAAACAATCAGCAGTGTAAAGCTGGCGAAGTAATTTTGATGGATGTAGGTGCAGAATACGCCAATTATGCAAGCGATATGACACGTGCAGTTCCTGTATCAGGACGATTTACAGAACGTCAAAAAGCAGTCTACAATGCAGTGAATCGTGTGAAAAATGAAGCGACAAAAATGCTAGTTCCAGGAACAATTTGGGCAGATTATCACGTAGAAGTTGGAAAAATCATGACATCGGAATTACTTGGTTTAGGCTTGCTTGACAAAGCAGATGTACAAAACGAAAATCCTGATTGGCCCGCGTATAAAAAATACTTTATGCATGGAACGTCACATCATATCGGACTCGACACACACGATTACGGAATCTTAACCGAACCAATGACCGCCAATATGGTGTTCACAGTGGAACCAGGCATTTATTTACCAGATGAAGGCTTTGGAATTCGCTTAGAAGACGATGTCGTAATTCAAGAAACTGGCGAACCGTTTAACTTGATGCGTAACATTCCGATTGAAGCGGATGAGATTGAGGAGTTGATGAATCAATAAGGTGTTGGGTGTTGGGTTAAATCCTTTTTCATTTTACATTTTGCGGTTTTACATTTTAAATTTTGTTCCGTTTGTTGTCGGTTGGTCGCTTCGCTTCGTTGTGGGTTATCAGTTTCACTTTTGATTTCAAACATAGACACTTAAACTTATAAACTTCGTTATTCGTTGTTGGTTGTTGGTGAAAGCTACTTTTTCATTTTACATTTTGAGTTTTATATTTAAAATTTTGTAATCTGTTTGTTGTCGGTTGGTCGCTGCGCTTCGTTGTGGGTTATCAGTTTCACTTTTGATTTCAAACATAGACTCTTAAACTTATAAACTTCGTTATTCGTTGTTGGTTGTTGGTTGTTGGTGAAAGCTACTTTTTCATTTTACATTTTGAGTTTTATATTTAAAATTTTGTAATCTGTTTGTTGTCGGTTGGTCGCTGCGCTTCGTTGTTAGTTATCGGTTTTACTTTTGATTTCGAACATAAACTCTTAAACTTATAAACTTCGTTATTTGTTGTTGGTGAAGCTACTTTTTCATTTTACATTTTGCGGTTTTATATTTAAAATTTTGTAATTTATTTGTTATCGGTTTTGGGTTAGTTTCCATTTAGAATTCAGCTTTTTTAAACTTCATTAGTCTTAGTTTTTTTATCTATACTAATGCCTAATTCCTTTTCCCTAATTCCTGTTAAAAATTATTTTTCTTAATATTCTTTAGACGTCAGTTCGAGTGATTTTCGTAGAAAATTGTATCGAGAACAGCTTTGATATCTAAGCACATCTCGATACAAATTTCTTTATAGAAATTCACTCGATGTGACGATTTGTTGATTTATCAATTTGATAATTTGAAAATGTACCAATGGTGATTTTGCTTCTATTACAAATATTCTAATAATTTACATTTCTAGACTTCTAAACCAAAAATCAAAACTTTTCTGTAAAATCACTTGCTTTTGTCATAGAAATCGATGTGACGTGTAGTAGTTCTTTAGTGGCAATATATTTTCTTAGAAACTTCTCTACACTTAAAACAAGAAACCTATAACCAAAAAACATTTTCGTAATTTGTTCAAGCTGAGACAAAAATATTGAAGTTCACTATGAAACTTCTCAATACTAACATCTCAATACTCAATACTAATAACCAACTACACATTTCCCCAAACCAAAAAAAGCGGAACTCACAAGGTTTACACAAGTTACCAACAAGTTTTCTCAAAAAAATATATCTTTATATGTTAACTTTTCAGTAAACTTATGAAGAAAACTTTACTTAGTATTTTCCTGCTTTGTATCCACTGTTTTGCATATGCCCAAGAACCTTGCGGGCAAGATATTGAGCTACAACGCTTGTATTCAGAACATCCTGAATTACGTCCTGAAAACAATCCTGCGTTTCAACAATTAGAACAATTTACAAATACGTTCGTTCCGGGTCCGTTGACGGAAGATTTTTCAGGTGTGGAAGATCTCACGATTGGAACCGATTATATTATTCCTGTGGTAGTACATATTATTCACAACAATGGCGTGGAAAATATTTCTGATGCTGCTGTGGAAAGAGCTATTGAGTCCTTAAATAGTTTCTTTTCAGGAAAAACGGCTTTTGATTCCAATATAGATGCCAGTTTTTTTCCGGTACGCGCTGCATTTACTAATAGAAAATTGCGCTTTGTGTTAGCAAAGTTTGATCCGCAAGGAAATCCTACGAATGGAGTTGACCGACATGTAGATGCGTTTTATACCTTACGTGGAAACAATCCGAATATGCGTTTTTTATACCATTGGCCGCGCGATCGCTATTTTAATATTTATGTCGTTCGTCAAGCAGTAGAAGGAAGCGGAACTTCTGGTTTTGCAACTTTTCCTTCAACTGTTGATGCGCCTGCGAATGCCTATTTAGACGGACATGTGATGTCTGCTTGGGCGTTTGGAGAACATGGAGAAATGTGGCAAAATTGGTTTCATAACTTAGCGCACGAAGTTGGTCATTGGCTGAATGTATTTCATATTTGGGCAAATACTGGTGGAAATGGAGATGATATCTATTGTGGTTTTGACGATTCTGTAACAGATACACCAAATACCAAAGGAAATTTTATTGCTGATTTAGATGATTATCCGGGTCCTGGCGCTATAATCAATTGCGGAAGTGTAGACAATTTGACCAACATGATGGATTATACAGCTTCTACCTATGCGATGTTTACACAAGGACAAAAGTTACGCATGGAAGCCGCGTTAAATTCTCCTGTTGCAGAAAGAAATAATTTATGGAGTATTGATAATATCTTAACCACATTATATGGTTGCACTTCAGGATTGGATACCGACTTAGATAATATTCCAGATGCCTGCGATCCGTGTCCGAATGATGTCAATAATGATAGCGACGGCGATGGTATTTGTGATAGTTTAGACGGTTGCAATGGGTATCCCGATGTGAATTTAGATGCCAATATGACCGAATTAGATGCCTGCGATCCAACACTTCCTATTATTGATTTTAACACACAAACCATTTTAACCTATGATTCTGTGCAAGACCGTGGCGTTTCGGATGTGTATGATAATGGTGCAACTTTATATATAGCAACAAATGCGTGGAAAGCCATCGAAATCAATTACAACATCACACCTAATACAGTGATTGAATTTGACTTTATGAGTACCATTGATGGCGAAATTCATTATATCGGAATTGATAATGACTTGTCACTAAATCCGGTGCTTGCTTACAAATTATACGGTTTTCAAAATGTACCAAGTTCCGCAACAACCAATCTGGATTTTGATACTTATACAGACGCAGATAAATTCACCTATAAACACTACAACATTCCTATCGGGCAATTGTACAACGGAAATGCACAATACTTATTTTTTGCTGCTGACAACGATTTATTCAACAATACATTTTCAGGTTTTAATTATCCTGGCGGTGGAAGTTATAACGATGCGACTTCTTTCTACCGTAATGTAAAAATCTATGAAAACAATGTATTAGCTACGACTGAATTTCCAGATTTGAATGCACTTATCAACATGTATCCAAATCCTGCACAGCACGAAATTACCATTGCTACTACTGATGGAATTCTATTAGAAAATGTTTCTATTGTAGACATGAATGGAAAAGTATTAAAAACTCAAACCCTAAAAAATCAACTGAAGAGTCGTATTGATATTCAAGACTTAGCTAGCGGTGTGTATTTCGTTAACATTCGGGCAAATTCGGGCAAAACAGCGATCAAAAAATTAATCAAGATATAATACCAAAAAAAGCACGCCAATGAGCGTGCTTTTTCAACTATCAATCATGAAAAAACAATAGTAGTTATTCTACTATTAAAGTGTATTGTGGAGTTGGGTTTAGGGGACAAAAGTATACGTATTCACCTTTTGCGAGTGTTACTTCTTTTGAATGTCCTTTGGTATTATTCTTTACCACTTCTGTTACATACGCGTTTTTAATGTGATTTGCAGCGTCTGTTTTTCCTTTTGGCGCTAATACAAATCCTATGTCATGTCCTACGTTTGTATTGGCGATTTCAAATACATACGTTCCTGCTGAAAGTGTGATTGCTTTTTGTGTGAATTCACCTTTAGTTTGTTCTAAAGAAACTGTTTTTACAGCGTCCTTCATCATTTTGTTTTGTGCTTGCGTAGTCATTGAAAATCCTACGAATACTATTAGGATTGCGATTAATTTTTTCATCATAAATTTATTTATGTCCTGAACTTATGTGCTGTACTTGATTCAGTATCGATTCAGGATCTGGTTATTAATTTGTTATTGATTTTGTAAAAATGAATTCCTGAATTTTATACCAATTAAACTATAAGATGCGACTTTAGAGACGAAGTTGCTTTGGGATCATAGGACGCTGTGAATGGGTTGCATAGACGTAGCTAAGGAAACTATTCGCAAAAAACTAGGATGCCAAATGAACGAGTCTATATGTTGCATCTTATAGTTTAATTGGTATTACTCCGTCTGTCCCCATTGAAAACTCAGGAAATTCACATGAAATATATGTTGAGATACTAATGTTTATGAGATCCTGAATCGATACTGAATCAAGTTCAGCAAAAGAGTTCAGGATGACGTTGACTTTACACGTCAACTACTGCGCTACAGCAAATTTTCCTGTTTCTACTAGTGGAAAATCAATTTCTGTCTCTGCAATGTGGTTTACATAATTTGTCAAGGTGTTCGAAACTACATTCAATACGATTTCTAAAATATCTCCGTCAGTATATCCTGCTGCTTTTACCGCTGCAATTTCTTCTCCTGTTACGTTTCCTCTGTTTGTGGTTACGCTTTGTGCAAATTGCAATCCTGCTTGTACTTTTGCATCGTTTGCCAATCCTTGACGACTTGCTTCGGTTTGCTCTTCTGTCAATCCGTTTATTTTTCCAATCGCTGTGTGTGCTGATAAGCAGTAATCACAACTATTTTCTTCTGCGATCGCTAAGGCTAATTGCTCTCTGAATTTATTGCTAAAGTTTCCGCTAGCAGTCAATTCGCCTAAACTTAAATAAGATTTTAAGGTTGCAGGAGAATTTCCAAATACTTTAATTAGGTTTGGAATAAATCCTAATTTCTTTTGTACTGCATCAAATAATTCTTTTGATTCTCCTGTAGTTGTTTCTGGATTTAAAGTTTCAATTCGTGTGCTCATAATTTCTAAATTTTTTGATTTTTAATAGTTTTTTATTTTGTGTAATGTGTTTGATTTAATTGTCGCTTCCGCAGATTTTACACTCGGTTACTTGTTCATCATATTCTTGATAACCCCAGCAATTTGGGCAAGCTGTATTTTGTATTTCTTTTATATTCTTCATAATCTTTTGGTTTGAATTTTTACTTTTTAACTGAACAAATGTTGCTAAGCTAGTCGATGCATCATTTGAACAGTACAAAGATGCGGCAGAAAAGAGCGCCAAGAAATGGACAAAAGTTCCTAAGAATTGGACAAATGGGTTTTGTAATGGATTTTTAGATTTTTAGACTTGCTTTGCGCTTAGATTTTTGGGCTTTTTAGAAAATCAGAAATAAACATTTTGTCAAACTGAACCTTGTACTCAACTTGATTGGTTATTGATTCAACTTCCTGTAAGGAGCGCTTTTTGTGTGATTCTGAGTCAAGCTCAGAATGACGTTATTGAGTCAAATTTGAAAATAAACTATGATTCGTCTTTGCGAGAATTTTTCACATTGAGCGAAGTCGAAATGACAAATTCGTGGCAATCTGTTTCTTGTAGAACGCTTATTGATTTGAAGAAAAAATAATTCGTGATAAAAAAGATATGAGTATTGAGTAGTTAGTAGTGAGCGCTTCTATCAACAAAAATACAAATACACCAACAGCGTAAGCGATACCAAAGCAAAGCGTGACTAACAGGCGAAGCCGATACTAACAATCTACTTCCTATATTCCGCCTTAAAATTCAATGGAGATCTTTGACTCGCCTTGGTAAAGAAACGCGTAAAATACGCAGGATCATTGAATCCTAAATCGAAGGCGATTTCTTTTACGGTATGTTCCGTGTATAACAATTGGCGTTTGGCTTCTAAGATGATTCTGTTTTTGATAAAATCACTTGGAGTCGTCGTTCCGAGTTTTTGAAAATGCTTGGCAATGGATTTTGGAGAAATACCCAAACGATCGGCATACGCAGAAACCGAATGCATTTTTTTAAAGTTTTGCTCTACCAACACACTAAAATCTTTGTAGAGTTTAGTTTCCGTATCCTCTTTCATTATAAAATCATCCTTCTTCACACGCACCGAATGAATGATAAATTGCTTCAAATACGCTTGCAACATATCGTACTGACCTGAGTTTTCACTGTTAAATTCTTCAATCAAATCTTCTAACAGTAAACTCAAACGCTGCACATCTTTTTCCTTCGGAATCACATACGGCGTGTCGTACACATTATTAAACAAAACCCCATTACACGAAATTTCCTTATCGTGGGTTTGAATGCAATAAAAATCACGTTTAAAAGAAAGTCTGTACGCTTCTTTGATTTTCTCAGAACTTACCGAAAATACTTGTCCTGGCGACAAAAAGAAAATAATATTCCCTTCAAAAGTATATTCTTCAAAATCGATAAAATAGATGCCTTTTCCTTCCTTGATCCAATAAATGGTATATGCATCTACTTGTTCGGGCTGATTGACTACACAGGCTTTTTCAAATTGCACCACACTCAGTGAAAAGGTGTCTTGGTAGGTATAATTGGTAATCTCTTGAACAGCCATGTTGTTTTTTCTTTTTTTAATTCGATTGATGTTGTATCAGTCGTAAATGGTATTAATTATTTACGTAAAATTTAGACTCGCTTTGCTTTTAGAGGTAAGACCGCTTCGCTTTTAGATTTTGTTAAACGTCAGTTCTAGTTTGCTGAACTTGATTTAGTATCTATTGAGAACTACTCAGAAATTATACTTCCTTCTTCGGCAACTGAATTTGCGGCATTGGCTCACACAAAGTTTTTTCTACGATTTTGGTACGCATGAGTTTCTTATCATTAAAATGTCTGGAAATATTTTGAATGACTTCAGTATAATTATCAGTTCCATCTTCTTTTTGATGATAGAATACTTTGATGGAACGACAATTTTCATGTTCAAAAATGGTATTCAATAAGGTTCTATCTGACAAACCACACGAATGTCCCATGATGATGACTTGGAATTTTTCGGAATCTACATAACGTAAAACATCTTTATAATTTGAGTTTTGGACGTATTGGAATGATTTGAAATACCGTAGATATTCATTATCGTCCATGTTTTCAATGAGCTTGTAATCATCGTCCATTTCGTCTCCGAAGCCGAACACGATATTTTTATTGAGCTCTCCGTGAATATGGTTTATTCCAATAAGTGAATTTCCTCTATCATCTAATCTTTTGTATATGTAGCTATTTAATGTGTTTGTATAATTAAAATTAAGAATTAGACTTTTATTTTTTGGGATTTTATCATATTTATTACGCAAATCTTGTTGTTCTAAAAAATCCTGTTTGTCATTTTTTAATGAAAGTTCTTTTACAAAACTTTCATGCATATCTTCAAAATTAAGAGGTTGTATAATTTCAAGAAAATTGTTAGTATCATTACTGTAATCATACACTTCAACTATTTTTTTTTGTAAATATCTTTCCAATAATTTTTTTACTTGCTCAAATTGCTTGTGTAATGCTATTACTTCATTTCTTTTATAATTGGTTCCTAGTCCTTCATCTTTACAAATTTCTTTTAATGCTTGATAATACTCATTTTCTACATCTACCCAATTTTTAATAGAGTGAATTTTATTTAATTTTTCAAAAAATGGATTTGTGAATCTAAATAAATAAACCTCTTTTCTATCGTGTATATTTTTTCGATTTTCAATGAAACTATATTTGTCAGTATTGTATTGCCCGTACCTGAAAGTTTTTTTTAAGTAATTCCTTATGTTTGAATCAAAACTTTTAAAATCTTGAATTTCCCCATTAATTAAATTATCTCTAAAATCTGAATTTATATAAATCAATCCCATAATCAACTTATCATTATAATCATCCTTCAAATCACGCCAAAACGCATCCATAAAATGATTGTATGATGTTGGCAATCCATGCGCTAAATCAAATCCGTTTCCTGCGATGATGAGTTTGTTCATTCGTTTTAAAATATGTATAGTTGTATTACTAAATTTTACTTTTCATTTGTATCTCGACTGCGCTCGATATGACAATGGAGAATTATAAGGATACTTGAAAAGTACGGAAAATTTGTAAGAATTTTAGGTTAGATAACGATAATTTAGTTTCAGAGATTCACTGTTATGTGATGCTAGATCACGTCCAGCATGACGAAACTATTGCTTCCTGAATAAATTAGTCACCACAAACACAATCAATGCTGGCAATACCCAACCGAAGTCATACACTCCTAATGGAATGGTTTCACGAAACGTACTCAAAAAACTGCTTTCTGGATAGAAAAAATTAACCGCATCAAATACACCGAAGATAAAGGTGATGATAACCACAGCTCTAAATGCCAACGGATAAGCATATTTCTGTGGTACTATGTTTAAAAAGATCAAAACAATGGTAATTGGGTAGATAAATTTTAAGACCGGTACGGCAATAATGATGATGTAATGAAAATCCAATTGTCCTACGGCAACTCCTAAAATACAGGCAATAACTGCCGTGATGTTGTAGGCGTTTTGTGAATCGTTAAAAAGTCCTTTGAAATAATCAGCGGTTCCTGTGGTGATTCCCACGGCAGTGGTAAAACAAGCCAATGCGACCAACACACTTAAGAAAGCGGTTCCGATGTTTCCTAAAGTCGCCAGACTGATTCCGCGCAGTAAAGTTGCACGTTTCATATCGCTACTCAAACTCATATCAATGTCAATTTCACTACTGAAATATGAACCGAGAAGAATCAATCCTGCATAGATGGCGAACAATCCAAATCCAGCAATCCAACCCGATTTGGCAATGAGTTTTTTCTTTTCTTCAAAGGAATCATGTCCTTTTAAGTTCAACGAAATAATGATCACGCCGCCAATCACAACAGCGCCAATCGCATCAAAGGTTTGGTAACCTTCCAACAATCCTGCAAATAATGACGAACCTTGCACAGTTGCTTCTGCAGTAGCTTCATGTGGCATAAATAAGCCGATTCCGATAATCGCCAACAAAATCAATACGATTAACGGCGTGAGGAATTTTCCAATAAAGTTGAGAATCTTCGAGCGATTCAACACAAAAACCAATACCAACGCAAAATATATACTACTCGTTAATAAAGCACTGGTCCCAAAGTTGGGAAATATAGAGATTTCATGCGTTGCTGCGGCGGTTCTAGGCGAAGGAATCGCAACGGAAATCGCATAGATTACAATACAAAATACCGAACTAAATACTGGCGATACTTTCTTTCCAAAATCAAACATCGAACCTTGCAATCGCGCATGCGCTAAGATTCCAAAAATCGGAATTACCACAGCCGTAATCATAAATCCAAGCGTGACCCAATACCACTCATCAGTCGCTTGATACCCTAATAATGGTGGCAATAGCAAATTTCCAGCGCCAAAAAACATAGAAAATAAGGCAAAAGCAGTAATAAAAAGTTCTTTGTTTTTTGACATTTAGGCGAGTTTTTTAATTCCAGCAGCAGTCAGGCTGATCAATATGTATGCAATGGCGACAATGAGATGGATAAATTTGATCGTTGCTGTTGCAAATGCTAAGGTTGCCCAATACGTTTGTGAATCGCCGTAAAATAATTGAAGCAGCGCAAAGTTTTCTACCATGTCCAGAAATCCTGCAAAAATGACCATTCGAATCATAACGGTTCCCAATCGGTAACCAATATGCTCATCCATTTTCCAAATACTGCGACGCACACGGTGAATGATCAAACATAATAGAAATGTGTATGTTATAATGAAGATATAATCAAACCATAAACTCCATTCGGCAGATTGCATGGCGCCTGGCGTTAGTTTCCAAGATTCGAGTATTTGCGTAACATTTTCAAGGGTTTGAGCCAATTCTAACGAGATAATTCCAAGAGGAGCCAACTCATTTTTAAGCAATTCATCAAAATGAATCATACAACTTGCTGCCAATACAAAAGTGGTAATGGCCAAGATGAGCAACTTTTTTTCAGCGGCAGGAGAAAGTTTTTGAAAAGTGGATGATAACATTTTTGATTTCTGATTTTACAAGTAACGAAAGATACATATTTTTGTGAGATGCAACAGTTTGTGATCTATAAAAATATAGAAATCGCCTACTCCGTTTCGGGCAAAGGAAATGCGATTGTTTTTTTGCATGGCTTTTTGGAAACGAGCAGCATGTGGCAACCATATGTTGATATTTTTTCTAAAACCCACAAAGTCATTACGATAGATTTATTAGGTCATGGAAAAACAGGATGCTTAGGCTATATCCATACGATGGAAGCCATGGCAGAGACGGTTTTTGCGGTGGTGAAAGAATTGAAATTGCGCAAATTGCATTTGTTAGGACATTCCATGGGCGGTTATGTGGCATTGGCTTTCGCCGAAATGTATCCTGATTACTTAAAAGGATTATGCTTGATTAATTCTACATCCAGAGCCGATAGTGCCGAACGAAAAGTGAATCGTGATCGTGCAATCAAAGCTGTGAAACACAATCACAAACAATTCATTCGTATTTCGATTACAAATTTATTCCGACCGAAAAATCGAAAAATCTTTGCGAGTACAATCAAGGAAGTCAAAAAAGAAGCCTTGACCACTTCGTTGCAAGGAATTGTAGCCGCCTTAGAAGGTATGAAAATTAGAGAAGATCGTGAAGTATTGTTGCACTTTTCACCTTACAAAAAAATGATGATTATCGGAAAACACGATCCCGTTTTGGATTTTAAAGATGTACTTGATCAAACCAAAAATTCAGAAGTCGATGTCGATATTTTTCCTGACGGACATATGAGTCATATAGAAAATAAGGAAGATTTGATTTTTTCCCTTGAAAGATTTGTAAGAAATTGAGTAAAAAGACGCTTTTTTTCAAAAAAATGTAGTGTAATTACTAATAAATAGTGAAGTACTTTATAATAAATTAAACTTTTATTGTAAGAAAATTTTCTACGAATTGACCATTCACCTAAAGGTAACGTGCATTTCGTCTAAAAAAAGTAGCTTTTCATCGGATTTTTAATTCGTTGTCGTATCTTAGAGGAAACCAAAGAAAACTTACATAACCTACTTATTCACATGGAAAACAAAAGTATTAAAACTACTTTTCCACTCGGAAAATTATATTGCAGCGTATTCGGTCATCGCTACAGAGTTACTAAAAAAATCACTTCTCACATCAACGAATATCAGTGCATGCTTTGCGGACACGAAGCCACTACAGATGATAAAGGAAAATTGACGCAATTGACACCGCAATTAAAAGATATCAATAGAACGCTTATTACGGTTCATCGAAAGAAGAATCCAGCGTTTTAACCTACTTAGACTATCAGACTTACATAGCTAGGAAAAATTTGCTTTGCTGTTATCTGCCCAAATAACAGCAAGGTTTTTCAGCGAAAGTCAGTCGAAATCAGCATTTCGTATTTACAATTTTTAAAAGCTTATTCCTCCATCGCATTCCAACCTTGTGCTTTGAGAGGAATTTTTGTATTGGCTCTAGTAACTAAATGAATGCCTTCACTTTCTTGTGTTATGTGTCCAATAACCGTTAAGTTTGGATTGGCTTTTATTTTTGGATAGTCTTCTTGACTGATAGTAAATAAAAGTTCGTAATCTTCGCCACCACTTAGGGCAACCATGGTGCTATCTAAATTGAATTCTTCACAGGTAGAAATTACTTGCGGATCGAGCGGAATTTTATCTTCATATAAATTACAGCCAACTCGTGATTGCTTACACAAATGCATAATTTCAGAAGACAGTCCGTCACTAATATCAATCATAGAAGTAGGTTTCACTTCCAAATCCTGCAATAAAGGCGGAATATCTTTACGAGCTTCTGGTTTTAATTGTCGCTCAATGATATACGAATACATGTCCAAATCTGGTTGATTGTTAGGATTTACCTCAAAAACCGATTTTTCACGTTGTAACACTTTCAATCCTAAAAATGCACCGCCAATATCGCCCGTTACTACCAACAAATCATTTTCTTTGGCGCCGTTTCTGTAAGCAATTTTCTCTGCTTCTACTTCACCAATTGCAGTAACGCTGATCAGTAATCCTTTTGTAGAAGAAGTTGTATCGCCACCAATCACATCTACATTATACATTTTGGCAGCCAACTGAATTCCAGCATACAATTCTTCCAAAGCTTCCAACGGAAAACGATTGGAAACGGCAATGGAAATCGTAACCTGCGTCGCTTTTGCGTTCATCGCGTAAATATCTGACACATTGACTACTACAGCTTTATATCCTAAATGCTTTAACGGCATATAACTCAAATCAAAATGCACACCTTCCACCAGTAAATCTGTGGAAACGACCACTTTTTTCGATTCAAAATCCAACACTGCAGCATCATCACCAATTCCTTTCACTGTAGAACTTTGCGTAATCTTGAAATTTGCTGTCAAATGATCTATCAATCCAAACTCTCCCAAACTTGCCAATGATGTACGTTGCTCGTTCTTATCTTTTAACATGCCGTAATAGTATTTATAAAGTTAAAATTGTATTTTAGTCCGCAGTTTTTAGCTTCGATCCCAATAAAAACGCAAAATTAGCCAAAAAAATGACACGTACTGCACGAAACCTATTCTTTGTTCTTGCACTCTTAATTAGTATTCCTTCAATTGCCCAAATAGTTCCATGTTCAGGCGGATTTGCAGGTTCTTTTCCTTGTGATGGATATGATTTATTATCAAATTTACCGAAATCGACCTTTAGTAACGAAGACGGAAGTGATCTTTGGGGCTGGACCGATCCGATGACGAATAAAGAATACGCACTGATGACTTTTGAAGATAAAACCTGTTTTGTAGATATTACTGATCCTGTGAATCCAGTGTATTTAGGAAACATTCCAACAAATGCAGGCGTGAATTTTTGGCGTGATGTAAAAGTGTATAACAATCACGCATTTATTGTGGCGGATAATGTCGGAAATCATGGAATGCAAGTATTCGATTTGACGCGTTTGCGCAATGTGAGCAATCCACCACAAACCTTTACTCCTGATGCCCTGTTTACAGATGTGGGAAGTTGTCATAATATTGCAATTAATGAAGATACAGGGTATGCATATTTGGTAGGTTGTAATACCTTTAGTGGCGGACCTCATTTTGTGGATCTTTCCATTCCAACAAACCCAGTTTCTGTAGGTGGTTATTCCACAGATGGATACACACACGATGCACAAATTGTGACGTATAATGGACCTGATACAGCACATGTAGGAAAAGAAATTTTAATTGGAAGTAACGAAAATGAAATTGTCATTTTAGATGTGACTAACAAATCATCGGTAACCAGATTAGCACGAATCAACTATACAGATGTTGGATACACACATCAAGGTTGGTTGACGGAAGATCATCGTTATTTTTATTTAGGAGATGAAGAAGATGAAATTAATTTTGGATACAATTCACGTGGTTTAGTATTTGACTTTGCTGATTTGGACAATCCACAATTTATCAACTCTTTCACAGGAAGCTCTAGTGCTATTGATCATAATTATTACATCAAAGGAGATATATTGTACCAAGCAAACTATACTTCGGGATTGCGAGTTTCAGACATTAGCAATCCGATGAATGTCACTGAAATTGGGTACTTTGACACCTATCCTGCGTCCAACAGTACGATCTTTTTTGGCGCTTGGACTGCATATCCCTATTTTGCCAGTGGAAATATTATTATTAGTGATACAGACAGAGGACTATTTGTGGTTCGTGACAGCAATTTATTGTCTACAGTACAAACTTCCTCTTTAAACTTTATGATGTATCCAAATCCAGCTTCCGATCATACGATCATCAGAACAGGAGACAATAGATTGATCCAAAATGTTGAAATAATGAATATGTTAGGAACAAAAATTGCTGCATATACTAGCATCAATGAAACGCGATTTGAATTGCCCGTAGCAAAATTTCCATCGGGAATGTACATTATAAAAATAAATGGCAAGAATTCTCGTAAATTAATTGTAAATTAAAGAATTCATTTTAACCGATTAAAAAATACCACACATGAAAAAGCTAACTCTTTTCTTTTTCATCATTACTGCCATGAGTTTTTATGCTTGTGGAGATGATGATACTACGACACCATCTAGTACAACACCAAACACACAAACATTTCCAAATGCAACACTTTGCGAAAACGGTACTGCAGGAATTTATCCGTGTAATGGATATGATTTAATGGCACACATTCCTTTGAATGATTTAGGAGGCGCCACAAGAGGAAATGACTCTTGGGGCTGGACCGATCCACAAACAGGCCGTGAATATGCTTTAGTCGGCACCCGAGAAAATGCTTCTTTTGTAGACATTACCAATCCGACAAGTCCTATATACTTAGGAAACGTGCCTACACAAACAGCGGATAGCAATTGGCGCGATATCAAAGTATATAACAATCATGCGTTTATCGTTAGTGAAGCGCCAGGTCACGGAATGCAAGTATTCGACTTAACGCGTTTGCGTAATGTTGCCAATCCTCCACAAATATTTACACCAGATGCTTGGTATAATGGTTTTGGAAGCGCACATAATATAGTAATCAACGAAGAAACTGGATTCGCGTATGCAGTAGGCGCTATGGAATTGGACGACAGTATATTTTCCTTCAGTGGCGGGCCACATTTTGTAAACATTCAAAATCCTACCAATCCGGTAGCTGCTGGCGGTTATCCAGACGATGCGTATTCGCATGATGCGCAAGTGATCACTTATAACGGTCCAGATACGGAGCATGTTGGGAAAGAAATTTTGGTTGGAAGCAACACCAATGAATTGGTAGTGATTGACATTACCGACAAAAACAATCCGATTCGTTTAGCAACACAAGGATATTCAAATATTGGGTACACCCATCAAGGTTGGTTTACAGAAGATCATCGTTATTTTATTGTGGGAGACGAGCTGGATGAACTCAACTTTGGATTTAACTCAAGAAGTTTAATATTTGATTTAGAAAATTTAGACGATCCATCCATACTCACAACATATACAGGTCCAACCGCTGCCATTGACCATAATGGATATGTAAAAGGAGATATGTTTTTCCTAGCAAACTACACGGCTGGTGTGCGTATTTTAGACATTTCAAATATTGCAGGTGGCACTATTCAAGAAGAAGGTTTCTTTGATACACATCCACAAAGTAACGGACCTACGTTTAATGGTGCTTGGAACATATATCCGTATTTTGCAAGTGGAAATATCGTAGTCAGCGATATCAATTCAGGATTATTCATCATTCGTAAAAGCAACTAGAAATTTATGATAAAACACAATACATACGCTATTTTTTTCTTGCTGACTTTTCTAATCAGTTGTTCTTCTGACGATAGTTCACCTGCTGAAGATTCTGGAAACACAACCGATCCGATAGTATTTTTAGGAGAAATCGACTGGATTACCACTTTAGGAGGTACGCAAGAAGATACCGCGCAAGATATCACTATGACTGCCGATGGCGGATATGCAATTGTAGGGTATACCGAAAGTATTGATGGCGATATTACCGATAATACTTCCGAACAAAATAACTATTGGGTAGCACGCTTGGATGCAGACGGAAGCTTACTTTGGAGCAAAACCTATGGTGGAACCGCAGACGATCGTGGAGAAGCCATCAAAACAACTGCTGATGGCGGATTTATCATTACAGGCTACAGCCGAAGTGGTGATGAAGATGTAAGTCAAAACAGCGGTTTTTATGACCAATGGATCGTAAAGCTCGATGCTGCCGGAAACATTCAATGGGAAAAAAGTTTTGGTTTCTCTGGAAGCGATCAGGCTTTTGATATCATGCAAACTAGTGATGGCGGCTACTTTACCACAGGATTTTTGGACATTACGGCTTCTGGCGGACAAGGAAGTGTGGGAAGACCTTCAAATTCAGAAGGAACTGTATCCTCCGAACACGGTGTTGGCGAATATTGGTGTCATAAACTAGACGCCACCGGAAACATTGTTTGGAGTCGTTATTTTGGCGGTAGTAACAACGATCGCTCCTACTCGACTTTAGAAACTGATGACAACAGCTTTATCATTGTAGGTTCTTCAGAAAGTGACGATTTTGATATCACCAACAGTCAAGGAAGTTATGATTTTTGGGTGGTAAAAATGAGCAATACTGGCGATTTAATCTGGCAAAAATCCTATGGCGGCACTGGAATCGATATTGGGTATGACATTACCAAAACCAATGACGGAAACTATATTGTGGTGGGAGATACGCGAAGTAATGACGGAAACATTTCCAATTTAAAAGGCTCTGCCGATTTTTGGATTATCAAAATAAATGATGCAGATGGTGCTTTGCTTTGGGAACGTACTTTTGGAGGAAGCGACTTTGAATCAGCACGTGGAATCACATCGTTACAAGATGGCGGTTACGCGATTGTTGGAAGTGCTAAAAGTGACAATGTAGATATAAATTCCAATTATGGTCAAAACGATTTTTGGGTGATCAAAATCTCGGAAACAGGCAACTTGACTTGGGAGAAAAACTTTGGCGGTTCGCAATTGGATATCGCCTTCAGTATTATAGAAACAAACGATAAAAAATTAGTCATTGCTGGAAGCACACAAAGCAATGATGGTGATATTGTAGAAAATAAAGGCATCAAAGATGCGTTGATTTTAAAAATAAAATAACAACATGAAAAAGATAACTTACACCTTTGCATTAATCATATTAATATTAGCATCATCGTGTAAAGACGATTCTAATGCTATCGAAACCTCAGCTGTTGATATTACGTTTGACAACCGTATTTCAGCAACGCAAGATTTAACCTTAGGAACCACTGTATATGTAAATCAAAACAATGAAAGTGTCGTGACCAATGAATTGAAATACATCATTTCTAACATCGCTTTGATTCAAGACAACGGCACCATTTTCGAATATCCAAAAGACGACTCATACTTTGTGATCAATGAAGAAGATCCAAGCAGTTTGACACTGAACTTGACAGAAATTCCAGTCGGGAATTATACACAAATCTCGTTTGGAATTGGCGTTGATCAATCAAAATATCCATTGGATGGCGGCGTGATGAATTTCATTCCTACCGCAGAAGAAGCAGGCATGTTATGGAATTGGGCTGCAGGGTATAAATTTCTCAAATTTGAAGGAATGTACACGCCACAAGGCGGAACCGAAGCTCCATTTGTCATTCATGTTGGAAGTCACGGGCAAAACTTAGACAACTACAAATTTGTAACGCTTCCATTAGCAAACACCATTTCTATTGCGACAGGAAATACCGCTGCTGTTAATGTAGAAGCATACATTCAAAATATTCTTGATGCAACGAATCAAATAAAATTTGCAGATACAGACGACATTCAAGTAGATCCGGTAAATGCACCACGAATTGCTACCAATTTGGAAACTTCGTTTAGCGCGCAGTAAACTAAATACACGTAAATACTGCATTTTGTAGTATCACAACTTCGTTATAATTCTTACATTTAAGGAAACGTATGTTTCCTTAGGTGAAGAAAATTAGTATATACAGCATTCTTTTACTCAACTGTTTTGTCCTACGTGCACAATATTGGACACAACAGCATTACAATGTGGAGAATGGTTTGCCTGACAATTACACCTTTGCCATTGAAAAGTTTCAAGATGAAATGTATGTCGCTACCGATGGCGGATTGGCAACGTTTGATGGAATCAATTTTAAAATACACAACCGAAAAAAAATTCGATATCCTGTAGCGTTATTAAATCGAAATGATAGCATTTTGTATATCGGTTCTTGGTTGGATGGCATTTTGTCAAAGAAAGGAAACCAAATCAAGAACATCTATCCAGATCGCATCAATAGGATTTTACAGAATGATGGCAAATTGCTTATCTACAATACCTATCGTCGTTACGCACTGATGACTTTTGATGCAAACAATGCTTTAGACACCATCATCGATCTTAATGAACGATTTGACAAAAACCGACGCATTGCCATTGATAAATCGTTTATTTACATCAGCGAAGATCAGCAAATTTTCAGGTATGATTGGCAAGGAAATCAACAACAAAACTTTCCGTATGAACCTGAAACAAAAGTAGAAGCCTTCTGCAGTTTTGGTCAGTTTCTCTTTTTTGGAGATGAAAATGGCAACTTAACTTGGATTTCCAAGACAAATTCAACCCAAAAACAAAGCTATCATTTTAAAGAACCGTACACCATACAACAGATAAAACCATACACAAAAAATCAAGTTTTAGTACAGTTCAAACATCGCGCAGAATATAGTAGTGTGTACATTGTAACCTTTTCCGATGATTTTTCTAGCGTGCTAAAAACAGAATGCATTCTCAACATAAAATACGGTATTAGCGACATTTTTATCGATCAGGAAACCATCTACATTGCGAGTTACGGTAATGGGATTTATAAAATATTTCCATCGCTTTTTAAATCATATCCTATCAATGCGTATCAAATTCCTGTGCCAAAATTCAGTTATGAAAATGAGGAAGGAAACATGGTATTTGCCACCGAAAATGTATCGTATATACTCAAAGAAAAAGATACGTTTATCCAACAGAAAAATAAATTTCGACTCAATACGATTTTCAAATTTCAAGGTGAACGGTATTTTTCTTCACATGATAGTTTGTACAATTCGTCTTTTGAAGTCGTCAATAACAATCGTATTGATAATTTCTTATACGCCAAAAAGAACGACATCGTTTTCTATTCCAAATATTGGGCAATTCGCTATCATAAAGGCGAACGGCAGGATTTGTTTTGCATTCAATACAACAAAAAGGACAAAAAAATAAATACAGGCATTTATTTCAATGACAAAATTTACATCGGCACACAAATTGGCATCAAAAAATACGAGAAGACGCTACCGGCAGATACGTGGGTAGAAACCCAAGACAGTTTGTTGCTCAAAACCTTTGCACAGCGTGTGGTGCGGAAAATGATTGCTCACAAAGATCAGATTGTCATTGCCACTCCGTATGAAGCGTATATTTATGGCAACAACAGCATTCAACCCTTGCAATTTACAGGAGAAGACATTTATATCAACGATATTTTTGTGGACGCTCAAGACCGAATTTATTTTGCCACCAACAAAGGTTTTTGGATTCTTACGGAAGGTTTTGAATATCATTTCAACACAAAAAACGGCACCAATTCGGACAATATTTACAGTTTCTATCAAGATTCCAAAGGCATCATTTGGATCATTTCTGGAAATGGAATCATGGAATTCAATCCGAAGCTGTTAGACATTACCATTCCACCAAAAATAGAAATTTATCAGACTGATATTCAGAACGATCACGTCGAAATTGCTTTTAAAAGTAGTACGCGTTATTTCTCGGAAGCGGTGCAGTTTGAGTACAAAATAAACAAGTCTGAATGGCGCAAAATGGATCGGAAAACGCTTGAGATGAGCAATTTAAAACCTGGCGATTATTTGGTAGCATTCCGCGGAAGACGTGTGAATAGCGAATGGTCAATTCCGCAAACGATTCGCTTTCGCATTGAACCCAAATGGTATCAAATTACTGTAATTAAAGTGTTTATTTTTAGTGCGATTACCCTTCTGTTATTAGGAGTTTTGTGGTATCGCTTACGCGTCATTAAACGCAGAAACGCCACTTTATCCAATGAAATCAACCGACGCATCTTTTTAGAACACAAAGTAGAAAACCTCCGCGAAGAAGTGGCGCGCGATTTCCACGACGAGATTGGAAATAAAATTGCTTCTGTCATTGGTTTGTCTAATAATTTAAAACACAGCGAAAAAGTTACGTCTCCGAAAGTGGATAAAATTACCTCGCTTTCCAAAGAAATTTATCATACTGCAAAAGACTTTGTGTGGTCTTTAAATCCGAAAAATAATAATATTGAAAGCTTGTGTAAATATTTGAGAGATTATGGGGAAAACTTTTTTTATCTCTTTGACGAAATTGACTTTCTATACAAAGAAATAGACATCATTCCGATTGACATTTCCTATATCAAAAGCCGCAACATCATTTTAGCCTACAAAGAAATTTTAGCCAATATCATCAAACATTCAAAAGCCACCAAAGTGGTGTTCAAAGCACATTTGGAAAATGCTATGTTCACCATTCAAATCAAAGACAATGGCGTCGGAATTGACCAAGTGACTTCGCAGCATGGAAATGGTTTGAAAAATATTAAAAAACGCATGGAAACCATCAACGCCAACACCTACATTGAAAAATCGGAAGGTGTTTGCTATACGTTTGTGTTAGATTTAGAAGAAGAATTGATCAAAATTAACGAATCATGAAAAAAAAATACATTTCAGTCATCGAAGACAACGCGATTTTCCGCGAAAATATGGCTGCTTACATTCAACAACTCGACAATTATTTTTTACTCGGTGTGTATGAAGATTTCGAATCTGCCTTTGACGATTTTAAATCGGGAAACCATCCGGATATTGTCTTAATGGACATCGGATTGCCAGGCATCAACGGGATTGAAGGCACCAAACGCATCAAACAACACTATCCAAAAACCGAATTGATTATTGTGACAGTTTTTGAAGATAGCAACATGGTTTTTGAAGCCTTAAAAGCTGGTGCCTGTGGTTATTTGACCAAAAGTTTAGGTTTGCCAGAATTGACCAAAGCTCTGGAAGATTTGAAAAAAGGCGGCGCGCCAATGAGCAATAAAATCGCCAAAATGGTCGTGGAATCATTTCAACTGAATCATCAAGACAATACGTTATCCAAACGTGAAAAAGAAGTGCTTTCACTGCTTGCACAAGGCAAAACCTACAGTACAATTGCAGAAGAATTATTTGTCTCCAAAACAACCGTTCGCACACACATTCGAAACATTTATCAAAAACTGCATGTCAACTCGAAAGCAGAAGCCATTCAACTAGCAAACGAAAAGAAGATGATATAAAAATTGCTTTCACATGGTGAATTTAGGTGAGATTTTGTAGTTTTATTTCAGTAATTTGGAACTCATGAAATTCGACACCATTACCGCTTTTAACGACTACACCAACGTACGCGCTCCGAAACACGAGTTGCTCGATATTGGTGCATATCCTTCGGATTTCCTGCTTGCTTCGAGTCCTGTGTATCCAAATTTCTATCGGATTTCGATCAAGTATGGATTGGAAAACGATAAGGAAAAAGGCTTTATGTATTTTTCAAGTCCCAATCAACCGATTGAATGGCAAACCGATGTGCCTTGGAAAGGATTTTACATCAACATTACGGAAGATTTAATTTCCAACAATCAGCATTTGCAATATTCGTTTTTAAACTACGGATTGCACGAACCTTTGTATCTAAAAGCAGAAGAAGAAATCAGCATCACACAACAATTTAAAGCGGCGTTTGAGGAATATAACAAAGCTGTTTTTTCTACCGATTTACTCCTCGCCTATTGCAATCTCATTTTTGCACATGTAGGGCAATTTTACAAACGACAATTCGGCGAACGCAAAGAACAATACAGTCAATTGGTGAACAACTTTTTTTCACTTTTGGAAAATTATTATTCACAAAACCAAGCGCCACGTACCATTGCACAACCTTCCGTACAGTATTTTGCCAACAAACTCAATGTGACGCCAAATTACTTAAGCGATGTAATTAAATTTTACTCTGGAAAACCTGCATTAGAGCACATTCATCAACACATTGTCAACGTCGCAAAATCACTGTTGCTTCAAAAAAAGTACACCATTTCGGAAATTGCTTATCAACTTGGTTTTGAATATCCGAATTATTTCTCGCGTCTTTTTCGAAAAATTACAGGTGTTTCTCCTTCTAATTTTTCAAACCTGTAATTTGTATCCTATTTGCCTTAATTTGTCTTCGTAGTTTCTACAAAAAGTGAAAGATCTTTGCGTCATTATATTCACTAAAAGCAACGATCATGTTTGACAAAACTTTAAAGTATACAATCGATAATACGCTCAAAGGCAGAATGGGCGAAGCAGCTTACAACAAAGCTATTGAACAACAAAAAACCATTTCCCAAGAAGCATACGGAACTGTAAAATATTTGGCAGAATTTGCCGTGCGTCCGATGTTCCGAACGCCTGTACATAAAACACCCGCCGATCACGGAATGACGGTTTGGGAAGATGTATTTTTCCCATCAAGCGATGGAACTCCGTTGGAAGGTTGGTACATTCCATCCATACAAAGCGAATCTGACAAGTTGATTATTATCAATCATCCTATGCCGATGAGTCGTTCTGGTTTTACGGGTCATTTTGGCGCACCTTTTTCGAGCGTTGACACCTTAGAAATTGATTTTGTAGCACATATGCGTCATCTTTCAGAAGCTGGTTATAATATTTTGGCGTACGATTTAAGAAATCACGGAAATAGTGGTGCTGCCAATGGTGGCATTTGCGGAATTGGTCGCTACGAATGGCGCGATGTGGTGGGTGCGCAGGAATACGTGCAAAATCACCCAAAATTAAGTCAAATGAAATGCGCATTGTACAACCGATGCACAGGCGGAAATGCCGCATATGAAGCAATGTACAGACGTCCAGAATTGTTTGAAGACATCAAATGTTTCTTTGGTCCATTAACGGTTTCCATGACAGCATTGATGCGTTCGTTTGCAGGTTTAATGAATTTAGATTCATACCTAGAATTGATGGATTTGGAACAAATTAAATTAGGAGGTTTTACCAATAGCGAAATGCGTCCGCAAGACTATGCACACGCTGTCAAAGTTCCGTATTTTATGGCACAAGTGATAGACGATGTTTGGACGGACAATCCAAAAGATGCACAAGAAATTTTTGATAACATTGGTTCGGAAGAAAAGGAATTATTCTGGATTACCGACACCAATCGCAGATTTGACGGATACAATTATTTTGGTGAATACCCAGAAAAGATGCTTGCTTTTTTTGAGAAATATTTGAAGTAAGTAATTCAACGTGAGTTCGATATAAAAAGTCATCAAATTACTCGTAATTGATTGGAAAAGGTACTTGTCAGTTCGAGCATTATCGAAATTAAAATGCATTTTAATTGAAGATACCTAGCGAAGCTATCGAGAACAGTTTGAAAATATATGCTTCAATTCAATCTCATGAGCTACGCTCGGTATCTACGATAATGCTCGATTTGACAATTTATACAAGTTATTGACGATTATACGCTTAACAGAATAGTTATATCAAACTCACGTTAATTCATATAAAACAAAAAACTCACAGCCCAACATCATAAACCTAAAACGTGGGTGTTGTCTGTGAGTTAAAACATTGCTAAGGAATTCCTAACAATACCAAGAATTACATCCAGCGCAATACGTGTACGTCGCTTGTGTAGCGCATTTACCTATGAGTGATCTGGTACATGCAAAATTCCCCGAAGCTGCTGCTCCGCCATTAATTTCAATTTTGTTTAAATTTGAAACTTTCTTTTTCGATAGGGCTAACCCTTTTTTGAAATTTTGTTTTTTCATCATTGTATTTTTTTGATTTGTAATACTCCAAAGCTATTGGAAACAGAAGTCATCACAATCCTACATTTTGTAGGATTCAACCAGCTACCCAAAAAATAATACAAAATGCAGTAGGCTTGCGCAATCAAGTGACATTTGGTATCTTAGCAATAGCTATGAAATTCAACAAATATTTATACATACTGGTGTTGCTCGTTTTTGCCTCTTGCAAGAATGAACCGTATGAGGAAATTCCCGGTGAAGCAACTGGAGAATTCCAGAACGTATTGTTGGATTTTAATGTTCCTTCTAACTTTCCGCCTTTGGTGTATGATATTGAAAACAATCCACCCACAGAAACTGGTTTTGAATTGGGAAGACGACTGTTCTATGAAGGTCGTTTGGCGTCGGACGGCGTAGTCGCTTGCGGGTTTTGTCATATACAAGAGTTTGCCTTTACACATCACACGCATATTGTGAGTCACGGTGTAGATGGCGCGTTGGGAAGCCGAAATGCGCAACCGTTGCACAACTTGGCGTTTCAAAACGAATTTAACTGGGACGGCGCCGCGATTCATTTGGACATGCAACCGATCATTCCGATTACGAATGAAGTGGAGATGAACGAGACATTTACTAATATTATCGCAAAATTACAAACACATCCAGATTATCCGCGATTGTTTCGAGAAGCGTTTGAAAATGGTGAAATCAATTCAGAGAATATCTTAAAAGCCTTGTCACAATTTTTAGTAATGATGGTGTCTTCGAATAGTAAATACGATAAATTTCGTCGCAACGAAGGAAATGTTACGTTGACTGCCAACGAAACGCAAGGCATGGAATTATTCAGCCAAAAATGTGCTTCGTGTCATTCGGGCGATTTGTTTTCGGATCAATCGTTTCGAAATAATGGTTTGGCCATCGATCCTCAATACAATGATATCGGTCGTGAACGTGTCACAGGATTTCCTGCGGATCGATACAAATTTAAAGTCCCGAATCTGAGAAATATTGAAGTTACCTTTCCATATATGCATGATGGGCGTTTTGCAAACCTAGATGCAGTTTTGGAGCATTACCGAAGTGGTATTCACGACACTGAAAACTTAGATGACAACTTACGACAACCTAATGGAACACTCGGAATTCCTATGACGGACGAAGAAAAAGCGCGTATCATTGACTTCTTAAAAACTTTAACTGACGCTGATTTTATTTTTGATCACCGATTTTCGGAGTTTTAATTTTTGGGCGCATCGCCAAATTACATTTGCCGTCAGGCTATCCGCTACAATTCCTCGCTTCGCTGCGGGATTTCCACTGCTATCCTTTGCGCAGTTTCATTTCTCATTAAAAATTACAAACAAAAAAATAGTAGCAAACAACAGATGTCATTTGCTACTATCTCATTAAAATTCTGATTGTCAGTTCATATATTTAAAAAGAAACGTCATTGAGGAGTTTACGACGCGGCAATCTCGTACTTCAAAAACAATAATTGCACTTTGAGAAAAAGACTGCCGCGCTATCGCTCGCAGTGACGTTTTTTTAATGTAACGATTTGATAATTTGAAAATGTATCAATGGTGATTTTGCTTCTATCACAAATAGTATAATAATTTACACTTTTAGATTTCTAAACCAAAAATCAAAACTTTTTCGCAAAATCATTTGCTTTTGTCATAGAAATCGATGTGACGGTTGTACATCGAAATAGACACTTTCTATCAACAACTAATATTGCTTATTGCTTGATAAACTTCATCGTTCTGTCACCACTCAATTTTAAGAAATACATTCCTGTTTTTAAGTCTGTAATTGTGATTTCTTGATTATTCGCAACTATTCCGCGTTTTACGACTGCGCCAACCATATTGAAAATTGCGTATGCTTCGCTTGTTTTCAATCCGTTGATTCGCACATAATCTCTTGAAGGATTTGGATATACACTCAATCCTTCCACAGCAGCTTCTATGGTGTCTGTAGATAACAAAGCATTTGGCACCGAATCTACCCAATTGGAACACGCTCCCCAACGACTTACATTCCATAAATCGCCTGGACGATTGTTTCCTGTGTGATCAAGTAGCTGATACAAAACCCAGTTGTCATAGCCTGGAATACCTTCATTACACTGAAAGTATTGTATCAAACCTGCTGGCAATGCATTGGTATCTAATGGCAAACGTTTCCCAGCATTTACTTCATTTTGTGTTCGTACCGTATTCCAAACCTTAAATTCATCAAATGCACCTGCAAAATAGGTGTTTTCAAATTCTGAACTTGCCAAGCGCGCATCTACATTGTTTCCAAATACAGGCGTAATTCCAGTAGCATTTCCTTCATATTCTCCATCTACATATAATGTTAAAACACCAATAGTAATATCAAAAGTTACGGCTACGTGATGCCAATTTCCATCATTGATTGCAATAGATCCTGTTACTGTACTCCAGTTATTCGTATTGTTCGCAATTCCTGCGGTAACAAATCCAGTAGTGCCATCTCTTTCAATAAAATATCCTTGTTTTTCTGAACCAGTATCATAATGTTTAGAGTACATGTGTTTTCCTGTACTTCCATTATCTTTTACCCAGAATTCAAATGTAAAACTGTCGTTGTTGGCGTTTGTACCAAAAATTCCTGTTTCTGTAGCTCTGTATACAGGCGCAAAGTCATTCTGACCGTCAAAGCACATTGCATAGGTTAATGTCTGTGCTTGCAAGCTAAACATACTAGCAATTAAAAAAATTGTTAAAAAGGTGTAATGTTGTCTCATGTGTGTTTGTTTTTAAATTAATAATAGGGGTTCATAATTTCACATGTGGTTCGCAGTAATTTTACATTCCGAACGAGACAAATCTAGTATATTCAGGGTTTGTAGAAATATGTAGAATTACGCAACAGTTACAAACAGGTAATATTGTATGCATGAATTCTTTCATGAGTCTTATAACATTCACTTACAAGCAATATCGATTTTTATAGACTCTCAGTAGTATTTTTTATTCATCACACAAATAAAAAATTATAATCTATTGACATACAATTATTTATACTATTTTGTTTCTACAAGAAGATTAAAAATAAATACGCCAATTTCCGAAGAGAATTATATTGAAATCTAACATTTGAAAATGCTAGTGATGCGTTAACTCTAAAAAAAATATTGTGATTCCTCTTTTAATAAAGGATGTAGACGTTTTTTTATTTTTGGATTTGAATTGATTTTAATTTAGCTATAGAAAAAGAAGCTATTTTAAATTTATTTTCTATAAACTATTGAATTAAAATGTAGGTATCCGAAGCAGAAGTACGACACCTGTAGACCTCTCGCAGGAGAGAAATGGGGCACTTACAAATGCG
>JBCCLH010000027.1:0-84050 GCA_039026955.1 Bacteroidota bacterium
GTATAATAGAAAAAAATTAAAGGAAATGTCTAAAGAAGAAATTATAAGTCAAATTAAATGATTCAAATAAAAATATATACCGTTTACTACTTAAATAGGCTTAATTTTAAAAAGTAAATATTTCAAGAGATACTGTTTGAACAATTCCCAAATCTTTTCCGTATTTTTATAGAAAAAAGAAACACTGGTTAAATTCCGCTATATTTTAACTAGAAAAAGAGAAAGGAACGGCGAAAGCGATGAGCAATATAAATTTTAATTATGGAAAAGGCTTCACTTTTAGCAAGCACATTCCAGAAGAAGTATCGCATTTTGAACGTGTGTTTGAGATATTTAAAGATGTCCTCACACATACCTCGGGCGATATTGATGAAGCGTTTGATTGGCTAAAAACGCTCGACAAAGAATACAACATCTTCACAGACGAGTATACGATAGAAGATTTCGAAGAAGACCTAAAAAAACGTGGATACATTCGCGAAGAAATTGATCCTGATCAACAAGGAACTGATGGTGATGGAACAGGACCAGGTAAAAAAATGCTAACGGCAAAATTAGAAGCTGCCTTACGTTCGTATGCGTTGGATCAAATATTTGGGAAACTTAAGAAAAGCGGATTAGGAAATCATCGAACTACGAAACAAGGTGTAGGTGATGAGCGGGTAGGTGATCACCGATCGTTTCAATTTGGAGACGATTTGGCAATGATCAACATGACGGAAAGTATCAAAAATGCACAAGTCAACAACGGAATTGGCGATTTACGCATTACCGAAAATGATCTGATTGTTGAAGAAACCAAACACAAATCCCAAATGAGTACGGTCTTGATGATCGACATCAGTCACTCGATGATTCTGTACGGAGAAGATCGCATCACACCTGCAAAGAAGGTTGCAATGGCATTGGTGGAATTGATTCACAGAAAATATCCAAAAGATTCGATTGATGTGATTGTTTTTGGAAATGAAGCGTGGCCGATCAAAATCAAAGATTTACCATACTTAAAAGTCGGACCGTATCATACAAACACCGTAGCGGGACTAGAATTGGCAATGGATATTCTCCGCCGCAAGCGAAATACCAACAAACAAATCTTCATGATTACCGACGGAAAACCAAGCTGTCTGACGCTACCAAATGGTGAATTTTACAAAAACAGTTTTGGTTTGGACGAACGCATCGTGTCGAAATGTTTAACCAAAGCAGCACAAGCGCGAAAACTTAAAATTCCGATCACAACCTTTATGATTGCCCAAGATCCGTATCTGCGACGTTTTGTGGAAATTTTCACCGAACAAAACAGAGGAAAAGCATTCCTAACAGGTTTGTCAGGTTTGGGACAAATGATTTTTGAAGATTACGAAAAAAATAGAAAACGAAGAATACGATAAAATAGAAAATATGATTTGCGTCAAACTGAACTCCTGTGCTGAACTCGATTCAGTATGATTCAGTTTCACATAAAGATTTGTGATCAGGATCATGGGATTCTAAAATAAATTCAGAATGACGTAACTAATAAAAAAAGCATGCAAAAAGAAATCACATTCAAAGAATTAAAAAATTCTGGATACACACACAAAACCATCAACGAAGAAATTCAGGCAAATCTCATTGCACGAATCAAAGCTAACGAACCTGTTTTTGAAGGATTGTTAGGGTATGAAGACACGGTAATTCCGCAATTGAAAAAAGCCTTGTTGGCAGGACATCATATCAACTTACTAGGATTGCGCGGACAAGCAAAAACACGCATTGCGCGTAGTATGGTAGACTTGCTCGATGAATACATACCAATTGTAAAAGGTTCGGAAATCAACGACAGTCCATTTCATCCAATTTCGAAATATGCGAAGGATGTATTGGCAGAACATAGAGACGAAACGCCAATTTCGTGGGTACACAGATCAGAACGTTTCTATGAAAAATTAGCTACACCAGATGTAAATGTATCAGATTTAATTGGTGACATTGATCCGATCAAAGCGGCAACGTTGAAATTACCATACTCAGACGAACGTGTGTTGCATTACGGAATGATTCCGCGTGCAAACCGCTCGATATTTGTAATTAATGAATTGCCAGATTTACAAGCGCGTATTCAAGTGTCATTGTTTAACATTCTGCAAGAAGGCGATGTGCAAATTCGTGGTTTTCAACTCAGAATGCCGCTAGATATTCAATTTGTATTTACGGCAAATCCTGAAGATTACACGAATAGAGGAAGTATTGTAACGCCGTTGAAAGATAGAATCGGCTCTCAGATTTTTACACACTATCCAACATCGATTGCGTTGGCAAGACAAATCACGGAGCAAGAAGCAAATGTTGCTACCGAAGACAAATCAGCCATAAAAATTCCAAACTTAGCAAAGGATTTACTAGAAGAAGTAGCGTTTGCAGCAAGAAATAGCGAATATGTTGATGCAAAAAGTGGCGTCAGTGCGCGTTTAACGATCAGTGCGATGGAAAACTTGATGGCAGCCGCAAAATTACGTTTGATTGAAACAGGAGCGGAGCAAACCACCATTCGTTTGGTAGATTTCATGTCGATCATTCCATCGATCACGGGAAAAATAGAATTAGTCTATGAAGGCGAACAAGAAGGCGCTGATGAGGTTGCCAAAATCTTGATTGACAATGCGGTGATGACACAGTTTGAAGACATCTTCCCACGAGTACCAAAACTCGAAAAAGAAGGTGTAAAAACAACCTACACAGATACAATAGATTGGTTTGAAGATAATTTTATCGAGCTAAATTATACAGATACAGATGATGAATTCTACGCAAGTATCAATTCGGTAAAACCTTTAGACAAAATCGTAAAAGAATACGCGGAAGACTATAGTAAAGAAGATCAAGCGTTTTGTAAAGAATTAATTTTGTGGGCGTTAACGATCAATAATAAATTAGATCGTTCTGAAAATAGTACCGCATTTACTATTGATTCTGCTGGTTTCGGGAAACATTTTTTTAGTTAAATAAAACGATTTAAAAATATCAGTATGTTTCTCTGTAGGTCTATGACTTATATTGAAACATACATTTTTTAGCAGTTGTTCTTCTTCATGTAAGTTAACTTCATGTTAATAATCAGTGTTTTACCTGTACAACAATACTATATTTTTTGTAAATTGGTAAAAATAAAAATGCTTATGAATAAAATTACCTTTATTTTCTTCTTATTAAGTCTCACTACATTGTCCGCACAAGACGATGTATTTCAGATTGCTAGAAACGGTACTGTTGCAGAAATGGAGCAATTGTACAAGAAAAATCCAGAAGTCATTCACACACAAAATGAGTATGGTTATTCGCCTTTCCTGTTAGCTTGTTACAATGGAAATGCGAAAATGGTTTCGTTTTTAGTAGATAAAATCAAAGACATAAATGGCATTAGTAAATACGGAACGCCTTTAATGGCAGCGGTATATAAAAGAGATGAAGTTATTGTAGATATTTTATTAAAAAACGGTGCAGATGTAAACAAAGGAGACGAAGGCGGAACTACAGCATTGCATTATGCAACATTATTTAACAATACAGCTATCGCAGAAAAACTGATCAATGCTGGCGCTAAAGCCAATGTAAAAGACAGAAGCGGAAAAACAGCATTCGATTATGCTACAAATTATAAAAACCAAAAATTAATAACACTAATCAAAAGCAAAGCTCTATGAAAAAAATTACTTTTTTTATTTTATTACTAACCACCAGTTTCTGTATGGGACAAGCCTGGAGTACAGGTGTCGTCACATTAGATACTGATTTTACAGTCCAGTTTGATGTGGATTCTTCCACCGGCTTAGTCACTATGACTATGGTAGGACCATCAGGTCGGTGGTTGGGTGTAGGTCCAGGAATCGCTTCTGGAAATAGTATGGGAAATGCTGGTGATGATGCCATCGTATTTACTTCAGCAGGTTTGCAAGATAGAAACATGCAATCAGGTAATGGACAGCCTAATTTAGATGCCAGTCAAGATTGGACCTTGGTTACGAATAATGTTGCAGGTTCTACAAGAACAGTTGTCGCAACACGCGCCATCAATACGGGTGATCCAAACGATTTTGTATTCCCTACATCTGCAGGATTACTACCAATATTGTGGGCAAAAGGTGGTTCAACTTCTTTTGGATATCATACAGGAGGTAGAGGTGGAACTATGGCTAATTTAACCTTAGGTGTAGGCGATCTATCATTTGCTGCCCGATTTACCATGAGTCCAAACCCATCAGATTCTAATTTTACGCTTGCAATGCCAAATAACAATGGATCTGCAACGGTAGAAGTTTACAATATGTTAGGCGCAAAAGTATTGACGCAAAATTTAGAAGGTCAAAACAATTCGATTGATGCTTCTAGCTGGAATACAGGAATTTATCTTGTAAAAGTGATTGTGGGCAATGCTGTGCAAACCAAGCGTTTTGTAAAAAGATAAGTTTACAAATTATTCTTCCAAAGAAGATATAGTCAAAAATAAATTAAAAATGCTTCCTCGAAATCATACGATTTCTGGGAAGCATTTTTTTATGAACAATAAATAGAATGGTTGGTTAGCCACTGAACTAAAAGTTCTAGTGATTTTCTTCTGCGAGTTGTATCGCTGCTGCGTCAATTTTTTGTAAATCAACTTTTGCGATGGATTTTACCGCTTGTTCATACGGTTCCAGTACAACTTGATTAGTAGGCTTACTTTTCTGTAAAATTTCTTTATATGCTTGAATGAAATCTTCAATATGTAACAATCCGTAATACGCGTTTACGTGTTGATTTCCTGCCTGCGCCGCAAAGCGAACTAAATTTCGTAAATACGCTGCATATTGACCTAATGCCAATGGCAATACAAATCGGATATATTTCAGTTTTTTTGAAATCACTGTATCAATATCGTGATTAAAAGTACCTTCTAAAGTAGTTGAAGGTGATATTTGCTTGTAACGATTTACGGGAACTCCTGCAATATTTTTAGAAGACAAGGCATTCAAAGCGGCTACTGTAGCCAACGTTCCTGTCAATGTCTCAGAAGGATTTGAGTTTTTTGGTTCTTGGATGTATTCGTCGTAAATGGTAGGAATTTTGGCTAAATCGCCCTTTTCCCACGCATGTGGTACAATATCTAAGGAATTGTGCTGACTTAAATAATAAATGTTTTCAGCTTGAATCTGTTTTTCGTAATAAGCCGCAAACGCTTCATCACCTGGCGTAGGTCCTGCAGTTGGAAACGCACCGACAGAAGCTTTATTCGTTGGGTCCCATTCACTTTTCTTATCAACCAAATACAAAGCGAGTGTAGGAGACAAGGCGCCACCCAAACTGTGACCTGCTACCGCGACTTGTACATTCTGTAAATCGGAATTTTCAGTTAGGAAATTTTTCAACGCTGTTACTACAGAAATATTCGTTGCATTGGTCATATTCAGTAAAATATTCAATCCAATGTGTGTTCCATTGGAAATATTTCCAGAGTTTGGAATTCCTGTGACCAATTCCCAAGAAACGGTTTTATTGACAGAGAAATCTTCTACCAACCATCCGTAAGGAGAATTGATATTGGTTCCGGCAATGGCAATAACAATCGCGTTTTCACTTTCATTATAGTACATTCCCATGGTATTATCGGCATGTACAGATATTGATGTTGGATTATTCGCATAGACAATCGGTCCCCAAATTGCTTTCCATTCACCAATAATAGTCGAAGTTTCGGTAAGAACTTCATGCGCTACTTTGGTAACGTATTCTTGCATTTCAATCATGCCACTTTTGCAATCGTCTTGTGACCAAGACAATCCAGAGGCGGAATTGACTGAAAAAGACAAACTGTAAATTTGTCTAAGTAGTTGATTGGTAGTATTCATTACTTTTTTTCATTGTGAGTGTTAAAACTAATACCTACAAATTAACGGCTATTTAAAAAAGAGTAACAGAAGATTTCCACGCGAATATAGAACCACGTAGTTTTACTGATACAATGAAGAGTTTACATCACTTCAATTAAAAAAATGTATATTCAATGTTAAAAAAAAGACATTTCTCTAAATAATTATTACATTTGTATATATACCAAATCTATAAAGAGTGAAGCAAAAACTACTTTTACTTGTTTTTTTATTGTCCTTTAGTACTGTCATGCTAGCGCAAAGTACTACTGCGAATCAATTTGCTTCAAATCCTGAAACCGTATTTACTATTTCTCCAAATCCTGGAGTGAATGAATTGAATATTAGATTATCTCAAAAAACGAATGCTTCCGTTGAAGTATATAATTTATTAGGAAGAAAAATTCACACAGGGAAATTAACGACGATGCATAACGCCATTGACATCTCCTCATGGAAATCGGGGATTTATCTTGTCAAAGTGATTACCGATAAGAAGTCTATCACCAAGCGTTTTGTAAAGAAATAAGTAACAATCACTAAATTTATATTCTTTTCTTACTTTTAATGTATTCTAAAAAAGAATGCGTGGCTTATATGCATCTTTAAAACAATATATGGACTTACGACAACAAACTATTTTTTTGATTAGTGCTTTAGGCGGATTGAACGCGTTGTTTTTGAGTTTTTACTTTTTGTTTGTTTCGAAAAGAACCATAAAAGCGAATTATTTCTTATCCGCTTTATTATTTGTACTGAGTGTGCGAATTATAAAATCAGTATTCTTTTATTTTAATCCGAAGTTGTCACAGGTTTTTATCCAAATCGGATTGTCAGCCTGCGTCTTAATAGGTCCTTTTTTATATCTATATGTGAGATCAGTTCGCAGAAGAAAAATCAACTATACTTGGTTGTTACACATTATTCCTGCGGTATTATTGATTAGTATTTTAGGAATTTTGTATCCATATTGGGAATACAGAAAATTATGGGCTGCATACATTGTCAAAGGAATTTATGCGCAATGGTTTGTCTATATTTTTAGTACAGGCATATTAATGCTTCCAGTTTTTAAAAAAATAATTTCCAAAAATCATAAAGTCACACAACTAGAAATTTGGGTCACGAGCATATTTGTGGGTGTGTTTCTCATTTGGCTTGGTTATATGATCGGATCGTTTACCTCGTACATTGTTGGCTCAATCTCGTTTTCGTTTGTCTTCTATTTGATGGGACTTTTTTGGATTTTTAAGCGAAAGAAGAATGTGCTCTTTTTTGAAGATAGTATCAAGTACGGTAACAAAAAAATCGCAGAAGATATTGCAACGACTCTTCAAGCGAAACTGAATGTAATTTTTGAAGAAGAAGAGCAATTTAAAAATTCAGATTTAAAGTTAAAAGATGTTGCCCAACAGTTGCAGATTTCTACACATGAATTATCACAATATGTAAACGATAATTTGGGAAAAAGCTTTACTGTTTTTATCAACGAATATCGAATTGAAGCCGCGAAAGAACTCTTACTTACAAAAAAAGAATTCACGATTGAAGCGATTGGGTATGAATGTGGATTCAATTCAAAATCGACTTTCTTTACTACATTTAAAAACATAACTAAAACAACACCAGCGGCCTACAAGAAGAGTTTTTCGTAACCATAGCGAAAGTTTAGTTCAATTCTATAAATCCGAACTACTATATTATCAATTAGAATACGTATGTAAAATTGGTTGCGTTTCTTTGGGTAAAATCAAAAAACAAATGCGAACTATTATTTTACTTATGTTGTCTTTTATGAGTTTTATACCTCATGAAGCAACTCAAAACACCCAAAAGAAACGTATTCTATTTGTAACCTCCAATCAAAAAACCTACGGTACTACAAGCCAAAAAACGGCCAATCATTTTGCAGAAATTGTCTATGCGTACGAAGAATTTGTAAAAGCAGGATACACCGTAGATTTAGTAAGTCCAAATGGAGGAGAAATTCCTATTGGTTACATAAAAAAATCTGATGTACTGCAACAAAAATATTTACAAGATGACAAATTTATGAAGCGCTTAAAAAATACGTTCAAACCTTCACAAATTCAGTCTTCAAATTACAAAGCCGTATATTACAGTGGCGGTGGCGCGGCAATGTTTGGAGTTCCTGAAAATGTAGCAATTCAAAAGATAACTCATAAAATCTACCAAAATAAAGGTGTCGTGTCAGCAGTTTGTCATGGAACCGCAGGATTGGTCAATCTAAAAAACGCGAAAGGCGAATATATGTATCAGAATAAGAAAATAACGGGTTTTCCTGATAAATTCGAAAATAAAAAAGCAGCGTATTTTCAAACCTTTCCATTTTCCATTCAAGAAAAAATTATAGAAAATGGTGGTGATTTTCAGTATTCAGAAAAAGGTTGGGACAATTTTATAGCTATCGATGGAAGATTGATCACAGGACAAGATCCAACAGCTTCTGCAATCGTTGCTAAAAAAGTAATTGAACTTTTAAAAAAATAAAAGTACCATGAAATTCATACACAAGACTTTATGTTTAGTCACCTTAGTATACCTATTGCAGGGTTGTCAAGCGCAGATAGATCCAACAAAAATAGAAGCTGCCGTAGAAAATCGTGCGCAATTATTTTTACAAGATGCAAGAATATCAAGTGTCTCGATCAATATATACGCAGATGGAAAATTTTTCAGTAACCATTTTGGAGAGCTAGACAAGGGAAAAGGAAACACGCCAACGGATTCCACTTTATATGAAATTGCTTCTGTCACTAAAACCATGACAGGATATTTGGTAGCAAAAGCGATTCACGATAAAAAAATAGCACTTGACGATCCTGTTACAAAATTTCTTGGACCAGCATATAAAAATCTTTCTTTTCAAGGAAATCCGATCACCATTCAACATTTGTTGACACATACTAGCGGATTGCCTTTAAATATGGAAGGAATTGACGAGTTGCAAGCACAAGGAACGAAAGAAGCTTGTGAAAAAGCACAAAAAATATTGACGAACTACACCAAAGAATCCTTTTTAAAAGCGCTACAAAATGTAACGATACAACAAGCGCCAGGCGTTCAATATAGCTACTCAAACGTTGCTCCAAATATATTGGCATATATATTAGAAATGGTATATCAAAAACCTTTTGAAATTCTTATAAAGGAAGAATTATTTACACCGTTAGGCATGGAAGCCACCGCAATTAATTTATCAGATGCACAACAACTATTATTAACCAACGGATACAATGACAATGGAGAACGCATGCCATCATACAAACAACCGATACAACTCTGGGGCGCGGCAGGTCGTGTAAAATCGAATTCACAGGATTTGTTAAAATACATACAGTTTCAATTACAAAAAGAAAATTCCATCGTTCAAGCGACACATAGCAAATTATTTAGAGACCTTGAGAATGTATGGATTGGATATTTCTGGGAAATTATTGAAGATGAAAATGGAACACGTTTAGAACATCACGGCGGTTTGTACGGAATGCAAAACTGGATGATAGTATATCCTGAATATAATGTTGGGATTTCAATACTGACGAATGCGAGTTTTCCTGAAACAAGTCAACTATTAAAAGCAACAGCTACAGACATTTTTAATGATATTTTAAATTAAATCAAATGAAAAAAACAATCCTATTTTTTATCGCATGCATTAGCACATTCACTATGAGTATTGCTCAAAATGATGAGTACACTGCAATTGCAACAACCGTGAATTACTATTTAGAAGGTGGCACTAATAACGATTTTGAAACCGTTAAAAAAGCCTTTCACAAAAATGCAAAAATGAAGTTTGTAAGCAAGGAAGGCTACAAAGAGGTAAATGCGATTGATTTCTTTGAAAAAGTCATCAAACCTGGTCCAAAGCAAAATCGTACAACACGTATCAAAAATATCAGTTTCGAAGGAAACACTGCGGTTGCCACCTTAGAAATTGAATATCCGACCTTCTTCTTTATCGATTACATGAGTTTGCTCAAAATAGATGGTACTTGGAAAGTGGTCAACAAAATCTATTTTAGAAAACAGAAAAATAACTAATCATGAAACTATTAAAGACAACATTGATATTGCTGGTATTTGTACAATTCGGAATAGGACAAACCTATTCGGGAAATCCGCAAGATATTGATCAAATTTTGCAGAATGCTACGAACTTTTCTAGCTATGTAAACACAGCCAATTATAAAATGATTGGCGAATCGTATACAGAAGATGCCAAAATATTTCCGCAACGAGGCGATATCATGGTTGGAAAAAAAGCGATTATTGGATATTGGACGCTGCCAGAAGGTGTACAAACAACCAATCACAAAATCACACCTGAAGAAATCACCATTGTCAACGATACAGCATACGATTATGGATATTACGAAGGAACCACAGTTCGCGCAAACGGCACAAAAAGTTCTTGGAAAGGAAAGTATGTAATTGTGTGGAAACGCGTAGGAGGAAGGTGGAAAATGTATTTAGACATTTGGAATTCTATCTAAAATGAATATGATTACGCATAAAAAAACTAGGACAATGTGACTAGTTTTTTATGCGTATATGTATCAAAAGAAAGCAGCGTCAGGGATTAGGTAAAAGGGATTAGGAATTAGAGTTAAATCCAAAAAAAGTCAAATTAACGAATTAACGAATCCACAAATCCACAAATTAACGAATCCACAAACCCACAAATCCACGAATCCACAAATCCACAAATCCACAAACCCACAAACAAACAAACCCCCAAAAGCAAAGCGACCCAAGACCCAACACCCACTTAAAGTTCCTCCGTACAAGTCACCTTCACCTTATATTTCGCCAAATCTTCCAAATAATCATCTGGGACAAAGTTTTCATGATCAAACTCTTCTTTGCGTTTGCGTTTCATTTCAATACGTTTTACCGCTTTTAAAAAACGTTTAATGTCCGTAGTACTTTCTAAAAGCAAACCATCTACTTCCACACCTTTTCCGTCATCGCCTCGTGCCACCATGGTAAAATAGGAAGAATTGCAATGTTTCACAACGCCTGTACGAATATTTTCGGCTTCTACACGAATCCCAACGACCATCGAAGTGCGTCCCACATAATTGATTGAAGCGCGCATCGTTACCAATTCACCTACTTCAATCGGATTCAGGAAATCAACAGTATCTACAGAAGCCGTAACGCAGTAAGCGCGCGAATGTTTGGAAGCACAAGCAAAAGCAATCTGATCCAATAACGAAAGCACATAACCACCGTGAATTTTTCCACTAAAGTTAGAATGTGAAGGCAACATTAACTCAGAAATCACAACCGTGGAATCTCTGGCAGATCTGTACTGTATACGCATAGTGAAAGTTTTAAAAGATAATACTATAAAAATACAGCTTCTTTTATTAAAATGATAGTGATACCAAATCTACTATAAAATGCAACATATAAACTCGTTCATTTGGCATTCTAATGACTTGCGATTACTTTCCGTAGCTATGGCTATGCAAAGTATCCGCGGCGTTTTATAATGCCAAAGCAACTTCGTTTTTAAAGTCGTATTTTATAGTAGATTTGGTATGAATTACTTTTTGACTTAACTCAAAGTATTATTGATTTAAAAAAACTATTGCTGCACTTCAATAGTTTTCACCATTTCATCCATAAATTCCAAACGTTCTTTAATTTTATTGCGAACGTCTTCTGGTGTGAATCGTTTTTTATCTCTAAAATCAGATTCAATCAACCAACGGATACTATCTTTTGCATAAATTTTTCCAGATCGCAACACTTGAATCAACTCATCAGTTCTTCCCAAAATAGTCTCATCCGACAACACAGGCGCTTTCCCATTCGTCCCGTTTCTCCAATCATAATAATTGTCCTTAAACAGATTGACATTTTGAGCCGTTTGCATGTACTGTTGCATTAATGAAAAACGATTAAAACCAACAGAATAGCCATAATTGGTGTTTCCGTACATCAGTTCACTATCAGGAGAAATATAGGAAGTTCCCCAGGTGCATCGTGGTGTTGGCGTACAATAATCGGCTCCGATAGGTGAATAAATATAACACCACGGATTGTTACCATAACACGTGTAATACGGTGTGCCAAAAGCCCAAATAAAATCCCAAATGACAGGTTCAAGCTTACTCTCTTGATTGAGAAAGTAGAATACATTTTTTCCATTATAATAACTATCTGGATTGGCAAAAACATCCGTCATAATAAAGTAATCAATCTCAGCAGCTTCTGCCACATTTTCTTCCCAGTTTTCACCTCTTCGTACCTTTTCTTCATATATATTAATCGTTTCTTGAATATGTGCCTTTTGTTCGTCAGTTGCCTCTTCATTATCTGGATATTCATACTGAAAAGTTCGTCCAGAAATGGTGGTAAAATTAGGATCGCTGTCTACTTCTTTTACAATAAATCCGCCTTCACTTTTCTTAGGCGTATCTACATGATTTTTTCCGCGTTGAATCTTTTCTCCATACGTATACAATCCCCAATATTCATTATTCAAAAACACTTGCACATGCTTGCTTTGCGGACCGTAATGTCCCATTTCGGCATAACTGTCATACGCCACTTTATTACACAATTGCGAAGTATCTACCCAATTGGCAATCATCACCCATTTGTGACTTTCGGGCATGCCCATGATGGACATCGGATTGTCTTTTCCAAAGTTTAACGAAAAACTCTTTTTAGGAAATTCCAAACTTCCTTGTCCACGTGCATGAATCGTACCGGAAGCCGATTGATGTTCGCCAGAAAGACTATACCAACCATTCGGCATCGGAATGTCATAAAACTTAAAATCGGCATCTAGCTTTGTTCGATCTTCTGGAAACTGCCCATTCTGCACATTGATCACCACATACGGAATCGGTGAAGTTGCATCAAACACATAAAAGACAGGATAACTAATGATTTTTGGCGCTACTTTGCCAAGTAAATGTATGTTTAAGTCTGCATTCTTGTGGTTGAATTTTTTTGTTTCACTCAGCTGTTTTAAATCTACAGTAACTTCTTTAGAAACAGCAAGTGTATCACTCTGGTGCAATGTTCCCGTTGCATCTTTTAAAGTATACATAAACTTTGGATACTCAGACATATTTTCCATGACAATGGTAAGTGCAGTCGCATCACTATCAATGACTTGAATGGAATCTTTTGCAGTCGTATATTCAGACGAAATGCTCAATGTGGGGATCGCTTTTTTACATGAAATCGTCAGACTTATACATAAAAGACAAACACTATAAAGCGGATTAAAAGGTAGTTTCATGGCTATGGTATTAAAGGTTAGTTCGTAATTTCTATAAACTAAATATAGAAGAAAAATCAGCCAAAAAGTAAAGATTTAATCACAACTTACTGTAAATCAGGTGTAAGTACGTGTCGCGGCAAGTGTTTCTTTTGGGTTATTTTTTAGGATTTGATATAACAAATGATTTTTAAAGTGATTTTTTGTGAATGTTTGTACTGAGATTCAGGATTCTTTAGGATAGTAATGTGTAATCCACTCATATTCTTGTGCGTCGTCGTTGTATTTTTTAATATGACCGCTAGCTATTTCTTCGGTGATGTCGAAAAAAATGCCATAAGATCCTTTTTTCCATTGCCCATCAATAAAACTCAATTCAAAATATCTGGTGCGTTCCTTCGGATCAACAATATTCACAGATAAACAATCTTTTTCTTTGGGTACATACTCAAAATCAAAAGAATGTATATTCTCATTTAATTGTTTACAAATGGCTTCTACCGTAATTCCATTTAGTAAATCTTTTTTGGGCAGGATTATTTTTATTCTCTTTGCAGATTTTCTAGGACCAAGACTTCGTCGCAAATACCATTTGTAATAAAACGTACGCTTATCGGTGATCGCTTTTTTACTTCTATTAAAATTGGTGCAAAAAATAAAATGATTTTTTGGTTGAGACATGCTTCTAAAGAATTGAATATAAGTTTTGTAAAAGTACAGTTAAAACTTTTTTAAAGCAGTTTAATACAGCTAATTTTTTCACTTTCGTGAGATAAAACACGTTACGCAACGAATTCTAGATAAGGCACAACGAATTCTAAAACAACCCAAATTCTACTCAGTTTTGATTGGATATTTGATACAACAAAACAATAAAACTATCAAAATCTCAATCCTATGAAACATATTTGTCTATTCTTCATCGCGCTCATCTCCACTTTGGGATTCGCACAAAAAACAGAAAGTCCATACTTAGAAGTTTTAACGTCAAACGCAGTCATTCCGCTAAAAGCGACCAAAGCAGCTGTGAATATTTCAGGAAACATTGCACATGTACACATCGCACAAACCTATCAAAACACAGGCAGCATTCCGATTGAAGCCAAATACGTATTTCCATTATCAACACAAGCAGCCGTACACAAAATGCAAATGACGATTAGCGACCGAACCATCACTGCAAAAATCTTTGAAAAACAAGAAGCACAACGTGTATATGACAAAGCGTTACAAGAAGGAAAACGCGCCGCCAAACTCGATCAACATCGCCCGAATGTATTCCAAATGAACGTTGGGAATATTGTGCAAGGCGATATCGTAACGATTGATATTTATTACACGGAAATACTCGTACCATTGGCAGGAACCTACGAATTTGTCTTTCCAGGCGTTGTAGGACCACGCTACACAGGCGAAAATACTTCTGGAGAAACTGTGTTCAATCAACCATACACGAAAAAAGGTGTGGCAGATACATTTGAGTACGATTTACAAGTACAAATCAATTCGGGAATTCCTATTGCAGACGTTTCTTCCAACACACATAAAATCAACATCAACTATCCAATCACGAGAATTGCGGAGGTTTCGTTGGCAAGTGAAAATGAAAATCCTTCCAATCGCGATTTCATTCTAAAATACGGAATGCGCGGCAATGAAATTCAGTCTGGATTATTATTGTACGAAGAAGATGGTGAAAAATTCTTTGCCTACATGATGGAACCGCCAAAAGCGACTGTACAGATGAAACCGACCGCTAAAGAATACTTATTCGTGGTAGATGTATCAGGCTCTATGAATGGTTATCCAATGAAAGTTTCTAAAAAGCTATTGCGTAATTTATTGGTAAATCTCCCAGAAACAGATCGTTATAATATTTTATTGTTCGCTGGCGGATCGCGCGTGTTGGCTACAGAACCATTAACCTGTACCGAAGAAAACATTCAAAAAGGAATCAACTTTTTAACGAATGTGAGTGGTGGAGGCGGAACCAATTTGTTGAATGCACTCAAAACGGCATATGCGTTGCAGAGACAAGATACAACCAGCGCACGTTCCATGGTTGTCATTACGGATGGCTATGTAAGTGTAGAGCGTGAAGCGTTTGAAATGATTGAAAAAAACTTAGGACAAGCCAATGTATTTACCTTCGGAATTGGTTCAGGTGTCAACAGATATTTGTTAGAAGGCATGGCAAAAGTGAGTAGCAGTGAATCGTTTATTGCAGGACATATGAATGAAGCCATCGAAGTCGCAGAAAAGTTCAGAAATTATATCAAATCGCCATTATTGACGCAAATCCGAATTAAAGCAGAAGGTTTTGACGCGTATGATGTCACTCCAAGCAGTATTCCAGATGTATTTGCTTCACGTCCGATCTTGGTTTTTGGAAAATACAGAGGCGATACCAAAGGAACACTAACGGTTACGGGACAAACGGGAAATGGCACGTTTCAAAAAGAATTTCGTGTTGCCGATGGCATGTTGAGCAAAAATAACGCAGCGCTTCGCTATCTGTGGGCACGCAAAAAAATAGAACGTTTGGACGATTACCGAAGCCGTTTTGGAGACAATACCAAACAGGAAGTGATCAAGCTTGGGTTGCAGTATAACTTAGTGACGCAGTACACATCGTTTGTTGCGGTGGATACGGAAGTAGTCAACAAAGATGGCAAACGCAAAGAAGTGAAGCAACCGTTGCCAATGCCAAAGAATGTCAACAATAGTGCGGTAGGAGCAGAGGCTTCTGTGAAAGGAAAAACATTTGTCAAGAGAAAGAAACGTGCAAAAACGGTTAAAACGATCACAGAAAAAGCAACGACTTGGTTCCGTGAGAACTATGCAAAAATCATAGAAAAGTATTTAAAAACTTATGATGGAATTCGAGTGCAGATTGACAAAGACGGTACGATTTTGAAAGTAGAAATTTTAGTTAATGGCAGTTGGATTGTGAATGAAGTATTGCTAGAACGAATCAATCTGTTTGATGTGAACGAAGCGTTCAGTCTTGGACAAAAAGTAACAATAACGATAAAGAATTAGTAAGATGAAAAGTATATGTTTCATATTGTTGTGGTGTTGTTCGGTTTCCGCTTTTGCGGGAACTGAAACAGCACGTACTGAAGCACAAAAAGTGCAACCATTGGTATTTATTGCGGGTTTTGATGAAGGCGATAATACGTATTACACAAACGCCAAAAATTATTATAACAATCAGTTTTGTCAAGTTGTGGAAGAAACACAGAGTTTGGCTGAAATCTTAGCTTGGTTGCGTTTGCATTACGATGTGAATTTGTATAGCGATATTCATATTGTAAGTCACAGCAATCCGTGGCGAGGTTTGTCGATGAAAGTCACACCAGAAGGCGAACGAATTACAGCTGAAACGTTGGAAGATGCTTCACAAAACCAAAAAATCATTCCATTAGCTGAAAATTTCCTGCCAAAAGACACCAAAATCATTTTTCATTCTTGTGGCTTGGGCGCGAATACAGCTTTGTTGCAAAGTCTGAAAAAGGCATTTACGGCAGATTCACATATTGAATTATATGCTTCAGAATTTTTTAATGTTTTTGGCGGAAAGTATGCGGGACATTATTTAGCAAAAACCTATTACGGATACTATCCAACAGCACATTCGCCAGGACCAAGAGCGTTGGCAGCGGAATTCAAACAGCAATATCCCAATATAAATGTTGAATGGGAAGCAATTTTAAAAACACGCGCGGAACAATTACCAGGAGAAATGTATACCTATCGTTTCAACATTCCAGTGGAGTGGGAATTTGAGTTTGAAGACAAAGCAGATATTCCAAATTTCGACAACACTCAAGAAATCATCAATTGGATTTCAGAAGATGAAGATTTGCTCAATACGATCAACGCATTTAGCATTCCGATAGAAAAATTCAGATGGCTTACCAAAGTGCGCGGCAATACGCTATTCATCAAAGGAAAAACCACGGTGTTATGCGTGATGCAACCGATTATGAAAGCCAATGCTAAACATGAATATTTACCTGTGACAGTTAATGGAATTCGTTATACGAAAGTGTGATCCACAGAGTTAATTCTTCACATCAAACAAACTAAAGGAAATTCCGAAGAAATAGCCAAAATCATACACATTTCGAGTGATATCGTTGGAAGCTCTTTGGGTTTCTTCTCCTACGGTGAGTCCGTCACGTAAACGTTCTACAGGACCATACGCGATGCCTCCCGTAAAGGAAAGTCTGTTTTTGCTTCCAAAGAAAATCGTTGGACCCAGTAAGAAGTTGACACCTGTAATATCATCCGTAATTGGAATAGACACGCCAAAGCTGCCGCCGAAGTTTATTTTTTCACCTGCAAACGGATAAAAGTTGATCATCGTTGCCAAACTTGGTACAAAAAAGTCGTTTTTGTCGGCTCCGATGACATTATCACTATCCACGTAAAAATCGCTCGAATTGTCACCAAAGTTGTTTAACGTAAGCGCAATACTAGTATTTATTTTTAAACCGCCGCTCGCCATCAATTTAAACGATCTGCTTTTTACCGTTTCGTCAGTGCCTTGTATGCCCATTTCCTTTAAAAAGTCACTTTTTTTAAAGGTAAGTTCTATCGTGGTTTTATCTTTTTCTGCTTCGTAATCAGTTACTTGCTCAAAGCTAGACGCTTCTAACATGGCGTATAATTGTTGTAGCGTTTCTACATTGGCAAGCGAAGTATTAATGCTTCTTTCTGTTTCTGTGACTACCGCATTGGCTTCTAGTAAATTTTCTTCTGAAAGTTTCGTAGGATCATTGATGTCTCTACGGAAAAGTCGCGTTGCGGTTGCTACATTGGACTTTATAATGTTATTTTTCTTGTTTAAGGCATCTCTAATATCATTTAAAAAAGCATAATAATCATCTTCAACAGTATTGTCAGAATCTACAACATCTTTTAAAATATTTTCCAACTTTTCTTTGATTTTATCCTTTGTCAAATTAGGATTTGTGAGATTTGCAATAAAAACATCTTTCGCCGTTAGAATTTTTTTGCTGAGTGTGTTGGTACTTTTAATTTCTTTTGCAATGTTTTGCGCAGCCGCTTTGCCTTCCGCTCTAATCACCGTTTCTGTAACGGCAGCATCTGGCGCGTCTGAAAATTGAGGTGCCGTGATATTAAAATTTAAATTATTTGGGTTGGCTGTATTGGATTTCAGACTGCCAAATAGCGAGTTGATGGTGTAACTATTTCCTTCCACAAAAACATTTTCGCTCGTAATGGCAGGTGTGACTTTGAGCGCAAATGGATTTACATTTTTCAGTCGAATTTCCACCATACTATTGCGCTTTATCCTAGGTTTTTTGAGAGCTTCTAAGGTGCCGTCTTCTTTGATTCTATTGTAGGTAATTGTATCTTTTAAATAGTCATATTCTACTTTGTAGCGTTCTTGTGCGTGTGCGCTAAGGACAAATGAAAGGAGTACAACACAGAGGCTTAGAAGTTTTTTCATAAGGAATAGTTTTTTATAGTTGGTTGATGATCTTCTTAACAAATATATCAATATTTTTTTCTAAGTTTTCGTTGTCCAATATTACCTCGTATTGATAGTCAGGATTCGAAGAAGGCGTTAGGGATAGTTCAATAGTTTTTTCATTTTTTGACAGATAGAATGCAAGTTTGATTTGATCGTTTTCATTGGAAATTCTACCCACAATGCGATATCCTGTAGTACCGAACTCCGATTTTAGATAGGTGAATTTTTTATCGTCAATTTCTTTGTCTTTACTGTATTCTGCTAAAGCGTTATTGATGTTTAACTGTATTTCTTTTGCTTTGGAACGTAGCGAAAGCGCACTTCCTATTTCAGCATCGTACATAATTGGCAACGTGCCTTTCAGTGTAAAGTCTTTCAAAACATCATCTTTTACAGAACCAATGGCAAAATCGACATCTTCATTCGTGTTGATCACTGGTTTTTGTATGTTGACATCTCTGATTTCGTTCTCTACGATGTATTTTGCATATTTGAGCCAAGCATCTACTTGTACGTTGTTCCCGAATTCGCCATAATCCTTGTCTTTCAACGCTTTTAACAAGCCCCAAGCGAGGAACGAATGCTGCAAATGATTGGTTTCGTAGGCTTTGTTATTACTGCGCGAAGCAGTTAGGATGATCGTTCCTGTTTTGTCATTCAGTTCTTGCAATGCTTTTTCTTGCGCGCGTGTACGGTTGTTTTTATCTGATTTTTCTATTTCCGCAATCGGTTCAGGATCAGATTCTAAGATTCTGCCAGAATAGCAAGCATCCATGATTAGTATTTTTTTCTGAGGATTCATTTCCCTACCTGATAGATAGTAATTCAATTCTGTCGAAGAAAGCGCTTGTTCACTTTGCAATCGTTTATCCACAGAGATTTCAGAGAAACTTTTTCTTGTCGCATCGTTAAAATCTACAGTAATGAAATAAAAATTACGATTGATTGTATCTTTAGGATTGTACTCTAGGGCTTCTCCCGTGATACCATGACCGCTAAAATAAAGAAGCACAACATCTTCCGCATCCGATTTATCTTGAATGTCTTTTAAAGCAGTAATAATATTCTTTTTTGTGGCTTTAGCACTTGGTAAATAGGTGATTTCGGGTTCGGTGGTGTATAAATTTTTATTGATCAATTCCACATACTTCTTCATTTCATTAGCATCATCTTCTGCATATTCCAAACCATTTTTGTAATAGTCTTCAATACCTACAAAAAGCGCATAAAGTTTTGCCGTTGAGATTGGTGTATCATTACTGTCATTAGTTGATTTTATATCGTCAGAGCTAGATCGTGTCTTTTCATATACGTAATTTAAGATCGGACCTTTACTCGTAATCGTGGTAAACGTATTAGCAGCTTTCACATAGATCGCATTATCACCTTCTACAAAGTCGTCTTTTAATTTTGAAAGATCGATTTCAAAAGTGGCGATTCCTTTATCAAATCGCGGTCTGAGTTCTTGTTTCTCAATTCCCGCAATGCAGAAAAAGATATCACTAGCATCACCTTCTCGTTTTTGGATGGTTCCTTTGAGTGTTGTATTATCAATCAATTCATAGGAAATTTTAGGCGGTAAGTTTTTGATTTCCTTTTGAAGATTTATTTGCTTCGGATATTCACGATTACTCGTTCCAAGTACTAACGACAAAAGATCACTGTATTGATATTCTTTCTTAAACTGATCTAAATCGAAGAGTTCTTTTTTGTCGTATACGTAGTATAATTTATCTGTTTTTTTACTGGCTTTGTCGTACAATCCATTTGGAGTCACTACATACCATTCTTCATCGGAATAGTAATAGTAATCCGCCAATTTCTCAGAAGTTTTGATATCGTAAATCTCAGACGAGACATTGTTATATCGAATAATCAAACGATCGTTAAAAATAGCGAAAGACATACCTTGAAAATAATCGATATTCATGGACGATCGGTGACTGCCAATGTATTTTGTAAAGATGAATTTTCCTTTTTCAAAATCGTATACTTTTAGAGAACCATCAATAGTATTGTCATTTGAATAAAAAAGAAAGTATTTCATGTCATTGGAAAAACCGAGTAAAACGGAAGGTGTAATGGCATATTCCAGTCCAAACTTTCGACTGTATGTTTTAAGATTGACAGTTTGTTGTTTATCTGCTACTTTGATTTGGTATATATCTTTTTGCACATATAAGTGATCTCTTTGAGAGATTTTTACATAATCGTAAGTGACTTGAAGGTTTTCTTTAACTACTAAATTTTTATAATATACTGGAGTTTCCTCTAAATTGGCTGCATCTACTTCTTCATTTGTATATGCTTCTAAACTACTATCTGAAAGCGCATCATGAGAAGTCATATTATTAATAAAAAAGGTGTTTTTTGGGTATTCATGATTATAATATTGATAATAACTACCATTTTTCATGTCTATTAGGTGATAGTGTATATTAATGTATGATTCATAAACATTTTTTGTATAACCAAAGTCATTGTTTATTATGAAAAATAAATCCTCTTCATCTTCATTATTCATATGAATTCTTGCACCTTCAAAATATATTTTAAGAATATCATAGACGTGAAAAGCTTCAGACTCTCCAAAAAAATCTAACGAAAGATTCTCCAAAATTCTAGTATTTGTTGAAGTGTCAAAAAAGAAAATAATAAGCTCTACATAATTATCTTCTCCAAATTCAAATAGAATATCTTCTATTTTTAAATATGAGAAAAAGGAAAGCAAAGATTCGCATTTTATTTGTTTATTAGCGAGTCCAATAAAAAGTAATTCATTTTTTGAAATTTTAGAGTCTCCAAGTATTTCTTTCTGAATTACGATTAATATTTCGTTATTAGACCCAAGAATTTCGTATTTGAAATTTTTATTGGAATCTGTTAAAGCTATTAAATCTAATTGTTCAGTTGCAGTTGAAATGATAATATTATCATATGATTTTTTATCCTTTATGTCCTTAACATTACATATTGTTTTTTGATCATTTATATAGGTTGCAACAGTATAGTTTTTAGGCATATAAATTTTATTGTCAAAGCCAGCACTAAGTATATCTTTTTTAAATTCTAATGCTAATTGACGCGTTTTATCTTCATCACGTTCTTGATTTTTGATAGAAGCTACAAACTGCTTGTTTGAAAAATCTAAATCCAACAAGTAAATATGTTTTTTGGCAATCTCAAATCCAGCAAAACTTTTACCTGTGTAGAATTTTGCCAACGGAGAGATCATTTCGTAGGAAGTCAAAAGAAAAGCACCATTATTGTAAAAGTTAATCGCCGCCATGTTTTCTTCAAATACTTTTTTTCTTTTGTTGGTATAGGCGATACATTTATCATCATAATTGACAATGACATATTTTATGTATTTGAGTACATCAAAACCTTCAGGGAAAATCAATTCGCCGTCTTCAATATACAATCTTTCTTCACTCTCAATAGTTGAATGGACTTTTAAATCTATATCAAGAATGATTAGCGCAGATATAAGTTTTAAAGGTTTATAATCGATTTTTAAGGTATCTAAAAGCGTTACAGCTTCTTCTTTGTCAAGTTTTCTACTGTGAATTTTTTTCTTTTTGGTATCTGAGAACATGAAGTCATCAGCAAACGCATCATCATCACAGTTTTGACCAAAATTTATAGAATACTCAGAGAAATATACACATTTAGTACCTTCCAATTCTTCTAAGGCATCTGCAATAGAATCTGTAACACTATCAGCTACATAATTCATTTTACGAAATGGCACAATGCTATAAAAGGACATGCCATTGCGTTCAGAAATCACCAAACGGTTTTCTTTCCGATTGATATAAATGTTTCCTTTACGATCTAAGGCATCGTATACATTCGTAAAACTGTCAAACTTTAATTCTAATTGTTGTTTGTTTTTGGAAGTGGCTGTTGTAGCTGTTTGAGAATGTCCAAAGGTTACACACAAAAAAGTACAACTAAAAAGCAGTAGTATTTTACAGATAGTCCTAATAATTGATCGGTATTTACAGATTATGTTTTAAATTTAATCAAAATAAATTACATGCGTCACTTCCTTTTTCTCTCCTGTATGTTGCTGTCATTTCTTGCTGTAAATGCGCAAACGAAGCAAGCTTTTATGGTCGGAATAGGAAATTATGAAGAAAGTGGTTTAGACTGGCACGATATTTCGGGTGATAATGATGTCATTTACTTGAAAGATTTTTTGATGGCGCAGGGATTTAAAGAAAAAGATATTCATTTGCTTCGAAATCAAGAAGCTACGAAGCAGAATGTGTTGGACAGTTTGAAGCGTTTTACAGAAAAAATTAAAGATTCTACCAGTATTGTTTTTCTTTATTTCGCTACACACGGACAGCAAATCACCGATAAAAGCGGTGATGAAAAAGAAGATCAATTGGATGAAGCTATCATTTTGTACGATACGCCCAAATCGCCCGAAAAAGTTCCAAATTATGAAGGCGATAAACATCTGCTCGATGATGAATTGCAAAAGATCATCTACAATATACGCAAGCGACTCAATAAAAAAGGACAATTAATCATGGGCGTAGATGCTTGTTTTTCGGGCACAACCGATAAAGGAACGTACGCACCGATTAGAGGAACCAATAAAAAGTTTATATTCAATGATACCATTCCTACAAAGAAAAAAGATTCTAGCGAACTAAAAGAGTTTTTTCCTAAAGAAAAAAAGCTAGGCCCCTTTATACTTTTGACAGCTTCTAGAGCAGACGAAATCAATACACAATACAATGCAGAGTTAGGTTCGCTGACGTATGCACTCGTAAATGCTTTCAACGAAATCAAAGGTGCTAAAGAAATCAGTTATGGGTATTTTTTTGAAAAATATTTGTTAGAATCATTTGATTTTTTAGAAAATATTTCATCTCAAAAACCAACGATTAAAGGCGATATTGATGAAACACTTTTCAATACTTCTGATATTACAGCAACGTATCCGTATTTCCTGACAGGTTATTTTCCCAAAGATTTTCGCGTAGATCGCGAAAGAGCGATGTCATTGCCGTACGGAAAAATTCATGGTGTGACCGAAGATGTTATTTTTAAGATTGTATATCGCGCGAATGATAGCATTGTCGGTTATGGAAAAGTCATCACTGCTAATGAAACAGAAAGTAAATTTAGTTGCAATACTTCCATAAAAAAGGAGTTTTTGAATAATTCATTACTGATTCCTGTGCAATTGCAATACAGTGTGAAGCCTTTTAAAATTCAGCTGCTTTCTGATGTTAAAAACGTCTCAGACTTTCTCTCAGAAGCAGATATGCCTTTATTTGTAGATTCGGCTGAATTTCAATTGGAGCTTAAAAATGATTCGTATACAATCAAAAGAGGTGAGGAAATCATCATCGAAAGTTCTTCCATGGAAACATTGGCAAATGGTTTAAAATACGCTTCCTATCTTCAATACCTATCCGATTTAGACAAAAAACAACAAGCAAAAAGAAAACTAAGTTATTATTTCAGAATACTAACGGATGATACCACAGGAATGACGATTCTGAAAAATAGAAAATCAGCTTCGTATTTTTACAATATTGCTACGATTACTTCCTCTTTTACAGTGCTTTACCCGAATCAGGAATATCGCAATGACGATCTTTTTATCAGTGAAAAATTAGGAGCGAGAAGTATGCCTTTACAATTAGACGCTTCCGCTAAAAAAGTATTGCTCATGGAACAGAAAAAAAGCAATAGTTATTACATTCCGAACCTAAATTTTCACAAATCAATCTTCAATAATGAGTATTTGTATATGGATGAAATACTGCCAGAAAATAGCATCTTTCCTAAAATAGAAACAAGGCTCTTAAAGCCGAATAAACGTTTGAAACTCTTTATTTTTTAGATAGAATCGACGCTTTTATAACGAATTCTAAATAAGGACTAACGAATACTAAAGTGACCCAAATTGTTTGTGCATTTCGTGAGATATTTGAAGTGTAAATCAAGTATAACAATTAAAAACAAACAATTATGAAACGTTCAACATTTACAGTATTAGGACTAGTAGCAATGACATTTTTCGCTTGTAACACAGAAAAAAAAGAAGTAAAAGCAGAAAATGTACAAGAACTCAACCAAGTTGAAAATATAGCGGAAGAAACCACTACGCAATTTGAAGAAAAAGCAATGGAAGATTGTATCGCATTCGCAAAGATTCAAAATGAAATCAAATTGATGGAAGCTGCGGAAGCACAACGTAAGGCAGACAGTATTGCAAAAGCGGAATTGGACATGCAAGAAGCGATCGCAAAAGCAGAAGCAGCCAGAAAGAAAAGAGAATCGTCTCCAGCATATTTAGCACAAAGAGCCAAAGACGCAGAAGTATGGTTCAAAGCAAATTATGAAAGTGTAATCAAATCGTATGATCCATTCTACGAAGGATTGAGAGTGAAATTGACTACTGAAGGCGATATTTACGAAGTAGCATTATTCATAGAAGGCGAGTGGAGAGCAGATCAAAACTTATTAAATCAATTAGAAAAAGTAGAAGTAACCGAAGATTTTGAGCCAGGAAGAGCCGTAGCTATCACTGTAAAAAATGCCTAAGATGAATCGGAGATTTTACAAACGAGATCGTGACAAAAGCACCTTATCATTATGTTTGATGAGGTGTTTTTTTGTTGGACTCGCTACGCTGTTAGATGCGCTTTGCTGTTAGATCGCGCTTTGCGCTTTTAGATGCTAGACCGCTTTGCTGTTAGATTTTTAGTCACGCTTTGCTTTTGTATGTTAGTATTTTAGTCGTTGAGTTTGTGAGTGTCTTTTGAGTAGAATTAACTCATTGGTACATTTTCAAATTAGCACATTGATAAATTATTAATCGCGCTTCGCTTTGGTATTTTAGTCGTTGAGTTTGTGAGTGTTCTTTGAGTAGGTTTTCTATTGAATTACTTTAAAAATGAAACGTCTTTGCGAGGAGTTTACGACGCGGCAATCTGTTTCTAAAAAAACAAGAATATTGTTTGAAATAGAATATTACATTTCATTAACAAAGACAAATCAACAAAAACCCAACACCCAAAACCAAACACCCAACAACCTACACAACAAACACCAACGGATTCGGATGAATATAATTATAATGCAATAACATTTTCCCCTTGATATTCGAGATTTTCTTAAAAGAAACCGAATCTTCCTTTTTAAATTCTGGCGGCGTTAATCCTAGTTTTTTGGCGGCGAGTACGTAGAATTTCTTTCGAATCGGATGCACGTCAGAACAACCATTGATAATTTCGCCCCAAGCATCTCTTGCTACGATTGCGTTGATGAGTCCGATGCAATCGTCTTGATGAATCATATTGACTGGCGCTCTGCCATTGGAAAGTTCTTTTTTACCAGCTAAAAAACGTCCAGGAACACGATCGTACCCAAAAAGTCCAGCAAATCGGAGAATCGTCAAACGTTTGGGAAATACGGAGAGTAATATTTGTTCAGCGGAAAGTACCGCTTTTCCAGATTCCTTTTCAGGTTTGCAATCCAATTCTTCTGAAACCCAGTCGTTCGTATTTTGATACACAGACGTTGAACTCACAAAAATAACCTTCTGTGCTTCGTTGATAAATGGTAAAATAGTTAGTATTTGTGCAGTATAAATGTTTGCAATATCAGGAATTCTCCTTGGCGGAAAATTAATAATCACAATGTCACTTCCCGCTAAAAAATCAGTCAACAAATCGTCGTTTTTCGAAGCTCCCAAAGTAAATACGTACGGTTGAATTCCTGCTTCTGTAAGCAGTGATGCTTTTTCGGGCGAAGTTGTAGAACCTTTTATCGTATAATTTTGGGCAATAAAATACTTAGCTAGCGGCAAGCCGAGCCATCCACAACCTAAGATACTGATTTGTTTATGTGTCAATTATTCGATGTTTTTTGGGATACTTTCTGTTTCAGGTTCGGTTTCGGCACGTTTCAGAATAGATTCTGGAAGTGACTTTTTGGCTTTGGCGCCCATTTTCTTAATCTTTTCGATGCTTTTGATGATATTTCCACGTCCTTCAAACAGTTTGTTCATCGCTGCAGAATAATCCGATTTCGTTGCATCAATCTTTTTACCAATTCCGATGAGATCGTTCATAAACCCTTCAAATTTATCATACAACGCGCCTGCTTGTCGTGCAATTTCAATGGCGTTTCGTTGCTGTTTTTCGTTGTTCCACATCGTATCAATCGTGCGAAGTGTTGCTAGTAATGTTGTGGGTGTAACGATCACAATATTCTTCTCAAAAGCTTTGCTGTATAAGGTAGAATCTTCATTCACGGCAATGGCAAATGCAGGTTCTATCGGAATAAACATGAGGACAAAATCGGGACTTTCAATCTCGTATAAATCTTCGTATTTCTTCGCCGATAATTGATCTACATGACGTTTGATAGAGGTTAAATGTTCTCTCAAATTCATGTCGCGTTCTTCCTCTTCGGTGTTTACGTAACGCTCATATGCTGTGAGCGATACTTTGGAATCAATCACCATTTTTTTGTTATTTGGCAGATTGATAATCACATCCGGCAACACACGCGAACCGTCAGCAAGTGTGAAATTTTGCTGTACCACATACTCACGATCTTTCTCCAATCCGCTTTTTTCTAAGACGCGTTCTAAGACCAATTCGCCCCAATTTCCTTGCATTTTGCTGTCACCTTTCAACGCTTTTGTCAAATTCACCGCTTCTTGACTGATTTGCAAATTGGCTTTGCTGAGTTCTGATAATTTCTCGCGCAAAGCGGAATGAATACTGATATTTTCCTTTTGACTGTCTTCCACTTTCTTTTCAAAATGCTGAATCTTTTCTTGAAGTGGTGTCAAAATGTTTTTAATATTCTCTTTATTCTGTTCGGTAAACTTTGTAGATTTTTCTTCGAGAATTTTATTCGCGAGCAATTCAAAATCTTTGCGCAATTGTTCTTGCTGCTTTTTCAGCGATTCGTCTCGTTCTAAATGTTGCTTCTGTAGATTTTCAAATTCTGAATTTCTACGTGCCAATTCTACATTTAAAAAATCTTTTTCACGTCTAATTTCTTCGCGTTCTTTTTCGGTTTTGGATAAATTTTCTTTGAAACTTTCCATTTGCTGTTGAAACGACTCGTCTTGCTTTTTATTTTCAGCATGCATCTGTGTTCGTAGCTCATCAAATTGCGATTGTAACTGGCGATTGCGTTCGTGTAAACCTTCTTGATGTGCTTTCGTTTTTAGATTTCCGATGTACATTCCCAAGAAAATCCCCACAGCTAAAAAAACAACAATAAGAACAATATAAATGACGATGTCTGACATGAATTAAATTTTGCGTAAAGATACTATTTTGTACGAATTTTAGATTTAGAATTTACGATATAAGATTTTTCCTTTTTAAGAAGCCTTTCGTTTTCGCAATCGAACAATTGTATATACTTCCAACACAATCGCAGCCACCGCAATCACAATCAAACTATAAAAACCGAGATTAAATTCATTATGAGAATGTATTTGTAACTCTTGAAAGCTTTTAATTAGCATGTAAATTGATTGTATAATAAACACTAAGAGCAGGATAAAAAGTCCATTAAAACTTAGATATAAATAGTTGACAACTCGATTTTTAAATTTTGTATAGAAAATTCTAAAGAAATACATCAGTGCAAACGTAAAGACAAAAGCGTCAATGAATTTGTATATATAATCGTACTCAAAATAGGTGTCACGCATATTGATATCGAGTGTAGAATCAGCTAAAAACCATTGAAAATCAAGTGAATTTCTTGTTAATAGCAGCGCCATTACGATACACAGAAATAAATACGGAAGTTCTTTTTTCATCAATATGGCTAATTACAAAATGAAGAATTAACGAAGATTACGCTAAGTAGTACTTTGTTTTCGAATTTTAAACAACACATATATCTCAAAAATAACCGAAAAAATAAACAGCGCTGTGGTAAAGTAGAAAAAGTTATAGAAAACTTGATCGATTTGTAAGCCTTCTTCTTGAAAGTCGCGCAACATGGTATTAAAAAAACGAATCACAAAAACGAGTGCTACAATAAAAAGTCCATTCGAAATCAAATAGATATAATTTGCTATCTGATTTTCAAATCGTGTCACAAGAATTCGAATCAAATACGTAATTGAAAATGTGAATAACAATGTGAAAATCAAATACAGATTGCTTTCAATCACAAAATATGTATCATACACATTCACATCAATAGTGGTTACTCCTGTTAGCGTTTCCATGTCTGTTGGAAAACCATGAATTCCGTAGAATAACAGTAAAACAAAGCCTATAAAGATGAGTTCTTTTTTCATGTATGAAGGTTATTGCGAAAATAGAAGTACGGTATCGTTTTCAGTCAGTTGCAATTCTTTTTCAAAGTGTAAGCCTATTTTGTTCAGCAATCCGATAGAAGCTACATTTTTTTGATCGGTAATCGCGACTATTTTGTCAATTTTTAGTTTTTCCTTGGCGTATTTCAGCGTCGCTTTGGCAGCTTCATGCGTATAGCCATTTCGAACATATTTGGGCAACAAAGCAAATCCGATATCTACATTATCCAAACTTTCTCTATTCACTAAACCACACATACCAATGGGTTTGTTGGTTTCTTTGAGTTCCATGAGCCACAATCCAAAACCATTTTTGGCGTAGCTTTTTTGTATCGTTTCTTGAATATATTCTTCGGCGAGTCCCGGCGTTCGGATGTTCCGATCGCCAATATACCGAATCCACGCAGGTGTATTTACCAATTCCAATACGAATTCAGCATCGTTTAATGAAAATTCACGCAAGCGCAAACGTTCGGTTTCTAGTATTGTTTTCAAAACACAACTATTAAAATTTCCATTCCATCAAGACAAGTCTCAAAAGTATATAGCAACATACACAAAATACATCAGGACAAGCCTTTTCAAACTTCATTCTCTATTATTAAGTAAAACTATAGAATTAAAACACAAATAAAAAACGCGTCTGTCATCACTTTGGCACAGTACTTGGTTAATAAAAGATGTAACACGATGAAGACTTTACTTCAGAGCTGGTTACTCTACGTAAAAGAGTCGTGCTTACATTTTGGTTGGTTAGTTAGTTTTAAAGAAACACTTCACGCTTGTGGAGTGTTTCTTCTTTTATTTGCTAGTTTGTGACGCAGGATTCAATGTCATTTTGAAAACTAAATACAAAAATCAACACCTTTATCATTACAAAAAAATTAAGCAGCTTGCTATTGTTTTGTTTAACGTTTTTTAGTAAATTGTAAACAAAAAATTGTTATGAAAACGAATGCAATATTTTTATTAGGTCTTACAACCCTCATATTGATCACGGTGACTATTTTTGCCGCTATGAATATGTCTTTTGGGCTGGTATTTTTCTTGGTGGTTCTTGGTCAAGGACTTTTGATTTTTACTGTATATAAAGTCTTAACGGATGACTATACTACAGATAAAACTTTCGAGGATTTTTATGAAGACCGTCCAGATTTAGGTAAGAATTATAGATAATGCTATTATATCATAAATTTTACTTGAAAATTGAATACAACTTTGCATTAAAAAAGAAATTAAAAAAATAGAACTGACTGAAAATTAGAAATTATCTTTTGAATCAAGAGTAGTTTACGCTAAGTAAAAGAGTCATACTTAGATTTTTGGTTGGTTAGTTCGTTTTAAAGAAACACTTCCCGTTAGTGAAGTGTTTTTTCTTTTTTATACAGCTGTAAAGTTGATTATTTTGAATAACTTTTTTTCTCATCACTCAACTTCTCGCAATTCATGAATAGTCGCTCGTATTTCATGAAAGTCTTGTGTAAGCGTTTGTAACTGGCTGATTTCAAGTATAGTTTTGCTTCAGTTTAACATTAAAATTTTTAAATATGAAAAAACGAAAATTGACAAAACTAAGCTTGCGTAAATCACGAGTAGCGCATTTTAATAAAATTTATGGAGGTGGAACTTGGGATTATCCGGTGGATGTACATACGACAAGATTGGCTTCAGAAGTAGAAGATGGAGAATACAAAATATGCGAAACTGCCTCTTGTTTGGCTGGCGATCCAGGAGATGATCACTTTATTTCCAAAGGTGGCGGTTGCCCGTCGATTGATCCAAATAACGGTCAGCAAGTGCCTTTTTGTGCGCGATAAATCTAGAAAGGCGCTCTTTTGGCGCCTTTTGTAATACTGTTTTTTTAACAACAAGTATTTCCAGGAAGTCCGTTGGTTTGTGTTATTGGAACTGAAAAAACAGTTTCTTCACCAGTAGGCGGCACAAATGCGCTACTCTTACAACTGGCAGTATCTCCGCATACACAATCTTCTCCTTGATAAGTTTCGCATTCTGTAGTATTGGTAGTATCTCCACCACCAGTGATAGTGGAGAGATAATTTAGGTTAGAAACTTTGGTTTTGTTTAATGAGAATAGGGGTTTTTTGTGTTTCTTCATAAGTGTGAATTTTTAGAATGTTAATACTCGCTTGAAAGTATTTTATTTTTACAATCGTTCAAAAAAGAGTCACACGTAATTCATGAAAAACGAGAACTTATCTAAAGATTAGTCTTTTGTTTGAGTGTTTTGATGTAATACGAAGGATTAAAACCTGTTTTCTTTTTAAAAGCTCTTGCGAAAGATTCCGCTTTGTTAAATCCGGCTTCTTCTGCGACTGCCTGAATGGTGTAGGAATGTAGTTTTTTGTTGTTTTTTAATTCGATTAGGATGAAATTAATTCGTAAATCAATAATATACTGAGAGAATGATTTCTCTTTGTAGGTATTAATGACTTTCGATAGATAGTTAGGATTTGTTTGAAACTCTTTTGCCAAATTTGACAGATTGTAACGCTTATTCAAGAATAGCTGTTTGGTTTCAAACTGTTCCAATTGTTGTAAAATTCCTTTGGAAGTATCATCTGATAAATCTGGTCGGGTTTTTATTTTTTTCTGCTCTTGTTCTCTCACAGAAAGTTCTTCCATCAAAATTTCAAATTTCTTTTTACTTTTTTTCTGTTTGTATCTGTGACGCATGATCAAGGTTAATACAACACCTAATAAGCAAAAAATAATCAAAATACTGATGTAAAAACTGTTCTTAAAAATTCCTTTTTCTTCCTGCTCAATCGCCAGTTTATCTGTGAGTTCTTGTAATTCAAAATCGTTGAATAGTGTTCTTCGTAATTGAATACGTTCTTTGGTATTCAAATTATTTTTTTTGGCATATTCATTAAAGTATTGACTTGCCTTTTCATAGTTTTTAAGTTTGGAATAGCTCTGCGCTAAAAATTTTGATACATACTCCAATTCTATAAAATCCAATGCATCTGCGGTAATGATTGAATCTGCTTTAGAAAAATTATAGATGGCTTCTTCATACTTTTCCAAGCCATAAAAACTCTCACCTTTATGCGCATATAAAAAAGGCAATACTGCTTTAGAAATACTATCCGAAATCGCTAATTGCAATGCTTGATCGATGGAAAGCAATGCTTTTTGATATTCTTTTTGCCGATTCAACACCTTTCCTTTTCCACCTAAAGTTACATACGAACCAAAGGTGTAATCATAACGTATGCTGAGATGTAGTGCTTTATTATACATTTCCATGGCATCATCTAAATCTTCATTTTCAGTATAAGCTTCAGCCAATCCCGCAAGAACATGTATATAGGAAGTATAATATGATTTTTTCGGTTGTTTTGCGACTAAAGAATCGTATGTGTGGGCAAGTGTTTCAAATCGTGTCGCAGCTTCCCTATAATGTTTGGCTTTTAGTTTGATCGTCGCAATATCATACTGTAAGTTGAGCAACTTTTGCAATGCGGTATTTTCATTCTTTAAAATGTCATATGCTTGTATATAATATTCCAACGCATTGGTATTATGGCCCTGTACATAAAAAATCGTTCCTTTTCGGTGTAGAAACAATCCTAATTGATAATTATTAGGTTGTTTTTTCGCCAACGCAATTCCTCGATCAATAAAATACTGTGCACGCTCAATATTGTTTTCATTTCGGTAAAATAAACTAGTATAATAACACGCTAAGGCTTCGTGATATAGATTTTCTTCCTGTATTGCTTTTTGTAGATAAAGCGTTGTATACATAGTAATATCATCAACTGCATATTGATTTTCTTCAATAAAGTCAGCTTGTGCTGCTAACTCTTTTTTTGAAAATTGAGCCATATCTTGTCCCAACAACAAAGAAGTAAAAACAAAATAGATACAACTTAGAAAGAAGTATTTGGAAGACAAAAAAGTCATTAAGATCAATTATTAAGGGAATTCTCTAAAGCTTAAAAATATAAAAAACTAACTTGTATTCTTGTTACACTACATATTTTTACATGTCATTTTGATATATTTTGAATGAATTTTTAGTTGTAAAATAATTTTTTGCGCGCTCATTCATGGAAAGAGACCGTTCAAACACTTCCAAAAGATAAAAATAGATTCGTTAGCTTTAAACTTTGTTCCCGATGTCAAAAGTGGTATTTTTTACAAAAATTACCAATTCTATGAAGTCCAAATGTAGTGCACTCTTCCTGTTACTTTTTAGTACATTTTCACTAGCTCAACACCATATTTATCAGGAATTTGGCATTAATGATGGACTGCCAAGTTTAGAAGTACATGCACTATTTCAAGATAAAAACGGATTGATTTGGTTTGCTACGGACAGAGGCATGGCAAACTACAACGGTTACGAAATCACAAAAGGAAATTCAGAAAATGAACTAGCAAATGCAGTAGTTTTAGATGTATTTTCAGCGTCTGAAGGTAAAATATATGCCGCTACGTATACCAATCAATTATATTACTTAAATGAAACTTTAAACAGATTTCAACCGTATGAATACAATCACATTCTCAAAGAAAAACTAGCGTTTAAAAATCACATCATTGATGTTTTTGAAGATGCTAAGCAAAATCTACATATTTCCTGTGAGTATTTATTTGAACCGCTCATTATCTCCAAACAAGGAAGGATTGTACAAGAATCTAAGCAAAAATGGCCCAAAGCAAGAACTAATTTCTGGATGAAATTAGACAAGAAAAACGATGCTACAGTACTATTTTATTATACCGCCGATAGTATTGTAAAAGAAAAAAATGTTAGAAAAGTTAACGTAAAAGTGACTTCTCAAAACGAAGCTATCCTCTTAAAAGAAAGCGGTTATGTCGTATATTCTAATGGAGAAGAAATAAACATTCTCAATGATAAAGGCGTCCTGATTAAAACGATAAAAAATGGCAAATCTCCAATAGGATTGAAGGCACTAAATAGTACGACGTTTTTTGTGGGATACTATTTTGGTGGCGGCGTATTTATGGATGTTGAGGGAAATGTTCAAAAACGTTTTTTACCAAACGAATCTGTCTCAGATTTTATAATTGATCATGAAGGCGGTTACTGGTTTTCCACGCTGCATTCAGGTGTTTTTTACATAAAAGAACCCTACATAAAAGCCTTTGAAACAAGTATAAATAGTCCAGTCAGAACACTTACCAAAACCAAAACGAACGATTTATATATTGGCTATCAATCGGGAGAAGTGCTCAAATTAGACGCTGATAAAAATCTAGCATCAGAAATAGAGCCGACACATTCATTTGGGATTGTTGAATACAATCCTCAAGAAGCGTTGTTGTATGTAAAATCTGGGAACTATTTCTACACCAAAAACAGCAAGGGAAAGCGTTCGTTTTTTAATGATTCTATAGCATTCTCCTACTACACAAAAATTTCAGAACCAGTAGATAATAAGATTATTGTTTCCTGTCAGAATGGCTTTAGAGTTCTTGAAAATAAAAAACCTACGTATTTTAATATTTCCATGAGAGTCAACGATGCGGTTTTTTTGAAAGATACATATTACGTTGGAACACCGTTAGGAGCGTTTGCTGTGAAGAATGGACAAAAAACAGCTTTGACAGAAATCGATCCAATTTTTAAACATAGAGTGGATGACGTTGATGTGAATGCAGCCAGAAATGAAATATATTTTGCGACGCTAGGAAGCGGAATTATTATCTACAATATAAAAACAAAAGAAGTCCAAGTTATCAAAGCTGCTGAAGGATTATCGTCAGATAATGTGAATGAAATATATGTAGAAAATAAAGATGAAATCTGGGCTTGCACTAGTGCTGGACTTAACAAAATTCGCTTTGCACCTAAAAATACATACCATATTTCGGGACTTGAAAGTTCGAATGGTTTATTAAATGATGGCATAAACGACATAGAAATCATCAATGATACGGTGTGGATTGCTTCTAAAAAAGATTTGATGTATGCGCCGAAACACTTATTTGATACGAACATAACTTCCAATAACTATCACTTAAAAGTACAATCGGTATTGGTGAATGATTCGCTGGTTTCACAAAAAGCATTACAATACCTTTCACATACAGAAAATAGAATCGATTTTTTTGTACAAGGCATTTATTTCAAAGCGCCAAATGAGTTGCAATATACGTACATCTTGGAAGGGTTGGATACCAAATGGTATGATACCAAAAATAGAAGAATCTCTTATTCTGCCTTACCTTATGGGAACTATACTTTTAAAGTCGCTGCCACCACTTTTGAAAATGAAGAACGACGTATATGTGTTGAAATTCCCATTCAAATTCAAGCTCCTTTTTGGAAAAGACCTTGGTTTATAATAGCTGTAATTTTAGGAATTGTTACACTCATTTATTTATTCTTTAGGTATCGAATTTTATCGTACAACCGACATATTATTCGTGAGTTATTACGACTCTTAATCAAAAAAATAAAGCGAAAAGAATTGTACTTTTCATTCAAAGAAGCAGGGAAAGAAATTCGAATCAAAACTGATACTATTCTATATATAAAATCTGCTGGAAATTATGTAGAAGTCGTTACAGAACAAAAAAATTATACCATTCGTACCAAAATAGGAGAATTTATCAATCTCATGCCAGATCCACTTGAATACTTGCGAATTCACCGTTCATATATCATCCGAATAGACAAAGTAGCCGAAAAAAACAGCAAAGAAGTTACGGTCAACAAGCAAAAAATTCCTGTGAGTAATTCGTACGTAGCAGCATTAGAAAACTTGATTTTTTAGGGAGAAAAATTCGTCCCAAAATCAATCCATTTCATCACATCACATTTTTACTGATCACTATTTTAGGGGGAATTGATCACAAAGCGTTTAAAATTAGATGTTTAATTTTTTCATGTGTATACATTTGAAGCATTAAAGTGATTTACGCTATAGAAGAGAAAGTTTAAATCACTTCCTAATCAAAACATTTATAACATGAAAAAACAACACCTTACAGCTTTAAAACTGAACAAAAAATCGATCTCTAATTTCAATATAAGCATAGTAACAGGCGGACGAATTACTTGGGAAAATGCAGAGTGCAGAACGGACACCAAAAGAACTGATCCTGTGAAAACTCGACATGATGAAACATGCGTTTATTACTCATGTGTAGTGTGTGATTCTTAACATACAATCAACGACATATCAAGACAATTCTTGATGTTTATAAATATTTAATTAACTAAAATTCACGTTATGAAAAAGCAAAAATTCAAATCATTATCACTTAAAAAAAATGTAGTTGCCAATTTTGATGGAAACGAAATCAATGGAGGAATCTCTGGCGGTGCCTGTGTAAAATCGAATAGATGTCCAATTTCCCACAATTGTCCACCAACTGTAGTGCATACGTGTCAGTACTCTGATCAGAGAACTTGTACGCTTTCTTATATTTATTGCACTTCATAATTTTTAAGAGACAGAAACACTTCGTTAGAACACTATAAATTGTATTTATGTTTTTGATGAAGTGTTTTTTTAATTGTAATTAACTAAAAATGAATGATCATGAAAAAACAACATCTTACCACATTAAAACTAAATAAAAAGGTAATCTCCAATATACGCGGCGGCGTAGAGAAAGCCAACTCTCTTTTATCCTGTGTCATTTATTGTCCTACGACTACTGTTGTAAAAACCAAAAATCAAGTTTGTAGTAATAATGTAACTTGCGCAGGGGACAATTGCAATAGCTATCAATGTTCAGCCCCAAGTTAACATATCAGCACACACCAATCAAAATAAAATATTTCTTAAAATTTAGTTAGAATTTACCTCTTCGTACAATATTTGGCACGGAAGTTGGTTTATACAATATGTACTTTGATGCTGACGGTACAAAGAGCTGGTTACTTGCGTACAGCGAGTCATAGTACATTTTTGGTTGGTTAGTTTAGTTAAAAAAACACTTCACGCTTGTGAGGTGTTTTTTTCTTAGTGAAACTCAAATTTGTGAAGCCTGAAAGGCGCACACAAATTTGTAAGTTGAACTAATTCCGCTGAAGAGCGGAATCTCACGAATAGAAAACTTCAGTTAAAATGCAAAATCAAATTTAGTGATTTAAAAAAGCCTTGTGCTGAACTTGATTCAGTACCCAAAGCGCACAAAATTTCGCAAATTTCACCACATACACAAAAAACAAATCCACAAATCCCCAAATAAACAAAAAACAAATTCACAAATCCACAAATCCACAAAAAAACCTTAACAAAACTTTCTACCTCTTTAACAAACACAATATTCTTTTTAAGAGAATCTGTAACGTTTTGGCACAGATATTGACTTATATTTTGTGTATTACGATGATGACAGTACAAAGAGTTGGTTACTTGCGTAAAGAGAGTCGTATTACTTTTTTTGGTTGGTTAGTTTTTATAGAAACGTCTTATCTTTCAGATAAGGCGTTTTTTAACTTTAAAACTTCCTGAACTCGCATCAAAGACAATCAGATCGTTGGGAAATAATTGTTCAAAAATGCCTTGTTCTATGAGTTCGCAAGGTGTTCCTGAAAATACTTTACCATTGTTCATTACAATCATCTCATCACATAACTGAATCGCCAAATCTATTTCATGGGTAGAAAATAACATGGTTTTCTGGGTATCATGTGCTAATTTTTTAAGCAGATTCAACACGTAGGCTTTGTGATACATGTCTAAATGTGTCGTAGGCTCGTCGAGGATAATCATAGAAGTATCTTGCGCCAATGCACGTGCAATCATCACTTTTTGTAACTGTCCATCGCTCAAGGTATAGCATTTGCGATGTTTCAATTCGAGCAGATTGGTTTTCTCCAACGCACTTTCCACAATCGCGTGATCGTTCTTGGAAAGATTTCCAATCCAATTGGTATATGGTTGACGACCAAGTGCGATCAATTCGACTACGGTTAAATTTTTAGAAGGAATCTGTTCCGTCAACACGAGACTAATCTCTTTGGCCAATTCCGGATTCGAATAGGAGTGAAGTGACTTATTTTGCAATAAAATATCTCCTGAAAGTGGTTGTTGAATCTTCGCCAACGTACGCAACAAAGTAGATTTCCCAATGCCATTCGCACCAACCAACGCGACTAGTTTTCCTTTCGAAATCTTAAAATCAATCGTTTCTGCAATCACTTTTCTATTGGCTTTCTCTTGATAACCAATGCTCAGTGAGGCAACTTCTAAAACTGGATATGTAGCTGTTGTTGAAATTAGCATTTTTTTGAGATGATAAAAATAGGGAATTTTTAGTTCTCTCTATCAGTTTGTCATTCCTCCAACGGCAAGAATCTACTTTTTTGAGTTATATAAAAATGAAAAAAACTTGAATGATTAAATATAACGAAGCGAAACCCAAAATAAAGAAATGCTATAACTAAAGAAACAGATTGCCACGAATTTCTATGAAATTCTCGCAAAGACGTATCAAAGACATCTAGACTCTAACAGCAAAGCGGTCTAAAAATCAAGGAGCAAAGCGAGTCTTAAAAAATCATCGTCCGTTTACGAACCAACAACCAAATCACCACAGGAGCTCCAATCATAGACGTAATGGCATTGATAGGAAGCGTAAGTTCATAGAACGGCACTTGTGCAATGCTATCGCAAACCAACATCAAAATTCCACCAATTAAGCAGACACTTGGCACTAAAATTTTATGATTGGTCGTATTAAAAAACAAACGTGTAATATGCGGAATTGCCAAGCCGATAAACGCGATTGGTCCCACAAAAGCGGTACAACTTCCTGCCATCAAACTTGTGGCAATGATAATCGTATAACGTGCTTTCTTGATATCGATTCCTAGACTTCGCGCATAATTTTCACCTAGCAAGAAAGCGTTCAATGGTTTTATACAAACGATACTCAATACAATTCCTCCGACAACCAGACTGGCTAAAATGCTCAATTCTTGCCATGTCAAATTCCCTAACGAACCGAGTGTCCACATCATGAATTGTTTCAACTCTTCTGCATCACTAAAATAGGTCAACACACTTACAATTGCTGCGGTAATGCTTCCAAACATCAACCCGATGATGAGGATGGACATCGTATCTTTTACTCGAGTAGAAACCACCATGACAGTCAATAATACCAGAAAACTTCCCAAACTTGCTGCAATCACAATACTGTAACTTGATAAAAGTAAGGTACCAAAAAAGCCACCAAAAGCAGAAGCGCCCATAATGAGTAATGCGACACCTAAACTTGCACCAGAACTCAATCCCAACACAAAAGGTCCTGAAAGTGGATTCCGAAAGAGCGTTTGCATCAACAAACCGCTGAGCGACAAACCAAAACCAACTAAAATCGCAGCAATGGCTTTGGGCAAACGAATGGTTAAAATAGTTGTTCGCCAAGTTTCTTTTTCAATTTCACCGCCTGTAAAAGCAGCAAAAATGCCTTCTAACGAAATCGCTACCGAACCGAGACTTATATTCATCAGAAAACATCCAATCAAGACAAAAATCAAGATCGTAAAGGTAACTTTATATGTTTTTTGTTCTGGCAATTACAGTAAAGGTTTAAAAAAGAATGGCTGATAGTCTGGCAGAATTTCTGGATGAATCGCTTTGATGATATCTTTCAATACAATATCTGGTCGTGTTGGCGCCAATTCGTAATACATGGTGCCGCCTGTTTTACCTACAGTATTTGCCGTACTAAAGATTTTTTTGTTCTTAAAAGGCGCAAATTCAGCGTAAAATCGGCTGCTTTCTTTCATCGCTTCATAGGTTTTAAAACTTCCTGGACCAATCCAAATATCAGCATCTGCCGCTTTATCCAATACACTTTCTATGCTTAACGACAAACTTCCTGTGCCTTCCGAATCTGCCCAAAGATAATTGGCATTCGCATCTTTTAAATACTGTGCTTGAAAACTTTCACCCGCAGGCAAATACCAAATATCTTTATACATGGAACCTGCCAAAATCGTAGGTTGTGAAGTTGCGTTTTGCGCTAGTTTTTTTGCATTCAAATAATTTTTTTCAATTTCCTGAAAAACTTCTGTCGCTTTTGCTTCTTTATTAAAAAATGGTGCAAAAAAGTGAATCCACTCGGCTCTTCCTAAAGGTGTTTCTTCGGTCCAATCGCCATTGTAAACAACAGGAATATTTGCTTTTTGAATGGTTTTATAGGTTGGATTTGAATTGTTGATCGAAAATCCAATGACAAGTTCTGGTTCCAAATCGATGAGCAATTCAATATTGATCTGTTCGTTTTGTCCGACATCTTTCACTTTTCCACTATCGATCAGCGCACGTGTTTTTTCAGAAGAAATATAATTGGTTTGTGGAAATCCAACGAGTTTGTGCTCTACACCTAACATTTCTAGTGTTGGAATGTGCGTGGTCGAGGTGACAACTACACGTTCAATCGGCGTTAAAACGACAGCGTCATACACATCCTTTTCTAAAGTAATTGTAGCCGCTTTTTCTCTAGGAATGAGCGCATATGTAAAATCATTCTCAGCATTTGGCCATGGAGAAAATACGCGAACGATCGTAATATCGCCCTTTTTTTCAATAGCAAACTTTTTCGCGTAGCGTAAATTATCAGTAGTAGTTGCTGTTTTTTGAGTTGTTGGTAGCATTGTTTTTTTCGATTCTTTCTGTTCCGTTTTACATGAAAAACACAGCAAACAGAAGGTCAAAACTCCACAAAAAATAATATTGAATGATCGCATGAATGTAGTTCCTAATTTTTTCAAAAGTACTATTATTTCATCTTTTATGTAGAAAGATGCTAAAGAATGTTTACTTTTGCAGCGAATTTTGGTTTCGAGCATACATTGGTATCCTCGGATTAAAAGGGAATCAAGTGAAAAGGTAAGTTAACCTTCAGTCTTGAGCTGTTCCCGCAACTGTAAGCATGTGCTGAGTTTTGATCAGTACTTCATTGTAAGAATGAATTGCTATAACTACATGACCACTGAATTTTCGGATTTTCGGGAAGGTATATAGCAAATTGTAAGTCAGGAGACCTGCCAATTTTCATAGTAAATGTCAAACTTTCGGGATAAAAGTTTGCGTATGGAAAACCCATGCTTTATTCCCATAAAACGAAAACTAAATGAAAAAAACAGTACTATCTGTTAGTGCTTTGTTTTTCGCATGTACTGCTGTATATGCACAACAACAAGACGACACTGAACAACTAGACGAAGTTGTGATCTCTGATTCACGTCACGCATTGAAACGTGAAAATTCAGGAAAAACAGTCATCACTATTTCTAGTGAAGAAATTAAAAGAAATCAAGGAAGAACCGTTGCGGAATTGATCAATACAAAAAGTGGTATTGAGATCGTAGGAAGTAGAAGTAACGCAGGACAAAATTTAGGTTATTTTGTGCGTGGTGGTAACAACCGTCAGGTATTAGTTATGATTGATGGAATTCAGGTAAATGATCCATCTGCTATTGCAAATGACTTTGACTTGCGTTTGATTGCGTTAGATCAAATTGAATCTATTGAAATTGTAAAAGGAGCTTCGAGTACACTCTACGGAAGTGGTGCAGCGACGGCCGTGATTAGTATTACCACGAAAAAAGCTTCAAAAGACGAAATTTCCTTAAGTATTAATAGCTCTTTTGGAACGAATCAATCACAGGATAATCAGGACTATGAGTTAACAGACTTTTCAAACAGTGCCCGTATTGACGGAACCGTTGACGATTTAACATATGCCGTAAGTTTTGGTCACCAAAATACAGACGGTTTGTCTGCTATCATAGGAGAGGAAAGTGATCGTTTTTCGCGTATCAATGCCAATGTTCGTGTTGGATATAAATTTTCTGAGGCGTTTGATGTAAGCATTTTTGGTTCGCAAGATAAGTTTAAGAATGATTTTGACAGTTCTTTCCCATTAGGAGATGCTAATTTTGTTGGAGAGTCAGATCAATATCGTTTTGGAATTGCACCAAAATACACCTACAAAAATGGTAGTGTAACTTTAAATGCGGCGTACACTACGATTGATCGTGAGTTTCAGTCAAACTTCCCATCAACTATAGAAGGTGAAACCATTGCTATTGATATTTTTAATAAATACAATTTTAGCAATCAATTTTATACAGTTGTTGGTTTAAATTATATAGATAGTCAGGCTACTTTTGCCAGTGAAGAATCTTCCTCAATTGTAGATCCATATGTAAATGTAGTATATGTTTCTGATTTCGGATTCAACTTAAATATAGGTGGACGTTTGAACAACCACAGCGAATATGGCACAAACTTCACATACAACCTGAATCCATCGTACCGTAGAGCACTAGGAGAAGATGGGTATGCCAAAGTATTTGGTTCGTATAGTACCTCGTTTATTGCACCAAATCTAACGCAGTTATTTGGAAACTTTGGGCCAAATCCAGATTTAGAACCAGAAGAAAACACGACTATTGAAGGTGGATTGGAAGTACAGTTGTCTAAAAAGTTACGTGTTAGCACCGTTTATTTTAATAGAAACGAAGAAAACTTCATTGTCTTTTTAAGTCAATATGAAAATGCACAAACTGATTTTACAATAAATGGTGTGGAAGTAGAAGTATCTGCTACTCCAATTGAAAACTTAACGGTTGATGCAAACTACACATTTACAGAGAATAAAGATGCAGATGCACTGCGTATTCCAAAACACAAAGCAAACCTGAATGTAGCTTATGCATTTTCAGAGAAAACCAACGCAGGCGTAAGTTATCAGTATGCTTCTGATCGTTTTGATAACGATTTTTCAACATTCCCAGCCAATCGCTTAACATTGGACGCTTTCAGTCTTTTTGGAGCCAATGTAAACCATAAGTTTAATGAGCGTTGGACAGGATTTATCACTGTAGATAACATTTTGAATGAAGATTATACCGAAATTATAGGATTTACAACCAGAGGAACCAATGTACGTGTTGGATTCTCTTTGAACCTGTAACGTTTATTTAATACCATAACTATACGTTAGAAGCCATTGGATTTCCAATGGCTTTTTTGTTGGCCTTAGTCGAGTAAAAACACAATATCAAACATATCAGATGGTTGATTGGGTGCAGGAACCACCACGCGTTCTTCAATGGTTTCTTGTGTCTTTGAGCGTATAATGCTGTAGCGTAATCCTCGTTGTTGTACTTCAGGCTTACTAGGTACGGTAGAATTATCAAATGCACTTTTTATGGTGTTTTTTATATTCTTATTTGACATATCCGCTAACAATTCTGAGAATTTGTATACAGCATTTTGTTGCATTCTAATGGTAAGTCTACCTGTGGCTAATAATACTGTTGTATTAAAAAATGCGGTCATAATGCTTTCAATTGCACCATTGATACACGCACCAAACCATCCGCCAGATAAAATGACTTCGGGACCGTGAAGTTTATAGAATAAATTCAAACCTCCAGGCGCTTCTATACGGCTTACTTTATCACTACCCAATTGAGGAATTTCAATAACCGATTTTACACTGCCATTCACAGTAGAATCTTCCCAGAAACTTAGGTGAATGTCTGTTTTTAGTGCAGCATCTACTAAAGGTTGCAGATTGTTTTTTACAGTATTTTTGAGCTGTTGATTGCTTTTGTCAAAAAAGCCTTCTTGAAAGTGGACGATGATTAAATCTTTGTTGAGTTCCATGATTGTAATTTTTTAATGTTAGAATAATTTGATACTCCAAAATTAGCTGTCAACCATGGGCAAGAAAACACATAAACACGGTATTTTGGGTCACCTATTTATGTGATTTTAAAGAAAAAGTCACTCAAAACGAGTGACTTTTGGAATTAGTTTTACGAGTGTGTATCGTTTCTAGACAATGAAAACGATTACAATATTTTACTCATTGATGATCAATTTATGATTTTGAAGTCCATCATCACTATCATTAATTTCCACATCAATATACATGCGATTCCCTGTAATTCTACGCGATTTTGTATCGGTAATTCCTTTAATCGGAACTATCTTATTTGTGTTGAAATTTAACGGTCTTCCAGCAGCTGCGATATCTGCCAAAGCAGCAGCTAATAGTGGCTCTGTCTCATCTCCGAGTATACCAAGATTTGTCAAATCTTCTGAAATTTCAATATCAGGCGCTAATCCGCTTGTATAATCTGAAAAGCCAGCACTGTTTTCCAAACGCGACACCAACGGTTGCATTGCCCATTTGTGGTTTGGATTCAATTGCTCATCACCAAATGTCCAAGAAGGCGAATCATACAACGTAAATGAAGCCTCATTTTTCCCAGTTGTGGTTGTTCCCACCTGAACCACCGTAATATAAGGATCTAACGAATTGATTACTAATTCACTTGCAGAAGCAGTACTTCCTGTAGTAATCACATATACTTTAGACAATCCTAAACTATTAATCGCCGCTCCACTGCTCAAAGTCGTTTGGAAATAACGATTTTCTTGTGCGTCAGTTAATATTGGTTGAATTTTATCGTTGTATCTAAATCGAGTGAACAATTGTCCTGGAAATTGTCCTGTCACCATACTTCCAAGATTGATGGCAGTACTTACGAATCCACCAGGATTGTAACGAAAATCTAAAATTAAATCGGTAACACCTTGTCCTTCAAAATTAGCAAACACGCCATTTAATTGTGTATCAAAATTAGAGATAAATTGATTGTACATGATATATCCAACTTTTTTAGCTCCGACATCATACACATTATTGATTAAAATAGGATTTTCTGTAATGCTGCTTGTGTTTACAGAAACATCTCTACCATTTGGAGTGATGGAACGCACACCGCCTGTTATTGTTAAATCAGCCAAGTTGTATGTGTACGAACTTGCATTAAGCAATCCTAAATTATTATCCGTATCAGAATTAAAGAATAAGCTTTGTCCATTTACCGCATATACGATATCTCCACGACGAATATCTTTTCCATCTGCGTCAGATCCTGGGATGATGTAACGTACATATCCAATAACTTCGTTACTTCCTTCGTTTAAAAAGATATAGCGGATATCAGCTCCGTCTGTGGCAGATGTTCCTTGCTGTGAATTTTGTAAAATATCATAATCATTTACAATCACACTAAAGCGATCTTCTGGGTCCAATAAATGGTTAAATAAATCTGCAGGATTTCCAAAACCTTGTAAAAATGAAATATACGCTTCCGGATCATCTACTTTTGTATCGGCTAAATCAGCTACTTCTCCTTGCCAAAAATACCAGACATTTAATCCTTTCCATACAAAATCTTGAATTTCAATATTAGCAGGGACGCTAAACAGATTATCATCTTGATCATTACAGCTAGTGGTAGAGGAAGTTATAATAGTAGTTGCAACAAATAGGAATAACAATTTTTTTATAGTCATAATTTTCTTTGTCATAGTTTGTGTTTACTTTTATAAACATTAAAAATAGCGACATTATTGTAAAATAAAAATTATTTGTAACAAATTCGTAACTCGTTCGTCTTCCTTGTAACTAACCGAAATCAATAGATCATAAAAATGAAACAGGCAGAATTTTTACGTACTGTATTGCCTTTTAAAGACAAATTATACCGATTGGCAAAGCGTTTGCTAGTTTCCAACGAGGAAGCAGAAGACGCTACACAAGAAGTATTGATGAAATTGTGGTCGAAAAAGTCGAAAATAGAAGCGTATAATAATGTGGAAGCTTTTGCAATGACAATGACTAAAAATTATTGCTTAGACAAATTAAAATCGAAACAAGCAGGCAATTTAAAATTAGTTCACAGCAATTACAAAGACGAAAACACCTCATTACAACGAGAAGTAGAATTAAAAGACAGTGTCAGTTTTGTACACGAAATTATGGAGCAACTGCCAGAGCAACAAAAAATCATCATACAATTACGCGATGTAGAACAGTATGATTTCGATGAAATTGCCAAAGTTGTCAACATGAACCCAACGGCCATTCGCGTGGCATTATCAAGAGCAAGAAAGTATATAAGACAAGAACTTACAAAAAAACATAACTATGGAGTTAGCTAACATAGAAAAATTAATAGAGAAGTATTTTGAAGCAACGGCAACAGTGCAAGAAGAGCAACAATTGCAAACGTATTTTTCGCAAGAACAAGTGGCGCCTCACTTGCAAGAATACCAGCCAATGTTTCAATATTTTACCAATCTAAAAGCCGAGAAGTCTACTCGCAACGTTCCATTACAACCTAGAAGAAAAAATTATTTAAAATGGATTTCTGTTGCCGCCGTATTTGTTCTCACCATCGGACTATTCGTAAATGAATGGGACAAACAACAAGAAGCTGAGGAAGCTGAAAAAGCTTTTAAGGATTTTAAAATGGCAATGTCTCTCGTATCTGAGAATCTCAATACAGGAGCGAGTCATATAAACTATTTAACACAATTTGAAGAAACAACGAACAAAATTTTTAGAACAGGAAATAATTAATTTAAGATGAAAAAGATTGTAATATTCGTAATGTTATTGGCAGTGCCAGTACTTACATTTGGACAAAATATTTTTAAGAAATACGCTGATAACGAGCAAGTAACATACGTATCTATCAGCCCAAAAATGTTTAAAATGCTAGCAACTATCGGTGTAGAAGCTGATGATCCGGAAGCAAAAGAGTTTTTGGAAATGGTCAATAGCATGGAAAGCTTGCAAGTGTTAGCTACCGAAAATGCTACTATTTCAGCAGATTTAAAATCATGGGTAGGAAAGCGTTCTTCTAATTTGGAAGAATTGATGCAAGTAAGAGACGGCGACACACGTGTGAAGTTTTATGTGAAAGAAGGAAAAAGTCCAACGCATGTAAAAGAACTTTTAATGTATATCACAGGATTGGAAGATAAGATCCAAATGAAAGACAGAAAAATCAACACGGTTGTGGTATCTTTACTAGGCGATATTGATTTGACACAAGTTTCCAAACTTACGAGTCAAATGGATATTCCAGGCGGAGAACACTTAAAAAACGTTAAGAAAAACTAGTACACATATCTCTTTTATTATGCGCCAATGAACACGTATTGTTTGTTGGCGCATTTATGTATATATTTTATTTATATTTATCATCACATCAAAAAACAATCAAAAACAACAATTATGAAAAAAACTTCATCATTTTTACTGCTGTTACTCGTCGTCATGATGATGGCGAGCTGTTCCGATAAAAATAGTCTTCAAAACTATTTTATAGATCATGCTGAGCAAGTTGGCTTTTCGTCAAGTACCATTCCTATTAGTATTTTAAAACAAGAAGGTTTCCAATTGACACAAAAACAAGAGGAAGCGCTTGATGCTATTGATCGCGTCAACGTATTACTTTACAGAGCGGATGCCAATAAGAAAGAAGAATTTGCTACCGAACGCAATAACATTAAGGGTATTTTAAAAAATGAGAAATACGAAGACTTAATGAATTTGGGCAGAAACGGAGCTATCAAATACATTGGTACCGACGATGCTATGGATGAAATTGTTATTTTCCTTTCTGACAAACAGATGGGTGGCTTTGCAGTGACTCGTATTATTGGCGACAATATGACCTTTGAAAAATTTATGGAACTCTATAAATTGACAGAACAAGGAAATATGCCGCTAAGCCTAGGCAATCTTAGTGGTTTTATGACAACAAAATAAAAAAAATGAGGCTGTCTAAAAAGTACAGATTTAGTCAAACCGAACTTGATTCAGTATCAAGCTCAGAATGACGCTTGCAAAGACTTTTTAGACAGCCTTATTTCTTATTTTTTGTAAAGCTGAATTACTTGTTAAAGAAAAAATAAATTATAATCATTGTTATAATAGCTAGTACAGTAAAAAAGACAATTTCTCTAATTTCTCTTTTTTTGATTTGCTGACGGTTTTCTTGATCACGCTCTAAAATTTCTTTGTGAATTTTTTTATTATATGTGTCTAAAAGATCACTTTGTAATTTTTCAATTCCTTTCATGAAATCATCTGACCCAACACCATCTTTTGCTAAAAAAGTACATTCAAAGTTGTCGTATGCATTAAAATCAGAAAATTCGTTTACTCCATCATTCACTACCGACAAAGTATTCACATCTATCCTTGGTAGTTTTACAACTCCTTCCATAAGATCATCCAAAGATAAATATTTGATGATTTCTTCTAGGTTGCTATTCATGCTTCCAAAATGAACTCCTTCACCATATTTATCTTCAATAAAAGTTTCAAAGGTCTTGTTATAGACTTTTTTCTTAATTTGAAGTCTTCCCTTTTTCTGATCTGTATTCAAACTTTTATCGCCTTTTGAGTGTGTGAGTTTGATATTATTCAAAGTGTATATTTTTGTTAGTTCTTGGCGATGCAAAATTAAAAAAAAAACGTTGCCAACGACTATAAAATACTAAATTCCCGTGTAATTCATGGGATTTATTTGCTTTAATTCCTCTTTTATGGCCTCAGAAATCGTTAAAGTGTCAATAAAATCGGCAATTAACGCTTTTGTTATCTTTTCGTTAGTTCTTGTGAGACCTTTTAAAGTTTCGTAAGGATCTGGGTAATTTTCTCGTCTCAGGATGGTTTGAATGGCTTCCGCAACTACTGCCCAATTGTTTTCTAAGTCTTCTTCAAACTTGGCTTGATTGAGTAATAATTTGTTCAACCCTTTTAAAGTAGATTGAAATCCAATCAATGTATGTCCAAATGGAACTCCTACATTTCTCAATACTGTAGAATCAGTTAAATCGCGTTGCAATCGTGAAATTGGGAGTTTGGCAGCCAAATGTGCAAAAATAGCATTGGCAATTCCTAAGTTTCCTTCACTATTTTCAAAATCAATCGGATTTACTTTGTGTGGCATCGCAGAAGAGCCTACTTCACCTTTTTTGATTTTCTGTTTAAAGTAATCCATGGAAATATACGTCCAAAAATCACGATCCAAATCAATGATGATGGTATTGATACGCTTCATTCCGTCAAAAATTCCTGCTACATGATCGTAGTGTTCAATTTGTGTCGTAGGGAAGGAGTGATGCAGCCCTAAGATGCGCTCTACAAAATTATTTCCAAATGCTTTCCAATCGATTGTTGGATACGCCACTTTGTGCGCATTGAAATTTCCTGTAGCACCTCCAAACTTTGCTGCATGTGGAATCACAGCCATGGTTTCTACTTGTGCTTCAATACGTGTAATAAATACTTCAATTTCTTTTCCCAAACGCGTTGGAGAAGCTGGCTGTCCGTGCGTTCGCGCTAGCATAGACACTTCTGCCCATTCGTTGGCTAATTCCTTTAACTTTTCTAACACTTTTACCAATTCTGGAAGATATACTTGCTGAATGGCTTCTTTGATAGAAAGTGGAATTGCCGTATTGTTGATATCTTGTGAAGTCAATCCGAAGTGGATAAACTCTTTGTACGCTGAAATATTCAGCTGATCAAATTTCTCTTTTATAAAATACTCAACCGCTTTTACATCGTGATTTGTCACTTTTTCAATTTCTTTGATGGCTTGTGCATCTTCTGCAGAAAAATTCTCGTAAATCGCGCGCAAATCATCAAACAAGGAAGCATCAAAATCTTCTAACTGTGGCAATGGAATAGTACACAGAGCAATAAAGTATTCGATTTCGACTAAAACACGGTATTTTATGAGTGATTCTTCACTAAAATAATTAGCTAGAGCAATAGTTTTAGAACGGTATCTTCCATCGATTGGAGAAATGGCGTTGAGCGGAGTAAGCGTCATTGTTGTTGTGTTGTTGTTTTAAGGTCACAAATATACTTGTTACGACGCATGTAGTAAAATTTTAGCGACACTTAATTTTAGGATATTGGGGTAATGTTTCTAGCTTTTTTTGCTTTTTCTCAACCGTTTCATGAGTTCTCTAGCTCTGGCTTTAAATGCAGCACTTTGCGAAGCAAAATCGCGTTCTAAAATTAGATACAATTCCTCATGAATCCAGTCGAATTCGCGTCCTAATAAATACAAAGAGCGCATGGAATAAGCTTTTACTGCCACTTTTTGATCGCTGATCATCCAATCGAAACAAACTTCCGTAATTTTTTCACGATGTTTTTGGGTAAGTTTCTCTTTGGTGAGATTTGGCTTTCGGTGATAAAACGCTTCAATCAAATACTCCGCAACTTTTGCCATAGGACGCACGGCAGGATTTAAATATACAGTGTGCATTCTTTCAATATACATATCTAAATGAGGCAAAATAGCATCCAGATTTTCTCTAGCAACAAATTCAAATAACCAAGCAGCACGTGAGGAAATCTTATCATCAATCGTAAACACCACTTCCAGTAAAGTTGGTAGCAAATCAGGATTGTTCAATACGATATTGGCATAGTAATTTCGCTTTTCGCGCGAATGATTCACATAATTTAGCTCGCTGTAGAGTTGTTCGAATATCATACTTTTTATATTTTGGTCAAAATAAGAAAAACAATGTGAAAATACTTAAAAAGCTAGCAGTTTTAGCAGTAATCGCCTTTATAATTTTACAATTTTTTGGACCTGAACGAAACGAAGGTGATGTTGCTGATTTAAAACCCTTTATTGAAGAAACCAATTTGCCAAGTTCTGTAGCAGCGACTTTCAAAGTAGCTTGTTATGATTGCCATTCGAGCAATACACGGTATCCTTGGTATAGCAATATTGAGCCAATTTCGTATTGGATGGCAGCACATATTGAGCACGGAAAAGAAGAACTAAACTTCTCTGAATGGAGTTCGTATTCTGCAAAACGAAAAGATCACAAGCTAGAAGAAATCATGAAAGAAATTGAGGAAGGGCATATGCCGATTCCATCTTATCTATGGACACACAGCGATGCAAAATTATCCGAAGCACAAATCAAAGAAGTAGATGCTTGGGTGAAAGAAGCAAGAGCATTTTTGGCTGTGGAAATGATGCGGGAACCGGAGTAGGTTGTTGGGTTTTGGGTTTTGGGTGTTTGGTTTTAGGTATTAGTGATTAGGCATTAGGGATTAGTTTTTTTCTAACAACAAATGAAGCAAAAAAGTCTAAATGTAAAATGAAAAAGTATTTTTGTAGCTTTTATATATTAGTACTGAGTATTGAGTATTGAGAGGTTTCAAAGAATAGTTTTTACTAAGTTTAGAACCCAAAACTCATAACTCACAACTCACAACTGAAAACCGAAAGCCAACCAACAACCAATTAAGAAGTTTAAAAGTTTACAGGTTTATAAGTTTATACTTCGAAACAAAAAATAAAGTCACATAACAACCGATAACGGAGCGCAGCGACCAACTGACAACAAACGAAGCAAGAAAGTTTAAATATAAAATACTAAATGTAAAATGAAAAGTAGTTTTTTAATTAGCAGTTAGATATTAGTATTGAGAATTGAGATATTTATTAAGAAACTTCAAATTAACAAACAGACAAATTAACGAATCCACAAATCAACAACTAACAACAAGCAACTAGCAGCCAACAACCAACACTCCAACCTACATCAACTGCTCCACCACACTAACAACACCTGTAGAGGCTTTTTTAGCAATTACGGTTAGGTTTCCATACGCGCCTTGGTTCACTGCAGGATACGGATCAATGAAGTAAATCGGCGTGTTTTGTGATACATAATTGATGAGACCCGCAGCCGGATATACTTGCATAGAAGTGCCAATAATCAACAAGATATCAGCTTCTACACATTCGGCAACTGCGGTTTCTATCATAGGAACATCTTCGCCAAACCATACAATATGTGGACGCAATTGTGATCCGCGCTTGCAGACATCGCCTACTACAATATCTCCTGGACAATCGTATATCTTGTATGGATAGTTGACACCTCGCATTTTAGACAATTCGCCATGTAGATGAATGATTTTTGAACTGCCCGCACGCTCGTGTAAATTGTCTACATTTTGGGTGACAATGGTGACATCGTACTTTTCTTCCAGTTTGACTAATGCTTTGTGTCCTTCGTTTGGAGAAACTTCTTGTAATTGTCGTCTTCGCTGATTGTAAAAATCGAGCACTAAGGCAGGATTTTTTTCAAAACCTGTTGGTGATGCCACTTCCATAATATCATGACCTTCCCACAGTCCATCTGCATCTCGGAAGGTTTTGATGCCACTTTCGGCACTAATTCCGGCACCCGTGAGTACAACTATTTTTTCTTTTTCCATCTATTGTAAATGCGTGCGTTTGGTAAATGTATAAATTCGTTTGAGGAATCGTCTATAAATTCGATTAAGTCTTTTTTGTTGTATTCGTCATTTTCTATCATGCTATTCAGCAGGACAATATTATCTTCATGCTTTTCTAAAAAATCATACAAATACATCAAGTTGAGTTTGGCATTTTCAAAACCTGGATAGGCTCTAATCGTATTTGCAAAGGATTTTTCAGCGACTTCATAATCTTTAAATTGCCAAGCAGCATTTCCGCGAATATATTCCACAAAAATATCTTCTGTCGTAGCTTGTATATCGTCTAACAGTTGCATGGTCGCATTGTAATCTTTTAGCATTATATAATAATCGATCGCCATTAATTTTGTGGAAGGATCGTTTGGATAATTCTTTAAGTATTCGTCAATCGCTTCTAGATGAAACACTTCATTCAGTTGGGAAGCAATTTTGATTTTTGTTAGAAAATAGGCTCTTGTCTTAGTAAATTCTCCCGTAAGGTTACGAATCAATTCAAAAGCCTGTTTATACTTTTTTCGCAGCGCTAAATTCTTATAACGCCCCACAAAAACCATACTTTTTAAGCGCTCTTTGTTCACTTCTACACTTTCACTAGGAATGCTCAGTTGATATAAATCTTGATAAGTTGTACTTAAATATTCTCCAGTAGAATGTATGTAGACATCTTGTAATTGAAATTCTTCATCTTGGTAGCTTAATTGATAATCGTGATAGTTTAAACCACTATTTTCAGAATACATGCGAAACAACAAGTGATACTTTCGTTCGTCCAAATGATAATAATAATTTACAATGCTGTAGGAAGTCCCATTTTCAATGGCGGCAAGAATGTTTCTTGGGAATAGATGAAATTTATCAAAAAAGATTCCATCTCTAAACAAGCGATTGAATTCTATCATAACATCTTCTTCGGCTAAATCTTCATTGATCGCAAGCACTTTATTTGCAAAACCTTCTACATTGAAATTGTCCAGAAAAAAAGAGGAATCTTCTTCGTAGAAAGAATCCGCTAATTTTTGTCCAAAGGCAATAACTTTTCCATCATTCTCATCATTATTTCTCGCATACACTTCGGTTGCTTCTTGTGAAAACAACAGCATGCTATACAAAAAGAGGAGACATGAGAAGGTATATTTCATCCGAAATGTTTTATGATTGTACTAAAATAATCAATTTATCCCTGATTTTTATTGCATTTTAGAAATAGCTAACGATTTTGCATGCTTGGGTTTTTATGATAGTTTTGCAAGATGGTCGATCAACAGTTATTAGCACATTTAGAAGGATATCTCACGGAACGCAGAAAAGAATTGTTTGTCAAGGTATTAGCCGAACGTACGCGTCATTTTACAGTAGCTGTGGAAGATGTGTACCAACTGCATAATACAAGCGCTGTATTGCGAAGCTGTGATGTTTTTGGATTGCAAGATGTCCATGTGATAGAAGAACGTTTAGGAAAAAAGATGGATCGGGAAATAGCGATGGGTGCACAAAAATGGGTAGATATTCATCGGTATAGTACCACAAAAAGTTGTATTGAAACACTGCGAGCGCAAGGATATCGAATTATAGCAACGACGCCACACAAAGATCCACAGTATTTACACGAATTTGATATTACTCAAAAAGCGGCTTTCTTTTTTGGAAAAGAACGCGAAGGATTGAGTGAAGAAGTACTTTCAGAAGCGGATGAGTTTTTAAAAATTCCTATGGTTGGTTTTACCGAAAGCTTGAATATTTCTGTATCTGCAGCGATTACCATTCAGCATGCGACGACTCAATTGCGAAATTCTGAAATTACTTGGAAACTTACTGAAGAAGAAATTCTGGAAAAACGAATGGATTGGTGTAAGAAATCAATTCGTAGTATTGATGATGTGTTGCAACGCTATCACGAGCTGCATTCAAAGTAAAGAAGTACTACAAACACAGTTACATATTGCTAATTATTATAAACTTATCAGCAAATAAATCGTATAAATCAGGCATACAATAGAAGCCGCGATGGAAGGAATAAGAATGCAAAAGGTAATGATGCGATCCTTGAAACTTAAATCTGTCATGGTTTCGGTTTTAAAATTTTCTTCAAGAACTAAAAAAAATCACCAAAAAAAGAATTGAAAGCTTAGGGAATTACTTTATCAGATATTAGGTTTTAAATATCTGATAAACTGCACTATATGTAAGAAAAATGCTTATGAAATAATTGTTACTAACTTAGATTTATAAATAATTTATTTTCAGAACATTAGAATTTTTTACTTTCGGACTAAATTTTCTTCATACAAATCAATCCAATCTTGTGGCGACATTTTCTGCGCTAACTGCGCGATTAAATCATACGGAATATCGGTCATTCGTTTAAAACGGATACAACTTTTTCCCATGTCCAATTTGTACTTGGCATGTTTTGGATACTCAGCCACAAACCAATCCATGATTTCTTTGTTGGCATAAATTCCCATATGGTACAAGGCGACAAAATTTTTCTGCGAAGCAAAGCTGATAAAAGGCAACGGCAATTTAGGATCGCAGTGATAGCCATTCGGATAGGTTTCATGTGGCACCACATATGCAGGCATATTATACCCGATCACTTCTTTAAAACCTTCGGGTAAGTTTTCTTGTAGAATACTTCTGAGTTTTTGTATTACTTCTTTGCGCTCTTCTGGGAGTTGTTCAATATAAGCATCTACGGTATTTGCCTGGTATTTCATGTTATTAGGTATTTAGGTGTTTTTAAAAGTACTATTTTTTATTCAATTTCAAACCATCCACGAAAAAACATAGCGTTAAGCGCTTAAAATTGTCTTTAAAAAGCCTATTTATAGAATATATTCTATATTTCTTTAAATACCTAAAAAATTCTAACTACAGAAAAATTAAGTGCTATTCTATTTTAATTGTAAGAATTTTATTTATATTTGTAGATGTATAGTCAATGTAGTTCCTCTCATCCTATCCGTTTTATTGTAGACATATATCAATAATAAGTATAGATGAAACAACTTTTTAAAACACTACCATTTATTGCATTAATATTAGTATTAATTGTTATTGCTTGTAAACATGATGATGTTACACGTCATGATGAACAAGTACAAGCGCAAGAAACGGATCTTATCATTCACATAGAATCGGGTGATCACCTGCGATATCTTCATCCAGCTGTCTTCCGAAAACTAGTAAAAACCTCAAAACATACTAAAATGTTACAGGTTGCTAAGGATGGCACGGGAAGTGGCGCCTATTCGCTGGCTTTAAATACCATACAAATCATTCATCGCAATACCTATAGACAATATACTACGCCTGTTCTTAATCATGCAGAACAAGATTTATACCTCATTAACTATATTTTAATCGAATTTGATGATGGCGACGCATATCAGTTTTTGATTAAATATCCACGTTTAGGAAATAATCAAGGTGGCGGAATAGATTATGCCAACGCAATCATGGAGTCCATTGATGGAGAAACACTACTGCAAAAAAGTGGTATTGACGGATCACGTCCCTGTTTAGATGGTGTACCTGAACTTGTAAATACGGTGCAACAATATATTTGTGAAACGACTCGATGCACAGGGCCAGAACGTCATCAATGGGGAGAACAATGTCCTTGTGCTAATCTCAGCTATTGTACAATGCCAACTAGAACTTGCGGATGGCAAACCGTTAGTATATGGAGTTGTACTGGCGGCGGTGCTGGCGGAACTGGTCAAGGAAATGACGGCACAGCAAGTGGAGGTAGCAATGATCCAGATGATGTAATTCAAGATGATCCGATTTTGACTGTGCCATTAATTGATTTACATGATGCCAATATTAAGAGCAAACTTTTAGAGTACAGTAATACCACTATTATTAAAGATAAGTTGTCTGATTTAGGACAGAAAATTTTCAATCCAAACTATCATTTAGAAGATGGCGCAATGTATAAACGATTAGCTGATGGTCAATTTCTAGAGCGTCCACCTGATGTTATAACAGATTTAGGAACGGAATTCATTCCTGAATTCAAGATTGGAGAAGTTGTTTCTTTACACATGCATCCTCAAAAGGCATGGGACTATAGTGGTACTGTTCCTATTCTTAGAAAAGTTTCTCCAATCTTTTCAAAAATTGACATTCATAAATTTTTAAAGTTTCGTAAATTTAGAACACATACCAATGAAGACATCACAGATAATAATGACAATGATATTGTTGCAATGTTGGCTAGTGAAACAGGAATTTATGCTTTGGTTGTTGGTGATGATGTTAAGATGGATCAGGCATTAACAGCCTTGGGAAATGACCCTTTACAGAATCCTACTAGAAATTGGACATCTTTTGAAAAGAAATTTAATATGGATGTTTTAGATGAATGTGGTGATAATAATGATTGTCTTGTTAAAAAATGTGCTAAGTTCTTAAAAAGTAGACATCAGGAATTAGATAATCAATCACTTGGTATCAGCATGTATCAAGCTGTTATTATTAATGGAGAAATCGTACGTTGGAAAAAATTATAAAAAATGAAAAAATATATAACAATCTTAGCTTTAATAGGAATTACACATTGTATTGTTGCACAGACAATTATACCAATTGAACAAAAAAAGGGATTTCAAGAGGAAAATAATATAACTTATTATTATAAAGATGTTAATGGAACTCTAGCCAAGTTCACAGGAACTTGGAAATATGAAACTAACACAGAAGTTTTTGAAATTACATTTTATCTAAAAATTAATCAAAATAGTGGCAGTTATTTTTATGATCAATTAACTAGTAAATTTTCATACATTAAGAATGGTGTCGAAATTTACAATACTTATCAAGAAATAGATCCATTAAACTTTTTTGGAGGTTTCTTTGTAGAACCAACTAATACAAATAAAATCAATATGTCTTATCATGAACCAAACGTAGTTTATAAGTCAAGATATAAACGTCTTAATTTAGAATATGTACCCGTAACTTCTATTGGTCAATTACCTACATTGATTTGGGAACGCAATGTTTGGCAGGGATCTCCAGCAACAACACCGTATCAAATTCCAAAGAATATGACATTGGTGAAACAATATTAATACAGAGTCTTTAGTTAAATTAGAGTTATTTTATTGAAGAATTATAAAGGATAGCAAACTATTGGAAAAAGTTTTAAAAGGCGAATTACCAATCACTAAATTAGGATGTAATAACTGATGAATTATGAAGCTTTCAATCATTCAAAATAACGCTAGTTTATTATTTTATAGTTTACTACTGATACAAATAATTTTAAGAGTAGTATTCTTTTTTTTCCATCATTATGTATATAATGGTGTAGGATATACAAATGTACTTTTTGGATATATTTGGGTCTTTAGCCTTATTCCTCTTAGTTTAATTCTAGGCTTTTTGGTGATCAAAGAAAACAGATATTCATCTTGGATAAAACCATTAGTTTCCTTTATAATCTCTTTGTTAATTGTAGTAGGCGTTGGATTGATTAAAACATAAAAATTGTACAAAGCAAGAACTGAAAAAATGCTACAACCAATGAAACACATAATTGTACAAATTAGGATAATTGTATCTATCCTTATATTATTATTTGTAGTACATGGATACAGCCAAGAAATATCAAAAGATAAAATTTACTTAGACTTTTCGTATTACAAACAAACATGTGAGCATCAGGATCTTTCTCAGCATCTCAAAATCCAAAAGAAAGAAGGTATACAATTTAATCTTTGTGGTAAAGCTTTATTTTTTAACCCAGCTAAGCATAAACCCAATACAATCGATAATAAGTATTTGAGTAATTATCCATTTACTAAATTAGAAGATGTAGATAAGCTTGTTGCTAATTGGCAAAGAAAAACAGAACTAATTTTAGTCAAAGAGTATGGTTCATCTTTCCTAAAAACTACTAATAAAAATAACATGTTTGAAACTTATTTAATAGAAAAATTAGATAATGATTGTTTTGTGCTATATCGTGTGTATTGGAAGCATCAAGAAATGCAATGATGAAACTTTCAAATCGTTGATAATTAATGATAAAATTCTTAAACCAAGTTGAAAACAATATTGATAATAATTATACCTAATTGGAAAGAAGTTGAAAAAGTCTAAAAAGAGAATTATCAATTAGCCGATTAAATTGTAATTGATATTTATATGAAACCAAAAATAATTACCAGCATTATTACTCTATATATAATTTTTTCTTGTAGCCATCAAGAAGAAATCAATGTTTTGTTTGAGAAAAATGAAATGATTGAATATTTAATAAAAAAGCTTGATACGGTACATACTTACAATTGCAAAACTAAAAAATTAACAGATGTCGGAAATCAAGTTATCTTTAAGCTCTGTAATGAACATTTCATTAATTCCGATGCTGCTAATATTACATACGTAAAAAGTGAAGATTTAAAGAAAAATAACTTTATCAGTATGAAGAATTTTTTAGAGAACTATTCACACTTGCGTGGAGTTGAAAATGACAATAAAATATTTTTTCTAGAAAAAAATGATGATAATTCTTATCAAAAATACCTTGTGAAATGGAGTAAAGATTTTTATGATTACGAACCATCACAAATGTTATACTAATGAAACGTTATTTTATACCGCTTTTTGTGCTTTTTATAGCATGTACGAATCAATCAATAGATCATGATCAACAGATTTATGGTCTTGTAATTAATCAAGTCGCATATCCAGTACCACCTCCGCCGCCACCATCTACATCAACAGAAGATGTTCAACTTATGGGCGCTAGTATTATTGATTCGATCAGAAGCGTTCCAATGAAAATTGCTGTTTTTCCTTATAAAATCAAATTTTCATTAAAAGATGAAAATGATAAAATTAAGGCAGATAGTCTTGTTGATTACAGCGAGTCAAAAATACCTGTAGATTTTGACAGACTTATAGCAAGAGAAAATATTTTATTAGAGCTTCTCAGTGGTGAACAAAATAATTTATCAAAAATATACACTATTTATGATGGTTTATTAAAGGTATCTGACATTCAATATAACAAAGAAAATACCAAAGCGATTATATTAGTTTCGTTTTCAAGAGGGAAGCTATCCGGCTCGCTTATTCAATTTTATCTTGAAAAAGAAAACGATCAATGGAAAATTATTTCAAGTAAGACGTTGCTTGTATCATAGAATTGCTCATTGCAACTTGAATTGTAATTATTTGTAGATGAATTAAAAATAGATTCGATGAATATGACCATAGTAAACTCTATACCAATGAAACAAATACTCCTAAAATCATTATTGATAGCATTGTATTGTTTCCTATTTAAAACAGTACTAGAGATCTTCATTGAATGGACTAATATACTTCCTTTACATGTACATGCACATACATGGGGCAAATTCAGAAGATCAGTGTCCTATGTTTTATTAGATTTTGCCTTTTATTTTTGGATATATATTGTAGTGACAATCAGTTTTTATGTATTAGTTTCTTATGTGAAAAAAGTAAAATCATGGATATGGTATGTAATAGTAACTGTTTTTGTCTTTGTTATATTATTGTTTCAACATAATTTTCAATTTCCGACAAAGAATTATTATTTACCTTCTACACAAGAAATCAATTATAAACTTATTGAACAATTTATCGTATATACTTGTGCAACCTACATGATGATTTCTTTAGTGATCGCTCATCAAAAAGCTACTAGATTGAGCATAGATCAAGAAAATTTTAAACGGAAAATTACCAATTAAGATTTGACATTCCCCTCATAAGTTAATACTGCAACTACTGGAAGAAAAAACTTTCGAATAGAATAATTTTATATATTTAAGTCAGTATTAACTTAATTAAAACAGCATGAAAAAAAAGAGTTTACAAAACTTACATTTAAAAAGAGCTACTGTTAGTAATTTAGATGACATTGCTGGCGGATATCAACAAACCTCTGGAAGCGGCGGTTCATCGACTGTAAATACATTTACAAGAGGCGGCTGCGACTTTCCTACAATTGGTCATGACGATGGTCCAAATTGCCTTAGTGCAAGTGACTGGGGCTGGTGTTGGTGTCATGGAATTTAACAAAAAAAGCGAACTGAAAAGTTCGCTTTTATAATATGCTTTAATGTCTTTCTTTTATAAATGCAACAACACAATAGAGAACTCCGAATCAATGATTACTTTTCCGTTGGTAACGGTTGCTGATTTTCCTGAGTAATGATCAGTGATGCTTATGCCGTCTGTGAACTGTCCGCCGACATTGATTTCTTTTTTACCTTTTGGTAAATCTAGTCCGATAACCACTTTGTCCGTTTTATAAGTTCTTGAGAATGTATAAGGACTTGCAGAAATCATTTTGTGAGTTCCCGCACCAATCGCAGGATGTGCTTTTCGGAATTGTCCTAATTTTTGCCAGTGCGTCAATAAGGCTTTCGTTTCTGCATCTTCAAGCATGTCCCAATTCATGAATGAACGTAAGGTTGCATCAGTTGTGGCGCCTTCTATGATGAGAGAACGCTTGGTTTCATCTCCGTAATAGATTTGTGAGATTCCTGGCGTTAATAATAATTTTGTGGCCGATTCGTATGTTTTTGTTCTCGCTTTGTCAAAAGGTGTGGCGTCGTCATGCGAAGTGACATAATTCATGATACTTTTTCCCTTTAAATCAGTTTGTAGCGCTTTACTATATTTAGAAAAAATGGTTTCATAATCTTTCTTTGCATCGTGTTTGAATTGAAAATTGATCAAATTATCAAAACCATTCGCGAAATAATCTACTTTTTGATCGCCAAAATCATACAAACGTTTTCCATCAATTCCATACCCGTATAATTCGCCCAACACATAAAAACTACTGTCATCTAAAACTGCATCCGGATTTGCCTTTTTCCAATCTGCAAAAGCGATTTGTGCTTGCGTATTCAAATCCGCCCAAGCGCCTTCTTCTACATGTTTAACCGTATCCACTCGGTATCCGTCAACACCATATTTACGGACATAATCTGTCAACCACTTGATGATATAATTTCTTGGACTTTTCACCAAACCTGATTTTTCAAAGAACACATCTAGCTCTTTTACTTCCGCTTCGTAGCGACCTTCGGCTTTCCATTTTTCAGCTAATGGAGTAGGCAAGGAGACAGCTTCTTCACTATTTGTCAATATATCAGGAAGATTTTCTACCAAAGTACAGCTGATAAACGTATCGTAGCTTTTGTACTGACAATTTGGTTCCGTACGAACCCAGTTGTTATCCCAAACAGGATCAATCTCTGTTACAGGACCTGTATGATTCATAACAACATCCATTAGAATACGAATGCCGCGTTTGTGTGCGGTTTCTATTAATTCTTTAAATTCTGCTTCGGTTCCAAAATTTGGATCAAACTGTGTCCAGTCTTTTGTCCAGTATCCGTGGAATGCATACGTATTTCCAGTACCTTCATCTGTACTGTCGTGAATCTGTTCTAACACAGGAGAAAACCAGATCGCATTCACGCCTAAATCGTCAAAATATCCTTCTTTTATTTTTTGTGTAATTCCAGCCATGTCACCGCCCATAAAACCTCTTAATTTTCCAGTTTCTTTGGTACGATTAAAGTTGAGGTCGTTTGCTGTGTTTCCATTGTTGAAACGATCCGTAAGGAGGAAATACACGTTGGCGCCTTCCCAAACAAATGGTTGTGGTTCAACAGTCGTTTTTACCACTTCAGATGGTTTCGATTCGCATCCAAATAAACAGAAAGAGATGCAGACTAAGAAGAATATTTGCTTCATTTTGCAGATAAATTTTGTGTTAATCTATTGCAATATAAAAGTTACTGCGCTTTTTTCATATCGTAAAATTAAGATTGCAGCAAAAAAGACAAACTACAACGATTGAGTTGTTAATTTTCTTGATAACTTATTTTAGTTTCTTGCGGAAAAAACAAAAATAAAGGTCAATTTTTATGGTTTTATGAAATAGAAATGGCTTTTTAAAATGATAATTGAGGAATTATTATTTTTTCTTCTGTCTGCTCAAGACTTTATATTCTTCATAACAGTCATTGATCGCATCTAATACTTGAAGATCATTCGCGTTGGTGATAAACGTTTTGGAATAATTACATAACGATAAAATTTCGTCAATGTCTACACGTTCCACTTGTAGTAATTCGCGCAGCATTTGGCGGTCGAATTTAGAAGACAGTAAATCTCGAATTTTATCATCTTCTTTCATACGACGCAATTTGCGCATTTGTTGAGGCTTTTTGCCGAACAGATTTTGTAAGAAATCTGCTGGGTTAAAGATCGCTCCTAATACTGAAGAAATGGCTCCTGGCGCTTTTTCTCCTGCTTCGTATCCTGTAGAAAGTCCCGCAATTCGATAACGATAGTTTGGACGTATCGGAACATTTTTGGCATCAATTTCTAAGTAACCTGTCAATTGATATGGCGTTAACACTACTTTTTCTAGCGCAAATGCCAATTCGGTCATTCTGATCGTAGAAGAACCTTTGTATTTCAGCATATCATTGGTGACACGCACTTTAATCGATTTAAATCCCAAGAACGAAAAGAATAAAACATCATCCGCTTTGGCGTCGATTTCAAATTCTCCTTTTTCATTGGTAATTACTCCTTTGATAGTTGTCAAATTCACAACGTGCACCGTTTTCATGGGTTTATCGTCCGCGTCATTTACAACTTTTGCATACAATTTTTTCATTTCCTCCTGTGCAGAAAGTGTGGAAACGGCTAAAAATAAAAGTAGTAGGGTATATACTTTTTTCATGTATGCATTTTTAAAAAATTAGTGCTTTTGACTAATTGTCGTATAAAAGTACTAAACAAAACAATAAAAAGTGCGCGAATGCACACTTTTTACTAAATATTAACAATATTGTCCTTATTTTCTTCTCGATCTTCCTCTGAATCGCTCATTTGGACTGTCATTTCTACGACGTCTTCCACTGTTAGAAGAAGTATTGTTTTCGCTTCTGCGACTTCTTCGTTTGCGATCGCCACCATTTCCACCGTCACGGCGTCTTTTTCCGCCATCTCTACGACGTCTTCCGCCTCCGCCACCTGTGTTGGTAGATTCTTCCACATTCACAAATCGCCCGTCTACTTTAAAGTCCGTAAAATGCGCTAATACCTTTTCTTTCTTGTCATTATCGGTATTAAAGAATGAAAAACTTTCTTTCACATCTACTTTGTATACATCTTCGCGACCTAAGTTTAAAGTTTCCTTTAAGAAATCCTTCAAGCGCATCCAATCATAACCATCTTTTGATCCTACATTGATAAAATAACGCGTGCTGTGTTCGTTGCTTCCACCACGAGAAGAACGATCTTCACTATTGCCTTTCGGCTGATTCAGATCACGTTTGTTTTTGTAATAGTTGTAGAAGCGATTAAATTCCACAGAAACCATACGTTTAATCAATTCTTCTTTCGAAGTATCTTCAAAGATTTCCATGATTTTTGGCAAGTATTCGTCCACTTGCTCGTTGGCTTCTGTATTGTGAATTTTATTGGCTAAGTGAAATAGCTGAATCTGGCAGATTTCAATTCCTGTTGGAATATTTTTTTGCTCAAATTTCTTTTGAATTTTACGCTCAACCGATTTGATTTTGCGCATTTCACTTTTGGTCACAATCACCATAGAAACTCCCGTTTTCCCCGCACGTCCTGTACGTCCGCTTCGGTGTGTATAAGTTTCTACTTCATCTGGCAGTTGATAGTTAATTACGTGTGTAATATCGTCTACGTCAATTCCACGTGCAGCGACATCGGTTGCTACTAACATTTGAATTTGACGCGTACGGAAGGCTTTCATTACTAAATCACGTTGATTCTGACTTAAATCTCCATGTAAAGCGCCTGCACTGTAACCGTCTTCAATCAATTTTTCAGCGACACTTTGGGTATCGCGTTTTGTTCTACAGAAAATGACAGAGAAAATATCAGGATTTGCATCTGCCAAACGTTTCAATGCTAAATAACGATCACGCCCACTTACTGCATAGAATTCGTGGCGAACAGAATCGGAACCAGAATTACGAGAACCAACGGTAATTTCTTTTGGTTCAAACATAAATTCTTGAGCAATGACCGAAACTTCTCTTGGCATTGTCGCAGAAAACAACCACGTACTTTTATCATCTGGTGTGTGCGATAGGATGGAAGTAATATCTTCATAGAATCCCATGTTTAACATTTCATCGGCTTCATCCAATACGCAATATTCGATTTTAGAAATATCCACCATACGTCGGTTGATCATATCCTGCATACGTCCTGGTGTTGCTACTACAATTTGTGCGCCTTTTTTCACCTGTTTCGCTTGATCAGTAATGCTAGCACCACCGTAAATAGCAACTACATTGATATGCTCGTATTTCGAATAATTTTTCAATTCATTCGTAATCTGCAAGCACAGTTCACGCGTAGGCGATAAAATTAATCCTTGTGTCGTGCGACTGTCTGCATTTATCTTTTGAATGAGTGGAAAACCAAAAGCAGCCGTTTTCCCTGTCCCAGTTTGGGCAAGAGCGACCATATCGGTTTCTTCACTTAATAAAATTGGAATTGCTTTTTCTTGAACTTCGCTAGGCGTTACAAAACCCATGTCGTGAATAGCGCGCAATAGCGAATCTTGAAGACCTAATTCTTCAAATTTTGTCATAATGTATCTTTAAAAGGTTCGTACAGCTTCCTGCTGTGTTTGGAAGTTACTTGGAGCGCTACGACCTAATTAAAATACCCTGACGCTGCGTAACTTCATCTCGCTCTGAGATTTCAAGGCGCAAAGGTAGTGTTTTTATTTTGAATAGAAGAATATTCTTTATTTATTGTGATTCAGGAAGTTAATAAGTTTGCTTACTGCTTTTCCACGATGTCCTACACGATTTTTTTCTTCTAGTGAAATTTGTGCGAATGTTTCTGTAAATCCATCTGCCATAAAAATAGGATCGTAGCCGAAACCTTTGTCGCCTCGCTTTTCTTTGATAATTGTTCCTTCACAAATTCCTGTAAATGTGTGTTGTTTGCCATTAAGAATCAATGCAACAACGGTTTTAAACTGTGCAGAACGATCTTGTTTGTCTTCCAAATTATGTAGCAATTTGTTCATATTGTCGTCTGCATTTCGTTGTGGACCTGCGTATCGTGCAGAAAAAACCCCAGGTTCACCATTCAAAGCATGCACTTCTAATCCTGTATCGTCAGCAAAACAATCGTAGCCATAATGCTCTTTCACGTATTGTGCTTTTTGAATCGCATTGCCTTCAATAGTGGGTTGTGTTTCAGGAATATCTTCTTCACAACCAATCGCTTTTAAACTTAAAATAGTAATGTTCTCAGGTAATAACGATTGTACTTCGTTGACTTTGTTTTGATTGTTGGTGGCGAATACGATTTCCATAAGTTTTATTTTTATTGATGATGATACGGTTCGTTCCGTAAAATAGTGAAGGCTCGGTACAATTGTTCCGCCACGAACAAACGCACCATTTGATGTGAAAAAGTCATTTTGGACAACGAAACTTTCCCTTGCGCTTTTGCATACACGTTTTCAGAGAAACCATACGGACCACCAATGACAAAGACCAAGGTTTTGATGCCTGAATTCATACGTTTTTGTAGATAGCTTGAAAATTCAACCGAAGAAAACTGCTTGCCATTTTCATCTAATAAAACTAAAACATCAGAAGCAGCCAATTTTTTCAAAATCAATTCGCCTTCTTTCTCTTTTTGCTGTGCTTCGCTGAGATTTTTGGTGTTTTTAATATCAGGAATGATGTCTAACTCAAACTTAATATAGTGCGACAATCGTTTTACATACTGATCGATCAATTGTTGTAATTGCTTGTCGTCAGTTCGTCCAATAGCGAGCAATTTTATATTCATGTTGTAAAAGTAGTGGAAATTTTAAAAATAGTCAGCTTACGAGTTGGAAGTCGTACACGAATGATGGTTTCTCCGTACGTTTCTCACACTATTTTTGGCTACATTGAATTCTTAACCAAAAAACCTTTACTCATGAAAAAAAAGAAGCTACAATCGTTACAACTTAACAAAAAGACAATTTCTATTGTGAATCTAAAATCACTAAAAGGTGGCGGACCTTCCGTAGGTTCTGACTGTGTATCACATTGTCTAGGATGGGAATGTCATGATCACAAATAAAAGTTTGCTCACTTTTAAAATTTAAACGTGTAAAAGCATCATCTTTGAGGTGATGCTTTTTATTTTTCAATAATTACCTCTTTCTATTTTGATATACAATTTAAACTTTGCAATTTTGAATCAAATACAATAAAAATGATTTCAGAAGCGCAATTTCAAAAAGAATTAGAATTAATTATTTCCAATGCCATTCGCGAAGATGTCGGTGACGGTGATCACAGTTCGTTAGCTTGCATTCCAAGTGATGCGACCGGAAAAGCGAAACTGTTGGTAAAAGATGAAGGAATTATTGCAGGAGTCGAATTCGCTAAAATGGTCTTCAAATATGTGGATGCAGACATGGAAGTAGAAACCCTGATTGAAGATGGAAGTCCTGTCAAGTACGGAGATATTGCGTTTTATGTCACTGGAAAATCACAATCCATTCTCAAAGCAGAACGTTTGGTACTGAATGCGATGCAGCGTATGAGTGCCATTGCGACGAAAACGAACATGTTTGTAAAACTATTAGATGGTACAGGAACTAAAATTCTGGATACGCGAAAAACTACACCAGGCATCAGAGCGCTTGAAAAATGGGCAGTAAAAATTGGCGGTGGCGTGAACCATCGTTTTGCCTTGTATGATATGATCATGCTGAAAGACAATCATATTGATTTTTGTGGAGGAATCACACCTGCCATTACCAAAACAAAGCAATATTTAAAAGACAACGAACTCGATTTAAAAATCATTGTGGAAGCGCGTAGTTTGGATGAAATTGCCGAAATACTACAATCAGAAGGTGTCTACAGAATCTTAATCGATAATTTCAATTATGAAGACACGCGAAAAGCCGTAGAAATGATTGGCGATCAATGTTTGACGGAATCTTCAGGTGGAATCAATGAAAAAACCATTCGCGAATATGCACTTTGCGGCGTTGATTACATTTCTTCAGGTGCGTTGACGCATTCTGTATACAATCTGGATTTAAGCCTAAAAGCCGTGGAATAATGTCCAAAGACATCGAAGACAGACTTGACAAAATTCCCATCGTCAATGTGTTGGTTCTCTTGCTCAAAAAAGTAAAACTGCCAGGACTTGAAGGAATGTCGTTGTACAATCTGTTGGAAATGTATATTGTAGGGATCATCAATGGAACGCTGACGGCGCGCGCTGCGGCAATTGCCTTTAGTTTCTTTATGGCAATTTTTCCTTCGTTATTATTCTTTCTGAATCTACTGCCGTATGTGCCCATAGAAAACTTCCAAGAAAATTTTATCACTACCATCACTTCGTTACTTCCACAAGAATCAGGTGTCTTTCTGGATGAAATCATTGTAGATATTGTAAAAAATAAACGTGGCGGATTGCTTTCGTCCACATTCTTTCTATCCATATTCTTAATGGCAAATGGTGTAGGCGCTATTTTTGGTGGATTTGAAAACTCCTATCATGTACATGAGAAGCGGAATTTCTTCAAGCAATATGCCTATTCGCTCAGTATCGGTTTGGTTTTGGCATTGTTGTTGATTTTGACCATCATCGTATTGGGATACTTGCAACTATACATTCCTAGTGGTATAGGAACGTACATTACGCGATACATATTTTTAGTATGTATGATTTACATAAGCGTGGCAATTCTATACTATTATGGAACTGTACGCGGAAAGATCGCACGATTTTTCTCGATTGGCGCTTTATTGACAACAGTATTAATTATACTGACCTCATACTTATTTGGAATCTATATTGCGAATTTTTCTCAGTACAATCAACTTTATGGTTCCATCGGCGCATTGTTAATTCTGATGCTATATATATGGTTGAATGCTAATATATTACTCTTAGGATTTGAATTAAATGCTTCGATTGACATACTGCGAACCAAGAATGACAGGAACTAAATTTATACCAATTCTACCATAAAATACGACTTTGGATACGAAGTTGCTTTGGCATTATAAAACGCTGTGGATGCTTTGTGTAGCAGTAGCTACAGAAAGTAGTCGCAAGGCATTAGAATGCCAAATGAACGAGTTTATAAGTTGTATTTTATGGTATAACTGGTATTATTATGTTTGCATAATAAAAAGTAGTATATTACGAACGAAAATTATAAATAAACCCAATAGAAATGAAAAAGACAATTTATGCGTTCATCGCTTTTTTAATGGTCGGAATTAGCATTGTTAGTGCACAACATGAAGTAGGATCGGCAACGCTGCCAAATACAGTGAACTTCCATGAACAAGAATTGGTATACAACGGAGCAGGTGTACGTAAAAAAATGTGGTTTAAACTCTATTCTGGTGGATTGTACCTAAAGCAAAAATCAAGCAATGCGTATGATATTAGAAATGCTGATGAAACTATGGTGATCCGATTATATATTACTTCTGGAATGATTTCTAGTAACAAAATGATCAATGCGGTTGATGAAGGTTTTGAAAAATCTACAAACGGAAATACAGCGCCAATCTCAAACAAAATAGAAACGTTCAAAAACTTCTTTAGTGACGAAATTAACGACGGAGATATTTTTGATATTGCCTACATAAAAGACAAAGGAGTCTATGTCTACAAAAACAGCAAAGAATTAGGAATCATTCCTGGATTTGAGTTCAAAAAAGCGTTGTTTGGAATTTGGTTAGGAGACAAGCCAGCCGACAAAAACCTTAAGAAAGGAATGTTAGGAAACGAATAGAAACACTATCTATGAAATCAACATTCATTTACATTCTAGCATTTGTCTTTTCCGTACAATTGTGCTCAGCGCAAACGGTTGTTGGAAAATGGAAAACCATTGACGACGAAACTGGTGAAGCAAAATCGATTGTAGAAATATATCAACAAAACGGAAAGATTTACGGAAAAGTAGTTGATATTTTAAATCCTGAAAAGCGCAATGGATTGTGTGAAAAATGCAGTGGTGCTCGAAAAGACAAGCCTGTTTTAGGCATGCAAATTATCAACGGATTGGAAAAAGACGATGATGAATATTCAGGAGGAAAAATTCTAGATCCTGAAAAAGGAAAAGAATACAGGTGTAAAATCTGGCTCGATGAGGATGATTCAGATAAACTCTATGTACGCGGGTATGTCGCATTCTTTTACCGAACTCAAAATTGGTATCGCGTAGAATAATTCATATTTATAAAGGATATACGTTATTTGGATTAGTTTTTGATTAAAAACTCTCTGAATAAATTAAATACGTATTAACTAATGAAAAAATTATTTTACGTGCTCGTAGCTAGTATGATTGTACAAGCTACCCAAGCACAAGATGCCAGTGTTGAAAAATCAATTTTCGGGGTGCAAACAGGATTTCTAGGAATTTGGGTACACAATGAAGCAAAAATTACCAATCAATTTGCCTTGCGAACGGAAGTCGGTTTAGACGCAGGGTTGTTCATAAATAGTGACAGCAACATTGATGGAATGGCATTTATTCCTGCATTAACTATTGAACCGCGTTGGTATATCAATCTAAACAGACGCCAAGAAAAATCCAAACGAATTGATGGCAACAGTGGAACGTTCATATCACTCAAAACAACCTACCATCAAGATTGGTTTGTGATTACCAGTAAAAATGAAAATTCATATACTTTTATCAGTGATATTTCCATTATTCCAACTATTGGAATCAGACGAAATATTGGGAAGCATTTTAACTATGAAGTTGGTGGTGGTATTGGATATGTACGCTATTTAGATGATGATTACACGCGCTTTTTTGATGAAAGTGATGTAGCTGTCAATCTTCATCTCCGTATTGGATATCGTTTCTAACAGAAAAATAAAAAATCAAGAAAACCACTCCGAAAACGAGTGGTTTTTTTATACAAACAAAGTATCTTTGACGAATGGCTTATTTCATTGATGTCATATTACCGATTCCGCTTCAGCGACATTTTACCTATAGTATTTCAGCAGCTGAGGCGCAATTTCTTCAGCAAGGAATGCGTGTAGCGGTTCCGTTTGGAAAAACGAAGGTATATACAGCGTTGGTGTATAAAATTCACCAGCAAGCTCCAGAAATCTATGAAGCAAAAAAAATTCATCAAATCTTAGATGAACAACCGATAGTGACATCAAAACAACTCAAACATTGGGAATGGATTTCAAGTTACTATATGGCAAGTTTGGGCGAAGTCTTCCGATCTGCCGTGCCCAGTGCTTTTTTGTTAGAAAGTGAAACGATTATATCAAAATACAACACAGAAAACGTTGACGAAAGTCAATTAAAAGATGATGAATTTTTAATTTTTGAAGCCTTACAGCATCAGTCGTTGTTGAAAATTCAGGAAATCAGCAGTATTCTCGGAAAGAAAAATGTAGTTCCTGTGTTAAAACGTTTGATCGATAAAGAGATCATTCAAGTATATGAGGAAATCTACGAGCAGTACAAACCAAAATTAGTCCGCTATGTAAAACTTCACGCGAATTATTCAAACGAAGAGAATCTACAAGCATTATTAGATTCCCTCAACAGAGCCAAAAAACAACGTGAAGTCATTCTCACCCTATTCTCAATTGCTGCCACGACAAAAAGACCTATTTCAGTCAAAGAACTGACGCAACAAAGTCAAACGAGTTCAGCAGTCGTAAAAGCATTGATTGACAAAAAAGTTTTAGAAGAATATTACATTCAAAAAGACAGAATAGAATACAGCGGCGACGAAACCGAAGATTCCAAAAAGCTAAATCCATATCAGTCAGCAGCCTACAATACCATACAAGAAGCTTTTCAAACAAAAGATGCTTGTCTCTTATACGGCGTAACTTCTTCTGGAAAAACCGAAGTCTATGTAAAATTGATTGAAGATGTACTGGAGACAGGAAAACAAGTCTTATATCTGTTGCCAGAAATCGCATTAACGACACAACTCATCACACGATTGCAACAATATTTTGGCGAAAAAGTGGCGATCTACCATTCAAAATATTCGGTACACGAACGTGTAGAAGTTTGGAACAACGTATTAACCAACAAACCCAAAGCACAAATTGTATTGGGCGCGCGTTCCTCGTTGTTATTGCCCTTCTCAAATTTGGGATTGATCATTGTGGATGAAGAACATGAAACTTCTTTCAAACAGTACGATCCTGCGCCGCGTTATCATGCGCGTGACGCTGCGATTGTTCTTACCAAATTGCATCAAGGAAAGATTGTGTTGGGTTCTGCAACGCCAAGTGTGGAAAGTTATTATAACACCAAGGTGGAAAAGTATGCTTTGGCTACGATTACAAGGCGTTATGGCGATGTTTTGATGCCAGATATGGAATTAGTCGATATCAAAGAAAAACACCGTAAAAAACGCATGAAAGGGCATTTTTCCGATCGGTTGTTGGAAGAGATTGAAGAAACGCTTGAAAATGGCGAACAAGTCATCTTGTTTCAGAATCGTCGTGGCTATGCACCGATTATTGAATGCAATACTTGCGGACACTCGCCACAATGTCCAAATTGTGATGTGAGTCTGACCTATCATCATTACAAAAACCAATTGCGTTGTCATTATTGCGGCTACAACATGGCGATGCAGCAACAATGCATGGCGTGTGGAAGTCATGAATTGGATACGAAAGGTTTTGGAACGCAGCAAATAGAGCAGGAGCTGAAAGAATTACTGCCTGAGGTAAAAGTCGGGCGTATGGATTTGGATACGACACGCGGAAAACACGGCTATCAAAAAATCATTTCTTCCTTTGAACAACAGGAAATTCAAATCTTAGTGGGAACACAAATGCTAACCAAAGGACTGGATTTCAGAAATGTGAATTTAGTCGGAATCATGAATGCAGATAGCATGTTAAATTTTCCAGATTTCAGAGCGCATGAACGTAGTTTTCAACTCATTCAACAAGTTGCTGGTCGCGCCGGAAGGACTAAAAAGCGTGGAAAAGTCATTGTGCAAACCTACAATCCGTATCATCAAATATTGCAGCAGGTTTCCGTAGGCGATTATGAAAATATGTTCAAAGATCAATTGAATGATCGCCGCCAATTTCATTATCCACCATTTTACCGATTGATTAAAATTACACTAAAACATAAAGAATACAATCGCGTGAACGAAAGTGCAGCTTGGTTTGCAAAATCCTTACGCAATAATTTTGGAGACAATGTGTTAGGTCCTGAATTTCCGCCAATAGCGCGCATTCGCAACTTATACTTAAAAAACATCTTATTAAAAATTCCAAAGCAACAATCGCTTGCAAAAACTAAAGATATTATTCTGCGCATTCGAACGAGTTTTTTGTCTATTTCGGAGTATAGAAGTGTGCGGGTTATTATTGATGTGGATACGGTTTAGTTGGGTATTTAGGTCTTGGGTGTTAGGTGTTAGTTTTTCTAGTATTTAGATATTAGTAGTGAGTATTGAGAAACTTTGAAGCGTCTTTGCGAGAATTTTTTATGTAGCTTGGCGGAATAAAAATTCGTAGCAATCTGTTTCTTTCATATAAAAATTTTGCTTGGACACAAACAGATTACTTCGTCATTCTTCCTCGTAACGACGTAATATACACCAACGCCACTTCGAACGTAGTGAAGCAATTTGTTTCTAGTAAAGCATATCATTTTCTTTAAAATACATTGACACATTTTCAAATTATCAAATTATCAAATTGATACATTAAAATCGTCACTTCGAGTGATTTTGAGGTACGAAAAATTTTATTGAGAAGTATTAGGAAACGAAATTCTATATTATAAAATTCAGCTACTTGTGGGAAGCTGAATCAAGTTTAGCTTGACGAAATACAATAGGAATAGAATTTTTGATAAACAGATTACTTTGTCATCCTTCCTCGTAATGACGTTTCAAAAAAATAATAAGGATGTAAGTGAAGTCAAAAATTAAATATTAGAAAGCGCCTCAGAAAGCTCTACTTTCTTATTTCTACTTAAAGGAATCAATTGTCCATCGATTTCAACATTTTTACTGTTGAAACGATCGACTTTGTCCAAATTCACAATATAAGATTTGTGAATACGTAAAAATTTATTTTCAGGCAATTGCTTTTCAAAAGCTTTCATCGTAGATAACACGACAATATTACTTTCGTCAGTAACTAACTTTACATAATCACCCAATGCTTCAATCCACTTGATACTGTTTAAGATGACTTTGCGTTTCTTCAAATTACTCTTCACAAAAATATGATCATCGTCTTCATTGTTTTTCGCGCCATAATTAGATTTGTCTAAAGCACGTGAAATCGCTTTATCGAAACGTTCTTTTGTCAAAGGTTTGTGTAAAAAGTCGGTCACATCGTAGTTAAATGCTTTAAAAGCATATTCAGTTTTGCCTGTAACCATTATCACCTGTGGAGGATTCTTCAAAGATTCCAACAAATCAAATCCATTTAAAACAGGCATTTCAATATCTAGAAAGATTAAATCGACGTTGTTGGTCTTAAGACCATTCTTCGCTTCGATAGCATTACTATACTCCGCAATTAGATTTAAAGAAGGATGATTCAATATCAACTTAGCAACAGCCATGCGTTGTATAGAAGAATCATCTACGATAATACAGTTAAGCTTCATAAGCAAAATAGCGATTTTTTGAAATTTGGGTACATGCAATGTTATAAAAAAATAATCAAAACCGCAACAAAATAACGGATTTATTAATCAATTTACCGAAAAAAAAGAATACATTTTGTTTGTATTAAAACAAATAAACAGTACATTTGCGCCCAATTTTAATTAAAAATAGTATTTATGAATCATTATGAAACTGTTTTCATTTTAAATCCCGTTTTATCTGAAACTCAGATAAAGGAAACAGTAGCGAAATTTGAAGATTTCATCGTTTCTCGAGGTGGCAAAATGATTTCAAAAGAAGATTGGGGACTAAAAAAGTTAGCATACCCAATTCAGCACAAGAAAAGTGGATTCTACCATTTATTTGAGTTCCAAGCTCCAGGAGAAGTAATCAATCCTTATGAGTTAGAGTTTAGACGTGATGAGCGTATCATGCGTTATTTGACTGTAAAATTAGACAAGCATGCAATTGCTTGGGCTGAGAAGAGAAGAAATAGAAAAACTGCTAAAGCTTAAGAATTATGTCTTCAATAGAACAACAAGCAAAAGGAAAAAAAGAAGGAGAAATTAGATATTTAACTCCTTTGAATATAGAGACGCAAAAGGCAAAGAAATATTGTCGTTTCAAGAAATCAGGAATCAAATATGTAGACTATAAAGATCCAGACTTCTTATTAAAATTTGTAAACGAGCAAGGAAAATTACTACCACGTCGTTTGACAGGAACTTCATTAAAATATCAACGAAAAGTGTCTGTAGCTGTAAAAAGAGCGCGTCACTTAGCATTAATGCCATACGTTGGCGATATGTTAAAATAAAATTAGAGACAGATTATGGAACTTATTTTAAAACAAGACGTTGAAAATTTAGGATTTAAAGATGATATCGTAACAGTAAAGAACGGATACGGTAGAAATTACTTAATTCCTCAAGGATTCGCAACATTAGCAACAGTTTCAGCTAAGAAAGTATTAGCAGAAAACTTAAAGCAAAGAGCATACAAAGAACAAAAATTAGTAGATGAAGCAAACGCAACTGCAAAAGCAATCTTAGATTTAGAGATCAAAATTGCGGCTAAAACAGGAGCGGGAACGAAACTTTTTGGATCTGTTAACAATATCGATTTAGCAGAAGCGCTAAACAAAGAAGGTCACACTATTGAGAAGAAATTCATCAAAGTGATCGGAGGAAACGTAAAGAGAACAGGAAAATACGAAGCGAAAGTAAGATTACACAGAAATGTAGTGGTAGATTTACCATTCGAAGTAATCGCTGAAGCTAACTAATCACGTTACACAACGTTTATATTGGAAGCCACTCTATTTTTGAGTGGCTTTTTTTATAGATTTAATTTAACGTTAGTTTGACATAAGAAATTATTAAATCATTTATAATTAGTTTAAAAGCAGATGCTTGTCAGTTCGAGCGCAGTCGAGAACACTCTGAAAAGTTGAAGTTTCGATTGAATCTCGACTGCGCTCGATTTGACATTTCTTGCAAGTTTTGACTATTAGGTATTTAAGGAAATAGTTATATTGAACTTCCTCTAAAAAATAAAGCTATTCCACTATTCGATTTGAAAATATCCTCGTAAATTTGCACACTTTTTAAAGAAGAATCACAAGCGGTTATGAAATACACGAGACTTACAAAAGAGCAGCTAGAAGAATTACACCAAGAATTCATCAACTTTTTGGCAACCCAATCCATTACGGCAGAAGAGTGGGAAAAAATCAAAACAGAAACGCCTCAAGTTGCCGAAGACGAATTGGATGTATTTAGCGATTTGGTGTGGGAAGGTGTATTAAAACAAGCAACGTTCTTGGAAAATATTTCGCCGCAACACATGTATCTATTTCACTTGCGTGAAGATGAAATGAAACTAATCGCTGTAAAAATTTTAAATCCTGCGATCGATATTACAACGAGAGAAGGTTTCCAATGGTTGCGCGAAAACTACACAACCGAAGAAGTAGAAATCTTAACCGCAAACAAAAGCTATTCGGAAGACAGAAACGCAGACAAATTTGCGTTATTACAACAAGGTTCAAACATTACCAAAGGACAATTGTATCAGTGGTTTGAGACGATGTTGGCGTAGTTTGTCGAATTTTTAATGCTTTTAACATCTTAAGTAAATACAGAAATTTCCATATGTTCATTTTTATTGTATATTCGAATGGATGATAAAAACGAGCTAGTATTTAGCGCTTGTTTTTAGACTGTTGAAAACCGAATACCTACAATGAAGCATAGCTACATATTGATTTTATGCCTGTTTTTTTGGTCGAATAATTACGGACAAAAAAAATCAGATCTGATTCTTGAAGGAGAGATCGAATTCGTCTCAAAACTTCCAAAACCAAATGAAATTGACTATCCGGATTGCAACTATTCAGCCATCATTAAAATATTCTCTGATAAAAAAGATACACGAATAAGTGTTGTTTTTAAAGGTATTGTGAATAAAAAAACAGTACCAACAGCAGGATTTAAAGTAGGAGACAAGCTCAAATTAACCTTGCTTCCTTTTGATAAAACCAATGCAGAAGTGCGCCAAACACAATTGGTCGATCAAATTGATGATTTTGACATGGAAGTGTATTATGCACTGAAAGCCAAAAAAATACAAAAGTTCTCGCAAAAAGCAGATGCTACTCTAATCGCAACTACGAAAGAAAAAGTAGCTTCCATACAAACTTTGCCAAAAAATAGAGAAGCCGTTCGTGCGAGAAAGCAAAAAATCAAATCTGAAATCAAGCGTATTGAAAAATTACTAGCATCACACGGAGGCACTTGGGAACAGTGGGAAAAAGACATTCAAGAATTTAAAGAAGAATATACCAAAGCCAACAAAGCGGAAGATGCGATGTGGATTGGCAATTCGTATTTCTCTGCGGGAAATGCGTACGCGAGAAAAAATGAGGGAAACTTTGTAGAAGCCATGACGGGCTTTCAGAAATATCTCGATCAATTTGGTATCGATCTAATCGTGATACGCGTACCGTTCAAAGGAGAAGTTGTGGGCGATTTGTTCAGCGATAAACTCACCGATCACGTCGTGAATCCGTACGCAATGAAAGTCACGTTAGATTTACTCAAAAATGACGTAGAAGTGCATGACATTCTCCCAAAATTAATTGAAGAACGCATGAACTATCCGTTGCTCTTTTGGTACAATGATTTTGAAGAAACACATCCTGGAGAATCGGCATCATGGATCATAGCAAAAGAAATCAAAGACATTTTAAAACGATATCCAGAATACGAAACTTCCCCTAAAATCAATACAAATTTAAAAGATACAGTAGGCATACGCAATGGAAAATCGTACCGATGGCCAAAGGGAAACAAAGCATTTCCAAACAACAAAATGATTCCCTTTAAAACGGTTAAAGATAGTCTGGATCAAGTTGTAGCCATGAATTATGACAAAAACGAATCCCCTTTCTTATTTGTTGGAAATTCCTTTTTAGCATTTCCGTCCATCAAACGCGGCGGTAGCGTTCCGCATTACTTCATCCACGAAACAGGCATAAAACCTGATGTGTATTACCGAAGTGGTGGTGTAGGACTTGGGCGACTCATCTATAAAAAAGGATTGTCTTTTTTAGAAAACAGAAGAGCCATTGTATACGTAGCGCTTCCACAATCTTTTCAGGGAAATGTACCTGTAATTCCGCTTGAAGCGAATATGAATCAAGAGCGTTTTAAAGAAAAAGACATTATCACGCTAAACAAAGCCAATTGGGAGGAATACTTAGAATTCTCAGAAGAAATACAGCCCGGAATTCCATTTCTCATTCAAAAAAATGGCTACATACGCGCAGTTGGGAAAAATGGTGTCAAAAGTGATGGTGGTAAAATCATTGTAACCATTCCTGAAACAGAAAAATTAAAAAAAGGCGACATTTTAAAAATAAACTTCGAATTTCGATCTGTTGGTTTTGGACATGTTGCTGTCAACTATGATGGAATAGAAAAAAGGTTTCTGCGCTCTACAGATGTAGCAGATGGCTATTTTGAAACCGTCTATTTCAAAATCAACGAAAAAAGAAAATCGCAGAAATTTGTCATATTATTTCGAGGTCTCAAAAGACAACAATTGATCAAAGAAATCAACCTAAGTGTACTCTCATCCAAATAGTCTTGTAAATGGTATTTAGTTCGTACTTTTTTATCTTTTACTTTCTGCCAATAGTACTGCTATTGTACTATGGCGCTCCAAAAAAGTTACGACATCTTACGCTAACAATTATCAGTTATGTGTTTTATGGTTGGGCGAATCCTGCCTTTGTTTTATTGATGATTGGAAGCACAATGATTGACTATGTCTGCGGATTATTCATTGCAAAACGTTGGGGAAAAAACGGGTCAAAACCGATAGAAAGTCTCGAAAAAGGCGGAAAACGAACAAAACAACAGAAACTTGCTGTCACGATTTCTGTCATATCAAATTTATCACTATTAGCGTTTTTTAAATACTTCAACTTTGCGGTTGAAAATTACAATGCATTACTGGAATTTATTGGCTTGGAAGGAATTGAATCGAATAGCATCATCAACGTTGTGCTGCCGTTGGGAATCAGTTTTTACACCTTTCAAAGTATGAGTTATTCCATCGATATCTATCGCGGAGATGCCAAACCAATCAGAAACTTTGTAGATTTTGCTTGCTATGTTTCGATGTTTCCGCAATTGGTCGCGGGACCAATTATTCGATTTCAAGATGTTGCGAATCAATTGCAATACCGAACGCATACGCTGGAAAAATTTTCACGCGGAATTGCCTTTTTCTGTTTGGGAATGGCGAAAAAAGTACTGCTAGCAAATCCCTGTGGGAAAATTGCTGATGTCTGTTTTGATGCGGTCGATGTTGGTTTTCTAAATTCTTGGTACGGCGCCATTTCCTATTCATTTCAAATTTACTTTGATTTCAGCGGATACTCTGACATGGCGATCGGATTGGGCTTAATGCTCGGTTTTGTATTCGCCAAAAACTTCGATGATCCGTATTTGTCCAAAAGCATTACAGAATTCTGGCGACGTTGGCATATCTCCTTATCCACTTGGTTGCGCGATTATCTATACATTCCACTAGGTGGAAATCGAAAAGGAAACACGCGTACATATATCAATCTGATGTTGGTGATGCTTCTTGGTGGATTGTGGCATGGTTCGTCATGGAATTTTGTCATTTGGGGCGCGATTCACGGTACTTTCTTGGCATTGGAACGACGAATCGCGGATAAAAAAGCATTCTATCAAAAACTGCCGAAAATTGGCGGAATCATCGTTACCTTTATCATTGTGGTTTTTGCGTGGGTTTTCTTTAGAGCAAGTAATTTGTCAAGTGCCTTACACTATTTACAAGCGATGTTTGGTGGAACTTCGGCTGAAGCTGTGGATGTTGTGAATAACATTCTCATCAAAAATCCGTATTATATTTTCAGTTTTATCCTTGCGGGAATTGTGGTGTGGAAATTTCCACAAACGTGGGATTTCACCAAAAAAATCACACTCGCAAAATCATTGTGGATCATATTTTTAATGCTAGTATCTGTGATGGCGTTGATGACACAAGATTTCAATCCGTTTATTTACTTTATATTCTAAAAAATGGCAACTAAAAAATATAGAAAGACGCGAGAAGAAATTGCGATGCAAGAAATCGGTCAGACCGACATTTCAAAGCGCAATCAGCAGTTATTACTCACATTCTTTCTACTGTTGCTCGTTTCTGCGATGAGCATTCAGTTCATCTTTAAAGCACAAAACGATGCTTTTGTAGAAGTAAATACTGAAAAGGAAGAAACTGAAAATGTGTCGTTTTTTAAAACCATCACAAAGGCAAATGACGAACTTTTACAAAGCATTCAAGAGTTTGAAACGAATCTAGAAGAAAATTCAATCTACAGAAAAGCGATCATTCCAAAAGTACAATCTTTGTTGCTGAATGTGTTCAAAACTGGAAATGAAAACGCTTGGATTACGGCAGATAATTTCTACTACAAATACTCCAATCAATACTTAACTCAAGCAGGATTTCTAACAGAAAAACAACTCAAAAAACGTGCAGCAGAAGACGTTCAACCAAATCCGCTCAAAGCGATTCTCGACTTCAAAGAAAAGCTAGCCAAACGAAATATTCAACTGATGATCGTACCTGCGCCACCGAAAGCTTCTTTTGTATTGAAACATGGCGATAAAGCGTTGAATAATGAATCATATACAGAATTTATTCAAAAGTTAAAGCAAAATAATATCATTGTCTGTGATGTGTTTGAATTGTTTGAAAAACAGCAGTTTGGTGCAGAAAGTTATCTGAAATATGATACGCATTGGTCACCACAAGCGATGGAAAGTGTCGCAAAAGAAATCAGCAAATTGCTAGATAGTATTTCGATTCCAAAAGGATTTACTGAATACAACACCAAGAAAATCATCATACAAAATAATGGCGATATTGCAGACATGCTGAACATGGACAACAAAAACCATCTAGCATCTCAACCTGTAGAAATTACCCAAGTTTTGGAGGATAACTTCTTGTTCAAACCGTCTTTGCAATCGGATGTTTTGTTTTTGGGCGATAGTTATGCAAACATCTATTCGCTCGAAGCACTAAATTGGGGAACATCTGCGGGACTTTCGGAGCAAATTAGCAAATACATGCAAAAACCAGTGGATCGTATCCAGATGAACGATGCAGGTGCACATGCGACACGTGGAGCACTTTCCAACGAACTAAAACGCGGGAAAGATCGTCTGACAGGAAAAAAAATCGTGATTTGGGAATTTGCGGCACGAGAATTGAGTTTTGGTGATTGGAAATTGTTGGACATGGAATTGAACTCAGATTATATCTCAAACTTTTTTGTGCCTGAAACTAAACAATCAGTGACGGTCACAGGAATTGTCAGCGAAACAAGCAGCGTTCCGATTCCGAATACAGTGCCGTATAAAGATCATGTGGTTTCAGTACACATTACCAATCTGAAAGACATCAAAACAGGAAACTCGTTAGGAGAATCTGTTGTATATTTATCCAGTATGAATGACAACGTTTGGACAGATGCCGCACGTTTGCGAAACGGTCAAAAAGTGACTTTAACCTTATATAGTTGGCAAGATTATGCAGATCAATTCGGCGGACTCAACCGTTCGGAATTGCAAGACGACGAACTGTCCTTTGAAGATCCATGTTGGGGCATTTTAAAAACAAATAACACTAAAGAATGAAATATATTCTATTGATTGTGTGCGTATGTTTTTCGCTAGAAAGTCAAGCACAAACGCCTTTTGAAAAGTTATGCAAAGAAAAAGTTGAAAGTACTTCCGCATCAACCGTAGTGGGGAAAGATGGTTGGCTGTTTTTGACTTCAGAGTTGTCACACATTGCGAAAGGAAAGTTTTACGGAGCCGAATCGGCGAAAACGTCTGTTTGTCCAAATCCTGATCGTAAAGATCCGATTCCTGCCATTGTCGATTTCAACAATCAACTCAAAAAGCAAGGCATTCAGTTGTATTTGATGCCAGTTCCACCAAAGGCGATCATCAATGCTGATAAAGTAGATGCTTCTGTAAAGGCGAATCAGAAACTAGCAATTCATTATAAAAATCTTTACAAAGAACTCAAAAATCAAGGTGTAGCAGTCATCGATTTATTTCCAGCCTTTACCAAAGAAAAAAACACCTATTGCAAACAAGATTCGCATTGGAGTCCGAAAGGAATTGATATTGCGGGTGCTTTGGTTGCTAAAAAAATCATAGAACAAGATTGGTATCAAAGTGTGGGAAGTTCATCTCCAGAAAAAGCAACGAAAAAAACAATTCAAATTGAGGGCGATTTAAAAGCTGCCGCGGAAAATACAACGCTTGGAAAAGAAAAACTTACCATCAATTCCTTTCAAAAATCTTCAAAAATAGATGCTGATGCTCCTGTGTTGGTTATTGGAGACAGCCATACACTGATCTTTCATGCAGGCGGCGACATGTTGGCTGAAAATGCAGGTTTTACAGACAATCTCGCAGCAAAATTAGGATTGAATGTGGATTTAATTGGCGTGCGTGGTTCGGGAACTTCTTCCGTACGAATCGATTTGTATCGAAAAGCCAAAAACAAAGATTGGCTCAACAAAAAGAAAGTCGTGATTTGGTGTTTTGCAGCAAGAGATTTTTCAGAATCCAAAAACGGTTGGCGAAAAGTACCTGTGGTGAAGTAACAGCTCAATTTTTAAATCTTTGAATTTTTCAATCCCTAAAAAATAGACTTATATTTGCGCCACAATTCAAGATCATGGCACAAAAACCAAGCATACCAAAGGGAACACGCGACTTTTCTTCAATTGAAGTGGCAAAGCGTAACTATATTTTTAGCACGATAAAAACAGCTTTTCAAAGCTTTGGATTTCAACCGATTGAAACACCTTCGTTTGAAAAATCGAGTACCTTGTTAGGAAAATATGGAGAAGAGGGTGATCGCTTGATTTTTAAAATTTTGAATTCAGGGGAAAAAGTTCGAAAAGCTGATTTACAAGCCTTAGAAGAAGGTAATCTAGCACGTTTTTCGAATTCGTTGGCAGAAAAAGCCTTGCGTTATGATTTAACAGTTCCATTTGCGCGTTATGTAGTGCAACACCAAAATGATATTACATTTCCGTTCAAACGCTATCAAATTCAACCTGTTTGGCGTGCAGATCGTCCACAACACGGACGTTTTCAGGAATTCTATCAATGCGATGCAGATGTTGTAGGTTCAAATTCGTTATGGCAGGAAGTGGAATTTGTGCAACTGTATGACAAAGTCTTTTCGAATCTTGGATTGAATGGTGTAACGATCAAAATCAACAATCGTAAAATCTTATCAGGAATCGCGGAAGTAATAGGAGCAAAGGACAAATTGATTGACTTTACGGTTGCGCTAGATAAGTTGGATAAGATAGGAGAAGATGGTGTAAAAAACGAAATGATTTCCAAAGGCATTTCTGCGGAAGCGATTGAAAAAGTCCAGCCATTATTTAGCTTTTCTGGAAACTTAGATGCGAAGTTAGATCTATTGAAAGACTTGTTAGCAAGTTCAGAAGACGGCATGGCGGGCGTTACAGAACTCGAATTTGTCTTTGAAGCGATTGAAGTTTTAGGTTTGGAAACTGCACGATTAGACTTAGACATCACACTAGCCAGAGGATTGAATTACTATACAGGAGCCATCTTTGAAGTAGCAGCGCCAGCAGGTGTGAAAATGGGTTCTATTGGTGGTGGCGGTCGTTATGATGATTTGACTGGAATCTTTGGATTAAAAGATGTGAGTGGTGTTGGAATCTCGTTTGGTTTGGATAGAATCTACTTAGTGTTAGAAGAATTGAATTTATTCCCAGAAACAGTTTCCGATAAAGTAGATGTCTTATGTGTAAATTTTGGTGAGAAAGAAGCCTTAGCGTCTTTAAAATTGATCAAAATGCTACGAGAAGCTGGAAAAAGCGCTGAGTTATTTCCCGACAATAAAAACATGAAAAAGCAGATGAATTACGCCAACAAGCGCAACATTCCATACGTAATCATTATAGGAGGAAACGAACTCGAAAACAATACTTGTATAGTTAAAAACATGAAAAATGGTACGCAGTTGGAAGTGCCTTTTGATGAGGTGTTAACGGCTTTTTAGAATTTTGAATGTTAAATGTTGGATTTTAAATTGTTTTCTAAGGAAACTTCGAATTAACAAATCAACAAAAAAGTAAGAGTCAAAGACTTCTCGATACATTTTTTCTTCATTTCATTTCAAAAAAACACTCGAAGTGACGATTTTTTAATGTATCAATTTGTTTCAAAGGAAATTATGTGTTTTACTAGAAACAGATTACTTCGTCGCTGCGCTTCTCCTAATGACGTATTGAAGTAGATTAGTTTATCAAAAACAAACAAATCAACGAATAAACAATTAAAAAGTTGAAAAGTTTATAGGTTTATGAGTTTATGATTTGAAAAACAAGTAAAGTTACATATTAACCCACAACGGAGCGCAGCGACCAACTGACAACAAACGAAGTTAAAAATATAAAATATAAAACTGCAAAATGTAAAATGAAAAGTAGTTTTTTAACTAGCAGTTAGATATTAGTATTGAGAATTGAGATATTTATTAAGAAACTTCAAATTAACAAACAGACAAATTAACGAATCCACAAATCAACAACTAACAACCA
>JBCCLH010000028.1:0-79398 GCA_039026955.1 Bacteroidota bacterium
ATTCAATTATTTTTATCAAATATTCTATTTTAATGAAAATAATTCAAAATTATATTATTAAAAAAGCTTCAAATTATGAAATTCATAATTTGAAGCCTTGATTTTTTCGATACTCTCAAAATTGTAAAAAATTACCTATTTGTAAGTCGTTTTGAAGGTTGTTGTAAGTGTTAAATTCAATTTCGATTTACAACCGTCACTTCGAGTGATTTTGAGGCACGAAAAACTGTATCGGAGAAGTACTTGATTGCAATATGTTAATTTGAAAATGTACTGATGTATCAATCAATTTCAAAGGAAATTATGAGCTCTGTTAGCAACAGATTACTTCGTCGTTTCCTGCTCGTAATGACGTATTTGGAGTCTTTTTTGCTTTAAAGCTGTTATCGATACATTTTTATGTTCGCTTCACTCCATAAAAACACTCGAACTGACACTTTTTTAATGTATCAATTTGAAAATTTGAAAATGTGTCAATGTCTTTCAAAGAAAATCATATGCTTTACTATAAACAGATTGCTTCACTACGTCCGCAATGACGTAATAAAGATTTTCTAAGAATACTTGCTTTTATCATAGAAATCGAACTGACGTCTTTTTTATATATCAATTTGATAATATTAAAGACTTCTTATGCATAAATCATATCAAAATAACCCTTCTATGATTTTTTCTATCGTAATTCCTTCTGCTTCCGCTTTGTAGTTTCGGATGACTCTGTGTGATAAAATTCCAATGGCAACGGCTTGTACATCTTCAATGTCTGGAGAGTATTTTCCATTGATGGCTGCATGTGCTTTTGCTGCTAAAATTAGGTTTTGCGAAGCTCTTGGTCCTGCGCCCCAATCTACGTATTGTTTTACAATGTCGATCGCACTTGCTTCTTTTGGACGTGTTTTTGATACCAATCGTACGGCATATTCAATGACATTATCCGCTACAGGAATTTTACGGATTAATTGTTGAATTTTGATGATTTCCTGCGCTGAGAATAATGCTTTTACTGAAGCTTCCACATCTGTAGTAGTTGCTTTTACCACTTGTACTTCTTCTGCGAAGGTTGGATAAGTTAAATGAATGGCAAACATAAAACGGTCTAACTGCGCTTCTGGTAACGGATAGGTTCCTTCTTGCTCAATTGGGTTTTGTGTTGCCAATACAAAATACGGTAAATCTAACTTGTAATGATGTCCAGCCACTGTTACCGCGCGTTCCTGCATTGCTTCTAGTAAAGCAGCTTGCGTTTTTGGCGGCGTACGGTTGATCTCATCTGCGAGAATTATGTTTGCAAAGATCGGTCCTTTGATGAATTTAAAGTTTCGAGATTCATCTAAAATTTCACTTCCCAAGATATCACTTGGCATTAGATCTGGCGTAAATTGAATACGTTTAAAGTTGAGTCCTAATGTCGTTGCAATGGTATTGACCATTAATGTTTTTGCCAGTCCAGGCACACCAATTAACAAGGCGTGTCCACCCGAAAAAATGGAGAGTAATATTTGATCGATTACTTTTTCCTGACCTACAATTATTTTAGCAATTTCATTCTTGAGTTCCTTGTGCTTTTTTACAAGGGTTTCAATAGCAGCAACGTCTGACATAGAATTTTTATTTTTTTAACCAGTTATTTTGAAAGTTACAACCACGATTGTCTGAATTCACATTGATGTAGGTGTCTTTTATTTTTTGTGCAATCCACTTTCCAACTTCTTTTAACTGTTTTTCTTTGAGTGCAAGATTTTTAATTTTAATATAATCTTTGGAATAATCCGCTACGTGTTCGTCGAAACGATTGGTGACTTTGAGTAGCTTGAATCTTTTTTGTCCTGTACGCGTTTCGTCGATTAATGGAATTGAAATTTGTCCTCCTTTTAAGGGTTCGATTTGCGAATATTGCTCTGGGTCCATTTTTGTCAGTTCGAAGTGTGTATCAAATGTCGCAGGATTGATCAATTTTCCGCCATTGTTACGTGTTTCTTTGTCATCAGAGAACGAACGCGCCGCTTCTTCAAAGGTCAATTCGCCATCGATAATACGTGTACGTAAGGTATCTATTTCTTTACGCGCATCTTCTAGTTTATCATTTGAAACTTCTGGAATCAGTAGAATGTGACGAACATCGCGTTCTTGTCCACGTACTTTATCTACCATTACAATATGCCATCCAAAGTCAGTTTCAAACGGATCAGAGACTTCGCCTTGTTGTAGCGAGAATGCCATATCTTTAAATTCTTTTGCCAACGGCATGCGTTTGTTAATTGGCATTAATCCACCTTGACGCCCAGAAGCTCTATCTTTAGAATATAGAATTGCCTTGGTTCCAAAACTTGAACCTGCTTCTACTTCTGTTTTGATATCTTTTAGTTTTTTGATGACTTTATCAATCGCTTCCTTGGACGGTTCTGGCTCAATGATAATTTGAGATACTTCCAATTCAACACCAATTACGGGACGCTGATCTGCTGGAATTTTTTCAAAGAACTGACGGACTTCTTCTGGCGTAATTTCTACATCACGCACTACTTTTGACTGCATTCTGTTTGTCAAAAATTGCACTTTTGTAATTTCTGTCAAACGCTTACGCAAAGAAGCTTCATCTTCCATCGCATAGAATTTCAACAATTTATCCATGCCACCAATTTGTTCACTAAAATATTCAATAGATTGATTGACACGATCATTGATTTCTCCTGGTTCTACTGTAATACTATCTTGAATTGCTTGGTGCGCATACAATTTGTCTTCCATCAATTTTCCAAGCAAACCACATTTTGTCAAATCTGCTGAAGAAACTCCTTGTTGTTTTAAATCTAATAAAAACTTATCCACATCAGATTCAAGAATGACAAAATCGCCCACAACTGCGGCAACACCATCAATTTTTACGCGTTCTGTATTCGATTTTGCAGAATCTTTTACTTGCGTTTTTGCTTCCATCATGGCTGTCTCCGTAGCCATAGTTGCATCGTCCTTCTCTTGCGCTTGCATAGCAAATGCTACAAGCAGCATCAGTACATATATACTTCGCTTCATGTTATTTATATGTTTCAAACTGTTTTTGCTTAATTGCATCTTTTGTGATGTCTTTTTCTAATTTTCTGATAAATTCAAGCTTGCGCTTATTGAGAATGATTTGTCGTACTGTGGGGCGAACATATGCGAGCGGCGCAATATCATTCCTACCTATTTTATCTTCAATTCGCACCAAATATAGTTCTAATGAATCTTCTATTTGAGAAAATTGTGATTTTTTTAAGTATTTCTCTTTGTTTTCGTTAGTTATGACTGGAATTTTGTTGAAAACCTGTGTTTGTTTTACCCAAATAGAATCGTTTAGCGAGTAATTGTTGAACTGAATCGCTAGCGAATCTAACACTACTTTGTCTTCCGCATCAAAACGCTCAAAACGTTCGGTGATTTCTTCGATGTTTGAGTTGTCTTTGGCAATGTTGATGTAGCGTAACTTTAGCAATTCTTCATTGAGCTTAAAGTTTTCTTTATTTGTGGAATAATACACCGCTTCGTCATATCCTGTCACTGTTGTGTCAATCGATTGCTTTACCAATGCTTCTTTGTAAGCTTCAATATACAAGTCGTTGCGATATTCTTCTACCAATTCTTCAAAAGCATCTTGTTTTTCTTGTGGAAGATTGAATTTTGCGCGTTGAATGAATAATTCTTGCGTTGCCCATCGATCAATATAACTGTTGACAAGCATCGTACTGTCTTGCGACGACATGTTATCGGAAAGCATGGGTTCTATATCACTTTTATACAAATAACTTTCGCCTACTCTAGCAATAGGATCGCCCACATTCGTAGATTGAAAGTATTCGCACGAAATACATAGCAAGACCGCAATTATGACAACTAATTTCTTCAATAGGATTATTTTACGAGCTTTTCCAATTTACGATACGTACGCTTATTGATCTTTACAGTGTAGTCTTCTTTTAATTCTTTAATCCATTCTTTTTCAAGATATACTTGATAATCACTGATGACTTTCCCTTTGATTTCAGAGAGTTCTTTGTAAGCGACTGGCAAAATGCCATTCACTTGTACAATTGTGAAATCTGTATTTCCGTCATTGAAGATTTGAGAAACACCTTTTTCAAACGTGAAGTCTTTTGGTAGATTTCTATGTCCGTCTTCGTATACACCTGGCGAAAAGATAACATTTACTTTGCCTTCTTGGTTGATTGCATCTTTGATCTCATTTAATGATTTTCCTTCTTTGAGCATGCGTTGTACTTTATCAGCTGCATCTTTTTCTGTACAAGACGCAATGACAGCATCTACACGTTTTTTCCACTTGTATGCTTCTTTTTTCAGGTTGAAGAATTTTTCCAAACCGATAGAATCTGTTTTTGCCTTTTCCCAAATTTGTGTTTCCATCAAATCAAAAAGTAGTAATCCGTCACGATATTCTCCGTAAATCGCCGCAAATTCTTCATTGATGTTTTCCAAATCACTTTCATAAAAAGCCATCAAACGCGTGTTCATAAATTCCCTGTAGTAACGATTGATGAATCCTTTAGCATCTGGATTTTTCTGTAGCGCTCGAGCACGCGTCTTTAATAGAAACACAACAAACTCATCATAGGTAACTTTGGTATCTTTTACTTCAAATAAAGTTTTTTGCAAAAAGGCTTCATCTGTTGGTTTTTTCCATTCTCTACTAAAAAAACTTTCGTCCGCAATGGCATAAAAATCTTGTCGCGCATTTTCGCTTTCTGTAATCGTATATTTTTTTCGAATCTTTTTCAGAATAGACGAATTGATCACGCTAGCACGTTTGTCATTTTTTATTTTACGTTCTAACGTCAGTTTTTCCTCTTCAAAACTTTTCATTCCGTGTTTTGAGATCAGTTTGACAATATGCCAACCAAATTCTGATTTGAAAGGTTCTGAAATTTCATTCGGTTCTTTCAGCGAAAAAGCAACTTCTTCAAACGCTTTTGAGCGCAAACGTCCACGACCAAATTTTGGCAATTGTCCATTATTGACACCTGAACTTCGATCTTCTGAAAAACGCTTTGCCAATTTCCCAAAATCAGCTCCCGATTGAATTTGCGAGTAAATGTCTTTTATTTTTTGCTCCGGATCTTCCTTATTTTCACCTTCTTTCGCATCCAATAATAAAATGTGCGCTACCATCACTTCTCCTGCATTCGGACGAATATCTTCTGTTTTGATGATATGATAGCCAAATTGTGTACGGATTGGCATTGAGATTTCCCCAACCTTGGTATTGAAAGCAGCAGACTCAAAAGGATATACCATTCGGAAAGCTGAAAAATAGCCTAGATCTCCTTTATTTGCTGGAATTCTGTCATTTCCTTTGGCAGAAGGGTCATCGGAATGTAACACGGCGGTTTGTCCAAAATCGGCACCGTCAAGGATGGATTCACGTAATTTTATGATTTTATTGTATGCGACCAAAGTATCTTGCGGTAGTGCATCTAGTGAAACTTTTATCAATATATGACTTGCTTTCACTTCTTTCTGCATACGATCATACGCTTCTCTGGTCAGTTTTTCAGTCGCTTGTGCATCTGTCAAATAATTCCTAGATAATTGCTTGCGATACCCTGCCAATTCTTTCTTGTAAGAATCTTTTTCATCCAACTTGAGCTTTTTAGCTTCTTGTAACTTTAATTTGTATTCAAGAAACAAATCAAAATATTCTTCGATTTCTTTTTGATCTTTTTTATCAATAATATCAAGGTTCTTTTTGTAGACTCTTGAAAATTCAGAAACATACGTCGGTTCCCCTTCAATAGTGAATAATACTTTGTCTTTTTGGGATTGTCCAAAACTTGTAAATGTTACAAAAAGAAGTAAAAATAATTGAATGCTCTTTTTCATTTCTATGTTATGTATTTCTATCAGATGTAATACAACGCAATTTTCATTAAAAAGGTGTATTACATGCGAATGTTTTTTGAGAAAGACAAAAATAACAATTCAGCAATATTTAGCAACTAATTAGAAAGCCTATTATGACTTGCTTTTATATTTTGGCGTAATTATTGGGGTTTTTAGAAAAATAAGGTTTTTCAACTTTGAATTTTTTCACATTTATTTTAACTTTGAAAAAAACTGAATCTATGGTAAAAAACTACTTTATATTATTTTGCATGCTTTTCGCAGTAACGAGTTATGCACAAGAAGTGATTACTTTTGCTGGATATGATGGTGCAGGGAATACACAGACAGCAGCGACTGCAACGATAAATGATCCGATCACGCTTCGATTTGAGGATATTGATATCATCAACAATTTTTATACAGAAAATCAAGGCTTTATACATGTGTATTTAGGTTTAACTACGTCTGCAGGAGGTTTTCAAGCAGTGCCTGGAGATTTTAACGATTTAAGCTGGCAACCTATGTCAAATTTGACGGATGGAGATGCAGCAACAGGACCGAATACGTATGAAATTACGTTTACGCCTGGCGCTTTGTTCCCTTCGTTAGTAAATCAAAATATAGAAGGAATCAACTTCTTATTCCAAAATCAATTTGGTGGCGGTGGTAACAATCAAACTGTTGACTTTTATATTGATTTGGTGGATGCAAATTTGGATATGAGTACATTGAGTACCGAAGATCGTACAAAAGATCAAGTACAGACTATCTATAATAATGGAAAGTTAGAAATTTCTGGAATCAATTCAACTTCTAATATTGCAGTCTTCAATTTATTAGGACGCCAAGTAGTGGACTTAAAAAATGTTTCGATTAACGGAACGTTTAGCAAATTCTTAGATTTACCAAAAAACAACATTTACATTGTAAAAATTTCATCGTCAACGTTTTCAAAGACCTTTAAAATTGTAGCGAAGTAATTTTACATCAAAACATATTTGAAAAGCGAATGTGATATGCATTCGCTTTTTTTATGTTTTGTATTTTCTTTGTGATGTTTATAAGTATTTTTGTAAAAAAAATGGAATGGGAAAAGTCAAACTTATCTGGGATTTCAGAGGTCCTAACGGAAAACGTACTGCGGAACATCATTGCATTCACCTGAATGATTTTATAAAAATGGAAAACGTACACGGTGAAGCAATCAAAATTATAGAGTTTTCCGAAATGCATGCCGCTGCAACGATGATCATCAATGAAGAAGATGTACCTTTTATGCGAGAAAAACTAAAACCACATCGCGGTCAGCGTGTAGATGATTAAGTCTTTAAAAAAATTAACTACGTGAGTTCGACATAAGAAATCATTAAATTACTAGTAATTCACTGAAAAATAAAGACTTGTCAGTTCGAGCGCAGTCGAGAACACAATAAAAACTGTAATTTCGATTGAATCTCGACTGCGCTCGATTTGACATTTTATGTAATTTATTGATTGTTATGTGCTTAGTGAAATAATTAAATCGAACTTAAATTAACTACTATTCTTTCCTAAAAAAATATTTTGTTTAATTTTTTATCTAATTTTTGAAACAAAATAAAAAATAGTTTATATTTGTAAAATAATTGACTAGTAGTCATTTTTATGTCAACTGTAAAAAAACATACCAAAGCTGTTTCAAGACGGGAACAAATTATTGCTGCCGCAGATATTGTTTTGCAAAATGTCGGTGTGCAAGATTTTACGATTGATAAAGTGGTAGACTATCTAGGAATTGCCAAAGGAACGGTATACAAATACTTTTCAAGTAAAGACGATGTATTGGCGGAAGTGAGTACGAAAGCCTTGTATCAATTACTGAATTACTTTAAAATGAGTGAACGCAATTCTCCAGAAGGTCCTCAAAAAACCAAAGCAGTCATCATGTCAAGTTATCATTACAGCATTGATTATTCAAGGTATTTTGAACTGATTGTCAATTTAGAACGTCCCGATTTTAAAACGACGGCGGAATCGCATCGCAAAGCTAGTACAGAAATTCAGAAATTCTTTATGGCACACATTGAAAGCCAAAAACAAAAAGGATATTTCAAAAAAGATTTAGATCCAATGTTGATGAATTATTTGTGTTGGGGAACTAGTATGGGCGTGATGCAATTTTTAGAATCCAAGAAGGTTTTTTTAGAAAATGAACAAAATATTTCTCAACAAGAATTAATGGAATGCTACGTGAACGTCTTTGTAGACGGAATGATGGCATAATTTTTTTAAACAAAAGTGACTAATAGTCATTAACTAACTAATTATGGAAAAGAAAGAATACATTTTTAAATTTTTAGACGATCTCTCCAGAAACAACTCCAAAGACTGGATGAATGAACACAGAAATCGTTACGAAACAGCTAAAGCTTATTGGCTGGAAGAAGTTCAAAAAATCCTCGATCGGTTGAGCATGCACGATACGCGATTTGAAATGTTTGCGCCAAAAGATACCATTATGCGTATCAACAACAACCGAATGTTTCATCCAGAGAAACCCATTTACAAGACACATTTTGCGTTTTCGCCTACACAAAAGAAAGACGAATATGCACCGTTCTTTTTCTCTTACGGTTCAGCTAGTTCCCTTATGGGCGGAGGAATTTGGAGACCGAATGCTGATATCTTAAAAAGAGTCAGAGCACACATAAATCGTGATGGCGCACAACTTGAAAAAGCAGTTTCTTCCAAAGAATTTAGAAGCTTTTTTGGTGGCTTGCAGGAAGATGATCAAAAACTGAAATCGGCTCCAAAAGGATATGATAAGGAACATCCACAAATTGAATTGTTACGTTACAAAAACTTTACCGCAGCGATAGAACCAACGCGAGAACAATTGATTTACAATGAATTGGCAGACATTGCCGAGGAAGTTTATCTAAAACTGAAGCCTATGAATGATTTCTTTCATGAAGCGTTGCACTAATTTCTATGAAAACGCTTAACAATCATATCATTCTCACGCTCATCGCCATATTTTCTACCAATGTGTACTTTTTAATGTGGTTTTTGATGGATGAAGCTGTGACGCAACGCAACATCGTTGCCCAGCTTTCATTTTATGAGTTTATGAGTATTACGAATGGCGCTTTGTTGATCATTTCTATTTTTTCAGTTACGTATAAAAAAATGGGAGATCAACTAATTGAAAATGGCTTTTCCAATCGGTTTCGCTTTTTCTTTAAAGTGTTACTGTCCGTATTCATCTTTGTGATGGCGAGTTTGTTGTTATTTGCGATTCATTTCATGGTAAAAACTGCGTCAACTGCCTTTGAAAATGTCCAGGATGTCATGACAAGTCCTTATTTTACAGCGTTGGTGATTTTCTTTAGCTTTACGTCGATTCTTATGTTTTTCATCTCTAATTTGGAACGCCGCTCAGGAAATATTTCAACACTATTTTTTCGGTCTATGGGCGAATTTATCCAGCCGACACTGACAAAACGCGGATTTCTATTTATCGATTTGAACGATGCGACACGACTGGCAGAACAGCTCGGTAGCGAGCGATACGCAAAACTATTACGCGATTGTTTTCGATTGCTGAATGAACTTGTGTCTGTTTCCAATTTTGAAGTCTATCAATATGTGGGAGACGAAGCTGTGATCACTTGGAAAGCCAGTCATCGAAATTCAGATTTGAAAGCCTTGCAACTTTTCAACGATTACAAAGCGTATTTGGAAGAGCATAAAACTACATTTTTACAGGAATATGGAATACAACCCACGTTTAAATGTGCGATTCACTTTGGAGAAGTTGTGGTAAGTGAAATTGGCAAAGATGTCAAACATTTAGTCTATCACGGAGATGTGCTCAATACAGCCTCTCGCCTATTATCGCAATGTCACTTTTACCATACGGATTGTATCATTTCAGCAGCGACCATTCAACAGAAAGAAAGAATTGATAAAAAATATTATTTGAATGCGATTACCGCAAACAATTTAAAAGGTAAAGAAAAACATATTCATGCATATACCGTACAAATCATACAAAATTCAACTATAAAAACAGAAACAAATTTTTTTAAACAAAAGTGACTGATAGTCATTTTTCAATTAACAAACTATCGCTATGAAAACTATTAAAAAAGTAACCGTTTACGTGCTTCTTAGCTTTTGTATCTTCTCTTGTGGAGAGAACAAAAAAGAAGAAGAAACCAAACCACAAAAAACAGAGACCGCAGTCGCGCAATCGCTAAGTTCAGTGCAGGTGATTCGCAAGTCTGATCTAGAATTGCAAATCATTCAAAATGCAAATGTGCAGAATTATCTTCCCATCACAGGACGCGTCATTCCTAAGAATACCACACAGTTAGTCGCAGAAGTGCAAGGAAGAATTGTGCGCGGCAGTAAAGATTTTAAAGAAGGAACTTCTTTCACAAAAGGACAAACCATTTTACGCATAGACAGCGGTGAATTTGCCCTAAATCTAGAAGCAGAAAAAAGTAGATTTCTAAACGTACTCACCAGCATGATGCCCGATTTAAAAGCGGATTATCCAGACAATTACAACAACTGGCTTGCTTATGTAACAGCTTATACCACAGGAGAAAAGTTGCCTGAATTGCCAAAAACAAAATCAGCTTCAGAAAAATACTTTCTTACGTCACGACAAGTATTCAGCATGTTTTACAACATCAAAGCACAAGAAGAACGCTTGGACAAGTTTACCTTACGCGCACCATATTCAGGTTCGGTTTCCGTGACTTTAGTGGACAATGGCGGATTGGTTTCTCCGGGACAACCGTTGGGAACATTTATCAGTGACAAAAACTATGAAATTGAATCGGCAGTCTCGCTAGAATTGGCTGCCTCTTTAAAAATTGGACAAAAAATAGCATTTAGAAGCAAAGGTTTGGACAAGACGTTTACCGCAACTGTGATTCGCATTAATAATATTGTAGACACGAACACACAAAATATTCCAGTCTTTTTACAGGTAAAAGATGCTTCATTAAGAAGCGGAATGTATCTAGAAGGTGAAGTGCCTTCAAACACTTTTGAAAATGCTGTAAACATTCCAAACAGTGCCATTAATAGAGATAACACAGTGTATGTTTTAGAAAAAGATGTCATCAAAAAACAAACTGTAGACATTTTAAATGCTGGAACTACAAATTCAACCGTAAATGGTCTGAAAAACGACATGCAACTCGTGTTGACCCAATTTCAGAATCCAATTTCGGGACTAAAAATTACTGAATAAGATGAAAAAACTAATTACCTATTTGGCACAAAAACCAATGCTGACTGACATTTTTGTCGGACTCATCATTGTATTGGGTTTGTTGACAGTCAGCAACATGCGTTCCAACTTTTTACCGAGCGAACCTGTGAGTTTTATCAATGTAAATGTGGTCTATCGTGGCGCATCTCCACAAGAATTGGAAGTAGATGTAGTCAATAAAATTGAAGACAATCTCGATGGATTAAAAGGTGTACGACGCGTAACTTCAACAGCTAAAGAAAGCTTTGCAAATGTAAAAGTAGAAATTTTAGACGATGCCGATCCGAACGAAGTATTGCAAGATGTGACAAATGCTGTCGACCGAATTACAACGTTTCCTGAAGCCGTGGAAAGTCCAACAATTGTAAAAGAAGAAATTCTCAATTACACCATGACAATTGCTGTTTCTGGTAGTGAAAGTGTGCGTGAATTGAAGGATTATGCCAAAAACATCAAAGATGAATTGTTGTTTTCTCCACAACTATCACAAATATTTATTTCCGGTTTTCCAGAAGAAGAAATAGAAGTCAGCTTTCGCGAAAGTGATTTGCGCGCTTACGAAATTACCTTTGACGAAGTCAGCGCTGCGATTCAACGAGAAAACATCAAAGCTTCTGGTGGAAAACTCAAAACTGGCGATGAAAACATTTTATTGCGATTAGACAATCGTGCATACACAGCGCAAGGACTCAAAAATATCGTCGTAAAGACCACGCCTGACGGGAAAATTATTCGTTTAAATGATGTGGCAACCATCACCGATCGTTTTGCCGATAAGCCTGACAGAACCTTTATCAACGGCGAAAAAGCGGTGATTATCAAAGTATTCTCACGCGCTGAAGAAGACATTTTAGAAAATGCGGAATACGTAGCTAACTATCTCGATACCTTCAACACAACTCACGAAGGCATCAATGCAACGATCATTGAAGACAAAAGCATTTCACTAAATGACGCGATTGGAACGCTACAAAACAACGCGTGGCAAGGAATTTTATTGGTATTGATCATTTTAGGATTGTTCCTAAATCCGCGCGTAGCATTTTGGGTAGCCTTTAAAATTCCAGTGGCGCTATTGGGAATGTTTATTTTATCGAATTTTTACGATCTCACCATCAATCAGGTGTCACTTTTTGGAATGATTGTCGTGTTAGGTGTCATTGTGGATGATGGTGTCGTCGTGGCGGAAAATATCTATCAAAAATATACTGATGGCGCCAGTGCGTTAACTGCTGCTGTAAAAGGAACCATAGAAGTAATTCCAGCGATTATTGCGTCTTTGGCAACAACCGCTTTGGCTTTTTCCTTATTCTTCTTTTTAGATGGACAATTGGGCGATTATTTCTCAGATATTTCATTTGTAGTATGCGCCACACTGTTCATTGCGTTGATGGAAACTATTTTCATTCTCCCGATTCATATTGCGCGTTCGAAAGCGTTGACACCAAAAGACAAACCGTGGAAACTCACACAAAAAACTAACAATTCGCTATTGTGGTTTCGCGATAAAATCTACACAAAAGTCATTCGCTTTTTCTTAAGAATTCCTGTAGCTGGCATTGTCTTAGTCTTACTTTTTATGATTGGAACGATTGCGGCGATGGGCGCAGGCGTAATCAAAGGAACTTTTTTTCCAACTATTGATCAGGATGTGATTACAGCTAAAATTGAATTGCCACTAGGAACTGACGAAACTATTACAAACGAAAAACTCATCCAAATAGAAAACGCTATTTGGAAAGTCAATAAAGACTATACCAAACAGCGTGAAGACGGCGAAAACGTCATCAAATATGCAGAACGTGTCGTTGGTCCAAATTCAGATGAGGGATTAATTAATATTTATATGATGGAAGGCGATCGACGCGGAATTCTGAGCTTTGAAATTGCAGATGCAATTCGTAACGAAGTGGGCGATATTCCAGAAGCGACCAACTTGTCGTATGGAAGTATTGCCGTGTTTGGAAAACCGGTGTCGATTGCCTTATTAGGAACGAATTTTGAAGAAGTGCGCGATGCAAAAAATATGCTGAGAAACTATCTGCAGCAGCGTGACGATTTAAAAGATGTGACAGATACAGACAAAGTAGGCATGCCTGAATTGGAAATGCAACTGACGGAAAAAGCACGTTTTTTAGGACTTTCGGAAGGACAAGTATTCAATCAAATTCGAAAAGGATTTTTTGGACTAGAAGCACAAAGTCTACAGCGCGGCGATGAAGAAGTGAAAGTTTGGTTACGCTATGATGAGGCAGACAGAAAACGTTTGGAACAACTGAAAAACGCACGTTTCATCACACCAACTGGTGCCTCCTATCCTATCGGCGAAATTGCTACGTTTACCCAAAAAGAAGGTGTCCGTGAAATCAATCATCAAAATGGAATTCGTGAAGTGCGCGTGGAAGCAGATGTGGCAGACTTATTGACTTCTGTACCAGCCGTTTTAGCCGAAGCAGAAGCAACTATTTTAAAAGAGATCAAAACGAAATATCCCAACTTACGCTATACATTAGAAGGTGAAGCACGATTGAGTGGCGAAACTCAGGAAAGCAGTTCAGGACCATCTACGATTGTGTTTATTTTAATCATTGCCATTGTACTTTTTAATTACCGATCGTTTGGAAAAACCATTACCATACTTTCCATGTTGCCATTTGCCTTTGTCGGCGTGGCTTGGGGATCGTTTATTCACAATGTTCCGGTAAGTATCTTTTCTATTTTAGGAATGATTGCACTTTGGGGAATTTTGATCAATAATGGATTGGTTTTAATTTCGACGTATAACGATTTAATCAAAACAGGAAAACAAGCCAAAGAAGCGTTGCAAGAAGCGGCAATTTCCAGATTCAGACCGATTATTTTAACCACCATTACTACTGTTTTTGGTCTGGCACCTTTGCTATTGAATAATTCGGTAAGTGCTCAATTTTTAAAACCAACTGCCATTGCGATCGCTTACGGTTTGATCTTCGGAACTATTCTAACCTTGATCTTTTTACCTTCGGTATTAACCGTGATCAATGCCATCAAATTATTTTATCATAAAAAGTTACGCGGACGCAAACTAGCCACGGCAACTACGATTGATATTGAACTGCGCGAACAACAAAATGTTTTATCCTAAAAGAATTGTTATGAAATTTTACACACAAATCGCATGCATACTTTGCATGCTGAACATACAACTTGGGATTGCTCAAGAAAAGCCACAAGAAATCTTAACGCTGGAAGACGCCATTGCCTTGGGATTGCAGAATAATACCAATTTGCAGATTGTAGCGAAAGAAACAAGTATTGCAGAAAATAACGTTTATGAAGGAAATGCAGGCTTGTTACCGACTGTAAACTTGATTGGTTCTGCAGAATATAGCAACAATCAGAATGAAACTACGATTCGTACGTTTCAACCACAACCGCCAACGATTACTTTTGATGAAAATGGTGTGGAAAACGAAACCTATCGCGCTGTCATTCAAGCGGATTACTCCTTGCTTGGTGGTTTTGCGGGAACCTATCGTTTCAAACTGTTGCAAAACCAAAGTGCAATTGCCAGTTTGCAAGAGGAAGCGACTATCAATGCGACTGTGGTTGTGATTACGGAAATTTTCACAGAGATTGCCAAATTACAAAGTCGCGAGGAATTGATTCAGGAATCGATTGCTATTACTCAAAAACGCTTGGATAAAATCAACGATCGGAAGCAATTTGGACAAGCGACAGGATTGGATGTGTTGCGCGCACAAACGGATTTGAACAAGGAAAAAAGTGCGCTAGACGATGTTGTGCTCGCCAAGAATAATTTGCTGAAAGATCTCAATCAATTTATCGGAAAGGAAACGACGGCTATGTATCGCGTGAATGTGAATTATTTACTTCCAGAAATGGACACATTAGAAGCGATTACGGCACAAGTTCAGTCTAATAATGTGGAGCTAAAGCTGGCGCAAGAAGGTATTTCCATTGCAAACAATCAGATTGACTTGGCAAAATCGGCGTATTTACCCAAAGTGAATTTCTTTGCCAATTATGGATATTTTGATCAACGCAACGATTTGCAGCAGCTAGCCGAAACTCAGAACCTTGGCTTTACTGTTGGTGCGAGTGTGCGTTTTAATATTTTTAATGGAAGAAAAACAAAAAAAGACATTGCCAACGCAAAGATTCAATTAGAAAGAGAGGAACTTCGGGTGAAAGATGTGGAGAGTCAACTCAACACACAAACCAATCAAACCGTGCAAACTATTGAAACTTTACAACAACAATTAGCACGTGAAGAAGCCAATTTGACCACTTTTGAAGAAACCTTCCGCAGAACTGAAGAACGGTATTACAACGGACAAGCCACAACATTGGATTTACGGGAAACACAAACAGCCTTACTCAATGCAAAAATTGCGATTACCGATATCAAACTCAAACTCATTGCGACTACCATACAACTACAAAGCTTGACAGGAAGTTTGAAAAAATGATATGTACAACGTATCTATTTATAAAGAGGCTGTCTAAAAAGTACAGATTTCGTCAAACCGAACCATGTGCTGAACTTGATTCGGTATCTTCGGTTTCTCATAACAGTTGATAATCAGTGTGATGAGATTCTGAAGTCTGTGCTGAATTTATTTCAGTATCAAGCTCAGAATGACGCTTGCAAAGACTTTTTAGACAGCCTCTTTATTTTTTAAGGCATTCCTAATAATAACTAAATTATCCACCAACTGGCAATTTTACGCTGCCAAATACCACTACTGGTTTTGCTGGTTCACATGTATCTTTATCTTCTTCACAATCATCAGGTTCGGTAGTTTGTCCGCCTTTGATGATATGCGTATTGACTACTGTATTTGCGTTAAGAATAGTTTCGATGTCTTTTAATGAGATTTTTGACATAGTGTATCGATTTTAGAAGTTAAACAATATTTTCTTACTTAAATATACAAAACTCGCTAGATGCATTCATTGCTATTCAATACTTTAAAAGCGTAGCGTTTCCAAAAAAAGTATATTAAAAACGTTAATTTTACACAAGTTTGTTTTTTTGGTATGATGTTTTCATTACTTTAGCCAACTTTGAAAAACAAAAAATTTAATCTAATGAAAATTAAACATTTACTTTACACATTTGCGATTGTATTTTGTTCATATACAGCTACGGCACAAACGAAAGTTGGAACAGTTAATGTAAACATTTTGGTATCTAAATTACCAGAAATTACTGGTGTTCAAAAAGGAATGAAAGCGTACGAAGAAGAATTGCAAGCCGATTTGAAAGCAAAATTAGAAGCTTATGACAAAGAAGTGAAAGATGCCAATGCTGCTTTTCCAACGCTGACTGATGAGCAGAAAAAGAAAAAGCAACAAGAGATTTTTGAACTGGAGGGTGATATTCAGAAATTTAGACAAAATGCAGTGCAGTTGGTACAGTTAAAACAAGACGAATTGATGCGCCCGTTGTATCAAAAAGTGAGTACTGCTGTGGCTGCCATTGCTAAGGAAGAAAAATATACACAGGTTTTTACACTAGATGGAAACGAATTGGCATATGTAGATCCGCAATATGATTTAACTTTAAAAACGGCTGCAAAGCTAGGTTTAAATCTCGAAGAGAAGAAACAATAATACATTACACATTTTTAAAGAAAGCCTTGTATTTATAATAGATACAAGGCCTTTTTTGTGAAATTCTTTTTTGATCAAATTGTCTAATTTGAGGTGGATTTTACGTTTTACAAAAAATTAAAGGCTGTTGCCTCTCCAAAATTAGAAGGTAACAGCCTTTTTTATGTCTAAAACGACGTGAGTTCAATGTAACTATTTCGTTAAATAATTAATAATCAAAAACTTAAGTAAATTGTCAAATCGAGCATTATCGAAATTAAAATGCATTTTAATTGAAGATACCTAGCGAAGCTATCGAGATTCAATCGAAATTTTAGCTTTTATAGTATTCTCGACTGCGCTCGAACTGACAAGTGTCTGTTTTTAATTGAATTACAAGAAATTTAATGATTTCTTATGCCGAACTCACGTTAAAACGATATTTTTAACGTCGTGAATAGTTTGGTGCTTCTTTGGTAATTGCCACATCGTGTGGATGACTTTCGTTGATTCCACTTGCGGTGATGCGTACAAATTGACCGTTTTCTTTGAGTGTTTCAATATCTTTTGCACCACAGTAGCCCATTCCTGCACGCAAGCCTCCGATGAATTGATGAATGCTTTCGTCTAAATTTCCTTTGTATGGTACGCGTCCCACAATTCCTTCAGGAACTAGTTTTTTGATATCTGCTTCTACATCTTGGAAATAACGATCTTTGGAACCTTGTTTCATCGCTTCTACAGAACCCATTCCACGATACGATTTGAATTTTCTTCCTTCGTAAATAATGGTTTCTCCTGGCGATTCTTTTGTTCCTGCTAAGAGCGAACCTAACATTACAGAATCAGCTCCTGCTGCAATCGCTTTTGGAATGTCACCTGTGTAGCGAATTCCACCATCAGCAATAACAGGAACTCCACTTCCTTTGATGGCTGCGGCTACTTCTAGTACGGCAGAAAACTGTGGGAATCCAACACCTGCTACCACTCGCGTTGTACAGATAGATCCTGGACCAATTCCTACTTTTACGGCATCTGCTCCTGCTTCAACCAAGTACCGTGCTGCTTCCGCCGTAGCAATATTTCCAACAATTACTTCTAAGTCTGGAAATTTAGCTTTTACATCTTTTAAAACGCTCACAACACCTTTGGTATGTCCATGTGCTGTATCAATTACTACTGCGTCTACTCCTGCATTTACCAACGCTTCTGCTCTATCTACTGCATCTGCGGTAACTCCTATTGCGGCTGCTACACGCAAACGTCCGTAGGCATCTTTATTTGCAATTGGTTTTTGAGTCACTTTCGTGATGTCTCTAAACGTAATGAGTCCTTTTAATTTGTAATTTTCGTCTACAATTAAAAGTTTTTCAATTTTGTGTTTTTGAAGAATGATTTCCGCATCTTTTAACGAAGTTCCTTCAGAAGAAGTGACCAATCCGTCTTCATCACTCGTCATCACTTCTACAATTGGACGTTCGTTGTTATGCTCAAATCGTAAATCGCGATTGGTTACAATTCCTTTCAGTGTACCTTCGTCATTTACAATAGGAATTCCGCCAATTCGGTGTTCTTTCATACTGGCATTGGCATCTGCGACAGTTGCCGTGAGTGGTAAGGTTACAGGATCGAGAATCATTCCGCTTTCTGCACGTTTTACTCTACGTACTTTTTGCGCTTGTCGCTCAATCGTCATGTTTTTATGTAAAACCCCAATTCCACCTTCACGTGCCATTGCAATTGCCATTGCAGATTCGGTCACTGTGTCCATCGCAGCCGAAATTATTGGCACATTGATGGTTATATTTCTCGTAAATTTTGTTTGGATATTGACTTCTCTAGGAAGAACTTCGGAATAGGCTGGAACTAAAAGTACATCATCGTATGTTAATCCTTCACCTAAAATTTTGTTGTTGTGTGCTGTCATTATGCAATTAGAATATAATTGCGTGCAAATATACTACTTTTTGTACAATTCTAACTATTTCTGTTTGCTGATAACAATTTGTTAATAGGTCTTAGGTGTTTGGTCGCTCTGCTTTTGGGTTTTGGGTGTTATTACTTTTTCATTTTACATTTTTAACTTCGTTTGTTGTCGGTTGGTTGCTTTGCTCTGTTATGGGTTGTTATCTAACTGTAATTGTTGTTTCGAAACTTAAACTTATAAACCTATAAACTTATCAACTTCTTAATTGTTTATTTGTTTATTCGTGTATTTGTTGATTTGTGTATTTGTTAATTTATCCTTTGAAAGAACTCACAACTCACAAACCTGTAAACTTTTCAACTTCTTAATTGTTTATTTGTTTATTCGTGTATTTGTTGATTTGTCCTTTGAAAGAACTCACAACTCATAACTCACAACTCACAAACCTGTAAACTTTTCAACTTCTTAATTGTTTATTTGTTTATTCGTTGATTTGTTAATTTGTCTTTTGAGAGAACTCACAACTCATAACTCATAACTCACAAACCTGTAAACTTTTCAACTTCTTAATTGTTTATTCGTTAATTTGTTTATTCGTTGATTTGTTAATTTGTGGATTTGAAGTTTCTCACAACCCACAACCCACAACCCACAACCCACAACTCATAACTCATAACTCATACACTTATAAACTCATAAACTTCCTAATGATACTGATTAAAAATTTTAGAAGCTTCATTGTAAGCAGATTCAAAACTCATGGTTTGAACGTTGGTATTTGCTTTTGCTGTAGTGAAGTAGGAAACCATTTTTTCGGTAGGCATGTTTCCTGTCAATTCGTCTTTTGCCATCGGACAACCGCCAAATCCTTGAATAGCACCATCAAAACGTCTGCAACCTGATTTGTAGGCTGCATCTACTTTTTCGTGCCATGAACTTGGTGTGGTGTGTAAATGTGCACCAAATTCAATGTCAGGATATGTTGGAATGAGATTCGAATAGAGATATTCAATCACGTCTGGAGTGGACGAACCGATAGTATCGGAGAGTGAAAGTATTTTAACGCCCATGTTGGAAAGTCGCTCTGTCCAGCGTCCTACAATGTCAACATTCCAAGGATCTCCGTACGGATTCCCGAATCCCATGGAGAGATACGCCACTACTTCTTTGTTAGTTTTGGCTGCAATGTTTAGGATTTCTTGTAGTGTTTCTATGGATTGCGCAATGGTTTTGTGGGTATTACGCATTTGAAAGTTTTCTGAAATGGAAAACGGATACCCCAAATACTGAATTTCAGGATGTATACTCGCATCATTCGCGCCGCGAATATTGGCAACAATCGCGAGTAGTTTGCTTTGTGTGGTTGATAGATCTAGTTTGGATAATACCTCAACAGTATCTACCATTTGGGGAATGGCTTTGGGTGATACAAAACTTCCGAAGTCAATCGTATCGAAGCCTACACGCAATAAGGATTGAATGTATTGTGCTTTTTTTTCTGTTGGAATAAACATCTTGATACCTTGCATGGCATCGCGTGGGCATTCTATTAGTTTAATGTTTTCCATAGATTGCCAAAGATAATCAACGAAAACGTTTTAGGAAATGTTTTTTTGTTAATAAAAATTGTGTGAATTTGCTTTAAAATATCCAAGGTCCCAAGTATTCAAACCACGCTATAAATCCAATAATACTTCCTGTAAAACCTGCCAGAATAAAGGTAAAACGATGACGTTTGGGTACAATCATAAAGATGACAAAACTTGCAATGATGGCACCTAAAATTGCTGTCATGATGGGAATTGTCCATTGATTGAAGCCTAAGTACAATGAAATTCGGAATTCATCACCTCCAAAATATTCAATTCCGTTGATCAAATAACTTCCCGCTGCCATGACTGTATTGAAGACTTCACGTAGAATGAATAGCGACATAAATACGGCTAACCAATCTAACCACTTGAAATCTTCTTGTCGGTTTGTGCCTCTATATGCTAATATAAACAATCCGATGAACGCGGTTAGTATCGTTTGTATAGGTCCGCCCAACGTGACGTAGAAAGCGTGTGTAGGATTGGAAGGAAATTTTCCTTGTACTTTTTTATATAATTCAGTAGCTTTTTGTTGCTCTTCTTGAGTCAAATCAGAAGATGAATTTCTGTTTTCAAATAGCTTTCGCCAAGCAATGACATCTTCATCATCCGCAAAACCTCTAAGATTATAGCTCATGCTTCCATAATAAAGCGTTGTTTCATATCCTAAACTTTCTGCCACCGCAATATGTCCTAATTCATGGGTTTGTGTTCCAATAATTGTCGCTACAAAAAATCCCAATACAAACTTCCAAAAGTAGTTTCGATATACTTTAAAAAACGACATACATGATGAATTTCAGCTATTTAAAAACTATTTTTTCTTTATAAAAATACAGTCGCATTTATTTAAACACGAGCAGTTTTGCTTTGAAAATACAGTATTTATTTGGAACTTAAAATAGATTAACAATTAAACAGATATTATTATGAAAAAAAGAGATTTAAAAAATTTAAAATTAAACAAAAAGTCTATTGCCAATCTTGATCAAGTAAAAGGTGGAAATGAATTGGTAGATGATTTTACTACTATTACAGCGGAGTTATGTACTACTATTGTTCCTATTTGTAATCAGGCTACTACTTTATCTTGCGTATTGATTTGTGTGACTAAAGCAACGTGCGATAACTAAAAACAGATTCGTAATGGAAGAAGCTGTCTAAAACGTCTTTGCAGGCGTCATTCTGAGCTTGATACTGAATCGAGTTCAGCACATGGTTTGGTTTGACGAAATCTGTACTTTTAGACAGCCTCTTCTTTATTCTGTCAACATAATAAAAATAGCAATTCCCACAAAGACTACAATTTGCAACCATTTCATATAGACGCCAATGTTTTTATTTTTTTGAATTGATTCTGAGATGATTCCCCCAAAAACAGCCACTGCACCAAATACTATAAATGATACTAGAATGAATAATCCGCCCAAAATATAGAATTGGATGACTTCGCTCAAACTATCGCTAAAGAGAAATCCTGGAAATAATGCTAAGAAAAATAAGGTGACTTTCGGGTTGAGCACATTCATGATAAATCCTTGCTTGAATAACTCAAGCACCGATTTTTTAGGCACTGCACTGTCGCCTAATTCTATACTTCCTGAACTTTGATAGACTTTGAATGCCAAATACACTAAATACAACGCACCTAACAACTTGATAATGAAAAATAATGTTGGATTTTGCTGCAAAATAGTAGAAGCACCAAACGCCACCAAAGAAGTGTGAATGATACAGCCTGTCATCAATCCTAACACGGTAGCAATTCCGTATTTGAGACCGTTAACAATACTTTGCATCAACACGTAAATATTGTCGGGTCCTGGTGAAATGGCTAGTAAAAAAGTAGCTGTGACGAATCCTATGAGTATTTCTACATTCAAACGCTTTTATTTTGAATCCGTAAAAATATATCTTTTTGTTTTAACATTTGAGATTGTAATGAAGTTAGTGAGTCTTACGACAGAATGAACGTTATACTATCGAATCAAACTTCATGAAAAATACTACGCAACTTCTACAAACAAGCATTTTTCTATTGCTTTTTATTGTTAGTGCACAAGCACAAACGGTCAATGCCAATTATACAATTTCCTTTGAAGGTACTTGGAGCAATACCACGCATCCGTATGCAACATTTCCTTCAAATGCACATTGGTCAGATTTAGTCGGCGCGATGCACAATAGCAATGTGGTTTTTGTGAGTCCAGGTTCTTTGGCTTCAACAGGAATTGAGGATGTTGCCGAAAGAGGCGTAAATGATGCCATACAACAAGAAGTGCAAGATGCGATTACGGCTGGAAATGCAAATTTGTATATTCACCAACCGTTTGATGCGTTTTCGCCAACGAGTACAGCGACGATAAACATTACGGCGAATCAGAACTTTCCGTTAGTTTCGCTAGCATCTATGATTGCGCCAAGTCCCGATTGGATGATTCAGGTAAACAGTCTGTCGCTGTTAGATACGAATGGTGATTGGAAATCGTCTATTGTAATGGATTTGTATCCGTATGATGCAGGTACAGAAGATGGAACTACATATTGGTTTCACAATCCAGAAACAGTGCCGCAGCAACCGATTACTAGTTTGCAGAATATCGCACCATTTTCGAATGAAAAAGTAGGCACCTTGACGATTTCATTAATTTCGCTAAGTGTCGCGGAAGTAACTGCGGTAAACCCAATTCAAATCACGACAAATTCACAGACAAAATCGATTCAGATTTACAATTCTAATAGAAGAACCATAGAACAAATTTCGATTTATGATGCCTTTGGGAATTTGGTAAAACGATATGACACGCCGACAAACGAAACCACAAAAACAGTACAATTTCCAACTACTAGGAATGGATTGTATATTGTGAAGTTACAATCTGAAAATGGAATTGTGACGAAGAAGGTGTTGTTTTAAGCTCGCTTCAATAAAGCCTTGTTAATATCTTTGATCAATTTTGGTCCTTCATACACAAAACCTGTGTAGAGTTGTACCAAATCTGCACCTGCGTCTAGTTTTTCGAGTGCGTCTTTGGCGGAGTGAATTCCTCCTACGCCAATGATTGGAAAAGCTTTGTTGCTCTTTTCTGCTAAAAAGCGAATGACTTCCGTAGAACGATTTGTCAACGGTTTTCCGCTCAATCCACCAACTTCATCTTTGTCTTCCGATTGCAAACCTTCTCGCGAGATAGTTGTATTGGTCGCAATGACACCTGCAATTTTAGTATCAGCGACAATTTCAATGATGTCTTCTAGTTGTTCGTTTGTTAAATCAGGTGCGATTTTGAGTAGAATTGGCTTCGGCGCTTCCTTTTCTTTGTTCATCGTTTGCAACGTTGTGAGTAACTTTGTCAACGGTTCTTTGTCTTGTAATGCTCGTAAATTCGGTGTGTTTGGTGAACTTACATTCACCACAAAATAATCTACATGTGGAAATAAAGCTTCAAAGCAAATTTTGTAATCTTCTACCGCTTCTTCATTCCGCGTAACTTTGTTTTTACCGATGTTTCCACCAATCAACACACCTTTGTTTTTTTTTAAACGTTCTACCGCTTCGTTTACACCGCCATTATTGAATCCCATACGATTGATAATCGCTTCGTCTTGCTTTAAGCGAAAGAGCCGTTTTTTAGGATTTCCTGCTTGTGGTTTTGGCGTAAGTGTTCCTATTTCTACAAAGCCAAATCCGAAGTTTGAGAGTTCATTGTACAACTTCGCATCTTTGTCAAATCCCGCTGCCAATCCTACAGGATTTTTGAAGGTTAATCCAAAAATTGTACGTTCCAAACGTTTGTCATTTACCACATACATTCCTCTGAAAAGAGCAGAGAACCCTGGAATTTTAGACAATGTTCGTATGAGTGAAAAGGTAAAATGATGTACTTTTTCTGGATCGAAGCGAAAAAGAATAGGTTTTACAAGAAATTGGTACATGCTGTTTTGTTTGTGCAAAAATAGCCTCTATTCTTTAGATGGCAAATATTTTACTTTCTATTTTTAAAAACAGAAGCGTCAATGTATTTTGAAACGACTACAGATGTAATAATCACAATGTAAAATTGTCCCACCAATCCAATGAGTACGACTGCTTTTTGTGCGACTGGCGTGATGGGAACAATGTCTCCATAGCCGATTGTTAATAGCGTGATATACGCATAATACATCAAACTGTCTACACGCGCTTCAATCGCTTGTGCGTCTAATAAGTTTCCAGCAAACGAATCTGGAGTAATGAGTTCGATAGAAACCAACATAAAAAACGCCAAAAATCCTAAGGAAATATAACCGCTCATCAACCCGATAATGACCATCCGATCGACTTCTTTTTCAATCCATACTTGGCGAATGGTTTCTGCGGTAACAACAATATAAAAGATAAAGTATACTGAGAGTCGCGTCAAGGTGATTCCGTCTTCTTCTGCTTTAAAAAAACTACTCCCAAAAACAATCGTGGCAATCACACAAAGTGCAATTAAAAACCACATGAGTTTCTTTTTTTGAGAAACTAAAATGATCCCACTGATGATATTTAACAGAAAAAGTCCAGGCAAAAAAGTAGATTGGAACAATTCTTCTGTAAAAAACAACGATCCGAATAGAATCAGAAACTGTGTCACGATAAACTGCTCAAATCGGTGTATGTATAAGTTCTCAAGAAAGGTTTTCATGTATGCTAATCTTCTAAGAGTTTGTCATTAAACTCATAGTTTTTGTAATTCACTTTAAATAAAGCGCTGTATAATGCTGGAATGAATAATAAGGTAATCACGGTTCCAAAAAGTAATCCAACCATAATACTTACGGCCATTCCTTCCCACATTTCACCGCCGCTCAAATATAGTGGAATCAATCCTAAAACTGTGGTAAACGTAGCTAATAATATCGGACGAAAACGTTGCAAACAAGCCGCAATAACTGCATCTTGTTCTGTTCGGTTCAATTCGTTTTGTTCTATTTCCATCCGATCAATCAGTACGATGGCGTTGTTAATGACAATTCCTGCCAAGGAAATTACTCCCAAAAACGGCATAAATCCGAATGGTTCTTGGAAGATTAATAATCCGATGACGACACCAATCACACCTAACGGAATGGTTAATACAACCATAATCATTTTTCGGAATGAGTTGAATTGAATGATTAATAACATCACAATGATAAATCCTGATAACGGCAAATATTTGATCACTGATCCCATACTTTCTGCCGAATTTTCTGCATCTCCACCAAACTCGTAGGTGTATTCTGCTGGCCAGTTTTTTTGTTGTTCGTTCAGCCAAGGTCTGATCTCATTGGTGATGGCAGAAGCGTTTCCGTCTGCACGTAATTCACTAGAAATGTTGATGGTTCGGCGTAAATCCAATCGTTTGATTTTGGAATATTGCCATTGTGGAACAATCGAAGCAACTTGCAATAACGGAATACTTTTTCCAGAATTTTGTGCGTAAATATTCAAGGTTTCTAATGATGCCAAGGATTGTTGCTGACTTGCATCGCTACGCATTAAAATTGGAATGGATTTGTCATCTTCTCTGTATTCGCCAGTTTGGAAACCGTCCAATACTGTTCGCAGTGAAGTTGCAATATCTTGACTCGAAATTCCTGCGTTTTGTGCTCTGTTTTGATCAACTTGAATGAGGAACTTTTTACTTTTCGGTCCCCAATCGTCTTTGACGTTTTTTGTTCCTGCAATGTCATACAGTTTCGATTTGACACTTTCTGAAATTTTTGCCAGTTCGTCAGGGCTTTCGCCTGAAACTTTAATTTCGATCGGTGTTCCGCCACCGCCGGCAGCCAGGAAACCAACTTTGATATCAGCATTCGGGAAATTGTTAAAACCAAAAGCATCTAACTTTTGAATCATTTCTTTGTTTTCATTGAACGAAGACGTGTTGACCAAAATATGCGCATAACTCGAATTGGCTTCATCTTGCGAATAGCCTAAATCATACGATTCTGGACCTTGCCCGATATACGAAGACCAATCTACAATTCCTTTGGTTCTGGTTTCGTTGACTTTTAGCGAATCAGTCATGTATTGTTCTAGTTTTTTGATCAAATCGGTAGTGACTTCAATTTTTGTCCCAGAAGGCAAGTTGATATCTACCGTAATCATATTCCGATCACTATCTGGGAAAAATAAAAATTCAATCTTTGTAAAACCGTATAATGACGCAAAAAAGACTAGAAATATACCAATGATGACTTTGTATTTATTCGATAAAGCTGATAAGATTAAATTCTTGTAGTATCGCTTCATTGCGTTGATAATCCTATCAATAAAGCTTTCTTTTTGGTCAGCGCCAGGCGTTTTTAAGAATAGATAACAGAACATCGTTATCACCGTTAAGGCAATGATCCAAGAAGACATCAGCGCGATAGTAATTACTACGAAAATCGGCCCTACAATATCTCCCATAGACGTTGGCGACATGTAAAATGCTAAGAATGCTGCGGACGTTGTTAAGGTTGAAATCAACAGTGGCATCCACAATTCTGAAAAGGCTTTGACGGCTGACGTTTTCTTATCAATTCCTTGCTCCATTTTCACCATAATGGTTTCGGCGACCACAATCGCGTTGTCTACCAACATTCCCAATGCCATGATGAGTGCTGCAAGTGTTACCTGATTCAGTCCCATGCTAATCACGCCCATGATCATCAATGTCATGATGGTTACGATTGGAATCAGACTAGCGATCACAAATCCTGTACGAATTCCTAAAAAGACCAGCATGACAATCAACACAATTCCGATAGATTGCATTAAGTTGCTGATGAAATTTTGTACTTTATCGTCAATGTAAATATCGAGTGAAGAGACTCGTGTCAACTCCAACCCTACTGGCAGCTTAGCTTTCCAGCGATTGACCACTTTATCCACATCTTCTCCCAATTTGATTACATTGGAGTTTTCTTTTAGATTCACATGAAGTGACACTGCATCTTTTCCGTTTAAACGTACTTTTTGCGTTGGCGGATCAATGTAGCCTTTTTTAATCGTAGTAATGTCTCCTAACTTCACCAACTGCGTACCATTCGTTCCTACAGGAATCAACATTTCACGAATTTCTTTGACAGAATTAAAGTTTCCTGTCGGTTCTAAAATAACACGTTCTTCACCTGTATTCACTTGTCCACCAGAACTTAAAATATTGGTAGCGCCAATGATTTGCTGTAATTTTGAAGCAGATAAACCATATTCTTTCAAACGCGTATTGTCAAATTCTACAAACACACGTTCTTCTTGAATTCCTCCTAAAACCACTTTAGCTGCATCTGGAAGCTTGATTAAATCATCTTTGATATCGTCTGCATATTCTTTCATTTCCGCATACGAAAAACCATCTGAAGTAATTCCCACTACAATTCCGTATACATCGCCAATTCCGTCATCTTGTAAATCAGGTTGTACACCATCTGGCAAGCCTTGTAGCGAACTCAATTTACGTCGCAAACGATCCCAAACTGCTTGGAGTTTTTCCTCTTTTACTTCGTCCTTCAAAGTAACTGACACTACGGACAAACCTGTTCTGGACGTACTCGTTACTTCTTTTAATTCGGGAAGTTCTTGGGCTACTTTTTCAATTTTATCGGAAACTAACTGCTCTACACGTTCTGGACTGGCACCAGGAAATTGCGATACTACCGAAGCCACACGAACGGTAAACGGCGGCATACTGTCACGCGAGAGTCCAGAATACATCGTGATTCCCAACAGGATAATAGTTGCCAACACCATCAGCGTGATTCTGTTCTTTTCTATGGAAAATTTTGCTAAATTCATGAGCTGTCGTGTTGATCGTTTAGTTGAGTTTTACTTCTTGACCGTTGAGCAAGGTTTGTAAACCAGCCGTTGCAATCTTTTGCCCAGCAGACAATCCCGATGTGATTTCAAATCCTTCAGGTGTCAACGTTCCGATGGTGACTTGCTGCTTTTTCACTTTTGCATTGTCTGCTTCGCCTTCTATCAAAAACACAAAACGTCCGTCACTGTCCTCGCCTACTGCATTTGCAGGAACGACTAACGTTTTATTGTTCATCTTTTGATCGCCAAAATCGAAAGTGACATTCGCCGTCATTCCACTTTTTATTTTTTCGGAAGGATTATTCAACGTCACGCGTACTGGATACGTCGCTGTGTTGGCATCTACCGCAGGCGACACTTCGGTTACTTTTGCATCAAATTTTTCATTTTCTAGAGAAGAAAAATCTACCGAAACTTTCATGTCACTTTGCACACCATTGATGACACTTTCGGGAATTCCCAGCGTGATTTCCATATCCGTTCCTGAGTTGAGCGTTCCAATGAGTTGTCCTGTGCTTACATTTTCGTCAATTTCCACATCTACTGTGGAGATTGTACCATTTTCAGGCGCATACACATACCCATAATTAATTTGTTCCTGCTGAATTGCCAAACCTCTTTTGGAAGATTTATAACTTTCTAACGCCGTTTTATACGAGTTTTTCGCAGCTTCAAAATCGCTCAACGAAGCACTTCCTTTTTCGTAAAGTGTACGAATTCTGTCCAAACTCAATTTCGCCGTATTTACTTGCGACTCTGCGCTGTTTACTTGCGTCACCGCTTGCTCATACGACAAACGAGAAGACACATTATCTAACTTTGCCAAGAGTTGTCCTTTTTTAACTTTTTGACCGAGTTTGATATCGAACTGAGAGACAATTCCCGAGTTTCGGAAACTGAGCTTTATGATTTTATCGGTTTGCGCCGTTCCGCTAAAGGTTCGGATTTTTTCGCCACCTAAGTAACCGACTTCTTGGTATTTTACGGGACGTTTGACTTTGACTTCTTCTTTCTTTTCTTCTCCACAAGAAGTAAACATGAGTAGAATGGCTAGGGTTAGTATGGTGTATAAATGCTTCATCGGTGTGTGATTTTGCGTTGATGGTTAGTTTTGTTGGTTTAAATAGTCTATAAAGCGTTGTCTGAATGCGGTATTGGATTCGGGTGTGTTCAACAAGAAATAGTATCCTAAGTTGCGTTCCAATTCCAAAATGCTAATAAGATAGTTGTAGATGGCGTTGGCGCGAGCTAGTTGTGCGCTTAAATAATTGTTTTGTGCATCTAGCAATTGTACAATGTTTACCGCGCCGTTGGCATAGGAAGTTTGGGTTAATTCCAGCGATTCTTTTGCGGTTTCTTCTGAGATTTTAGAAAGTTCTAAGTTTGATATTTGATTGATCAGCGTCAGCACACTATTTCGAATGTTTGCAGAAATTGCCAATTCTGTGTTCTCAATATTGATACCTACTTGCTCTTTTTGAATTGTTGCAATTTGTTTGTTGATATTTGTTTGTGTTCTGTTGAAAATTGGAATCGATACATTCACACCTACGTTGTAGAAACCATCTGGCAACGCAGGAAATGCAGCAGGAAACGTACTTCCCGCGCCAGAGCGATTAAACGTATAATTGTATTGTCCTTCCAAAGCAACCGTTGGTAAAAAACGGCCGCTTCCGTTGAGCTTTATGTTTCGTTCGGTAACGTTTAAATTGTAACCTAAGGCTTTTAATTCGGGTGCATTTCGTTTGGCTTCTTCCACTAGAAACGCGATAAAAGGTTCTCTCAATTTCGGATCATCGAGTAATTGTGTGAGTTCTTTGTAATCGTAATTTTTGAAAATACCTTCGCCCAGTTCCACTTCTTCTATGTCAATTTCAGTGCCTGTCGGATTGTTAAGCAATTGGTTTAAACTTACAAATGACTGCTCTAGTTGATTGACTGCTTCTACCATCGATTGTGTATTTTGCGCCATTTGACTTCGGAAACGCAGCATGTCTGACTTTCCTGATTCTCCTACATCAAAGTTTTGCTCTGCCAATTCTAAGTTTTTCTTGGTCAGCGCTAGGTTTTGCAATTGTATTTGTGCATTCGCTTTAAGAATTAACGCAGTAAAGTAGGCGTTGGAAGCATTGAAAATTAAATCTAACTGTTCTGCATTGTAAGTTTCTTGTTGCGCTTTTAGCAAGTCTTTTTGAATGTCAATATTGGCATTTGCGGCTTCTGAAAAGACTGTTTGTTGCAAGGTGATATTTCCCGCGGTAGAAAACTCAGGATTTTGTCCGTTGCTAACTTCTGCCAACTTCGGATCTACATACGAGCCTGTCGCTGCGGCAGTGAGACTCGGTAAATAGTTACTTTTCGAGGTTTTTACATCTTGTTCTACCAGATCAATATCTTTTTGCGAGGCTTGTAAAGACAGGTTTTTGCCCAGTACATCTTCAATCACCGTGATAAGGTTGTATTGCTTTTCTGAAAGTACATTTTTAAACTCGCCGACAAAATCGGTATCGTTGATCAAACTATATTTTATGGGAACATCTACCAATCCTGCGGTGTTGTAATTGATCGTCAATCGTGAATTGTAGTCTATAAAAACAGGCATTTCCGAAAGTGGTGTGCCATTCACGTACGATTCTACCGTGAGTGAAATTCTTCTAGAAAATTGCTCAAAACTATTTTCCGCTTGATTCGTTGCCATCAGCCCCAACTTCACCTGATTAGTTCCATTATTCGTAAACGACGGAATTTGCTTTTGAATAAACGTTTTCGCAAGTTGCTGTACTTCATCTGCTTTTAAGAAAAATCCGCCAGCCATATACACTGCATCTACATCTTCTAAATTAGTAGTGATATCAGAAAGCGTGTTAAAAGGAATGATTTTAAAATCAGCTTCCAGCTTTTGGATAATGGGCGCAAAAGTTTCTTGCAAAGACAACACATTCACCAATTGCTGCTCCATGATGATACCAACTTTCTTAAAATTGGTCAATTCTTTCAGCTTTTGCAAATCGCCCGTAAAGGTTTTGGATTCAATGAGATAGGTGAAATTTTCAATTCCAGAGGTCTTTTTTGAAGTATCAATTCCGCTAATATCTTGATTGACAGCTCCAAATAGAATCGTCGGTTTTTTGTGTTCGCTTTGTTTACTGACAATGAAATTATTGATCACACCAAACGCCAAAATAATATCAGTTTCATTTTGTAACAGTTGCTCGTAATGTGTTCGTGCTTTTTCTAAATTGTAAGTATTGACGAGAATGTTTTGTTCGGAGAAATTAATAAGGGCATCTTCTCCCACAACGGCTTTGATTTGATTTTCGAGTTGTAGGATGAGTGGTTCAATTTCCGTTGTTCTATTATCCAATAGAATGCCAATATCATAGCTTTTTTTGGTTTGCGAAATAGCAAATGTCGTTATCAAAAATGATAACGCAATCATATACTTTTTCATTGTCGATTGGTTTGGTTTGGTTTGATTTAACCTCCAAAAGGTACGGTATTTTAACAAAAGTTAAAGACTTGTTAAATATTTTTTTAAAAATAGGTTTTAATTGTGAGGTGAATTTTCATGTGGATGAACGATACTGTGCAATTATTTTGAGGTTTTAAATGGCTATGTAGTCATTAGATTTTCTTTAAAATGTCTATTTTTGGAAAAAAGATCATACATGCAACATATTATAGATAGATTCATCAGTTATGTTACAATTGACACCGAATCTGATCCAACTTCCGAAACGACACCAAGCACAGAAAAACAGTGGAATTTAGCCAATGTATTAGTAGACGAATTGAAGCGCATTGGCATGCAAGATGTCACTATTGACGAAAATGCATACATCATGGCAACGCTACCTAGTAATGTGGATCATGAAGTCCCAACTATTGGATTTGTATCACATTTTGATACTTCACCAGATTTTACGGGAGCTAATGTGAATCCGCAGATTGTGCCGAATTACGACGGAAAAGATATTGTGCTAAATGCCGAAGAAAACATTGTGTTGTCGCCCGATTATTTTGATGATTTGTTATTGTACAAAGGACAAACCTTAATTACTACGGATGGTACTACGCTACTCGGTGCCGATGATAAAGCGGGAATTTGCGAGATAGTTTCTGCGATGGAATTCTTGATCAATCATCCAGAAATAAAACATGGAAAAATTCGTGTCGGCTTTACGCCAGATGAAGAAATTGGTCGCGGTGCACATAAGTTCGATGTCGCAAAGTTTGGCGCTGATTGGGCATATACGATGGACGGAAGTCAAATTGGCGAATTGGAATATGAAAACTTCAACGCTGCCAGTGCTGTGATTGACATCAAAGGAAAAATTGTGCATCCAGGTTATGCAAAAGGAAAAATGATCAATTCTATTTTGATTGCAAATGAAATTATCAATTCATTGCCACAACACGATATTCCGCAAGAAACTACAGGTCGCGAAGGTTTTTATCACTTACATACGGTAAAAGGAAGTGTAGAAGAATCTTCTCTAGTTTATATTATTCGCGATCATGATAAAGATAAATTTGAAGCACGTAAAGAATTGCTAGAAAAAATTGCAGCAGACATCAACAGTCGCTACTCGTACGATCCTGTACAACTAACGATGAAAGACCAATATTACAACATGAAAGAAAAAGTAGCACCTGTATTTCATATTGTAGAAATTGCCGAAGAGGCTATGAAATCGTTAGGAATTGAACCGATCATTAAACCCATTCGCGGTGGCACAGATGGTTCGCAGTTATCGTTTATGGGATTACCATGTCCAAACATTTTTGCGGGCGGACATAACTTCCATGGGCGTTATGAATATGTGCCTGTGGAAAGCATTCAAAGTGCCATCAATGTTATTGTAAAAATTGCGGAGTTGACAGCAGAGAAATACAAATAAGCGTACATTTATTGATTAGTTTTACAGATTTCATACACTTTGTTGTCCATTCATGAAGAAAAATAGTCTATTCATGAACTTTTGAATGGTAGTTATAAAATACCTTACTATGTTGTATTTGTAATACTTAATATTCATAGTATGAATGATTTATTCTACTCAACATCTTTAGACATTTCTAATACAACTATTAAAATACATCCTGCTATTGATGAAATACTTACCCAAACCGCTCAATTAGCAAAAGAGTTGGGTATTTATGAAAGCACACTGTATGAAGGGCATCATACGATGTCTCCTTATTTATTTACTTCTGCAAGTCCTTCACGAGTTGTAGATGCTACACTTTGGTTTGGAACCTTGTATTATTTGGATGACTTTTTTGGAGAAGACATTCAGCAGGAGATTTCTCCCGATTTTGATGTATTGCTAACCTGTTGGATGGATGGTTGCTATAAAGGAACTGAAACACATTCTGGACTTCGCAATCTATACACTTCGCTTGCGTATTGTAGCCGTCAACTACAAAAGAATAGTCCAGGCGCTTTTTTTGAAACATATACAGAAGGTCTGTTAGCGCATTTGAAACACTCCATCAATCCTACAGAATATCAATCTGTTGAAGAATATATTACTTCACGGATACATTTTGGCGGCATGTATCCAACCATGGGCATGATAGAATATACTGAAAATGTGTATTTGACGGATGCAATCTATACTGCAATTCCTAAATTAAAAGACATACAAAAAGACTGTGCGCTGATTGGTGTATTATCAAATGACATTATTTCGTATCATAAAGAGAAACACAGTCAATTCAATCTATTAAATGCTTATATCAGCATAAATGTTGTTGCTCATTTAGAAGAAGCTATCAGACTTGCTATAGCTGTCGTGAATACTGTTTACCATTCTTTTGAAACACATTTAAAAAGTATTCGTATGCAGATCGAACAGTTTGATACTACAACAAAACAAACTGTACTTACTTATCTAAACGGTTTGTCCAATATCGTTTCAGCAAGTTATCACTGGCAAATAAGCACAAATCGATATCGTTCTGAAGAGAATATTTTTACCGATTTACGCAAACCCATAGATGAGAAAACCACAATACTTGTTTAATTTCTTTTTCGATTGATGGAAAATATGAGTTTGTTTTAGAGTTGACAACTCAGAAATAGTAAATGCTATACGTTTATCGACAATTTTGAATACTACGTCGATTGTTGAAATTTTATAATTTTGTAAGAAATAGTTTCGTTTGATCTTTTTACTTTTAGGAAAATAACCTTAAAAAACAGATAACTATGGGAACTATTTCAGAATCGTTTGGCAAGTTTTACGATACCATTGCCGAAGGAATTGGCGATTGGGGATTGAAATTAATTGGAGCCTTAGCTGCACTGATCATAGGTTTTTGGATCATCCGAATGATCATGAAAGCCGTTGGAAAAGCGTTTGAAACTCGTCACGTTGATGAAACTTTACGACCTTTTTTACTGACACTTATTGGCTTCATTCTTAAACTAGTATTACTAATCTCGATTGCAGGTATTGTAGGCATTCCAACGGCTTCTTTTGCTGCCTTAATTGCTGGTGTTGGGATTGCGATTGGAGCGGCGTTTAACGGTTCGCTAGGACATTTAGCTTCTGGTGTGATGTTATTAATCTTCAGACCGTTTAAAGTGGGCGATTTGATTAAAACGAATGATGCATTCGGATTTGTGAAAGAAATCTCCGTATTTGTAACTGTGATTGAAACGTTCCAGAATGAAACTGTGATTGTTCCTAACGGCGCGATTACCGCGAATAAAATCACCAATCTCACTAAAATAGGCAATTTACGTATCGATATGCCTTTCGGAATTCAGTACGGAACTGATATCAAAAAAGCGAAAGAAATCGTAGCAGCGGTCTTAAAAAATGATGAAAACGTGCTCTCTGAACCTGCGCCAAGAGTCGCTGTGAATAATTTAGGCGCCAATGGTGTAGAATTATTAGCGATGCCTTATGTGGATTGTAACAACTATTGGGATGTGTATTGGGATACGCGTCAAAAAATTGTAGAAGCTTTAGGAGCTGCCAATTACGAAGCGCCATTTGCACAACGTATTGTGACGATGAAGCAAGCGTAACTAAAATAACAAAAATATACAAAGGTTTAAAAAGTGGGTTGAAACGTCATTCTGAGCTTGACTCAGAATCTCATTATATTGACAATCAATCTTTATGAGAACCCGAAACCTGTGCTGAATTTATTTCAGTATCAAGTTCGGTTTGACTAATTTTCTACTTTTTATACCTTTTTTTATTTTAGCAGAAATCTTATTGGAATGAAAAAATACACCTCTGTCGAACACTACATCGAAAGCTTTCCTGAATGGGAAGAAAAATTACGCTTGTTGCAACGTTTGATTCTTGAAAATCCGAATGTAGCTGAAACCGTAAAATGGAGCATTCCTGTGTATACTGTGAATGGAAAAAATGTGTTAGGCATTGGTACGTTTAAGTCACATGCAGGATTGTGGTTTTTTCAAGGTGCTTTATTAAAAGATACTTCTAAAGTATTGGTGAATGCGCAAGAAGGCAAAACACAAGCCATGCGCCACTGGAAATTTGCCGCTTCTGATTCCATTCCAGAAAAATTAGTGACATCGTATATCAACGAAGCCGTGCAAAATCAATTAGATGGAAAAATGGTGAAATTCAAAAAAGAACAACATTTAGAAATTCCTGAACTGCTAGCGACTGCTTTTGCGGAGGATGCAAACCTAGAAGCTGCATTTCAAAAATTAGCCAATTACAAGAAAAAAGACTATATCGAACACATCGCGAATGCCAAAAGAGAAGCGACCAAGCAAAGTCGTTTAGCTAAGATCATTCCCATGATTCTAGAAGGCAAAGGATTGAATGATAAGTATAAGTAAGGTTTTGGGTTTTTGGGTGTTTGTGATTACTTTTTCATTTAAAATTTTGAGTTCTAGATTTTATATTTTGTTTCGGTTGTTGTCGGTTGGTTGCTGTGCTCGGTTGTCGGTTGTCGGTTGTCGGTTGTCGGTTGTCGGTTGTCGGTTGTTATCTAACAGTATATTTGTATCAAAGCAAACCATAAACTTCTTAATTGTTAATTCGTTGATTCGTTGATTTGTTAATTTGTCTTTTGAAAGAACTCATAACTCATAAACTTTTCAAATTCGTATTTGTGTATTCGTCTTTTCGTTAATTTGTTAATTTGTCTTTTGAAAGAACTCACAACTCACAAACTTTTCAACGTCATATTTGTGTATTCGTCTTTTCGTTAATTTGTTAATTCGCTCTTTGAACCTTCTCAATTCTCAATACTAATATCTCAATACTACTATCCAATTACTAATCCATAAACTTTTAATCTCCATTTTGTTGACTTATCTATTTAAAATTCAAAATCCGACACTCAAAATTCGCTCAAAAAAAGAAGAACATCTCTATTCATGAAAAAAAAGTTTCCGTTCATGAAATAGATGCCGAGTAAAAAACTGTCCCTCATAAGTTTGTGTAAAATTTGAAGAAATCATGAAACACAAACTACTCTCTTTTCTACTTTTTAGCTGTATTGCATCTAGCAGTTTTGCACAACAATTCACAGAATATTCGGTTCCCAGCCAAACCATTTTTAGTCCTACAGAATTCACTACAGGCGATATTGACGGTGATGGTAATATCGATATCATCGTTCCAGAAAACACCAACAGTAGTATCATTGTCTTGTACGGCACGGGCGATTTGTCTACTTATACTTCTATCCGATACACATTGGTAGATCCCACAGTCAGTGGCACCATGAAACCTTGGGCGATTGTGATTATGGATATTGACGAAGATAATGCGGATGATATTGTATTTTCCAATTACGCCAACACCACCGCTACCGACGGCGTGTATTGGATGCGAAATACAGGCAACAGAACTTTTGGAGCGGTACAATTGATTCGTTTCCACGATCGTTGCCGCGGAATTCATAAAGGGAATTTTGATACCGATGCTCGTGACGAATTAGCGATTGCCGGAGATAACAATTCCAATGGAAATTTAAAAATACTAAATGTCACAACTTCTGGAGGCGCTACCGAGTTATTGAGCTTTTATGCCAACCGAAGACCGCTACACATAACTTCCACAGACATTAGTACGGACGGAATTCAAGATTTGATCTATGCTTCGTTTGGTACAGGATCGGAAGCTGGAGGCAGTACAAGTGCTACTAATGGCGTGAAAACATTGAACAGTCCGTCGTTTAGTTTTGGAATTGGTTTGATTACGAATGCAACGCACACCGTAGCTGGCACACGAAAAACGGTAATTGCTGATTTTAATGAAAATGGTGTGGAAGATTTTATCGCGGTAAGTGCCGCTGGAAGTACTTCAAGCATCAAATCGTATAATCCGAGTCAAGGAGAAACTTCGCATTTTTTATCAACCAGCGGAAGCCGAAATTTAATTTCGATTGCTAGTGGCGATTTTGACGATGATAATGTCCCTGATATTGCTGCTATTGATAATGCAACGAATGAAATTTTACTGTTTCCAAATAATGCCGCAAGTGGCGTGGCAACAACAAATATTTCTTTTGGAACAACTTCTGTGTTGAGTTCCACAGTAAACTCACCAACTTGGATTGAAGCTGTAGATTTAGACGGCGATGGCGATATGGACCTTATTGCAGGAAATAATGGCGGCGGCGCGAGTCCTGGCGGTTTTTTGACCATTTTACGAAATGATGCGATTGCATTAAGCAATCCAGAGTTCAATACACTGGAAACGAAAGTCATTACTTCGAACACAGAAATTATCATTTCAAACATTCCAACAGCAACCAAAAGTGGCGCTTTGTATGATATCAGTGGAAGCTTGATTCGCACACAAAAACTCAGCACACAGCACAATCGTTTTTCCTTGCAAGGATTACAGTCAGGAGTGTATATTTTAAAATTAGCAAACACAAGCTTTAAAATCGTGAAACAATAATATACCAAATCGACTATAAAATGCAACATATAAGCTCGTTCATTTGGCAGTTTAGTTCCTTGCGAATCCTTTCCGTAGCTACAGCTATGCAAAGAATTCACAGCGTCCCAATCTACCAAAGCAACTTCGCTTCTAAAGTTGCATTTTATAGCAAATCTGGTATAATTTTAGAAGCTATTTTAAAAGCAAGGCAACAAGATACATATGTTGTCTTGTTTTGTATCTGCTACATTTGATGTACTTTGTAGCTTTTTGTAAACGTAGTTGTATGCACAAACATTTTGTAAAATCATTTTTTTGGATTGTCTTTTTTGTGGGAATGATGAGTCATGCGCAAGAAATCATCACAAAAAACTTAGACGAACTCGCAAGTTTGCCCGACAATGAGTTTTATGATGTTTTGTATGATTCACATGGGAATTACTGGTTTTGTGCGGATTCGGGTTTGTATCGTTTTGACGGAATTAACTTTACACATTATACCAATCCGCAGCAGCGAAGTCAATCTTTATTCAACTTAAAAGAAGATGATTTTGGTCGAATTTGGTGCAATAGCTTGAACGGTCAATTTTTTGTGATTGATCCCGCAAAAGGCAAATTGGAATTTTTTATTGATGTCGCCGATGAAATGATTGGGCGTCTGCCTACGTATGAACTTTACAAAAAATATCTCTTTGTAAAAATAGATACTAACAAACTTTTCCAATATCATTTTGATACCAAAGAAAAAACAATACGCATCGATTCCATTGGGGAATACGCTAACGTCGTTAGGATTGACGATGATTTATTTTACAGTAACCTGAATCATCTCAATAGACGAAATCTAAAGACACAACACACAAAAATCTTTCCTTCATCGTTTAAAGGAATCATTCCAAAAATATATACACTCGGTACAGATTTATACATACTTCGACGCGACAGTAATTATAAACTGATAGGATTATATGTCCTAAAAAATGATACACTCGTCCGTCTTTCCATTCCGAAAATTGCCAATGTTGAAGTGTACGATCTCTATAAAGATTCACACGGATTGCTATACTTGGGAACAGAAAAAGGCGGATTAGTCATGCAAGAAACTAAAGATGCTTTACAATTAAAATACACGTTTTTACAAAACTCGAAAGTATCAAAAATTCTAGAAGACGCTTTTGGCAATTACATTTTCACTACACTAAATAATGGTATTTATTATTGGGATGGACAAGAGAATTTTAAATATCAGGCAGAAACATCAGGTTTGCGATCTAACAATCTGAATTATATTGTGCAAACGGACACACAGCAATATATCGTCACAGATGCTACAAATACAGTGTATGAATACCAACTTAATGGACAATTGCAATTAAAAAATCAATGGCAAAATGATAAAGAGCTAAAAAGACTCTTCGTTTTTGACAAAAAAGCGTATGTAGTAGCGAATGAAAATAATATCATACAAATTGATAACGGCTTACAACCTATAAAAAATTTTAGCTTTTCGTCTATCAAAGATATGACGCAGCACAACGGTACTTTTTTCATTGGACATTCCTATAATTTAGAACAAATTGAAAGTTTTCAAAGTTCCACTGAGAAAAAATTGATCCGACAAAAAAGATGTCTATCCGTAGCGTCTTTTGATGATAAATTGTATGGTGCTTTTACAGATGGAATTTTTACGATACAAAACAACAGCTTTACTCCTGTTATGTATCAAAATGAAATTTTATATGCTGATCGTTTGCTTGCAGGAACTGAGTATTTGTGGGCTTTTAAGAAAAATCAAGGGCTTTTTTATGCCAAAAATAATACGTTTCAACAGCTTGCTTCACTGCAGGGGAAAAATGCCATTATTAAAAAATCAAATCATATAATTTATGTGTTAGAAGCTGGAAAGTTGTTTCAAATTAATGAACAAACACGTTCGTTGGATTTGATAAAGAACATTTCGGCACAACTCAAAAACATCAAAGTTGTTGATTTTGAAGTTACAGAAAAGACGTGTTTTATAACAACTAATCAAGGAATATTTCAGATTTCTTTATACAGAGATGGTTTTAAAAATACCGCAGCATCTACAGGAATTCAACAGATTTTGATCAATGAAACTCCTAGAAAAGCAGCCGAATTGACAGCACTTGCATACAATGAGAATTCTGTAAAGATCTTCTTGAAAAACAAAGACTTTTCCGCAAGAAACAGTTACACATTTCGATACAAATTAAATAATGTTTCCAACAATTGGGAAACCATTTCGGATATCAAAAATCCAATCTATCTGAGTTATTTGTCACCTGCAAATTATGAGGTAACTTACCAAACCTTGCAAAATGAAACGGTGATTCATGAAGATGTCATCCGCTTTACCATTTTAAATCCGTATTGGAAAACATGGTGGTTTTTCGCGATTATTTTTGTGAGTACGTTAAGTATCATTTTTGTGATTGTGCGCTTGTATTTAGGCAAACTCAAAGCCAAACAACATTTTGAATTGGAGCAGTTGGACTTAGAGAAGAATCTGGCGGAAGCCAAATTGCAAAACTTGACAAGTCAGATGAATCCGCACTTTACCTTCAACGCATTGAATACCGTACAAGGCTTGATTTTAGATGGCAAAAAGGAAGATGCGTATACGTATTTGGCACATTTTTCTAATTTGTTTCGAAAAAGTATTGACTTTTCGTCTAAGAACTTTAATACGTTTGATGAAGAGATTACTTTTTTGGAAACTTATTTGAAGATTGAATCGAAACGTTTCAACAATCAGCTCGATTATCAAATTGACGATACCGATTTGGAAGATCGCTTTTATAAAATTCCTGCAATGATTTTGCAGCCTTTTGTGGAAAACGCTATCAAACACGGACTGCTTCATAAGAAAGGTAATAAAAAATTACGCGTGCAATTTCAAACCCAAAACGAAAGTATTACCTGTATCATCACGGATAACGGAATTGGGAGAAAAGCGTCAGGAGAACTCTCTCAAAATCGTAAAAATGTACATTTGAATATGGCGACTTCTTCGGTTCAAAAACGCTTCGATTTGTATAAAAAACATCACAATTTAGAGATGAGTTACCAATATAAAGATTTAGTTACTTCCGATGGGGATAATTTAGGAACGAAAGTTTCTATCACAATTCCACTGATAAAATAATGAAGCTATGAAGTATACTGTCGGAATTATAGAAGATGAATATTTTGCGCAACGCGTCTTGATTAATTTGCTGGAAAAACACAAACAACTTTTAGAAATTGTGCACATTTCAGATACAGTTGCGGAAGCCAAAAAAGATATTTCAAAGTATCAACCCGATTTTGTGTTTCTAGACATTGAAATTCCTGGCGGAAACGGTTTTGACTTGATCGATTGTTTGAAAAAACACACTTCAAAAATCATTTTTACTACTGCGTATGAAAAGTTTGCCGTGAAAGCTTTTGAAGCCTCTGCGGTTGATTATTTGTTAAAACCCATTCTTCCGGAGCGTTTACAAGTCGCAATTGAACGTATCATTCATCAAATAAAAACAGAGAAAGAAGCTTTGGATTATGAAGGGTTGAAGTCGAATTTAACGGCGAATGAAGTCCAAACGATTACAGTAAAATACAAAGACAGTTATCGAATTATTGATGTTTCTGATATTTTATATTTCAAAGCAGAAGGCGCGTATACAAAAATAAAAACGATCGATGCTGAATATCTACAATCGCACAAACTCAATTTTTATGAAGGCATTTTTCTGCAACATCCTGCTATTTTCCGTGTACACAGAAGTTGGATGATTCACATAAAACACATAAGTTCTTTTTCAAAAGCCACTCGCTCTGTAACGATTGCCGATCAGGAGATTCCGATTAGTAAAGCAAATACCAAAGCGATTTTTGAACTTTTTGGGTAAAAAAACGTGAGTTCGACATAAGAAATCATCTAATCACTCATAATTGTCTGAAAACAAACATTTGTCAGTTCGAGCATTATCGTAGATACCGAGCATAGCTCATGAGAACACTTTAAAAATTAAAGTTTCGATTGAATCTCGACTGCGCTCGATTTGACAATTTCTGTAAGTTATTGACTATTATAAATTTAGCGAAATAGTTATATCAAACTCACGTTAAAATAGAAAACAAAAAAGCATCGCTTTCACGATGCTTTTCAATTATATATAGAAAACTATATTATTTTTTTGCAGGGAGATTGCTGTTTTTGTTGAGTCGCTCTGTAGCTTCTACAGACAATGCTGCACGCTCAAACTTAATTTTCCCAGCGCCAGTTTCAATGACACAAGTAAAATCTTTATCGTTCAACTCTACAATTTTTCCATGAATTCCGCTTTTGGTAATCACACGATCACCTTTTTTTACGGCCGCCATGAATCGTTTCTCCTTTTTTTGTTTCTTTATTGATGGTGCTATGATTAAAAAATACAGCACGGCGATCATCAATAATAACGGTAAAATCTGTTGTCCCAATCTTTTTTGTGTAAATGATTAATGATTGTGTCCGTTTGTGCTAGACTTATTTTTTAGTAGCTGCATTTTTAGCCGCTGCTGCTTTTTGTGCTTCTTGCTGCTTTTTCATACGTGCTTCTCTATCAGCTCTTGCTTTAGCTCTTTTTGCTTCTTGCGCAGGATCTGGAGTTACAAACGCTTTAATTTTAACAACATCTTTTCCTTTTTCAGTATTAGCCGTAACAGTTACTGTATTTGTTTTAAGATTTGGCTTTCCAGTAGAGTTAAACTTCACTGTAAACTGTCCTGATGCTCCTGGTGCAATTGGTTCTTTTGGCCAATCGTTTGGTACCGTACATCCACAGCTTCCTTTAATTTGTGAAATTAATAATGGCGCATTTCCTGTATTTTCAAACTTAAATACAGTCTCTACGATATCACCTTCGTTAATTGTTCCAAAGTCATGCTCAGTTTTATCAAACGTCATTGCTGCAAAGTTAGTTGCAACTGCATCTCTTTTTGCTGCATCAGCAACATTAGCACTCTGTATCTTTTTCGTAGCATCATCTTTACAAGAAGTAAATAGTACTAGCGTCAATGCTCCTAATAGTAAAAATCCTTTTTTGATCATAGTATTTAAAATTTTGTGGGGTAAATTTAATAATTGTTTTTGTTACATCAAACCGCGACCGATTTTATTTAACTTATTTTCTCGTTTATATTCCTTAATTAATTTGTCAAGAATTCCATTTACAAACATACTACTTTTTGAAGTAGAATATTCTTTTGCGAGCTCAATATACTCGTTTATTGTGACTTTTGCAGGAATTGAAGGAAACTTTAAGAATTCGCATATTGCCATTTTCAGGAGGATTAAGTCCAAATTAGCGATTCGATCTTTGTCCCAATTCGGCGTTTTTCCTTGAATTTCTGCAGTGAGCATTTCGTCGTTTAAGACTGTTTTTCTAAATAAATCTCTCACAAAAGCCTTGTCTTCATCATCTTTGTACAATTCTGATAGAAAAATACGTTCTTTTCGAGGTCGCGCCTGCTTTATCGATTTTAAGATTAAGGTGTTCACTACCGGCAAATCGTCAACCCAAGTTAATTTTTGATCTTCAAAAAACTCGTATAATTTTTCGTTTGGCGCAATAATTTGCGAAAACAATTTGGCGACAAATGCACGATCTTTATCGTATCCTGTTTCCGTATCTGCCATGTATTTTTTGTATAAATCGCTTTCCTGCATTGCTTCAAAAATCACACGTACATATTCGTCGTTCAATTCCCAATCGTTCAATTTACGATCGTGTACAACATCTTTTAACTGTTCATTTTCAGCCAAATGACGAATGATAGCATTTTGAATAAACTTTTTGTTAGGATTTTTATCTGCCGAAGTAGCTAAGTATTTTTTTTGAGAGAGTGCTATTTGATTTTCTGCGTATTCGCTCAGTTTTACAAATAAATCGAGCGTAAGCACATGCAAGTCGTGCATATTCGCGATACTCATGTTGATAAACTTCAATTCTTTGTCAATCTGATCACTTTGTGATTGTGACAATGCATAAATAGATTGCATTACTTTAACTCGAATATGTCTTCTTGTTAGCATCTGCGTCAGAACTTTAATTTTTATAAAAATAAAAAAGGCGAAAAGAAGTGTTCCTTTCGCCCGCAAAAATATAATTATTTTAAAAGAATGCTACTATTTATTCGCTTCTTTTTTTCTTGTTTCAATTCGATCTAAAGCAATACTTAAGGCTGAATTGTGCGTTGTTAAATTATTGTCCTCAGAATGTTTGAATATTTCTAATGTTGTATTGTAAATATTCTCTGTTTTACGCATGATTTCAGCTTTTCCATAGCCTTCTAATTCTGCATATACATTGATGATTCCTCCTGCATTGATTAAGAAGTCTGGCGCATACGCAATGCCTCTGTCTCTCAACATCGCTCCGTGAACAACTTCATCTTTCAACTGATTGTTCGCAGCTCCAGCAATGATTTGTGCTTTTAACTTGTAAATACTATCATCATTTACGGTAGCTCCTAAAGCACATGGCGCGTAAATATCCATGTCTTCTGTGTAAATATCGCTACCACGATAGATTTCCGCTCCGTATTTTTGACTTACATATTGCAAACGCTCTTCGTTGATGTCAGCGATAATTACTTTCGCACCTTCATTTGTTAAGTGTTCAACCAACGCTTCTCCAACATGTCCAATTCCTTGTACATATACCGTACGATCTTCCAAAATATCAGAACCAAATTTGTGCTTTGCTGCAGCTTTCATTCCCATAAAAACACCGTAAGCTGTAATTGGAGAAGGATTTCCAGCGCCACCTTTTGATTCGGAGATTCCGGTTACATATGGAGTTACGCCACGTACAATGTCCATATCGCTCGTTTCCATTCCTACATCTTCTGCAGTAATATAACGTCCGCTTAACGAATGTACAAACTCACCAAACTTACGCATCAATTCTGGTGTCTTTTGTGTTTTGGCATCACCGATGATTACCGCTTTTCCACCACCTAAGTTTAATCCAGTAATTGCAGATTTAAACGTCATCCCACGCGATAGGCGAAGTACATCATTTAAAGCTTCCCATTCATTTCTATATTGCCACATTCGTGTTCCACCAAGTGCAGGTCCTAAAACTGTATTATGGATTCCTATTATTGCTTTTAATCCTGTATCTTTGTCATTGCAAAAAACAACTTGTTCGTGATTATCAAAAGATAATTGTCCAAAAACCGGATCGACCTTGTGTAATTCACTGGTGTTTATGACGTCTGAAACCATAGGCTATAATATGTATTAAATTATGATATATATAAAAAATAGACTGCAAAAATAGTTATTATTAAAATTTATGCAATAAACTTGTTGTTAAAATGAATATTTCTCAAAATAAAAACCTCAACGAAGCTTCGATTTTTACCGAATGAAAGAATTACAACATTTAAACAAATATTTCCTCAAATATAAAGGAAAATTACTTTTAGGCGTCTTAATTACCATCATTGCTCAGATTTTTGCACTAGTTGCTCCAAAATTAATCGGTAATTCCTTGACGGCAGTTGACCAATATATAAATGGTACCATTACCGACTTAGCCGTGGTAAAGAAAGAGCTTTGGATGAATATCTTAATAATTGTGGCAGCAGCGGCTTTGGCTAGTTTTTTCACATTTTTGATGCGACAGACAATTATTAACATTTCTCGCTATGTGGAATACGACCTAAAGAACGAAGTTTACCAGCAATACCAAAACTTATCAACAAATTTCTATAAAAAGAATCGCACTGGTGATTTGATGAATCGTATTAGTGAAGATGTTGGAAAAGTGCGTATGTACGCTGGACCTGCTATTATGTATAGCATTCGAACCGTGACGTTGTTTGCTTGTTTGGTACCTTTGATGTTTATTACTGCACCAAAAGTCGCGATTTATACCTTGGTTCCGTTGCCGATTTTATCATTTTTGATCTACAAGTTGAGTCGTGCAATACAGAAACGAAGTGCAATTGTACAGCAGTTTTTATCGAAACTTTCTACGTTTACTCAGGAATCCTTTTCTGGTGTTTCTGTAATCAAAGCGTATGGAATAGAACCACAAATCCGAAAGACCTTTAATGAAATGGTGATTGAAGGAAAAACAAAAAACATGGATTTGGTTAAAGTAAACGCTTGGTTTTTCCCAATGATGATTCTATTAATTGGCGCGAGTAACATTCTAGTAATCTATATTGGAGGACGTCAATATATCAATGGACAAATTGATTTTGGAGTCTTGGCAGAATTCATCATGTATGTAAATATGCTCACGTGGCCAGTCGCAACAATTGGTTGGGTAACTTCTATTGTACAGCAAGCAGAAGTATCGCAACAACGTATCAATGAATTCTTAAAAGTTGAACCAGAAATTCAGAATTTAATCCCAGAAGCAACTCCTATTCAAGGAAATATTGCCTTTAAAAATGTGTCCTTTACCTATGATGATACCAATATTACAGCGCTAAAAAATATTTCTTTTTCCTTACATACAGGCGAAACTTTAGCCATTGTAGGGAAAACAGGTTCTGGAAAAACGACCGTTTTGGATTTGATTAGCAGAATGTACGATACAGGCGAAGGTGTGATTGAAATTGACAATACTCCGATTAAAGATTTGAATCTGAATAATTTGCGAAACGCCATTAGTATTGTACCGCAAGATGCCTTTTTATTCTCGGAAACCATCAAAGACAATATCAAATTTGGGAAAGAAGATGCTACGGATGAGGAAGTGATTGATGCAGCTAAATTCGCTTCGGTGCATAAAAACATTGTCGGATTTAAGAAAGGATACGACACGATTCTTGGCGAACGAGGAATTACTTTAAGTGGTGGACAAAAACAACGTGTTTCTATTGCAAGAGCTATCATCAAAGATCCAAACATCTTATTATTGGACGATTGTTTGTCTGCTGTAGACACAGAAACCGAAGAAGAAATCCTCTCCAACATTGAGCGAATCACCAAAAATAAGACAACAATCATCGTAAGTCATCGAATTTCTTCTGCAAAAAATGCGGATAAAATTATCGTTTTAGACCAAGGAAATATCATCCAAAATGGCACTTATGACGATCTAATTGAAGAAGACGGTTACTTTAAAGAGCTGTATTTAAAACAACTTTCCGAAAAAGATTTGTAAGATTTTGTTGTTCAGTTAATTTTTTTTTTACATTTTTGAAGGAGATTAACAAACAACTAAATTTTAGAAAAAAGGGATTATGAGTGACAAAGATTTGTTGGAGAAAGAAGAAATTTTCTCCAAAGTATTGAGGGCAGGAAGGAGAACTTATTTCTTTGATGTCAGAGCAACCAAAGCTGGCGACTATTACCTAACCATTACTGAAAGCAAAAAATTTACCAACGATGATGGATCTTTCCATTACAAGAAACACAAAATCTATTTGTACAAAGAAGACTTCACAGCCTTCTCGGAAATCTTAGGCGAAATGACACAGTACATCGTCAATGAAAAAGGAGAAGAAGTTATTTCTGAACGCCATCAAAAGGATTTTAAAAGAGAATACAATGCTGACAATGCCACTGCAGCAACGACACCTAAAAAAGATATTGAAAGCTTTACAGATATCAATTTCGAAGATATTTAAACCATATCATAACCAACCCAAAACCATAAAAGCCACCTCATGATACATCATAAGTGGCTTTTTATTTTATAAAATTAGGTTACTTCACACTAAGAAAACAAAAAAACCACTCATCAAATCGACAAGTGGCTTCAAATATTGTAAAAGTTTTACAAGAAGAGTTTAAACCAATAAACTTATAAACTCATAAACCCGTAAACTCATAAACTAACATCACTATCCTTCCGGATGCATAAATGCTTGTTTTCCTAGTAATTCTTCTTCTGTTTCAACTATATCTTCATCTGGCACACAACAATCAACTGGACATACAGCTGCACATTGTGGTTCTTCGTGAAATCCTTGACATTCCGTACATTTATCTGGAACGATATAATAAATTTCATCCGAAATCGGTTCTTGTGCTTCGTCGGCATTGGCTTCTGTTCCGCTAGGAAGTACTATATTTCCTGCCAAAGAAGTTCCATCAGCATAACGCCAATCGTCCGCACCTTCATAAATTGCAGTATTTGGGCACTCTGGCTCGCAAGCACCGCAATTAATACATTCGTCAGTTATAATAATAGCCATTATTTCTTCGCATTTCGTTTACAATTTTTTAAGGTTTACCGTTTATGCGGCAAAAGTTTTATAAATTCGCCAAAAATTAAGTTGACGGCATTATATTACAAAAATAAGGTCTAAACTATTCATAAACAAATTCAGATGGCTTTAGCAGAAAGAATTAACGCTTTTGTAAAATTAGGAGACTTTTTATCACAGTTTGCTACAATAAATCCACAATCAAATTCAGAAGTTGCTTTAAATGATGTCTTTTTTGATGGAATGAAGCATCAATTGAAGCTTACCCAAGAGCACAACGGTTGGTTTACAAAAGAAAATACCTGCTTTGCGATTGATAATTGGGCAAAAGCACTGCAATTAGAAAAATTAGAAAATTGGATGGCCAATTACAATTTAGATACGGTTTCTCCCAAGAAAGTAGCTGTAGTGATGGCTGGAAACATTCCTTTAGTAGGTTTTCACGATTTTTTATCGGTTTTGTTGGCGGGACATGAAATTCTGGTGAAACAATCGTCAAATGACAAGCATCTTCTACCCTATTTGGCAAAATATTTAGAATATGTGGAACCTTCTTTTAAGGGAAAAATTGCCTTTACGGATGAAAAACTCACCGGATTTGACGCCGTTATCGCCACAGGAAGTAACAATACCGCACGCTATTTTGAATACTATTTTAAAGACAAACCGAATATCATTCGAAAAAATAGAAATTCTGTTGCTATTTTAACAGGAAACGAAACCAAAGCACAGTTAGAAGCGCTAAGCGATGATATTTTTACTTATTTCGGATTGGGTTGCAGAAGTGTCTCCAAACTTTTTGTCCCAAAAGGATATGACTTTCAAGACTTTTTTGGCGGCATGTATGGTAAAAGCGACATCATGAATAATGCAAAATACGCCAACAACTACGATTACAATAAGGCTGTCTACTTAATGAGTCTGTTCGACATTTTAGAGAACGGTTTTTTAATGATCAAAGAAGATTCGCAGTACGCTTCGCCAATTGCGACGGTTTTTTATGAATACTATGACGATCTCGATTCGCTTCAAGCAAAATTAATCGCAGATGCAGCAGACATTCAATGCATTGTAGCGGATATCAATCTGGAAAATGAAATTAAATTCGGACATACACAACAACCTGAATTACAAGACTATGCAGACGGCGTAGACACACTACAATTTTTAAGTACACTTGCATAAATTTCCGCAACAAAAAATCTAACCGAACGAGCAAAATATTAATAAAACTATAACAACAATTCGTTCATAATTTAGGACATTTGCACAAAAAATAAGAGCACACAACAAATACATACCCATGAAAAAACACAACTTTAGCGCAGGACCTTGTATTTTACCACAAGAAGTATTTCAAAAAGCTTCAGAAGCTGTTCTGAACTTCAACAATGACAACCTTTCTATTTTAGAAATCTCGCACCGAAGCAAACCATTTGTAAATGTGATGGAAAATGCACAAGCACTTGCGTTGGAATTGTTAGGTTTGGAAGGAAAAGGATACAAAGCGCTATTTTTACAAGGCGGTGCAAGTATGCAATTCTTAATGACAGCGTACAACTTATTAAACAAAAAAGCTGCCTACCTCAACACAGGAACTTGGAGTGTAAAAGCGATCAAAGAAGCAAAATTGTTTGGAGATTTGGTAGAAGTAGCCTCTTCTAAAGATGCTAATTTCACCTATATTCCAAAAGAATATACCATTCCCGCGGATGTAGATTATTTCCACTGCACAAGTAACAATACCATTTTCGGTACACAAATCAAACATTTCCCAAAAACCAACGTGCCAATTGTGTGCGATATGAGTTCGGATATCTTTTCACGTCAATTAGATTTCTCAAAATTCGACTTGATTTATGCAGGTGCGCAGAAAAACATGGGACCAGCAGGAACGACTCTAGTCGTTGTAAAAGAAGACATTTTAGGAAAAGTAGACAGAGCCATTCCTTCTATGTTAGATTATAAAGTACACATCGGAAAAGACAGCATGTTCAATACGCCAGCAGTATTTCCTGTGTATGTATCAATGTTGACGTTAGAATGGTTGAAAGATTTTGGTGGCATTGCTGCGATTGAGAAAATCAACGAGCAAAAATCAGCGTTGTTGTATAATGAAATTGATCGAAATCCTTTGTTTAGCGGTGTCGTTGCTACAGAAGATAGAAGTCATATGAACGCAACGTTCACGCTTACCAATGAAGCTCTAAAAGAAACTTTTGATGCTATGTGGAAAGATGCAAACATCAACGGACTCAACGGACACAGAAGCGTCGGTGGATATCGCGCGTCTATGTACAATGCCTTACCGCTAAAAAGTGTACAAGTATTGGTAGATGTCATGCAAGCACTAGAACAAAAAGCGTAATTATTGAATCTTTCAATCAAACAGATATGAAAATATTAGCAAACGACGGAATTTCACAAAGCGGTATCGATGCGTTAACAGCAGATGGCTTTGAAGTGATGACTACAAAAGTGGCGCAAGCACAATTGATCAACTATATCAACAAGCACGAAATTGCGGTGTTGTTAGTGCGTAGTGCAACCAAAGTCCGTAAAGATGTGATTGACGCTTGTGAAAGTTTACAAATCATCGGTCGCGGTGGCGTGGGTATGGACAACATTGATGTCGAATACGCGCGTAGCAAAGGAATTCAGGTGATCAATACACCAGCGGCTTCTTCGAGTTCGGTTGCAGAGTTGGTTTTTGCACACTTATTCAGTGGCGTTCGTTTCTTGCACGATTCGAATAGAAATATGCCTTTGGATGGAGATTCGCGATTTAAAGAAATGAAAAAATCGTATGCAAAAGGTGTGGAATTACGCGGAAAAACCTTGGGAATTATTGGTTTGGGACGTATTGGTCAAGCCACAGCACAAAGAGCACTTGGTTTAGGTATGAACGTAATTGCTTCTGATCCATTTATAAACAAAGCAACAGTTTCCCTAGCATTCTTTGACGGACAATCGGTTGCTTTTGAAATCAAAACAGAAAGTATGGAAAGTGTGTTGCAAAAGGCAGATTTTATCACGCTACACGTTCCAGCACAAAAAGAATACATCATCGGAAAGAAAGAAATCGCCTTAATGAAAGAAGGTGCCGGAATTGTAAATGCTTCGCGTGGTGGCGTTATTGACGAAGTGGCGCTGATTGATGCCTTAGACAAAAGAAAACTAAGCTTTGCAGGATTGGACGTATTCGAAAACGAACCAACACCAGCCATCAAAGTATTGATGAATCCGTATGTGTCCATCACGCCGCATATTGGAGCGGCTACTAATGAAGCACAAGACCGAATTGGATTGGAATTGGCTTCGCAAATTCGTAGTATTTTAAAGGGATAAAAATAGCTGCTATCATATAAAATTTTCGTCAAACCAAACTTTTGTGCTGAACTAGATTCAGTATGATTCGGTTTCTCATATAGCGTACAAATTAACATGAGTTCTACATAAGAAGTCATTAAAATACTCGTAATAGACTAAAAGACAAATATTTGTCAGTTCGAGCATTATCGCAGATACCGAGCGAAGCTCACGAGAACACTATAAAAGTGAAGATTTCGATTGAATCTCGACTGCGCTCGATTTGACACTTTTTGCAAGTGAATGATTATTATATATCTAACTAAATAGTCATATCGAACTTAAGTTAATTAGCTTTTAAATATGGGATTCTGAATCAAGTTCAGAATGACGTTTATTTTCATATTACAACGCTTTCTGTGTTTTTACACCTCAAAAAAATCCGTTTGTCTATAATTTATGCATTTTGACAATTAACATAAAAAATACATGCGCAGGCGGTAAGTCTTACAGAATATTACTATCTTGTTTTCATATTAACAATAAAATATCATTTTTGAAATGTCTGGAATTTTAGATTTATTAAATAGCGATTTGGGAAAACAAATCATTGGCGGAGTGAGTAATGAAGTTGGAGAAGATCAAAATAAAACAGCTTCTGTATTAAGCATGGCATTGCCAGTATTGATGGGAGCTATGAAAAGAAATGCAAGTTCACCAGAAGGCGCAGAAGGATTGAGCAAAGCTTTAGATAAGAAGCACGACGGAAGTATTTTAGATAACTTGGCAGGTCTTTTTGGTGGCGGAGTTGATCAAGAAGTAAAAGATGATGGCGATGGAATTCTAGGGCACGTATTAGGAAATAGCAGACAAAATGTAGAGAATGCCATCAGTAAAAAATCAGGTGTAGATACCTCTTCTATTGGAAACATTTTAAAAGTAGCGGCGCCTTTATTAATGGGAATGTTAGGAAAAGAAAAACGTCAACAAAACGTACAAAGTTCTAACGGAATCGGCGATTTATTAGGTGGATTATTAGGCGGAGGAAACACAGCAGCACAAGCGCCACAACAGCAAAGCTTTATCGAATCTATTTTAGATGGCGATAATGACGGAAGCGTTTTAGACGATATCGCAGGAATGTTTTTCGGTGGAAACGATAAAAAAGACGATAACAACAGTGGTGGCGGACTTGGCGGACTGCTAGGTGGATTGTTTGGAGGAAAATAAACAAATTTCAACACATACATAATGAAAAGCATTGACGAAAGTTGATGCTTTTTTTTATGCAATCAATTTAACGCAGCAAACGATAAAAAAAGTATGTCACGTTTTCATTTTTGACAAGTTATAGCTGTAGAAAGGAGATCATAGTGGTTTCTTACGAATACCAAATTTACTGTAAGATGCAACATATAGTAAACTTGGTATCACAAAATTTTATAGCATGAAAAAAAACAATTTCAAAAATCTAACATTAAACAAAGCCTCTATTTCTAGTCTGCAATACAAATTGCACGGTGGCTTTCAAGAACAACAAGAAGGCGAAGAAGGTCCTGACGATGGACCAGCGCCTATTTTGTCAATTGGACATGCGTGTAGTTTACGAAATACGTGTGCAAGAGTATGTATCATAACTGCTCGAACACTCTGTGAAGGAACTATGTAGATCATCGTTGCACTACACATTCATTGATTTTTTAAAAAAATATGTCACGTTTCCCATCTCGCGCAGTTATACGCTTAGAAAAGGAATCATAGTGATTTTTTAACTCAAAATTTTATAATATGAAAAAAAGAAGTTTGAACAATTTACGATTAAACAAAGCATCTATTTCTAGTCTTCAATTCTTATACGGAGGATATGAAGAACAGCAAGCAGGAGAAGAAGGGCCTGCTGATGGACCAGCGCCAATTCAAGTGCTTTCTATTGGAAAACAGTGCAGTAAAGATCATTCTTGTAAAAGAGTTTGTGGCGCAGACGCACCAGGTTGTAAAACTGGCGTTAATTAAACTTTTGAAAACTAATTTCACATAGTTTTATAGTAAAATGAGGCTGTTTAAAAAGTCTTTGCAAGCGTCATTCTGAGCTTGACTCAGAATCTCATCACACTGATTATCAAATGTTATGAGAAACCGAATCAAGTTCGGTTTGACGAAATCTGTACTTTTTAGACAGCCTCATTTTTATAAAGATTCAATAAGCACTTCTGCTTTTTTATATTTATACGCTTTCGCGCGAATAATCTCTTCTAAAATTACTCGTGCTTTTCCTGTATCAGTTGCTTCTAGATACGCCAACGCCAACGCCCAATTTGCTTCCTCTTGAACAGTTTTTACAGTATGTGCTTTTAATAAATTTTCAATAGCTTTTTCAACTTCAGGAGATTCTTTTTGCAAGTAACACAAAGCGACATTGTATTCCGCAGTGCCTTTGGCTTCTCCTTCGGCAATTAACGCTTTCCAAATGACAATACTTTCTTCATACTTTTCAGTTTTCAACAAATTCAACGCGTTGGAAACTTGTGCATCCACCGCTTCGTCGCCACGTGTGACAACTGCATAGGTATCAATCGTAATTAAATTTTCGATAGCTTCGTCTACTATTGCATCGTAAGTTGGTGTGGAAAATAATACAATACTGTACGTAATCAATCCAGCCACAACGGCAATTACTGCTGCAATGGCAAGTCTCGAAAACGGAAACCTTCTTTGATTTTTTGGCAATTCTTTTGCTACGCCAAACTCGTCTTTCAAACGTTTTTCCCAAGCACTTCGCTTCTCACGGTCAAACTTCGCTTCAATCAATGCTCCACTCATTGCTTCAAGCTCTTCTGCCGATAATGATTCTCCTTCCGTGTACTTTTTATAGTCCATATACTTTCTTGATCGTATTGTTACAATATGTGATTAACGTCTGTATTGTTTTAAAAAATAGGAACGTAATGTTTCCAAGCAACGTTGTTTTTGTTTTCGCAACGCTGCATCCGATTTACCGAGTTTTTGTGCCAATTCTTTCAAAGCGATCTTTTTGTAATAAAAATTTTCTAGCAGCTTGCTACATTGATCGCCCAAAAGTTGCCAAGCTGCGTCTAAGTAGTCGAGGATAGCTTCGTCTATCTTCTCCTCTACTTCAATACTGTGTTCTCTTTCTGAGATTGCTACCGATTTATTATCTTTTTTTAAGGTTGATACCACAAACTGTCCTGCCATTTGTGTGAACAGAAAACGCATATTTTTATACGTGATTTTTCCTTCCAACAAACGCTTTCTAAACTTTAACAACGCCTCCATCGTAGCATCGTACGCCATAGCACGATCTATTTGATAACGATTCATCACATACGAAATCGTTTCTTCAAACTGAGCCAAAAAAATCTTCTCAAACAAACCATCGTCCCCTGCTTTCATTTGTGCAAGCATTTCATCAAAATCAGATTCGCTCAAGCCAAAATTCTGATGCGCTATTTCCCGAGGTGTTCCCGAAGTATTTCTGGTAGTTGTATTCGCCATAATTCACTGTAAAACTAGAGAAAAATTGGCTGTATCTATAGTATAAATACAAAAATAACTGCAATGTGACTAAAAAAATGTCACGTTTGTCTTTTTCGAAAGTTATATACGCACACAAACCTAAACAGACAGAACAAACTAGTTTCATTCAATGTGAATGATAGTCGCAAAGCGTAATCCGAAAAGCTTTTAAAAGAGTAGGAATAAAAATTAAACCAAAACAAAATGAAAAACAAGTTAGTACAGTATTCACTGTTCGTTTTTGTACTCGTAGGCGTATTGTTTGCCTGTGAAAAAGAAAACGAGCCAATTGTGGAAACTACAAGCAATCAACAAATTGCCAAAAGCATCTCCGATTTTGATGAAAATTTGATCAGAGACATTCTGTTAGAAAACAATGGAAGATTTGTTGAAGCCAATTTTATCGGTCGTATTATTGATCAAGAAGATCAACCTATACAAGGAGCAACTGTAAGTTTAGGTGGGCAACAACAAACCACAGATGCCAACGGAATTGTGACCTTTTTAGCAGCAGGCGTACAAGAGCATTTTGCATATGCAAGTGTGTCTGCGCTAGGATATACCAACGGCTCTAGAGTCATGGTTCCCAATATAGAAGCCAGTGGACAAAATGCATTTACAATCAAATTATTTAGGATCGAAAATACTCAAATCATTCCCGCTACAGGAGGTGAAGTTGTGGTAGAAAATGAAGGTGGAAGCGAAGCATTTATTCATTTCAATGAAGGTTTTATGGACGAAAACGGAAATCCCTACACAGACGATGTTTTTGTTTCTGCCAATTATTTAAATCCACTTGATGAAGATACCGCCAATACCATGCCTGGCGATTTGTATGGAATGACGAGCAATTATGAAGAAGTTGCCTTGGGTTCTTACGGAATGATCAATGTAGAACTTAGAGGAACGAGCGGACAAAAGTTACAGATTACCAATACTGCTAGAATTTCCTTGCCGATTCATCCTAATCAAATGGCAGCTTCGGCAGATCAGGTGCCAATGTGGTCTTTTAATGAAGCTACTGGAGTTTGGATTGAAGAAACGGTGGCGCAAAAAGAGGGTGATTACTATGTGGCAGACGTCAATCATTTTTCGTTTTGGAATTGTGATGCGCCATTCTCTGTGGTTGATTTTACGGCTACAGTGATCGATCAAGCTACAGGAAGTCCATTGGCTGGCGTTAAAGTAAACATTACGTATGCTAATTTTACACGATTTGCTTGGACCAACAGCAATGGACAAGTTTCTGGGAAAATTCCTAGTGGACAAACCATTGGGATCACCATCACTTCACATCCTTGTGGAACTGTATTGTATTCAAATCCAAGTTTTGGTCCGTTTACCTCAGCGACAAACATTACTATTCCCATAACAATTGCTACACAACAAGCAATCACCGTTTCTGGAACTGTGACCAATTGTGCCAATCAGCCAGTGACCAACGGATATGTAACCTATTCGAGTACAAATGGACAATTTGGCGGTGTAAGCTTGGTAACAGCAGGCACACATAATTATATGAGTCTATCGTGTGTACTTCCTGCAATTATCGATTTGGAAGCTGGCGATATGGATACAGGACAAGTGATGGCTACCACTACGGTAACAGCAAATCCGACTGCTATTACCAATTTAAATATTTGCGGAGGAATTGCTACAGAATATATTCGCTATAGCATTGACACAGCTCCTACGGAATACGAAACGCTCAATCCGTATGCCGTTGTGGAACTGCCTAACTTTTTATCAATGGGAGCGACTAGACCTAGTGGTTTCAGCACGGTAATTAACGGTAATGTAACTACTCTAATGACAGGAATTCCTTTTGATGCCAATCCTTTTACCACTACGACTCCTAGTATGGTGATCAAGCGTTTAGGACATCCTGATGGTATTAATGTTGCCAATACAGTTACTGCTATTGCCAATGGAAATATTACCAATCCAATTACATTTGACATTACTGCATTTGGTCCTGTAGGTTTTTATATCGATGTGAGTTTTTCTGGGCAATATGTAGATAACAACGGTGCTGTTAGATTCATTAGTGGTGCAGCACATATTCTTAGAGATTTTTAATTACTAAATACTAGTAATGCGCTAACTCTAAAAAGGTTATTGTGATTCCTTTATTAGTGAGAGATTTCGAAGTTTTTTTAGTTTTGGATTTGAATTTAGCAGCACAAAAAAAGCTATTTCAAATTTGGAATTATTTTCTAAAAACTCATAAACTACCACAATTCAAGCGTCTCTTCGAGTGATTTTTCGCAATAAAATGAAGAAAAATAGTATCGAGAAATGCTTGGATGTGCTAAATTTTAAATCACTTTAGTTAACGCGTCACTAATAATTACTAAACCAAAAAGATGAGACTGTTTACAAAGTATATGTTTCATGAAGTGGAAAACTTTTGCTAAACTTGATTCAGCATGGATTTTGTTTGTGATATCAATGATTCTAGATGAAGTTTAGCATCACAGTTCCTTACGCTTTTTAGGCAGGCTCATTTTCCTATTTTAAAAATGTTTTACTCTTATTTAAATCAAAAGCAATGAAAATCATTAAAATTTTAAGTATTACTTGTTTGCTGTGGTTTTGCCCTACTTTTTCAGTGCATGCGCAGTACACTCCAACAGTCAATCACACCGTAAGTGATGATGGGCAAGTTTCATATGAGCATGTAGATGCAGGGGCACGCACGTTTGTTTTTACGTTATTTGGCGATGGCACTTTTTCCACACGCAAAAATCCAATACATTATTTTCAACCTAGAGTGGATGACTATCCTACAGAAACTTATTTTGCACGTCCGTACGATCCGAATTTTCCGCCTAAAGTAATCACTAATGTTTCTACAATAAATAGTGCTGTCAATCCAAGTACAGGTATTTTTTCAAATCCGCCTATCAATATGACAGGAAATATTGATTTAATGACGAGTTGGGCGACGGCACAGAATTATGAAAACTTTTACATCATAGCATTTACCAATACAAGTTCAGCAACTCCTGTAGATGGTTGTATAGAGTTTTATTATAATGAATCAGATATTGACATCAATTTTAGTGACATAAAAACATATAATTTTGTATTTGATCAAACAACTATCTCACCTACAAATACTCAGTATACACACAAAATACGATGGCAATTTACAGGTTTGAATCTAAATGAAAGACGCTATGTGTATGTCCCAGCAGTTACAAAAACACCTTTAGGGAAAGAGCATTCACTGGATGTAAAATTTGGTACTGATTGTGGTGCAATGGGTTTGAGCAATGAACATAGATTTTTATCTCGAAAATATCCACACGATCCAAATTTTAAAATTGCCAATAAAGACTGTGTAAAGTTACAATTGAACGACCAGCAAGAACTGATTTATACTATTGGCTTCTTTAATGATGGAGAATATTTTGCTCGAAATGTATATGTAGAAGATCATTTACCAAGCACATTGGACACCAGTAAAATTACATTCTTAGGTTCTGAATACCCAGTCACATGGAGTGAAAAAAATGGAATTGTCAATTTCGATTTCTTAAATATTAATTTACCGGGAACCAATCAAGTAGTGCCCAGAACGTATTCATATGATGATGCGGCCACGCATTTTACTTTTAAAATATGTACAAAAGGAAATTTAACGGAATCTGTTCTTAATCGCGCCAGTATTTTATTTGATTCGCAAGAAATTTATTTTACAAATACTTCCAAAGTCTCTGTTGAACAAGATTGTATGGATTATGCTATTTGTGGTGAAAATTCGAGTGCTCGAAATCAAGTAGCAACAACTACTAAATTCACAGAAGATGCTGACGAAAGTGAGTTCACGTTTACGGCTTTTCCAAATCCTGCAAACGATGTATTACACGTCAATATCAATGCTGCAGCGATTTCAAACGCTAGTATTGTATTGCGTGATTTTTCTGGAAGAATCATAAAATCCCTTACGATTCAAGAGGAAAAAGGAAGCAATCTCACAAAAACTATTAGTCTTAAAGGTATGGCAAGTGGAATGTATTTTTTAACTTTAAACACTAAGGAAACAACATACACAAAAAAGATTATAAAAAATTGATCCACTATCAGAAACTTTTTACTACTGAAAAAATAATCACCTTTTTGGTGGTTATTTTTTCGTTTATACAACTTCATGCGCAAACTACTCATGAGGAAACCTCAGTGCAGGAATTGCTAGCAAAAGCAAGTGATTTCTCGGCAAAAGAAAATTATACTGCTTCCAACAATGCGCTACTTGAAGCTGCCAACATCTTTCAAAAAAATAAAGAATGGGAAAAATGGTACAATGCCTACTATGAAATTCTTAAGAATGGTTTTTATGCAAGAAATTATGATGATGCTGTAAAGTTACTCCAACAAGGACTACCACAACTTCCTGAAGATCAATTCCTGCTTCAAGGTAAAATGCAATATATGCTAGGATATGCTACAGACGCCATGGGAGATATATGGAGTTCGCTAGTACATTATGAAAAGAGTATTGCCAATTTTAAAAAAACAAACGATTTTTCAAGTATCAATCTTGTTCTGGGAAATATTGGTATTGTTTGTACAAAACTTGGAGACTATAAAAAAGCACAAGAATACGCTAAAATTGCCGTTGAGCTTAGCAAAGAATATAAAAATACGGAAGCCACCTACAAAAATACCAAAGTGCTTGGCGACGCTTATTTTTATGCAGGCGAATTTGAAAAAGCACAAAAAACATACAAAGAAGCACAACGCATTAAAGACCCAAAGGATGGAACATTTGAATTGTTTGAAGCAGATATTTTATTGCAATTAAAAAAATACGAGGAAGCGCTAAGTGTTACCAAAAGGATCATTCAAATTACCAAAAACTGTTTGCTGACCTCTTCTGAAAATCGTTACATGTGTAAAGAGAATCTAAACAGTGCAAGGGAGCTACAAGGTGAAATTTATCTAGAAATGGACAAACCCAAAGAGGCATTGACACGATTTAGCGCTAGTTTAAACGAACTTTCACCAAGTAATAGAAGCAAACGAGAAACTGGGAAACTCTATATTTATTCCGGAGATGCGCTTCTAAAACTTCAAAAATTTGACAACGCATTGGAAATGTATCAAATCGCTTTGCAAACTTTTTTTCAAGATTTCAAGGAAAGTGATCCTACCAAAAATCCGCCAGAAGAAATGTGGCAACCTGAAATTTGGCTTATGGAAATTTTCAAGAATAAAGGGGATTGCTATCTGGCAAAATATAAAGTTACTGCAGATGAACAATGGTTGCATTTAGCCACAGAACACTATCAATTAGCGGTAAATAGTAGCGAGTTCGTTCGTTTAAATTTCTCAGAAAAGGAGTCCAAATTATTATTAGGATCGTATAGCAATGCGTTTTATGAAGACTTGGTCAATGCCAAATTAGAGCTGTATGCACTCACAAAAGAAGTCACCTACCAAGAAGAAGCATTCCGTATTTCGCAACGTGCCAATGCGTTTGTATTGCGGACTTTGCTAAATGAAAAACAAGCGCTGAAAGTTGCTGGACTTCCCAAAGATTCCGTTGCATTATTTCAAAAATTTGAAAAAGAGATTGCCATTTTAAATTGGAAAGTTGAAGTGAATATTGAAACAGCTACTTCACAAAAAGAACTTCTTCAAACCAAAGAAAATTTTCAAAACCTCAAAAAAACGATTGCTAAAAACTATCCTAAATTTGACAAACTACGCAACGATTTGGAAGGCATTTCAGTACGTGACATTCAAAAAGCAATTGATCCGAATACCATCTTTATCAAATACTTTTTAGGAGCTGACACGCTCTATGTGTTTACCATTACTGCTACTGATTTTTATACAGATGCCATTGCACTTCCTGAAAATTTTGAAACTGTACTTTCAAAATACAGACAAACACTTAGCGATGTAGCCTTTGTTCAAAATACGCCTAGAATGGCTGAAAAGAAGTATCTAGAAACTGCACACACACTGTACAACATTCTCCTAGAAAAGCCTTTGCAAAAAACCTATAAAAATACATACACCGCACTTACCATTGTACCGGACGGGATTTTGCATACCATTCCGTTTCAAACACTGCGCGAAAATAAAAGTAATTCTTGGACGAATTTGAAACATACTGTACTTAAAAGGTACGCGGTGAGTTATCACTATTTTTCTAAAATGATGCAAAACTCAGAGGTGAAAACTACTTCTGACGGAGCATTTGCTTCCTTCGGATTGGAATTCGATGATAACGCTATCCGAAACTTAGAACAACTTATTGCCGATACAGAAACTACTGATGTAACTACGCGCAGCAATGTATTGTCAAAACTTTCCTATGCCGATGATGAAGCACAACAACTAGCCGAATTAATGCAAGGCAAATCGTGGGTAAATGCGGCAGCTACGAAAAACAATTTCATCAATCATACAAGCAATGCTTCTAGCATACATTTGGCTACGCATGCACTTGTCAATACGGAAAATCCTGCGGTGTCGGCGTTGATTTTTGCTAATACACAAGATTCAATCCATAACATTTTACGTTTGGATGAAATTTACAATCAAACATTCAATGCAGAGATGATTACGCTAAGTGCTTGCAATACAGGATTTGGAAAATATCAAAAAGGTGAAGGATTGCAAAGTTTGGCGCGTGCGTTCAATTTTGCAAACATTCCTAGTATAACTGCCACCTTATGGAGCATTCCCGATGCGGCTTCGTCAAAAATCATGAAATTGTACTATAGCTATTTAAAAAAGGGACATCCAAAACATATCGCACTACAAAAAGCACAAATTTCATATGTGGAAGATGATGACATTAGCAGTCCCGCTTCTCGCCTACCGTTTTATTGGTCCGCATGGACACATATTGGTGAGGATACTTCCATTACATTTAAACAGGAAAGTGGTTTTTCAACCTACCTCATCATACTTTTATTTGTCATTTGTATTTTTATTGACATTTATGTTGTGAGGGAAATTAGGCGAAACTAATGATTGGAGATTGCTTATTACTGTGCTTTATCTTTCTAGAGAAATCCTAAAAAATCTACTAATTCAAAAATAAAATCACTCAAAAGTCACCTTCACGAAGTCAAAAGTGTTGTTTGCTCCTTATGCTTTAGTAGCAAAGCAAAAAATTGTACCTTTATGTAAAATGATATTTTATGAAAAAAGTACTATTTCTTATGGTTTGTGCGGTAATGATTGTCTACTCCTGTGCAAATCAAGAAAAAACAATCACCCGAAAAAAAGACAATCCCAAAAAAGTATCTGACACCATTCGACTGGCTATGGGAAGCGACGATGATTCAGAATATGAAGTCGTAATTTTTGAACCTGGCTTTACGGCTTGGTTGTTAGGATATGCGCGACCGAGAGATTATTATTCGCAGGAATTTCTAGAAGGTCGAAATCGTATCTATGTCACCGAATGGAATCTGCGCTGTATTACTCCTGGACGTTACAATCCAAATTTGTACCAGCTACAAATCGACTACAAAAACAATGTAGATTATGGATATGAAGTCAACTATCAACTGTATTATTATTTTATATTTTTTCAACAAAAATACAAAGAACAGTTAGCACCTTTTCCTGCTCGAATATAATAGAGAAGTTTGTATATTTGCTAGCGCAAAAAAATACACATGACTTCATTTAAAGAACGTTGGGAAATTACACACAACTGGCAACTAATCTTTCCTTTTTTAGGAATTCTAACGTTACTCTATTCGGCATATCTTATTTCAAAAAATATCATTCGTGCTTACATTGATCGTCAAGAATATAAAATTCTATATTATGCGGTAGTAGTAGTCGCTGTAATTCTGCTCTATTATATCATGCTACGCGTGTCTCTGTGGTGTTTTAAAAAGTTAGAAGACAAGTGGAAAGTCAACTATCGTTGGGAAATGATTGTGATCTTTTTGGTATTTGCCATTACAGGAACAAGTTCCATGCGCATTGCAAAGCCTCTGCTCTATTGGTTTGGATTCAATAGAGGACTTTTTCCTGAAGCGTTTTTGGGTGGATTTTTATACTGGTCGATTCGTATCGTGATCATTTTGCCTATTTACCAGCTTCTATTGATTATTTTCGGGACACTTTTTGGGCAATTCAAATTTTTCTGGGAATTTGAAAAGAAAATGCTTAGGCGCATGCGTATTATTAAATAATATGAAATCAGTTCTATCCAAAGAGAATTCATTCAAAAAACACAAAAATAGTACTGATCAATGGCATTCACGTCATTTTTAAGCTACAAAACACGATTACTTTGTTATAATTTAGGAATTCCACTAATACTTATTTTTTTTCATAAAAGCTTTTATTACATTTGTTGAAAATTATAAACCCTTGCATTTAGTGAGGAAAGCAATGAAAACCAAAACCAACATAAAGGATATCTTTATCGCTATTGTGCTTTTTGTAACCTTAGCACTTCCTTCATGTATTCAATTTCTGTATCAATTAGAACATGACCATACGCATGTATCGCATGTACACTATGAACATAATCCTGAAATTGAAAAACACGCATTTCATGCATACAAAAAGGTAAATGATCACATTCATGGGCAAACGCTTCATATTTGCCATGAACAAGACGATCACCTTCATGAAAAATGTTTTAATTGCGACATATTTGACTTCCAGCTTTCATCTTTTATCTTTGAATTTAGAAGTCACTCAGAAACGATAGTTACTCCAATTATTTCTAAAATTACATTGGGCACTACTACACCTTTGTGTCATAATTTAACGCTAACAAATACTCAACTACGGGCACCGCCTTCTGTATTATCATAAGCAGCACAATTCAAAATTTTATTTAAATTAAGAATACTTACATGCGTACATATTTATGTATGATGTTTCTGCTAAGTGTGATATTTGTAGAAGATAAAAATTGTAATCTTACACTTCCAGAACAAATCATTAATTTACAAGATGATTCAGTAACTCAAAGAGCTACACCAATCATCACAAGATTAAAAAAAGTTTTAGAATCAGATATGGGAAATTATCAATTTTCTGATATCTGTGAAGAAGCGTATTATTCTTTCTTTAAAAATAAAATCGGCATTTTGCGTGCTTCGCATATTGGTTACTTAGACAATCAAATGCGATCTATGAGCAATGGATTTCCGCTCATTATTAGAGATTTCACGTATACTACTAAAAAAACCAAACAAGATGTTATATGTCACTTGTATAAATTACGTGGCTCTAAAAATTTAGCAAAAGTAACGCTCCAATATGACTTTCAACAAAATGAACGTCTCAAATTCGATGTCCGCAGAAGCAGTGATGATGATAACAGTGCGTCTTTAAATTTAGCAATACACTCCCAAACCTCGTGTTTGGATTTAGATATAAACAATACCGATCTTTTTAATCTTAAAACAAGAGTGATAAAATTAATTCCCGATTATGAACATTATCATTCAGGAATATATGGTGTTGTTGACCTTTCGGTGACAAATAACTTTTTGGTCGAAGTTGGTAACCGATTTAACTATATTCATAAAGACTCCCAAAAGTTTTATAGAAGTTCTTTCTGGGAAAGTCACAATTATGATGAGTTGTTTCCTGATATAGTAATAGAAGAATTGAGCAATCGGATATTAACAAATCCGAAATCTCGTTTTTCAAATGCCTCGGCAACATTAGGAACACGCTATATTTTTAATGACACATATGAACTATTTGTTAATTATTCGTTGGTTTCCCACGCTCCGAATCCATCGGGAGTAGTTAGCGAAGGATTCCATCATTCCGCTTCTCGTATCGAATTAGTTGATATACATTTTGATTCGGAAATGGCACTCAAAATGTCGATTACTTTACATAAAAATAATTTATTTGTAAACCAATCGACCTCAAAATATAAATATTCGATTTTAGGTTAAACCCATATAAAAACAACAATTATTAAATATTTTAAAATTAAAACAATGAAACATATTTTTAATGCAAGACTATTAGCTATTTTATTTGCCACAGTCATGATAACAAGTTGTAGCAATGATGATGATGCAGCACCGCCACAAGAAAATCTTCCAGAAGTTTTTACTAATGTGACGCTTATTTTTACTCCAGCAGGAGGAGGGACTGCAATTACAGCAGAAGCTGAAGATCCAGATGGTGAAGGACTTGCTGATTTGACGGTAAATGATCAAATAACACTTGCTGCTAACACAACATACACGTTAACATTTAATGTTGAAAATAGATTAGATCCTAATGCTGACCTTAATGCAGAGATCCTTGCAGAAGACAACGAACACCAAATTTTCTTTGAGTTCACTACAGATGTGTTTACAAGCCCAACTGGTGACGGAAACATAGGTGCTACAAATGCTGCTGATCCTGTAAATTACCAAGATCAAGATGAAAACGGTAGAAATGTAGGTTTGGTTTCTACATGGACTACAGGAGCTGCAACAGCTACTCCTGCTCAGTTTAGAGTAAACTTACAACACCAACCAGATTCTAAGACAGACAACTCAACTTCTGAAGATGGTGATACTGATTTTGACTTGACTTTTGTATTAAACATTCAGTAAAAAAATAACTCCAAATACTAAATAGTAACCTAAAATTTTAAAAGCCCATTTTGTAAATACAAAATGGGTTTTTTAATGCACTAATTTTAATCTGTGTTCAGCATGACTATTTTGATAAATAACGTGAGTTCGACATAAGAAATCATCAAATTACTTTTAATTTACTGGAAAACAAACATTTGTCAGTTCGAGCATTATCGTAGATACCGAGCGAAGCTCATGAGAGCAGCTAAGAATTGATAATTTCAAAGTAATCTCGTGAGCTTCGCTCGGTGCTTTCAGCAATGCTCGATTTGACAATTCCTGTAAGTTGTTGACTACTATACATTTAATGGAATAGTTATATCGAACTCACGTTAAATAATACCAATTAATAGATTCGTTACTTGTAACAAATATCAAATAGTATATTTTCATTGATACCGAGGATAACTCGCAATATCTCTCCGTCTACATTTTATGTACAGTATTCTCGATAGATTGGCTAATCTTTTCGGTAATGGTAAAACTGACAATATCATGTTTTAGTTATTTACGAGCAATTTGAAGTTTTCTAGTATCGAACTGACGTTGGTTGGTATCCTATCTATTACAGCTAAATTGATAAAAAATAACACAGAAGATTTGCAAGGAAAAAGTTGAAGTTCTAGGCAAAAAACGCAGGCATAGCTAGGCTACGTTGAGTATTTTTAACGAAGAAATTCAGCTTTTTATTCATAAGATTCATGCTTTTATGTTGATTTAGCTATAGCTTGCGAAAATCGATCCTAGACCTTTAAAAAATCACAAAAAATAAAAACACACATTATTTGCTAGGATAAGCAATTAATGTGTGTATTATATGATTGTATAAAATTATTAAGCTACCTTTTTGATCGTTTTAAAAGTAGAAAGAGTAGTTATGTTAAAGATTGTAATTCAACGAGAAAATTATATTTCTACCTGGCTCATCAGCAAAATATCTAAAGTCATTTAAATAGTTTCTATAGCTTTTATCTAATATGTTTTGAACCGTTATTCCTGCATTAAATTTTTTCCACTCAAAATTCCACGATAAATCCAGTAGAAAATACCCTTCAGGCGCTTCTGTAAAATCAAATATTTCAGATTGGGTAGTTACTTGTGCATTTCCACTACCTAAATCCTCAAGAGAAAGTACTCTTGGCGCTTGAAATTGTTCAAACGTATAACTAGGTCTTATGGACCAAGTTGAATTCGTAAAGATTAGAAAATCTCCCTGATTCCATTGCAATTCAAGATTTGTGTTGATTGGTGGTTGGTAGATTAGCGGCTCATCTTCTCCAATATTTTTAGACCATAAATAACTGAATCCGAAGGTCATATTGAGACTTTCTGAAAGTTTTTGCTTCCAAGTATAGTCCAATCCAACAAACATTGCATCTGCTTGATCTACGAAGAAAGCGGTATTAGGACCTCCAAAACCCTGAGTAACTCCAATAGGGCGCTCAAATACAAAATTGTCTATGTAATGTGCATACGTAGTTAAAATATGTGTACCGTCATTTTTATCGATTCGGAATTCGTTAGCAAACTTATATCCTCTTTCTAAATCTACATCACTATCGTCTAGCGGTGTTACGTTGTCTGTACTCGGAACTCCGTTGTTATCTGTAAATCGCAACAAACCAAATACAGAACGTGGACCGTGTTGACCAAAACTATAAAGCTCGGCTACGTTTGGCGTACGGAAAGCGGAACCAATATTAGTCTTAGCGCTGATATCGTTTGATAGCTTCCAAGAATATCCCAATGAAGCTGTAAAATTTGTGAATGTGTAATCATCTCTAAACACATCTTGATTGGGTTCACGACCTCGTACATCGTTTGCTTCTACATCAAAACGCGCTCCTACTTCAAGATATTCTTTACCAAATTTGAACTTTTCAATCACAAAAACACCCAAACGATCTGTGTTGTAATTTGGAATAAATGCTAGATTAAATGTTCCTGGATTGTTATCATTGTTTTGAGTAAAGTATTGTACGCCTATAAAACCATCAAAACCTTTCCAAGTCGGGTGTTCCCATTCCAATTGATAGTCATACGTAAGTAAGTCTAAATCAATAATTGGGCGTTCTTCATTTCGTCTAACATCAAATTCTTTTCTTTGATTTAGTTGTATTCCTGTTCGAAAACTTAATTTAGCATCATCTGCATATTTCCAGTCCACCTGTCCTTTAATGAAATGATGTTCTGTTTCTTGATTAGGTTCTCGTATGTTGTATGAAAAAGAATCCGTAAAATTAGGCACATCCGCATTAAATGCATCTACCAAACTTTGAAATCCTTCCACATAAGAGGCGCGTAGTAAACCTAAGTCTTGGTTTATATAATTATAAAATACTTTGATATCAAAATCGTTTTTCTTGTGTCGCACTCCAAAACCAAATGAGTTTTCTTCTTTACCAGTATTCGTTAAATTGTAATCGGGTGCTTGTCGATCTCCAATTTTTGTATAATTACCATTAACAAAATAACTCCAGTTTTCTGTTCCCTGTCCAAGTGCTATATTTGTATTATAGCCTCTTCCATTGGTTTCATAACTAGCGCTTACATTTCCATAAAATGGATTGTCAAGTGTTAATGGATTCGGTTCTATAAGAATCGCTCCACTTAAGGCTTCTGGACCAAAACGCACTCCAGCAGCACCTTTTATCACTGTAATTTTATTAGCAGAATTAATATCTATTTCTGGCGCGTGATCTGTTCCCCAATTTTGAAACGCATGCTTTATTCCATTATTTAAAATTAAAATTCTGTTTCCCGATAATCCCTGAATTACAGGTATTTGTACATTTGTTCCTGTGGAAGCAAACGTAACACCATCAACCCTAGCTAATGAAGCTGCTAAAGTTCCTGTAGGAATGCTTGTAATATCTTCTTTGCTTAAAGTGATTTGCGCAATAGTTTCTGTACCTTTTTCTCTACGTTTTTCACCTTGTACCGTAACTTCGTTCAGGGAAGTTGTATCTTCAGACAGAGAAAAACTGACTTTTATTCCGCGCTTGTATTGTTGCTGACTTGTGGTTAAGCTTGTATATCCTAAACTTGATATCACCAATACATACGTATCTGGACAAGCATTTTTAATTGTAAAATCTCCGGTTTCATTCGTAACGGCATACTTTTCTGTATCTTTTATAACAATAGTAGCATACGGAATAGGCGTTCCTTTTTCCTTATCTAAAATTTTACCACTAATACAGCAGTCACATGTTGTATTTTGCGCTGATAACATAAGCGAAAAGAAAGAAAAAAATATAAATACTAAGAATTTAGTCTTCATCTCGGGAGCATTTTTAAAATCGACAGATTACATTAGATTTTTAGTGTTTACTAAATAGTAAGTTGTCTTTTTTTTTTGTGTGCGAATATAAGCTTAATTAGATTAATTCCAAATAAAAACAAGAAGAAAAACCCTTAAAAAATAAATAACTTTTTGAAGTGCTTTTGTATGTAAGAAAAGTAGAGCGCTTTTAAGGGTAATTTATTAAATTTTCAATAGAAACACACAAAAGTTAATGAGTCGTTTAAACTTGCTAATCCAATAACGTATATATTTCCGTTCCAGCGAGTAAAATAGCTGCACTTGTAGCCACATCTAGTTTTTGAAGGTTTTGCCCTTTTACCAATTCAAGCTGCAAATGTTTCCATACATCTAATACATTTTGCTTGTACTTAGTATCAAAAATGCCCATTTGCATGCCCTTAGCAATACTGTAGATCATCAAGGCGTCTACTTGTTCTGTTTTTCCTATATAATGTGCATTCAATAGATTTATGAAAAGACGTTCCTCATGTTTTTTACACGTTGCTTTGAGCGCATCAATCGTCAGGATTTCATCCGTAAACACATCAATTGTGCGAATTAGAGAAGCGGCGGTAAGACTTGCTTCTTGAATCTCAAAATCTTCTATAGCTAACGATTCTAATCGTTGCTGTCCATTGGGATCATCTTTGGTGGTGTAAGACCAAATTAAGTCAATAAGATCTAGCTCGTCTTCATCTACATCTTCTTGTGCTTCGGTTTGGTATTGTTGGATGTTTATCAATTCGTTTTGATACCGCGCTTCTTCAGAGATTTGATAAAACGCTTCTATGCCCGCAAACCGCATTCCGTATTGCCAATCTTGTTGCTGTACGCTGTGATCAGGATTTTCAAGCAACTGTTCTGCTATTTGACGCAATACATGTATCAAATTCGCTTTGGTAACTTCAGAGCTAACAGTTGGCTTTTTCAAGTGCATTTTTACGGCTGTTTGGTAACGATCTTTAAAATCGATCGGAATTTCTTTGCCACGCGTATCATATGCATAATAGATATAATTTGTATTCTGCAACCACAAAACCTGCAACGGATTGTCCTTCTTCGCACCACGAACCGCAAATGGACGTACATTATCTTTTGTAGAATTTTCTGTGATTTTCTGAACCTTCCACGATTTCCCATAATTCTTTGTGGTCCACTGCTCTATCTCAAAAACGCTATCTCTTTTTACAGAAAGATAGACTGTATTTGGTGTTTCATGATCAATCACAATGCCGCCTGCGTAGTGTGGTTCGGGTTCTTTGGTGCCTTTTCTAGTTTTTGGAAACCATCCACCAGCGTCAATTAAATCATAACTTTGCCATTGATTCTTATGAAAAGTCGCATACGAATACACATGCGTTTTTTTATCTGGAAATTTTGCGTAGGTCACAATCGGATTTCCTTTAGCGTCTTGCGCAATGTCCCAATTCCATGATTTTACAGTATCTGATTCAAAAATTACATCTACTTCTGACTGATAGACAGGTAATTGCGAAACCTCTTTGATTTTCTGTCCATTCGCTTTGTAAAACGCACCATTTTCATAATACATATAGTACAATCCGTTTTTTGCTTCTTTCGTAGGATGTCCATTTGTAAACGTAAAATGAATTTTGGAAACTCCATCAGAATAGACTTTTGTATACGGCGCTTTTAATTCTTCGGATTCTTCAGGAACAAATAAAATTTCACCCTCAGACCACGTTTCGCCGTTATCATCAGAAACCGAATAGGAAGGCTTTAAATCCGCACCGCGCCAAAAAATATATATACGTTCTTCTTCCTGAGACAATTTTACAGGATTCGTATACGTATGTTTTAATATACGTGCTTTTCTATATTTATCTTCATTATTTAAATATAATTCTTGTAGAGGTTCCCAATTTTCAATGTCTTCCGGATTGGTAGAAATTCGCATCAATAAAGGACGTTCGTCTTGAAGGTGTGTATTAAAAAACACAAGTAATCGTCCTTGCTTATCAAATAAAATCGTGGGATTATCGTGATCGTCAATTTCTAAATTGTCATAAATTATAGTAGAAGCAATCTGTTTTGTAGTATGATCGTAGTAGCCAATATGGATATCTCCGTAATTATCAATCCAACCTGCATAGGTTCGCTTGTGTTTTCCTTCAAAATACACTGCACGTGGATCAGAAAACCAACACCAAGCTCCATTAAACGTCATGGATTGAAAGTCTTCTGAGGAACTTGCATCAGACTTTGTAAATATATGTTTGGCTGGTTCTTGCGCATGTACATTTACGCCAAGCAAAAACATACAAAACACTAAAAAGGAGCATAATTTCATAGTTACAAACCTAAGGAATATTACTGAAGGACACTAGCCAAAACCCAATCTATCAACAAGATAAAAAAGCTTTTGTAACAAAATTGTTCAACTTTCGTCTTGAAGAAAACTAACATACACATGAAAAAAATTTTCCTTAGCATCCTTTTTACATTAACATCAATTCACGGTTTTTGTCAAACAGAAACGCAATTTTCTAAACAACAAGTTTTAGACGATTTAGCCTATTTATATACATCCTTACAAGACGCACATTACGACAGTCATCTGTACACTACAGAAGCATCGTTGCGTGCAAATTACAACACTGTAAAAAAATCTATTCAAAAAGAATCGTTGACACTTTTGGAAACAACAAGTACACTACAGCGTTTTATTTCTGCTGTGAATAATGGCCATGCAGAGATTGAATTTCCAGCACAATCCTACACCAATTATGCAGAAAACGGTGGTACGCTTTTTCCTTTAGAAATCGCTTTTGAGGAAGGACATTCTTTTGTTAGAAAAAATTGGTCAAGCAATACAAAAATTCCCGTAGGCGCTACAGTTTTGAGCATCAACGGACAATCTATGAACAACATACTTGCTAACATTTATCCACAAGTTTCCGCCGAACGTTTGTATTTTAAGCATGCCAAAATTGAAGCGTACTCATTTCCTCGCTATTACTGGCAAGTATTTGGGCAACACGATGAATTTGAAGTTGAAATTGAAACCAAAAATCAGATAAAAAAATATATGCTAAAAGCAATTGATGTGATTGACGGATATGAAATGAAACGCGATGAAGTATTAAATGCACAAATGCAACTTGACTTTTACGGACGTACCGCATACATCAATCCAGGGAACTTTGATGGCGACGAAGCGAAATATCAAGAATTTATTGCACAATCTTTTGAAAAAATAAATACTGAAAAGGCAAAAAGTTTAATCATTGATTTACGAAATAATGGTGGCGGTAATGATTCGTTCAGTGATTATCTTATTTCTTACATCGCAGATAAGCCTTTCTCATGGAGTTCAAAATATCAAGTAAAAACAAGTCAGCTGCTAAAAAACCATATTCGCAATGGCAATAATTCTGAAAGTGACTTTTCTAAAGCGATCTTATCACATCAAAATGGAGAAACATTCACCTATACTTTCAAAAAATACCAGCCACAACCAGAAGCAAAACGTTTCAAAGGGCTTGTGTATGTATTGGTGAACCGACAATCACATTCACAAGCAACCGTGACCGCAACGCAAATTCAAGACTACAATTTCGGAATTATTTTGGGGGAAGAAACAGGTGAATACAGCTCGTTATGCGCTTCTCAATTCAAATATAAATTGCCCAATACAGGAATTGAAGTAAGATCTTCCAAAGGCTTTATGACACGCGTTAATGGTATTATTGAACAAAAAGGCATACAGCCAGATGTGGTGATTAAAGACCATTTGCTAGACGAAAATGACGAAATATTGAAAGAAGTCTTAGCCATCATTCGAGAGTTGAGATAACAAAATCAACGTTGCATTTAGGTTTTCTTTTCGGAATCTTGTAGTTTTAGCGAGCAATCAACGTACGTTTTCACTAAATTCATGCAAACACTACTTCAAGAAATAAGTCAACGCTGTTTTATGAGTCCCGATTTGCTAGAACGTCTCAAAACAAGCTTTGAACGCAAGGAAATTTCGCAAGGACAACTCATTTTATCACACGGACAAAAAGCAAATCATCTGTATTTTATAGAAAAAGGTGTGTTGCATAATTATTATTTCCACGATGGAAAAAAAGTATCGTCGTGGTTTTATAAAGAAGCACAATTCATCAGTTCGTGGCATAGTTTTTATGGTCAAAAACCTAGTTTTGAAGAGATTGAATGTTTGGAAACAGGTGTCATCTATCAAATTAGTTATTCAGAATATCAACAACTCATTGCCGATTTTCCTCTCTTTGGAAACTTTGCACGATTGCTTGCAGAAGAAATGTTGATCTTTTTGGATGAATTCAATAAAGGTTGGTCATTTTTATCTGCAAAAGAAAAATACCAAACGCTCCTCTCCTATTTTCCCGATATTGAATTACGGGTAAAATTAGGTTTCATCGCTTCTTTTTTAGGAATTTCACAAGAAACTTTAAGTCGCTTACGCGCAAAAAACTAACTTTTTGATCTATGTCAAAAGAAGCTAGCTAAAGTTGTGGAATCTTTGCAGTAAATATAACATTTATGAAAAATTCAACCTTAGTATTTAGAAGTCTATTAGTGATTGTGTTTTTTGCAGGTAGTGCACATTTGGTGACGTACGCTGCACAAAATCAAAATGCAATTACTACAAATCACACCAACGCTTCCACACAAAATACAGTTCCTAATTTGGAAACCGATTATATCATTGGCAAATGGAAAGTTACCTACAACACCAAAGAATTTAGAGGTGCCATTGTGTATGACATTAAGAAAGAAGGCAACAACTTTACGGCGTATACACACGAATATCAAGATCAAGACGGCTATGCGGAAACTGCCAAAAAGACCAAAACGCTGATCATTGAATCGTTTGATGGGTACAAAGGAAAAGGCATATACAAATTGGAATATGAAGGAGAAATGTATGAGGTTGCCTGTACAATTGATATGGTGGATGAAAATACCTTTAAACTCAGCTACGAATCGTACGGATACAGCGATGTAGAAACTTGGAAAAGAGTCAAATCATGATCGAATTTTTATCTGAAAAAATAAGCTGGATTGATGTAGACTATTGGTTTTATGTCTTAAATGACTTGAGTTTGCTGTACATCATCGTGCCGTTTTTTGTCTTAGAATTGATTCGATACGCCTATTTAAAACGCTTGAATAAGAATTTAGTCTTAGACAGTATAACAAATGTGATTACGTTCGGAGGGTTCTTAGCGATTGAAATCGCGCTCGGACTCTTGGCGATTACCAAACTCTATTTTTGGGTATATCAAAACCTAAGTCTGCCACATTTAGAACTGAATTGGACTACCATTTTGACCTGTATCATACTGGCTGATTTCGCATATTATTGGGAACATCGTATGATGCATCGTGTGGGAATTGGCTGGGCAACACATACGGTTCACCACAGTTCGCCACACTTTAACATGTCGGTCGCCTATCGTTTTGGACCGCTAGACGCGATTATGCCAATCATATTTTCGTTGCCGTTGGTGATGTTAGGTTTTGATCCGATTCTGGTGCTACTTTCGGAAGTATTTGTACAAGTCTTTCAAACGCTTTTGCACACAGAAATCATCGGAAAACTGATCAAACCTGTGGAATATATTTTTAATACACCATCGCATCACCGAGTGCACCATGGTTCTAATAAACAATATTGGAATAAAAACTATGCAGGGATTTTTATCATTTGGGATCGCTTGCTGGGAACGTTTGAACCTGAAGTTGAAAAAGTCGTCTATGGAATTTCGGAACCCCTAAAAAGTACCAATCCGATTAAGGTATTTTTCCACGGAATTACACGTTTCTTTCAAAAACTACAACGAATTGATGGTTTTAAGAATAAATTATTAGCCTTTATCAAACCGCCCGATTGGATGCCAAACAATCAAAAAATAACCGAATCATGAGTGCTATTACACAAAAAGCATCTAAAGAAGATTGGGGGAAATTCACCATTGTAATGATCGTTTTTATCATCGGAATGATTGTGATGATGTTGTACAAAATCGAAAACATATGGCTCTGGATTGGCTATGTAGCGCTCTGGACATGGGTTGAAATGGTCGTTGCAAAAAACATTCACCTGAAATGGTGGGTTTGGCTGTTGATTATATTTGGCTTATGCATCATCGATATAATCATTATTTACACATTACCGCATTGACATGAAACCGAACAATTTTATATACGCTGACTTGTCTACCTATTCGCCATCAAAAAGCATTGCGTTTTATGAGGACGTTTTTGGCTGGAAATATTACGAAGCTTATAATTACTACGCTGCATACTTGAAAAATAAAGAAGTAGCAGGATTGTATGAAACGCCACAGAAATTCAAGCAAATGCGCATGCCCCATTTTTGGATGTCGTATATTCAGGTGAATGCTATTTCTGAAACCGTTCAAAAAGCAAAAGAATTGGGCGGCATTGTTGAACTAGAAACGAACCTTTTTTCAAATAATAAAATTGCATTGATCCGCGATCCTTCTGGAGCTGGATTTACAGTGTATGAAGGAGAAGAATTGACCAACATTCGTACGCAAAACACAGCAAACACTTTAATTTGGAATGAATTGCATGTGTCCGATATTTCGAAAGTCATTCATTTTTACCAAGGTATTTTTGACTGGAATTTTGAGCAAGTTTCACAAGAATATTACAACATTTACAATGCCGACAATGAACACATTTCAGATGTCTCCGAAATCGCCAATCAGTTCAAAGGAAACTATGAATATTGGGTGTGTACCTTTGGTGTAAACGACTTGCAAGAAACCAAAAAACGAATTCTAGAAAACGGTGGAACACAAATTGTCGATGAAACCAATCGTATTCTTTTTGCAGATGATTCTGGAGAAGCTTTTTTTTATGTTCAGGAAGTGTAAAATCATGCATTCTTGACTTCATACAATGTTTTTTTGAGTCGTTGAATCAATTCGTAGATTTCTGTTTCGTTGTAGGAAGCAAAACCAATTCGGATGCAGTTGTGTTCTGCTTTTGCTAAGTCGTACCGTTGCCACGCTCCTATTTCCAATTTATACTTTCTAGCGATTTCTGAAACATGTTTCCACGAATAATCTGTATTTAATTGTACCCAAACTGCCATGCCGCCTTTCGGAATTTCGAATTCGAAAAAATCGCCTAATTCTGCTTTTAAAAGTGTACAAAACAAATCGCGGCGTTGTTTGTATACTTTTAATACTTTCCGAATGTGTCGATCCAAATCGCCCGATTTTATAAAGTTTGCAAAGGTCAATTCCAACAAAGCGTCTCCTTGCCGATCGATAAAACCTCTTAATTTTGCGGCTTCATCAACGAATTCTTTGGGTGCGATCAAATAACCGACTCGAAATACTGGCGCAACGGTTTTGCAGACAGAACCAATATAAATTACGTTTCCATTGGCATCATGACTCGCCAAGGGTAAAATGGGCGCATGATTGTAATGAAAATCATAATCGTAATCGTCTTCAATAATAGCGAAATTGTATTGTTTGGCAAGATTTAACAGATGAATTCTTCTCTTGGCAGAAAGCGTCACCGTAGTCGGATGATGATGATGCGAAGTCACATACACCGCTTTGATTTGCTGTTGTTTGCATAATGCTTCTATTTCGTCTGTGACAATTCCGTTTTCGTCTACCGTAACTCGTTTTAGTTGTGTTTGGTGATTCAGAAAAGTACTATCTGCGGAAGCGTAATTCGTCGCGCCAACTACCACAATTTCATCTTTTTTTAGGAGCAATTGTGAGGATAACCAAATGCCCATTTGACTGCCACGCGTGATCAATAGGTTTTCTTTAGTGATGTGTAAACCTCTGGTTGCGTTCAAATAATCGACCAAAACTTCCCGCAAATTCGTATTTCCAAACGTAGTTCCATAAGACAAATGCTGGAATACATTTTTTTTAGCTGCAATTCTTCGGTAAGTCCGCGCGATTTCATTTAAAGGTGTCAATCGTCCATCGGAAATACCATCATTCAAATACATAATTTCAGGATCTTGTCCCGCAGGTTTTTGTGGTAAAATATCGTTTCTGTAAAAGGAAAATCCTGTGGTTATTTTTGAATCGACTAATACTTTTGCATGTAGCTTTTGCTGATCCAACTCGGGCAAATTACTGTGCACAAACGTTCCCCTTTTTGGAATACTTTCTACCCAACCTTGCAACAATAATTCTTCATAGCAAGCGACAATAGTTTTTCGATGTACTTGTAACTGTTCCGCCAAGGTTCGACTTCCAGGAAGCTTCGTATTTGGTGGAAGTTGCTGATTTTTGATGAATTGTATGATCTGATTTGCCAATTGTAAATACAACGGTTGATTGCCTTTACGATCAAACTGAATACTAGTTTTGTATGGAAACATCTGGACTACTATTTATATAAATTCTGGACGACTTCAACAGTCCATAAATATACTACTTTTGGAGTATTAAAAGCATTCATCATGACAAAAAGCGAATTACACACTTCGGAATACGACAGTTTCTATGCACGATATATTGACAAATTAGCAGATGAAACCGAATTGCGAAAAGGATTTGAAATCGGCAAACAAACCGTGATTGATTTCTATAAATCAATTCCATCTGAAAAGTTAATCTATCGTTATCAGCCTGAAAAATGGAGTATTAAAGAAGTGTTTCAGCATACCATTGATACAGAACGTATTCTTATATATCGTTGCTTCCGAATTGCTAGAAGAGATAGCACAGCACTTGCTGGATTTGACCAAAATGCGTATGTATTACCGTCAAAAGCACATGAAAAATCTTTTGACGGTTTACTTGAAGAATTTAGTGTGAATCGAAAAAATTCTATCTCAATTATAAACAGTTTGACAGATGAAGATTTGGCGTTTGTTGGCAATTCAAATGACACTGCAATGTCTGCGAGAGCGGCTGCTTTTACCATTTTAGGTCATAATGTTTGGCATATGACTGTCATCAAAAACAGATACTTATAATGATTAAAATAAAAATTGCCACCGAAGCTGATGCAACTATTTTAGCCTTGTTAGGCAGAATTACCTATGTGGAATCGCATGGACATTTTATCACAAATAAAAACGATTTATCAGCCTATTGCAATACTGCTTTTTCAGTTGCCAAAGCTAGAAAGGATTTGAAGAATTCTCAGCATATTTTCTTTATCCTATACAAAGCTGATTTCCCGATTGGATATGCAAAACTAGTCCTGAATACTTCTCACGAAAGTGTCAATTCACAAAATGTCTGTCGCTTGGAACGAATTTACATTCTCGATGAATTTATTCCTTTAAAAATTGGACAACAATTTCTAGAAGTAATCGAGCAAAAAGCAAGAGAATTACATATGGATACGATGTGGCTGACAGTTTACATTAAAAATGACAGAGCGATCAAATTTTACAAAAGAAACGCATTTAAAAACGCGGGAACCTTCAATTTTCTAATCAATGGAACAGGTTATGAAAATACAGTGTTCTCAAAAAAATATACCGATGAAAGAATATTCAAAATCAAAAACGAACAGAGTGAAGCGTGGACACAATAGAGCCACGTATGACGTTGAAACCATCAACACCATTTTAGACGCTGGTTTTATTGGCTATGTAAGCTATATTTATGAAGACCAAGCGGTCAGTTTGCCCATGGCGTATGGCAGAAAAGAAGATAAAATTTATTTGCACGGTTCACAAGCGAACAGAATGTTACTTGCATTGTTAGAAGCTAAAAAAATAAGCATGACTGTCATGCATTTAGATGCGTTGGTCTTGGCGCGTTCTGGACTGCATCATTCGGTAAATTATCGTTCTGCTACTTTGTTTGGTTCGCTCCGAAAAATTGAAAATCCCAAAGAAAAGGAAGCAGCACTCTACCATTTTATGGAACACATGATGAAAGGTCGTTGGGACGGAATTCGTACGATGCATCCAGAAGAATTGGACAGAACTTTGGTAGTTGAAATGACCATAGAAACTGCTTCCGCAAAGATTAGAAATGTCGGCGTAAACGACGAACCCGAAGATTATGAATTGGATGTTTGGGCGGGTTTGGTGCCTTTAAAACAAGTCGCTGAATACCCGATTCCTGATGAAGGTTTGCCTCAGCAGATGGAAATTCCTGTGCATGTTTTATATTACCTTGAAAAAAACAAGCGATAAGTTTCGTAGTACATCTCGATACAATTTTTCGTACCTCAAAATCACTCGATGTGACGTTTTTTTAATGTAGCAATTTGAAAATGTACTAATGTAGCAATCCCATCAAATAACACTCACAAACTCACATACTACAATACTAAAATACCAAGAGCGTTAGCGATACTAAAGCGAAGCGTGACCAATATACCAATTTGAAAATGTACTAATGTAGCAATGCCATCAAATAACACTCACAAACTCACATACTACAATACTAAAATACCAAGAGCGTTAGCGATACTAAAGCGAAGCGTGACCAATATATCAAATTTTCAAATTG
>JBCCLH010000029.1:0-78092 GCA_039026955.1 Bacteroidota bacterium
GCATGCTCGTATTTAAATCACGCGTTACATAAACTTAAAAAACGCTCAAAAGTTAGCTTGATCATTGAATCTGCCGAACCAAGAGAAGTGCATCATTTTGCCTTGCTATTTGGTTTTGGAGCGAGCGCGGTAAATCCGTATATCGTAAATGAAATTGTAGAAAAGCAAGTCTTCAACGGCGATATCACTGAGTTAGAATATTTAGAAGCGATCCGAAATTACAACAAAGCGATTGGTAAAGGAATCTTAAAAGTGATGAACAAAATCGGAATCTCTACGTTAAATTCCTATCGCGGCTCGCAACTATTTGAATGTATCGGAATCAATTCGGCGACGGTTAAAAAATACTTTCCAAACACACCAACGCGCATTCAAGGAATTGGCTTACGCGAAATAGAGCAGGAAATTGTAAAACGTCACAAAAAAGCATTTCAGCCAAATGAAGTCAATGCAACGATTGAAGTTGGAGGCGAATATCGTTGGCGACGTGGACAAGAAAAACACATGTTCAATCCGTTGACGGTAGCCAAACTGCAAGAATCGGTACGTACCAATAAAGCCAGTACATTTAAAGAATATTCGGAGTTGGTGAACAATCAATCCAAAAATCTAATGACAATTCGTGGCTTATTTGAGTTTGATCAATTTGACCCAATTCCGCTCGAAGAAGTAGAACCATGGACGGAAATTGTAAAACGTTTCAAAACAGGCGCGATGTCGTACGGATCTATCAGCAAAGAAGCACACGAAAACTTAGCGATTGCCATGAACCGAATCGGCGGAAAATCCAACTCAGGTGAAGGTGGCGAAGATCAAGAACGCTTTTACAAAAGCTCACAAGGCGATTGGAAAAACTCAGCGATCAAGCAAGTCGCTTCTGGACGTTTTGGCGTGACTTCTAACTATCTGACAAGCGCGAACGAAATTCAAATCAAAATTGCACAAGGTGCGAAACCTGGAGAAGGCGGACAATTGCCAGGACCGAAAGTAAATCCTGAAATTGCCAAAACACGAAATTCCACACCGTATGTGGGACTCATCTCGCCGCCGCCGCATCATGATATCTATTCCATTGAAGATTTATCGCAGTTAATTTACGACGTTAAATCCGCAAATCGCGAAGCGCGTATCAATGTCAAACTCGTTTCTGAAATTGGTGTCGGAACCGTTGCAGCAGGAGTCGCGAAAGCCAAAGCGGATGTTATTTTAATCTCAGGTTTTGATGGTGGCACAGGAGCTTCTCCACTAACTTCCTTAAAACACGCAGGATTGCCTTGGGAATTGGGAATCGCAGAAGCACAACAAACCTTGGTGATGAACGATCTTCGAAATCGTGTCGTACTAGAATGTGACGGACAGTTAAAAACAGGGCGCGATGTAGCAATTGCCTGTTTATTAGGTGCCGAAGAATTCGGTTTTGCCACAGCGCCATTGGTGGCTTCTGGTTGTGTGATGATGCGAGTGTGTCATTTAAATACTTGTCCTGTAGGAATCGCGACGCAGAATCCTGCATTGCGTAAAAAGTTCAAAGGGAAGCCAGAACATGTCGTGAATTACATGTATTTCGTGGCGCAGGAATTACGAGAAATTATGGCAAAACTCGGATTCAAAACGGTAAATGAAATGGTGGGGCAAGTCCACAAACTCAACAGAAACAAAGCTATTGAACATTACAAAGCTTCTGGAATTGATTTAACGCCAATTCTACACAAAGTCGAAGTTGCGGACGATGTAAAGGTTTACAACACCGAAAAGCAAGATCATCAATTAGATTCACATTTAGATTTCAATATCATCAAGCAAGCACATCAAGCATTGTTCAGAAGACAACGTACGGATTTGCAAATGGAGATCACAAATATGGACAGAGCGGTCGGCGCGATTGTGAGTAATGAAATCTCAAAAATTTACGGTGCGGAAGGTTTGCCAGAAGATACGATCAACATTGACTTTACAGGTTCTGCAGGACAAAGTTTTGGCGCATTTGCCACCAAAGGAATTCGCATGACTGTTCACGGAAATACGAATGATTATTTAGGAAAAGGCTTGTCTGGTGGAAAGCTAGTTGTAAAAGTTCCTGAAGTTTCTACCATTATTCCAGAAGACAATATCATTACTGGAAATGTGACACTTTACGGCGCAACCTCTGGTGAAGTATACATCAATGGAAAAGCAGGAGAACGTTTCTGTGTACGAAACTCAGGAGCAAAAGCAGTGGTAGAAGGCATTGGCGATCACGGTTGTGAATATATGACTGGTGGGGTTGCGGTCATTCTAGGAAAAGTGGGACGTAATTTTGGTGCAGGAATGAGTGGCGGAATTGCTTATGTATTGGATTTGGACAAAACATTCACACAAAATTGCAATTCAGACATGCTCAACTTACATGCGTTGAAATCGGATGAAGATCTAAAACAATTAGAACTACTAATCACAAATCATTATGAAGCGACGTCAAGTCCGTTAGCCAAACGAATTTTAAACGATTGGAATAATTATCTGCCAAAATTTGTAAAAGTATTGCCAGAAGAATACCGCAAAGCCTTAATTCGATTAAAAAAAGAACAACTTCAAATAGCGTAAGATATGGGGAAAATAACAGGATTTATGGAGCACAAACGCCAAGATGAAGCGTATGCATCTCCAGCAGAACGTATCAAAAACTATAAAGAGTTTACCATTGCCTTGCAAAAATCAAAACTTGAAGAGCAAGGTGCACGTTGCATGGATTGCGGAATTCCCTTTTGTCACAGTGGCTGTCCGCTTGGAAATCTAATTCCCGATTTTAATGACAAAGTCTATCGTGGAAAATGGAAAGAAGCGGCAGAAATTTTGCATGCGACCAATAACTTTCCAGAATTTACAGGACGTTTATGTCCCGCACCATGTGAAGAAGCTTGCGTGTTAGGAATTAATTCAGCTCCTGTAAGCATTGAAAACATAGAAAAAAACATTGTCGAAACTGCTTTCAAAGAAGGCTGGATCAAACCGAATCCACCTAAAATCCGCACAGATAAAAAAGTAGCGATTGTAGGTTCAGGACCTGCAGGATTAGCGGCGGCACAACAACTCAATCGTGCTGGTCACAACATAACTGTCTTTGAACGCGATGAAAAAATTGGCGGTTTACTACGCTATGGAATTCCCGATTTTAAAATGGAAAAACACATCATCGACCGACGTTTGGAAGTGTTAGAAGCAGAAGGCATCATTTTCAAAACCAATGCGCATGTCGGCGTGAATATAGATGCTTCGAAATTAAAAGAAGACTTTGACGCAATTGTATTATGTGGCGGCGCAACCATCCGCAGAAAACTTTCAATTGACGGCGCTGATGCAAAAGGCGTACACCAAGCGATGGATTTCTTAAAATTAAACAATGAATATGTAGATGGTTTGGTCGATTTTGAAGAAATTATCTCTGCGAAAGACAAAAAAGTCATTGTGATTGGCGGTGGCGATACAGGTTCAGATTGTATTGGCACGAGCAATCGTCACGGTGCAATTTCAGTCACAAATTTTGAAATATTGAGCAAACCTACGGTTGGTCGTCCTGCGCATCAACCGTGGCCGTATTGGCCGATGAAACTCAAAGAAACCTCTTCGCATCAAGAAGGTGTGGAACGTTTCTTTAGTATCTCTACTGAAAAATTTATCAAAGATGCCAAAGGAAATCTAACAGGCTTAAAAACAGTTGAGGTCGAATGGATTTTTGAAGAAGGCGAACGTCCAACACTCAAAAAAATTCCAAACACAGAAAAAGTTTGGGAATGCGATTTGGTATTACTCGCACTTGGTTTTTCAGGTGCAGAAAAAACACTGGCAGACGAGTTTGGAATAGAGATGCAATTAAACAACATCAAAGCCACCACAAAAAACTACGCCACCAACAAAGACGGAATTTTTGTAGCAGGTGACATGCGAAGAGGACAATCGTTGATCGTTTGGGCAATTTCAGAAGGTCGTCAAGCGGCACATCATGTGGATGCGTATTTGATGGGAACTTCTAATTTGCCGTTGAAAGATGCGAATGATTTGCCGCGAGTGTAAGCAATAAGTTTTCTCCACTGAGGTTGTCCAAAAAGCACCATGAAATTCGTCAAACCGAACTCGATTCTGTTTCTCATAACAGTTGAAAATCAATATAATGAGATTCTGAAGCCTGTGCTGAATTTATTTCAGTATCAAGCTCAGAATGACGTTTCTTATCATTTTTCAATTGTATAATGATTCATCATGTCTTTCTATTTTTCTTCTTTCGTTTGAAAACGAGCTTATTTTCATATCATACAAATGAGTTCAGCATAAATATTTATCAAAAATGTATGGAAATCTGCAAACTAACAATATATTTGTATTTCTATTAATGCAACTGAGTTGCATTAATAAATTATTTTACCATAACCATGAATAAAAAAGATAACCGATGAGAGTAAAAAGTAATACCATTGACATTATTGCATTAACAAGTTCATTAATCTGCGCCATACACTGTGCCGCTATCCCGATAGTGCTTTCATTTTCCTCCATGAGTAGTTTGCATTTTTTGGAAAACCCTTGGATCGAGTGGACATTCATCCTTATGGGAGTTGTATTTGTTTTTGTATCGCTGTGGCCGAGTTATAAAAAAGTGCATCACCAAACAAAGCCATTAATTGTAGCTGCTATAGGATTTGGGTTGATTGCTATTGGAAGACTAGAATTTACAGAAATGTGGGAAGTTGGAAATACAGTTGTAGGCGCTTTATTTGTATCTTCGGCGCATTATATTAATTGGAAACTTTTAAAAGCTTCAGGAAAGCACGAACATTAGAATTTTAAGTAAATTTGTAATGCTTTTCTAAAGATTACATTTAGTATTGCTGTAAACATTTAAAATGATACAAACAGAAAATCTTACATTTCATTACAAACAGAAAGAACATACGTTTCAATTTCCAGATTTTGCTTTACAAGAGCAAGAAAACCTACTTATTTTAGGGAAATCAGGAATTGGAAAAACAACCTTATTACATTTGCTCGCAGGATTATTATCGCCCGTGAGTGGAAATGTAATCATTAATGATGTGAATATTAGTTCGTTGTCTGCTAGTAAATTAGATGCATTCCGAGGACAAAACATTGGAGTGGTCTTTCAGAAAAATCACGCGGTACAATCCTTAAGTGTTGTTGAAAATTTACAAGCGCGGCTGTTCTTCAGCAAGAAAAAAATTGACAATACGGCGATTGATCATTTATTAACTGAATTAGGACTGATTGATTATAAAAACCGTAAAGTCAATGCGCTGAGTGAAGGACAATTGCAACGTTTGGGAATTGCCTTATCCGTAATTCACAATCCGAAAGTGATTTTTGCAGACGAACCGACTTCAAGTTTGGACGATGAAAATTGTAAGATTGTTATTGAATTGCTGAAAAGACAAGCAAAGCAATCCAACGCAAATCTCATTGTGATTACGCACGATCATAGAGTCAAATCATCATTCTCAAATACGATTGCCTTATGACACTTTGGAAGATTAGCGTAAAAAATATCAAAACAAAACCGCTCTACACGTTTTTAAGTGTATTTATATTAGGGTTAAGTATTGCATTGCTCTTAGGAATTCAACAATTGAAAACCTCTTTCAAGTATCAGATGGAGAACAACTTGGGAGACATTGATATGGTTGTTGGCGCCAAGGGAAGTCCGTTACAATTGGTACTCTCTTCGGTATTGCATTTGGACAATCCTACTGGAAATATTCCGTATGCGGAAGCGAAAAAATTAAGCAGAAATCCTTTAGTAAAACGCGCTGTGCCCATTTCGTATGGCGATAACTACAAAGGCTACAGAATCGTTGGAGCTACAGACGAATTCCCAACTATTTACAATGCTGAATTGGCAGAAGGACGTACAGTAGAAAAATCGCTGGAAGTTGTTTTGGGACATACAGTTGCAGAAAAGACACAACTTAACATCGGCGATACCTTCAAAAGTTCCCATGGATTAATAGACAATGATATTGATGTACATGATGACGAATTTGTGGTGGTTGGCATTTACAAACCGACACTAAAAGTCATTGACCGATTGATCTTTACCAATCTTGAAAGCATTTGGAATGTTCATGATCACGATCACGATGAAGAGGGACACTCAGAAGAAGCACACGCGCACGACGATCATGAAGACGATGAACACGCACATGATCATGAAGAAGACAAACATTCCCACGATCATGAAGATGATGAACACGAGCATGATCATGCAGAAGGTGAACATGATCACGATCACGAAGAAAAAGGACATTCCCATGAAGAGCATTCAGAAGACGAACACGCGCACGAACACGACGAAGAAAAAGAAATAACATCACTATTAGTTACATTTCGAAATCCTACGGGACTTTTAATGATGCCTAGAAGAATCAATGAAGAAACAAACATGCAAGCAGCATTGCCAAAGTTTGAACTTGACAAGCTATATGAGTACACCGGTGTTGGATTTAAAACAATTTCTTTGATTGCTTATATCATTCTTGTGATTTCAAGTATAATAATTTTCATAAGTTTGTATAAAATGGTGAAAGAGCGCTCGTTTGATTTGGCATTGATGCGTGTTTATGGAGCAAAAAACAGTCAATTAATACGAATAATTGCGTATGAAGGATTCATAATTGTATTCTTAGCGTTTATCGTAGGTGTCGTACTGTCAAAGGCTGGACTCTATTTTATGGTGAACAGTGTTGATTCAGGAAACAGTCAAAAAATCCTTCAAAGTATTGCATTTCATGAGTTTTTCCAAATTGGAATACTCGTGTTCGGAATGATAATTGTTGCAGTTCTCTTAGCTATTAATCCAATTACTAAAATGAACATTTCAACAATTTTAAGCAATGAAAAATAAAATTCTAATCATATTTCTACTTTTTGGATGCAGTGTGACGTTTGCCCAAAAGAAAATTACTTGGGAAGATTTGTCGAAAGTACGATATGAAAAAAAATACTTTCCTGAATATGGTGAATATTTTATGTACCCCCATTTTTCGGAATCCGTATTGGCACTTGATGGACAAAAAGTAAGTATTACAGGCTATTTTTTAAATATCGATCCAGAAGGAAAATTATTTGTCTTATCAAAAGGTCCGATGGCTTCTTGCTTTTTCTGCGGAATTGGTGGACCAGAAACCGCGATAGAAGTACAATTTAGTTCCAGACCAAGCTACGGAACAGACGATATTGTAACCATCACAGGAGTATTCAGATTGAATAGCGACGATGTAGAACATTTTAATTACATCCTCACGCAAAGTACAGGAAAACTGCTAAAATAGAACCGTCAACTTAACTGCAAAGACAGAAAAACCCGTAAATTTTTTAAAAAATTAGTAGGAATCTAAAAAAACTTTTACAATCTTTGATATAACAAATGAGAAACCAAATTATTCATATCATTGCTAGTAATGTCATTGTGATTCGTTCACAAGGCTAAGGAATGCTATGATAATTTTACTATAAAATATACAAGCCTTCCTTTAATTGGGAAGGCTTTTTTATTTCAGATCACATTAAAATGTGACCTGAAATAATCCCGCTGAAGAGCGGGATCTCATGAATTTTTTTGAACAGTACAACAAGAAGCAGAAATATAAGTTGATAAAATATCGTCAAACCGAACTTGATTCGGTTTCTCATAACAGTAAAAAATTATTCTAGTGAGATTCTGAATCAAGTTCAGAATGACACTTTTAAAAACAACAAAAATGAACAACATAACTAGCATTATCGTAATCGTCATTATTATTATGAACTCAACCTGAGTTGATACGATTTGCTATACCCAACATGAAAAGCCTGTATCAACTAAGATACAGGCTTTTTTAGTGAAACTCAGTTTTGTGAAGCCTGAAAGGCGCACACAAAACTGTAAGTTGAACTAATCCCAATGAAAATTGGGATCTCAAAATAAGAAGTACAAAAGAAACAATAGGTAACTATAAACTGAACTAATCCCGCCGCAAAGCGGAATTTCACAGTAAAAAGTAAAAGGCAAATGCTAGATAAAACCCAATTAAATCCTACTAAAAAGTGGAGTTTCACAATTAAAAAAACATGTTGAGCATTGTATTTGTTAAAAAATAAGTAACTGAAAATCAATTAATTAAATAAAAAATAGGACTATTGATTTTAGGGGAATCCGTGAAGTTGAACCTTAAAAAAGCGTACAATAAAATTAATTTCGAATCATAATAACTGTAAAATGTATTATAAAAAAGACAGTATCATCTATCACAAAGGCGCATTTCTACATCCTGAAACAGCGTCTGCCAACCTGTACAGTCAAACATTACACTACGGGAATGGCGTGTTTGAAGGCATCCGAGCTTACAAAACAAAATTTGGTGCAAAAATCTTCAAAGCCACTGAACATTACGAACGCTTAAAATATGGCGCTGAGGTCATGGGAATTGCATGCAACTATTCTGTAGAAGAATTGGTAGCGATCACATACAAACTCTTAGAAAAAAACAATTTAGAAGACGCCTACATCCGTCCAATACTAAGCACAGGAGCAAACATGAGCTTACTTACTGCTGAAGAATCATCTCTGATGATTCAATGTTGGGAATGGGGAAAATACATGGGCGACAAACTCTTACGTGTAAAAACCTCTCGTTTTGAACGTCCAAATCCAAAATCTTGCTTTGTAGAAGCTAAAATTACAGGACACTACACCAACTCCATTCTATCTACGAACGAAGCGAAAAGTGAAGGTTATGACGAAGCATTACTGCTAGACATGAACGGAAATGTGGCAGAATGTTCGGGAGCAAATGTCTTTATGGAAAAAAATGGCAAACTCTACACGCCAAAGCGCGGACATATCATGCCAGGGATTACTCGCTTTACAATTATCGAAATCTGTCAAGAAGAAGGCATTTCAGTAGAAGAAACGGAATTCACGCTAGCCGAACTCAAACAAGCAGACAGCGCCTTTTTCACGGGAACGGCAGCAGAAGTTGTCGGATTAGCATCTTTAGACGACTATGTATTTCCACTTTCGTGGGAATCGTCTCTGGGTTATAAACTCATGAAATTATACAAACAAGAAGTACTCTGGGAACGCTCTAAAAAACTATCAGAAGCAATATAAACCATGAACAACCTCAACAAATATAGCAAAACAGTCACACAAGATCCTACGCAACCAGCGGCACAAGCCATGCTGCACGCGATCGGATTGACCAAGGAAGACTTTTTCAAACCCATTGTCGGAATTGCCAGCACAGGCTACGAAGGCAATCCATGCAACATGCATTTAAACGATTTGGCAAAATTGGCAAAACAAGGAACGCAAAATGAAGATGTGGTCGGACTCATCTTTAACACAATTGGTGTAAGTGACGGAATCTCCATGGGAACACCAGGAATGCGCTATTCCTTACCGTCACGTGACATCATTGCGGATTCTATGGAAACGGTAGTACAAGCGATGAGCTACGACGGATTAATTACAGTAGTAGGTTGTGACAAAAACATGCCAGGCGCATTAATGGCGATGATTCGTTTAAATCGTCCAAGTATTTTGGTCTATGGAGGAACAATCGATTCGGGTTGCCACAACGGAAAAAAGCTCGATGTCGTTTCTGCCTTTGAAGCTTGGGGAAGTAAAGTTGCAGGTACGATGGACGAAACAGAATACCAAAGCATTGTTGAAAAAGCATGTCCAGGTGCAGGCGCTTGTGGCGGAATGTACACAGCAAACACGATGGCATCCGCAATAGAAGCCTTGGGAATGGCATTACCGTTCAACTCGTCAAATCCTGCATTAAGTGATGCGAAAAAAGCAGAATCTGTAGCTGCAGGAGAAGCGATACGTATCTTATTAGAAAAAGACATCAAACCATCAGACATCATAACGCGTAAATCGCTGGAAAATGCAGTGCGCTTGGTAACAATTCTAGGTGGATCAACCAATGCAGTCTTACACTTCTTGGCAATTGCCAGAGCAGCACAAATTGAATTCACACTAGCAGATTTTCAACACATCAGTGATACCACACCATTCTTAGCCGATTTAAAACCAAGCGGAAAATACCTAATGGAAGATGTACATGCAGTAGGAGGAATTCCAGCAGTATTAAAATACTTATTAAAGAAAGGTCTATTGCATGGAGATTGTTTAACCGTAACAGGAAAAACCATTGCAGAAAACTTATTAGATGTTGCCGATTTAACAAAAGGGCAAGATGTGATCAAGCCTGTAGAAAATCCAATCAAAATATCAGGACACTTACGTATGCTATATGGAAACTTAGCAAGTGAAGGAAGTGTCGCAAAAATTACAGGAAAAGAAGGCTTACGATTCTCTGGAAAAGCGAAAGTCTTTGAAGGCGAATATGCAGCAAACGACGGAATACGAGACGGAAAAGTAGAAAAAGGAGAAGTCGTTGTCATTCGATATGAAGGTCCAAAAGGCGGACCAGGCATGCCAGAAATGCTCAAACCAACCGCAGCCATTATGGGTGCAGGTTTAGGAAAAGATGTCGCACTCATCACTGACGGACGCTTCTCAGGAGGAACCCACGGTTTTGTTGTGGGACACATCACGCCAGAAGCACAAGACGGCGGAACCATCGCATTAGTAAAAGATGGCGATATCATCACCATTGATGCAGAAACCAACACAATTCAACTAGAAGTATCAGAACACGAACTACAACAACGTAGAAAAGAATGGAAAGCACCCGAGTTAAAATTTGAACGCGGTGTATTATACAAATATGCAAAAACAGTATCATCCGCATCTAAAGGTTGCGTTACGGATGAGTTCTAAGAACTCATTGTTCCCACGAAAGTGGGAATCTTAACGTAACATTCTCAAATGATCGTTGATGAAGTCGAAACGAAAGCGGAAATCTAAATTTCGATGAACGATCAAACTAAAAAAAATGAAAACTATGGAAACAAAAACCATACAACAAACACAACAAACACTAAAGCAAACAGAACGTCTCACAGGAAGCGAAGCCATTGTACGTTGTTTATTAGCCGAAGGTGTAAAAGTATTATACGGTTATCCTGGCGGAGCAATCATGCCTGTATATGACGAATTATACAAATACCAAGATCAAATACATCATGTGTTAACGCGCCACGAACAAGGTGCAACACATGCTGCACAAGGATATGCACGAATTTCTGGAGAAGTAGGAGTAGCTATCGCAACTTCAGGTCCAGGAGCTACCAACCTAATCACAGGAATTGCCGATGCACAAATCGATTCTACTCCAATGGTCTGTATTACGGGGCAAGTTCCATCGCATTTGTTGGGAAGTGATGCATTTCAGGAAACAGATATTATAGGAATCTCTACGCCAGTGACCAAGTGGAATCATCAAATCACCGAAGCTGCTGAAATTCCAGAAGTCATGGCAAAAGCATTTTACATTGCCAAAAGTGGTCGTCCAGGTCCAGTGTTGATTGACATCACCAAGAATGCACAATTTGAAGAATTTGATTTTACGTATAAAAAGTGTGCAGGAGTTCGTAGTTACAAACCCGTACCAGCAACGGATGAAAGCTCGTTGCAAGCTGCTGCAGAATTGATCAACAATGCCAAAAAACCGTTAGTTGTTTGGGGACAAGGTGTGATTTTGGGCGAAGCGGAAGCAGAATTCAAAGCGTTTATCGAAAAAGCAGGAATTCCTTCGGCTTGGACCATCATGGGCGTTTCTGCAATTCCAACCGAACATCCATTAAATGTCGGAATGGTAGGAATGCATGGAAACTACGCACCAAACATCTTAACCAACGAATGTGATGTATTAATCGCGATCGGAATGCGTTTCGATGATCGTGTCACAGGAAACTTAGCAACCTATGCGAAACAAGCCAAAGTCATTCACTTTGAAATTGATCCTGCGGAAGTAGACAAAAATGTAAAAACGAACGTGGCAGTATTGGGTGATGCGAAGGCGAGTTTGGCTTCTATTCTGCCATTAATTAACGAAAATGCACATACAACATGGCGTCAAAAATTTGATGAATTGTATGCGATTGAATATGAAAAAGTCATCAAAAATGATCTGCATCCAACCAAAGAAGGCTTGACGATGGGCGAAGTACTGAAAGAAATCAACGTACAAAGCAAAGGCGAAGCTGCGATTGTGTCTGATGTGGGTCAACACCAAATGATTGCCTGTCGTTATGCAAATTTCAATCAGACGAAAAGTAATATCACTTCGGGCGGATTGGGAACGATGGGATTTGGTCTACCAGCCGCAATCGGAGCAAAAATGGCAGCACCCGAACGCGAAGTCGTTTGTGTATGTGGTGATGGTGGCTATCAAATGACGATTCAAGAATTAGGAACCATCTTTCAGCAACGAACAGCAGTGAAAATTGTGGTATTAAACAATGATTTCTTGGGGATGGTACGTCAGTGGCAGCAATTGTTCTTTGACAAACGTTACGCTTCCACCGAATTGACAAATCCAGATTTTGTGGCCATTGCCAAAGGATATCATTTAAATGCGAGAAGAGTAACCAAACGAGAGGAATTAGCAGAAGCAGTGGCGGAAATGATGCAAAGCAAAGAAGCGTACTTCTTAGAAGTTTGTGTAGAAAAAGAAGATAATGTATTTCCAATGATTCCATCAGGAGCATCGGTTTCGGACATAAGATTGAGTTAACATAATTAAAAACAAAAGGGGAATTATAGAAAAAGAACAGTACATAAGTTATGCTGAATAGTTTGGTTAAACCTACTCGAATGGACATTTTGAAAAGCAATGATTTTTGATACTCAATACAAGTCTAAGTTCTAATATCTAGATGCTAACATCTTTTAAAAATATGGAAACAACAAGCAAACTTTTTACGGTTTCGGTGTATACCGAAAATAACATCGGATTATTGAACAGAATCTCCGCAATTTTTCAGCGAAGACATATCAATATTGAAAGCATCAACTCGTCGGTTTCTGAAATAGAACATGTTTCAAAATGGACACTAGTTGTCTATCTGACCGAAGAACAAATGAAGAAAATCATCGGTCAAATTGAAAAGCAAGTGGAAGTCATTAAGGCGTATTATCACACAGAAGAAGAAATCATTTATCAAGAATCCTGCATTTTCAAAATGAAATCGGACTTACTGTTTGAAGAGCGTCAAATTCAAAATATCATCAAAGACAGCAATGCGCGAATCGTAACTGTGAACAAGAAATTTTTTGTCATCGAAAAATCGGGACGCAAAGAAGAAATCGAATTGTTATACAGAGAATTGAGTGTTTTCGGAATCATGCAATTCACACGATCAGGACGTATTGCGGTTTCTAAGGAAGAAATGAAAATTTCAAACATATTGAAGGCGATTAATCATTAACTAAGATGCAAGAATCTAGAATCAGGATTCAAGATAAATTCAAAGGAAAATCTGAAAACGTTAGACAACTTAGCGAAAAATAGAACAAGAAGAAAAATTAAGAGTAAAAAATTAACATCAGAGTAAGCAGTCTAGATTCTAGACTCTCGATTCAAAAAAAGAGAACCAAGAGCCAAGATTCAGGATAGATTCAAATAAAAATAAAATAATAAAACAAAAATAACAATAGAGTAAGCAAGTCTAGATTCTAGACTCTTGACTCTAGATGTAACAAAAAAGGATTCAAGAATCTAGAGCCAAGATTCAGGACAGATTCAAACAAAAATTAAAATAATATAAAAACTAACAGCAGAGTAAGCAAGTCTAGATTCTAGACTCTTGACTCTAGTTTCAAATAAAAAATAAAAACAAAAAACCATGTCAAATTACTTTAACACATTACCATTACGAGAACAACTAGCACAGCTAGGAAAGTGTAGATTTATGGATGCTTCCGAGTTTGGAGCTGGTGTGAAAGCACTAAAAGACAAAAAAATAGTCATTGTAGGCTGCGGCGCACAAGGACTCAATCAAGGATTAAACATGCGCGATTCTGGCTTGGACATTTCGTTCGCATTACGTCAGGCAGCCATTGATGAAGAGCGCAATTCGTACCTAAATGCAACTTCGCACGGATTCAAAATAGGAACCTACAAACAACTCATTCCAACGGCGGATTTAGTTTTAAATCTTACGCCAGATAAGCAACATACCGATGTTGTGAAAAAAGTAATGCCTTTAATGAAAAAAGGCGCTACGTTGAGTTATTCGCATGGTTTCAATATTGTGGAAGAAGGAACGAAAATTCGTGAAGATCTTACGGTAATCATGGTGGCACCAAAATGTCCAGGAACGGAAGTACGTGAAGAATACAAGCGCGGATTTGGAGTACCAACGTTAATCGCGGTTCATCCAGAAAATGATCCAGAAAACAAAGGTTGGGAACAGGCAAAAGCGTATGCCGTTGCGACAGGTGGACATAGAGCAGGTGTGTTAGAATCGTCGTTTATTGCGGAAGTAAAAAGTGATTTAATGGGCGAACAAACCATTTTGTGCGGTGTGTTGCAGACAGGTTCTATTTTGGCGTTTGATAAAATGGTCGCAGAAGGAATTGATGCGAATTATGCAGCAAAATTGATTCAATTAGGTTGGGAAACCATCACGGAAGCCTTGAAGCACGGCGGAATTACGAACATGATGGATCGTTTGTCAAATCCTGCAAAAATCAAAGCGTTTGAATTGTCAGAAGAATTAAAAGGCATCTTGAAGCCATTATTTGAAAAACATATGGACGATATCATTTCAGGACATTTCTCTGAAACAATGATGGAAGATTGGGCAAATGACGATAAAAACCTATTGAAATGGCGTGAAGCGACTGGAGAAACTGCCTTTGAAAAAACAAGTCTCACTACAGATCATATCTCAGAACAAGAATACTTCGATCACGGAGTGTTGTTGGTAGCTTTTGTAAAATCGGGAGTGGAATTGGCGTTTGAAACGATGGTAAAAGCAGGAATTATAGAAGATTCTGCTTATTACGAATCGTTGCACGAATTGCCATTGATTGCAAACACTATCGCAAGAAAGAAACTCTTTGAAATGAATCGCGTGATTTCCGATACGGCAGAATATGGTTGCTATCTATTTGATCATGCGGCAAAACCGTTATTAAAGGATTTCATGAAAACAGTAGATATCTCTGTGATCGGAAAACCATTTGCGACTTCCAATGCCGTAGATAATTTGGATTTAATCAAAGTGAATGACGCCATTCGAAATCATCCAATTGAAGCCGTAGGAAAACGTTTAAGAGCTGCCATGACGGCGATGAAAACGATTAAAAAAGACATTAAAAAAGAAAAACCAGTAACTGTATAGATGTGAGATTTTAGTATTGAGTAGTGAGTGTGAAACTATCTCAATTCTCAATACTAATCTCTCAATACCAATCATAAATCAAAGTAATTCTCGATACATCCAGAAACAATACTGAATCAAGTTCAGTACACGGTTTAGGACATTCGAAGTGACGCTTACACATGCAGGTCCGCAAAACGTCAGTTCGAGTAAATTTTTTACATTGAGCTTGTCGAAATGCAAACAAATTTGTATCGAGAATTGTTTGATTACAGAAGAAATATGATTCGTCATTACGAGCGCAGCGCGGTAATCTGTGAGTTATCTAGCAAAATTGTTCTTTGATAAAAAAAGATTGCCACGTCGTAAACTCCTCGCAATGACGTATCAAAAACTAAACGTCAGTTCGAGTGTACTAAACTTGATTCAGTATCTATCGAGAACAGCTTTGAAGTAAGACAGTAACTATAATACGTCATTACGAGGAAGTATGACGAAGTAATCTGATTATTGTAGAACAACGGTGTTTTTTAAAGTAACAGATTGCTTCACGCTGTTCGCAATGACGTTTCAAAAGAGTAATAGATTCTTGCCTTCGCGGGAATGAAAAATAACGATATATACATTTTGCCAACTACTACAACATACGCACCAACCTTAGCAGCCGTTAAAAAAGCTGCAGCAACACTCAAAGACATTGCTTCTGTAACGCCTTTGGGCTATAATGATTACTATTCAAAGCAATATAACTGTAACATTTACTTAAAACGAGAAGATTTACAACAAGTTCGTTCGTATAAAATTCGTGGAGCTTATAATAAAATGGCATCATTGACGGAGACGCAGATTGAAAATGAAATTGTGTGTGCAAGCGCTGGAAATCATGCGCAAGGCGTTGCCTTATCCTGTAAATTATTACAAATCAAAGGCACGATTTTTATGCCAACACCAACGCCAAAACAAAAAATTGAGCAAGTGAATATGTTTGGTGAAGAATATGTAGAAGTAGTGTTGATTGGCGATACGTTTGACGATGCGTATCATGCTGCAAGAGAACAATCGGAACAATTAAATAAAACCTTTATTCATCCTTTCAATGATGAAAAAGTCATTGAAGGACAAGCGACAATTGGACTAGAAATTTTAAAACAATTAGAAGATCCAATCGATTATGTATTTGTGCCTGTTGGCGGCGGTGGATTGTCCGCGGGATTATCTTCCGTGTTCAAAATGTTGTCTCCGAATACAAAAATTATTGGTGTAGAACCAAAAGGTGCGCCTTCGATGTCCACTTCTATCGAAAAAAATAGAAATACGCGACTGAAAAATATAGAAAACTTTGTCGATGGCGCTGCCGTAAAACGTGTGGGCGACTTGAATTTTGCGATCTGCAAAGAAAATTTACACCAAATGGTCACGATAGATGAAGGCGAAGTTTGTCAAACAATTCTCGATTTATACAACCGTCAAGCGATTGTAGTGGAACCTGCAGGAGCTTTAAGTATAAGTGCGTTATCGCAATATAAAGATGAAATAAAAGGTAAAAATGTAGTTTGTGTCGTTAGCGGAAGCAACAATGACATTACCCGAACTGCCGAAATTAAAGAACGCGCCTTGCTTTACGCAAACTTAAAACACTATTTCATTGTCAAATTTCCACAGCGCGCCGGTGCTTTGCGTGAGTTTGTGGTGGAGATTCTAGGTCCAACCGACGATATCACACATTTTGAATACACCAAAAAAACCAATCGTGAAAACGGTGCCGCTGTAGTGGGTTTGGAATTAAAAAATGCAGACGACTTAGACACTTTAATCACCAAAATGAAACTACGCAACTTTTATGGCGATTACCTAAACGATAAACCTGATTTATTTCAGTTCTTAGTCTAAATCTTCAAATTCATGAAAATCATTTACTAAGTAATTCGAGTTAGATAAAAGAAATGATAAGATAAACTACTTGTCAAATCGAGCACAATCGAGATTAAATAGAAATTTTAACTTTTTTAGTGTTCTCGATAGCTACGCTAGGTACTTTCAGTAATGCTCGAACTGACAATTTTAGCTAATATTTTAAAAGTCAGAATTATAAAGAAAAGTTATATCAAGCTAACGCTAAATAGTAAAATATCACAATACAATATTAAAAAGTGTATTTAGACACAAAAAACTGAAATGCAAGTCACTAAACTTATTTTTTGAGTAAATTTATGCTGAAAAAGAAGAATAATTAAAAAAGCTAGCTATGAATATTCCCGAAAAGTATCAAATTACAGAAACCATTACGCAGGATACGTATCTCGTTGATGGTGAATTAAAGAAATGGACAGGACAAACCTCTGAAGTCTATTCCACCATTTCTTCCACAGAAGCATATCAAAAAACCTTACTAGGAACGATTCCGACGTTGGGAGAAACGGAAGCGTTGGAAGCGCTAAATTCTGCCGTAAATGCCTATGGCAAAGGACAAGGATTGTGGCCAACGATGAAAGTGATAGACAGAATTGAGTGCATGAAAAAGTTCGTGGAGCAAATGAAAACCAAGCGCGATGAGGTCGTAAAACTGCTCATGTGGGAAATTGGTAAAAATCTAGCAGATTCTGAAAAAGAATTTGACAGAACTGTCGATTATATCTACGATACCATTGAAGATTATACCCAAATGGATCGCGATAGTGCAAAATTTCAAAAACATGGCGGCGTGCATGCACACATTCGTCGTGGACCGTTAGGTGTTGTGTTGTGTCTCGGACCGTATAATTATCCGCTCAATGAAACTTTTGCGTTGTTGATTCCTGCGATTATCATGGGAAATACAACGATTTTTAAACCCGCAAAATTTGGAGTTTTATTGCTTTCACCATTGTTAGAAGCGTTTCAAAATAGCTTTCCGAAAGGTGTGGTGAATATTATTTACGGACGAGGAAGAGTCGTAGCATCACCAATTATGAAAGACGGTCGCGTAGATGTTTTGGCATTGATTGGAAATAGTAAATCTGCCAATGCCTTGCAAAGTGTACATCCAAAAAGTAACCGTTTGCGAATGGTTTTAGGTTTGGAAGCGAAAAATCCAGCGATTGTATTGAAAGATGCGGATTTAGACTTAGCGATTAACGAATGCATTGCTGGAACCACTTCATTCAATGGACAACGTTGTACAGCGCTGAAAGTATTGTATGTGCATGAAGACATCATTGAAGAATTCAACAAGCGATTCTCTGAAAAGTTAGACGCCTTAAAATTTGGAAATCCTTGGGATGAAGGCGCAAAACTCACGCCATTACCAGAACCCGACAAACCAGCTTACATTCAAGAATTGATTGATGATGCATTGGAAAAAGGAGCAAAAATCGTCAATGAAAAAGGTGGTAAAACTACAGATAATTACATTTTTCCAGCAGTATTATATCCTGTGACTAAAGACATGCGCGTGTATGAAGAAGAGCAATTTGGTCCTGTGATTCCTGTAATTTCCTTCTCGGATATTGAACAACCATTGGACGATATGGCGGAATCCAATTACGGACAACAAGTCAGTTTGTTTGGAAAAGATATCAAAACGCTCGCGCCATTGATTGATACCTTGGTGAATTTGGTATGTCGTGTAAATTTAAACAGTTCCTGTCAACGTGGACCAGATGTCTATCCGTTTACGGGAAGAAAAGATTCTGCCGTAGCGACTTTAAGTGTGCACGCTGCGCTGCGTTCGTTCTCGATTAGAACCTTTGTCGCTTCAAAAGACAATGAGTATAACAATGCGATTTTAATAGAATTGTTAAAAACTAGAGAATCTAATTTTGTGAGTACGGATTATATTATTTGATAATTTGGGTGTTGGATTTTAGGTCACTTACGCTTTTAGGTATTGGTATTATTTTGATAAAACTATGATACGTCATTACGAGGAAGTATGACGAAGTAATCTGTTAGTATCCTAGCAATATTTGTGTATGAAAGAAACAGATTGCCACTCTCCAATCAAGTTGGAGATCGCAATGACGTATTATGACCAATTCAGAAATTTTATATAAGACCACAGATTCGCCACTCGAACTGACGTTAGTTTCTTGTAAAAACAATCAAAAAAACAACACAGTCTATTGCTTAAACGGCGCGTGCTGCTTAAAAGACTTAATACGAATGTTTCCAATAAAAAGTTTCATCAAACTATTAATAAAAGGGCGTTTGTGGCGAATGTAGCAAGTCAAATCTTGGGGTTTGGCGCCGAGTGTACTTTTAATTTCTGAGGCGGTTCTTCCCAAATTGATGCGTTTTGAACCGTATAAAATTCCCAAACGGACATAATCATTTAAGATTCTTGGGTAAATGGCAAAATCTCTATTCAGCGCATAATTCAAACCAATAAAATGTGCGTCCAGATTGTGTCCATTTCGCATTGCAGATAAGAATCCGACAAGCGTGTGTTCTAAAAAATAACCTTTTACAATAAATTGCTCGCCATAGGTTTTTTTAAGCAACATATATGTATCTAAATCGAGGACTTGCGCATTGAAATTTGCATTCGCAATCGTGTTTTCATAAAGTGCTTGCAATTCTTCTCTGTAATAATCAATTTCTTGATAGGTAAACTCTTTTGCGATGAGTGGTTCGCTTTTGCTGTCTGCTTTATTCGCTTTGACTCTGTATTTCGATTTGAGCGCGTTTTTATACTCGTCAAACGAAGTCCATTCAGGTTTGAGTGTGATGATCATATTCGGTTCAACTTTCATGGGCGCATAGCCATAATCTTTTAGTTGATCTGTGAGTTTTAGCGAAGTTTTTTTAAAATCTTTCACAAAAACCGCGTGCAGCTTTTTTGTTTCTTTCATCACTACTTTTAAACCAGCGACTAACTCGTGAAACAATCTGTTGTAGTTTTCACCTTCCTTTATAAATGTTCCGTATTCGCCACTTAAAAAGACATTTCCGCAAAACATAATTTTAGGCGAATTGTTACAAAATAAACCGTTAATGGTCCGTTTAATCCATCTGGCAATTTTAATATTTTGTGTGATGGTTTCTATGGGAATTGTCACCGTTTGCGTAGATGCAAAAGCAACTGCTTCTTGTTGATCGTTCACAATTACGATGTAGCGAAACACAATATCGCTATTGGCAAGTTCGTACGCACGTAGAAATTCAGGTGTGTAATAAGTATTTTTTCCGCAACCTAACTGTGCCCAATATGCCGATGGAATATCGTTGATGTTATCATAAAAAATGGGCGATCCGTAACTCATCTACGTCGTGCTTTGTTTGTATTTAGGGTAACCAAGTACACGCCAGCAAAAATTAAAACTGCTGCGACTACTTTGATCAAATCTAACGAATCGCTGCCGACAATCACGGCAAAAATTCCTGCAATTACAGGTTGAAGATATAAAAAAGTTGTGACGGTTGAAGCTTTTAATTCGCGTAATGCCAGTGGATTTAATAAATAGGTCGCAAAAGTTGCACCTACGATTACAAATCCTGCTTCAAAAAAGATGTATGGCGAAAACGAAGCCCAATCTACCGAACTCAATTGTGAATAACCGAATGGCAATACTAAAATGGTTCCAAACAAAAACAACCATTTAATGAAAGTCATCGGATGGTATTTATAAGTCAGTTTTTTAATAATGATGATGTAAATACTATACGAAACCGCATTGATAAATACGAGCAAATTTCCTAGTGGAATGTTGGTAGAATCTGCCGTAGCTTTTCCATAAATGCTGAGTACAACCGCGCCAGAAAGACCCAATACAATTCCGATGATTTTGGTTGGAATGACTTTTTCTTTGAGGAATATTGCAGATAAAATCAATACAATAATCGGGACGACGACCATAATCACCGAAGCGTGAATTGGTGTCGTATATTCAAACCCTTTGAAAAAGCACAACATGTTGATGGCAATTCCGAATACTGCGCCTAAAAAGAAGGTTCTGTAATCTTTCGGTTCAATCTTTTCTTTTGGTCCTAAAAAGCTAAATAACCAAAACAACAATCCCGCACCAGCGACACGCAACAGAATAAATCCGAACGGTTTTATGTAGCCACCTTTGATTACATCGGAAGCAAAAGTAAACGTCACGCCATAAAATACTTGCACCATAAAGGCGGCGACAAAGGCAAAGGATTTTTTAGATAACATTAGGAAAGTGCTTCTTTAGCGGCAGCAACGGTTTTGGCAGTATTTCCAATAAAAATCTGATCATCTACTAAGATTACTGGTCGCTTTAAAAAGGTATAGTGTTCTAAAATGTATTTTTTAAAATCGTCTTCCGTTAAATTCTGATTCTTCAAATCTTTTTCTCTGTACAAACGCGCACGCTTGCTAAATAACGCTTCATAACTTCCTGAAAGCGAATGCATTTCTTCTAATTGTGCTGCGGTCATGGCTTCTTCTTTAATGTCTTGTAAAATTACATCGGCTGCAGGTTGTAATTCTTTGAGAATGCGTTGACACGTATTGCAAGTGCCTAAATGATAGATTTTCTTCACAGGATTTCGATTTTAAAAAGTGGTTTATTTGAATAACTTTTGCAAAGAAAATTCATTTCCAGCAAAAATGAATACTTTTAGTAAAAATATAGTAAATGAATTTTATACGAATCGTTCGCAATAAAGTTATATTTTGCAACTGAAAAAGTAGTGTAATATATTTTATTGGACAAAATAAAGTGAAAAACACTAACAAATTGATTCACCAATGTTTAACATTCCGTTTAGAAAGTATTCACATTTTTAAACGACTCATAACATCTTAAAAAAACGAATTAGCGTATCTTTACGTATTATAACAAGGAGAAAATTAATGAACAGCCATAAAACGCTCACATATATACAAAATATTCTGGCAAATGTGCCATCCGATTGGACACGCTTAACAACGCACCGACTCGATATTTATACTGAAAAATTAGCCAAAGTTGAATTTTTAGAATACTTCGATAAATTATACTTAGCAGACGATTTTTCTACGAATACTTTAAACGAATTGCCAACAGCGTATGATTATATTCGCTTGGGACATCCGTTGTCCTGTGTGTTGGAATGGACCATTGCAAAATTGAACGATCTCAAAGCTGAAAACATCATCAGTTTTCAGTCGGATACCGTTCCTGTAATGGCAATCTTGAGAAAAAATCTACTCGCAAATACCGCGACGCAAATTGTATACACCGACGAATTACCGAAATCTTTTGATGCGGAAGCGTTGAAAAAAGTTTACGGATATACCTTTGAATTGCGAAAAGTCAGTTCAGTAGCAGACATTCCACAATTTGATGGAACTACGATTTTTATTTCGCAACAAGATGAACTAAGTAAAGTTGAATTTTCTTCAACTATTGACTTTATCGTAAATATACATTCAATATTAGGAAGTGTGTTGATAGGAAATAATCATCAAGATGCTAGTTACGTTTCCGAGATACAACATGTGCGTAGGCGCGAAACAGTAGCCATGACACCTGCGAACTGTTTGATTGCTTTGCATGATATTATTGGAACAGCTTTCAATGAAGAGAAATGCGATATAGTTGCTAATAAAAAGTTAGTGACAGATGCCATTAGAAACATTAATGGAGTTGATACAAAAGTGTTGGTCGGTTCCAGCGGATTATCCATTCAATATGCCATTATGATGGGATTGGTGGATGCGGCGCTCGAGCAACATCCTGGAAAAGACATCAAATTTATTGTGCCAACCAATTGTTATGGCGGGACAAACGATCAGGCGCGGCGTGTAGCGGCTTGTATTGATAATGTAGCTGTAGTCGATTTATTAGTCGACAGAGAACATGACATGGTTGATAGTCTGAATGATGTGTTAGATGCAATCGCACAAGAAGATGCAATTCCATATATTATTGCAGAAATTCCAACAAATCCGCGTGTGGAAGTTCCTGACTTGGCAGCCTTAAAAACGACGTTAAGCAAACAACGTTCGACTGCAACAGATGAAATTGCTGTGGAACCTGTGTTTATTTTAGATCAAACGTTCTGTCCGAATGTACACTTTTTAGGAGAAGGCGAAACTTTATCTGCCATTCGCGCGATTTCCTATTCGAGTGGTTCTAAATTTGCAAGTGGCGGTTTGTGTACGGCGGGATACTGTATTGGAAACGAAAAAGCGGCAACACTGTTTGAAAAGATAGAAAAACACTTACTACTTTGCGATAACGAAGCGACTCCATTACAGTATAAATTGTTAGCGGAATATTTGCCTTCTATGAAGCAACGCATTGTAGAAGCCTATAAAAATACACGAGAATTTGTCACGTTTATTGAAAAGGTTTTGCCGGATGCAAAAATTAATTTTGTATCAGAAGAATTAGCTGCACAAGGATTCACACCTTCCGTATTTTCGTTAAATCTTCCAACGAAAGGTGAAACGGAAGAAGAACGAGAAGCCTACAAACGTACTTTAAACCACAAACTCATCAAAATGATGATTACGGAGATTCCGAATGAAAGTAAGCATTGTGTGAGTTACGGGCAACTCAAAGGATGTTATTGGACAATTCCAGCAACCTCAACCCAAGGAACAACCAAAGAAAGTGACAAAGATTACATTGCACGCGTAGCCGTTTCTCCAAATCTAGATTTACAAAAACACAAAGAAGTATTTGCTGATTTTGTGAAGCAAGCGTATGCTTTTGTGGAAGAGTTGTAAAATTTTTCAATTTGTTAATTTGAAAATGTATCAATGTATTTCAAAGGAAATAATGTGTTTTACCAGAAACAGATTGCTACGTCTTCTCCTTCTCAATGAATATATAATACCAAAACGTCACTTCGATTTCTATGACAAAAGCAAGCGATGTTGCAGAAAAGTTTTGATTTTTGGTTTAGAAATCTAAAAGTATAAATTATTACAATATTTGTGATAGAAGCAAAATCACCATTGGTACATTTTCAAATTATCAAATTGTTACATTAAAATAAACGTCACTTCGAGTGGTTTTTGAGGAACGAAAAAAATGTATCAAGTACTTTGATGTCAAAAATAATCTAGAGAAATCATAGTAGATCTCGATACAAAATTCTTTCAGAATTTCACTCAATCTGACGTTTTGTTTTATCACAGAACTCCATCTTCTAACAAATACCAAAACAAATCCACAAATTGACGAATTAACGAATCCACAAATCCACAAATCCACAAAAACAACTACTCCACTTCACCATACGTCACATAAAAATTAGGATTCAACTCAACCGTATCAACTTTAGTAGACAGTTTTTTAGTTTGCCAATCGGTTGTAGGAGATAACCATACCAATTCGTCATTCAATGCCATTTGTACCTTCATGTCAAAATTAGCAACGGTATTTTCCCAACGGTATACAAACTTATTACCTTCTCGTTTGTAGCGAAGGACAGGAATTTTAATGGTTCGTAAATACTGATCAAACACTTTGGACAAATCAATTCCCGATTTCTCACTGATGTAACTTTCAATCTGTTGTGTAGTCACAGTTTGATGGAAGAAATCTTTATTCAATCCGCGTAAAATACTGCGCCATTTTGCGTCGTCATTGATCAATTGGCGAATGGTATGCAACATATTCGCGCCTTTATAATACATATCGCCGGAACCTTCATGATTCACATTGTAAATTCCGATAATTGGACGATCGTTTTGAACGCTTCTACGTGTTCCAATCACATATTCCGCACTGGCTTCTTTCCCATAAAAATAATCCAAAAACAAATTCTCAGAATAGGCTGTAAAACTCTCGTGAATCCACATATCTGCAATGTCAATATTGGTAATGTTATTGGCAAACCATTCGTGTCCCGACTCGTGAATGATGATAAAATCAAACTTCAATCCCCAACCTGTACGACTCAAATCCGAACCTCTATACCCATTCATATAGCCATTTCCATACGTCACCGAACTTTGGTGTTCCATGCCCAAATATGGTGCCTCCACAAGCTTGTAACTATCTTCATAAAACGGATACGGTCCAAACCAATGCTCAAACGCTTCCAATGTACGTTTGGCATCTTTAAATTGCTCTTTGGCTTTCTCTAAATTATCGCGCAACACATAATAATCCATGTCTAACGTACCATTTTCGCCCTCATACTTTTCGCCGAAATAGACATAATCGCCAATATTAATATTCACGCCATAATTATTAATCGGATTCACTACATTCCAGTGATACGTTTTCGTAGCATCCTCTTTTTCTTCTACTTTTAGCAAACGTCCATTTGAAATATTCATCAAATTCTTTGGCACATTCACGCTAATCTTCATGCTATCCACTTCATCGTACATATGATCTTTGCATGGCCACCAAACACTCGCGCCCAATCCTTGGCAGGAAGAAGCTACAAATGGCAGTCCGTTTTTATCTTTTTTCCAGGTAATTCCGCCATCCCACGGAGGTCTTCGCGCTACTTTTGGCTTGCCTTCATAAAACACCTGAACACTATATATTTTTCCTTTTTTCTGTCTTTTTTTGAGCTGAATAAAATACGCGTACCCTTCTTTTGTGATCTCTAACTCTTTTCCACCTTGAATGACTTTTGTAATTTGTAAAGGCGGTTGCAAATCGATTTGAAGCGTTTTTTGTCCTTTTTTCAAGACTTTATATTGAATCGTATTGCTTCCTGTGATGGTTTTTTCGGAAGGATCTACTTTAATATCTAAATGATAATGTGTCAAATCCCACCAAGCACGTTCAGGCGTAATAGAACCGCGTAAGGTATCTTGTTTTGTGAAATTTTGACTAAAAGAATTTGTGCTGAATGCAAGCAATACAAAAAGTAGAAAAATAGAGAAGTTGTTATTTTTATATATCATTTTGATAAAAAAGTTACGTCTCGTTAAAGTTACGTCGATAATCTGAAAACTAATAAATGAAACGTTAAATTTGTAATAGTGTCAAAGCATCATCTTATGAAATTCAACACAAAAACCATTCACGGCGGACAAGAACCAGACAAGGCGTATGGATCTGTGATGCCACCAATATATCAAACATCTACCTTTGCCCAGAGTACACCAGGCGGACACAAAGGCTATGAATACGGACGTACACACAATCCAACCCGAAATGCTTTGGAAAAAGCTTTTGCAAGTTTAGAAAACGGAAATTATGGATTGGCATTTGGTTCAGGATTAGCAGCGATTGATGCGATTATGAAACTCTTAAAATCGGGCGATGAGGTCATTTCGACGAATGATTTATATGGTGGAACCTATCGTTTATTTACTAAGATTTTTGAGAATTACGGTCTCAAATTTCACTTTATTGGAATGGAGAATGCAGCAGATATCGAAAGTTATATCAATGACAACACCAAACTGATTTGGATAGAAACACCGACCAATCCGATGATGAATATTATTGATATTGAAGCGACGGCGGCGATTGCGAAAAAGAACAATCTGCTATTAGCAGTTGATAATACCTTTGCAACACCGTATTTGCAACGTCCGTTAGATTTAGGAGCGGATATCGTGATGCATTCCGTAACCAAATACATTGGCGGACATAGCGATTTGATCATGGGTGCTTTGGTAGTAAAAGATCAAGAATTGGCAGATCAACTGTATTTTATTCAAAATGCAAGTGGCGCTATTTGCGGTCCCATGGATAGTTTTTTGGCATTGCGTGGCATTAAAACCTTGCATGTGCGTATGCAGCGACACTGCGAAAATGGAAAAGCGATTGCCGAATTTTTAGCAAATCATCCGAAAGTAGAGAAAGTCTACTGGCCAGGATTTGAAGATCATCCAAATCATGCGATTGCCAAAAAACAAATGGACGATTTTGGAGGAATGATTTCTTTTGTCACCAAAGGAAACGATTACGAACAAGCCATCCGCATCATAGAAAATCTGGAAATTTTCACTTTAGCAGAATCCTTAGGTGGCGTGGAATCGTTGGCTGGTCATCCCGCTAGCATGACGCATGCGAGTATTCCGAAAGAGGAACGTGAAAAAACAGGTGTGGTGGATGCGTTAATTCGATTAAGTGTAGGCATTGAAGACGTAGACGATCTTATTTCGGATTTGGCGCAGGCTTTGGAGAAATAGAATTTTTTCTTGATATAATTTAATTAGTTCCTTTAATCCATTCTACGGCAACTTCAAGAGGTTGACTTGTTTCAATATCTGGAATAATTGCTTTACCATATCGTGTTTTATTTCTATCTGCAAAAATAGAGGTTGTTAACCCAAAAACTGATCTATCATCTAATTTAAATACTGAATTTCCAGTGGTTAAGCCACAAGTCTTTGTTCCAATCAGCTTTACATTTTCCATGCCTGTAAAAGATATTGCGACTGCTTCCCCAGAACTGCAGGTTTTAGTATTCACTAATATTGCTATTTTAGATCGATTGTTTTTTAAATAATACGGTTCAGAATTATACATGATAATTTGATCTTCTTGTAAAACACTTCCGTTTTTTATCTGCCAACTTAACATATATTTTCGGTGCATAAAATAACCAGCAATTTCACTATCAAATAAAGGTGATAATCCCAACAGCATTGGCCACATATTGCCGCCATCGTTATTTCGCAAATCTATAATCCAATGTTTAACTCCTACGTTGTCTAAAAGCTTGACTTTTTCTATGATAGTATATGAAAATCTACATGCAGCTTCATTATTTCCAATAAAAGATGGAATGTTTAGATAACCGATTTCACTGTCTATGAGTAAATATTCAATTTTAGTCTGTTGACTATTATTTAAATTATTTGCCTTATTTTTAGATATATAAAAGCTATGATTGTCACCTAGTTGCTTTAAAAGATCTTGAATTACAATAGTAGTATCTTTTTTTTTGACGCGAATGTCATGAATGGCATTACTTTTAATTTCTTCCCAACTTATAGAATCTAAGCGAATTGAGTTAGTCTCAATAATGTTTAATACTTGAGAAAATGGATCACTTTTTTGAAGTTTTTCACAACTAATGCAAAAAACATATGTAATTAGTATGAATGAGATTAGCGAGTTTAATTTCATCTAAAAAAGCAAGTATTCGTATTTAAAAATAGCTATAATAGTTTAGAAAACGACCACAGTGAAAGGATTCGTTGTATTGCATTGATTCGAATGTCCATCTGTATCATTTGAAGTTACAGGACAAGTATTTGTTGGACAGGCATGTTCAGTGCAAACTTCAGAATTATATGGGCATTGCCAATAATATTCCGACCAGATATTGCCTCCTATTAATTCTGTTGGTTTAAAGCTTGCAATGACTTTTTTGTGTAACGAGTTTTTTAATGATTTTTTCTTAATTTTTTACTTTTGAGTCTAATATAATAATAAACCTATAAAAAAGTAAAGAAATATCTTATATTTTTTCAGTTTCGCAAAGCTTTTAATTTTTAATGAATGATCAATAAGTTAGGTAGTTTTTTAGCAGAACTCACATTCTATATTTCACAATACAAACTTGTAGCAGCAGAAGATTTTCTCAAAAAAAGCCATTCAGTAATGAATGGCTTTCATATTATATTGTTGTATTTCTTAAAAATTCAAATAGTAAATATATCCGACACTGATCACAAAACTCCAGTCGTTGGCTCTGTTCTCTGGGAATCGATTTTCGTCAGGGTTCAAACCGTCAATCCAGTTAGAAAAATAATATCTCCAACGTAAATCGAATAATAAATCGGATGTTTCTGTAAATTTATAACGTGTACCCACATTGGCAACAATAGACCAAGAGGAACCTGAATCGTTTCTAAAAGCGTCTTGATATTTCTCTGGTAACACGCCTGGGTCTGTCAATCTTCCACGAGAAGATTCTACCGTTGGAGTATAGTAATGATACTGCGCTCCCAAACCTACATACGGTGCTAACAAATACCCACCACTTTCAAACTCACGAATACTTAATGGAAAATATTCCAATTGTGTTCCTAAATTTAATACGCGAGTGCTTCCGCTCATAGCACGTAATTGATCTGCTGTTAATGAAACTTTATCATCTCCCACAAATCGACCAAAATGCTCCAAATTAACTGTAGTATACGTCAATTCGTTACGCACCTTAAAATGATCATTAAAATAAGTGTATCTAGTAAAGCAGTTACATTCTGCACGGTAAGAGAAGTTCATGTAGTGAACAATACCAAATTCGGCACCAACATTTCCAATATTGGTTTCAAAATCGTTACGTTCCCCATAGTCAGACTGGAATGCATTCGGTCCAATCACAAATCCAATCTCGTGAGAAAACCCGAATTGGGCGTATGTGGTTCCTACACACATGAGCGTGAGAAGTAGGAGGATAGGGCAGATTCTATTAAACATGTTATAAACCAGTATTTGTATGAGGCTATACAGCAAATATATAAAAACCCTTAAAACAAAAAAACAAAAAGTGTATTATCTAATGTTTATTATGTGGTCATTGCTGTTATTAGGCTTCTTAAATGAATCGTATTCGAAAGCGTTAGAAAATTGTCAAATTATAAAAAAAAGACAGTTTTTTTTTAATTAAATGTATATTTGCACAGTCAAACAATGATATTAATAAAAATTTGTTAATCAAACTTCGTTTATGGAAGCAAAAGTAAAAGACTTTTTAGACTTGGTAAAGCAGACAAACGGACACGAACCTGAATTTTTACAAGCGGTTCAGGAAGTTGCGGAAGCTGTAATTCCTTATATAGAAGGTAAGGAAAAATATAACGGAACAAAGATACTTGAGAGAATGGTAGAGCCTGAACGCGTAATTATGTTCAGAGTTCAGTGGGTTGATGATAATGGCGAAATTCAAGTAAATCGCGGATACAGAGTGCAAATGAACTCTGCTATCGGACCGTACAAAGGTGGATTGCGTTTTCACCCAAGTGTAAACTTAAGTATTCTTAAATTCTTGGCATTCGAACAAGTCTTCAAAAATAGCCTCACCACACTTCCTATGGGTGGTGGAAAAGGTGGATCGGATTTTAACCCAAAAGGAAAATCTGATGTAGAAATTATGCGTTTCTGTCAAGCATTCATGTCGGAGTTATTCAGACATATCGGACCTGATACAGATGTTCCTGCGGGAGATATTGGTGTTGGTGGACGCGAAATCGGATACATGTTCGGAATGTATAAAAAATTACGAAACGAATTTACAGGTGTTCTTACCGGAAAAGGAAGAACTTGGGGAGGATCATTGATTCGCCCAGAAGCTACAGGATACGGAAATGTATATTTTGCACAAAGTATGCTAAGCACCAAAGGAGCCTCGTTTGAAGGAAAAACAGTCACAGTTTCTGGTTCTGGAAACGTAGCACAATTTGCAGTAGAAAAAGCAACGCAATTTGGTGCAAAGGTAGTAACGATGTCTGACTCTTCAGGATATATCCACGATGCAAACGGAATTGACGCTGAGAAATTAGCCTTCATCAAAGAATTGAAAAATGTAAAACGTGGAAGAATTCATGAATATGTAGCTCAATATCCTTCAGCAACGTTCCACAAAGGAGAAAGACCTTGGCATGTTGCCTGTGATGTTGCCTTGCCATGTGCCACGCAAAACGAATTGAACGGAGAAGAAGCACAAGCATTGATCGATAACGGATGTATTTGCGTCAGTGAAGGAGCAAACATGCCTTCTACTCCAGAAGCAATTCACATCTTCTTAGAAAATAAAATATTATTTGCGCCAGGAAAAGCGTCCAATGCAGGTGGTGTAGCCACTTCAGGATTGGAAATGACGCAAAACTCATTGCGTTACAGCTGGACCAGCGAGGAAGTAGATGCCAAACTACAACAAATCATGAGTGACATTCATGCAGCTTGTGTAGCGTACGGAAAAGATGAAAGTGGATTCATCGATTACGTAAAAGGAGCTAATATTGCCGGTTTCGTAAAAGTTGCCGATGCTATGATTGCACAAGGAGTCATCTAAAAAATCACTTTAATATAGTTACAAAAGCTTCCTGCTATAACAGTAGGAAGCTTTTTTTTGACATTAATATATGATAAGCAATTCATTTACGTTATTATTAAATATATTTGGTGAAATATTCTAAAAATTAACGAAAACTGCCTTTGTTCACAACATAAAATATGCGTATCAAAGAGCAAATTCTATCAAAAAGAATCAAAATAAAAGACGAATGAGGAAAATTTTGTATTTGTTATTGCTTCTATCCTATGTTTCTGTACATGGACAAGCTAACAATTCTTGGTTAGGTCACTATTCATACAATAAAATAGTTGACATATCGCAAAGTTCAGATAAAATTTATGGTGCTTCTGAAAATTCGTTTTTCACTTACGACCTACAATCTAGCGAAATCACTAAATTTTCTACAGTCAACGGACTGTCAGGAGAAGAAATAAGTACCGCTTTTTATAGTACCACTTTTAATAAGTATGTAATTGGCTATACCAACGGACTTATTGAAGTCTTTGATCCTTTCACAGAAGAAGTCAACCGAGTAGTCGATATTGTAGATAAACCAACGATTCCGCCAAATCAGAAACGAATCAATCATATTTTAGAATATAATAATATTCTGTACATATCTACCAATTTTGGAATTTCTCTATACGACATTGCAGCGCTTGAATTTGGAGATACCTATTTTATTGGACTCAACGGAAGTCAAATAGAAGTTCGTCAAACTGCCATTTCAGGCGAATTTATCTATGCGGCGAGTGATGCTGGAATTTACAGAGCGGTAGTTGCCAATGACAACCTTATTGATTTTGAAGAATGGCAACGATTAATTACTTCAAACTGGAGTGGAATTGTCGCTTTTGGAAATGATGTATATGCTGTAAATTTTAATAATAGAAGACTCTACACGTTTAATGGCGTTGGTTTCGGAATAGAAACATTGGTTCCACAATTCGGAACGCGCGTGGAAGACATGGAAGTAGATGAAAATCACATGGTCATCACACACGATACGAGAGTACATGTATATGACCTCGCTTTAAATGAAGTTGTGAATGTGGAAGCCATAGAAGAATTTCCGAATGTACCTTTTAATGAAGCATTGCTTGTAGGTAATTCTTTATATCTAGGAACGGAAAATCAGGGAATCATTCAAACACCTTTCCCAACAGCAATGACAGGAAACCAAATATTACCCGATGGTCCTTTGCTCAACAATACCTTCTCCATAACCGCCATTCCGAATGAATTATGGGTTGTGTATGGTGATTATACGGCGGGATACAATCCGTATCCATTAGACGATAGAGGAGTGAGTCACCTGCAAGATATGTCGTGGACAAACATTCCGTATGATCCTGCATTTGATGCCAAAAGTATTGTACATGCGACTGTAAATCCATCGAATACGAGTGAAGTATTTTTAAGTTCGTTTTTCTCAGGAATCATGCGAATTGAAGACAACGTGCCTGTTGAAATCTTAAATACGACTAATAGTGGACTAGAATCGCTCGATATCGGCGTGCCAACTTACATTGACATTCGTATAGGAGAAACTAAATTTGACGAAAACGGCGATCTTTGGGTATTAACCTCTAAAGTCGATAACGGAATCAAAGCATTTCGCAGTGGCGGTCAGTGGGATTCATATACGGTTACAGAAGCGATCAGCGATCCGTTAAACGGGGAAAATGGATTGTCAAGAATTGAAATCAGCGATAATGGTATAAAATTTATTGCCACACAAAATCACGGTGTATTAGCTTTTGATGAAACACGCAGTGCAGGTTCTCGATTTACTGCTATCAGCGAAGAAGGAGAAGGAAACTTACCAACAACCGACGTGCGTGCGGTGCGTATAGACAATTCAGGGAACCTGTGGATTGGAACGGTAAAAGGAATTCGTGTGTATTTTGGTGCCGATGGAATTTTTGAGGATAGCAATCCGCAATCCAACGATATCATTATTGTAGATGATGACGGCGTGCCACAAGAACTCCTTTTTGAACAAACCGTCACTGATATTGAAGTTGATGGCTCTAACAACAAATGGATTGCTACTTCGGCTTCAGGTGTATTTTACGTATCACCAGATGCTACCGAAACCTTAGCGCATTTTACCAAAGACAACTCGCCTTTGCCAACCAATACGGTGAATAATATTGAAATTGATAATGAATCAGGACGTGTATATTTTGCCACGGCGAAAGGATTATTATCGTTTCAAGGAACAGCGACAGGACCAAAAGAAAACTTGGATAACGTATACGCATATCCAAATCCAGTACGTCCAGGATTCGATGGCAACTTAACCATTGCAGGACTTATCAACAATGCGAATGTGAAAATAACAGATATTGAAGGAAACTTGGTACACGAAGCAACTACAGAAGGTGGAACTTTGTTGTGGGATATGACTGCGTTTGGAAGACACAGAGTCGCTTCTGGAGTATATCTAATTCTTATTGCAAGCGAAGACGGCTCAGAAACCAAAGTTACCAAAGTGATGATTGTTCGCTAAATGCTAGTTACCACCAAAGCCATTGTGATATCTACCATAAAATATGGAGATTCTAGTGTTATTGTCAAATGTTTTACTGCTTCTGATGGAATCAAAAGCTACTTACTGCGCGGAATTCTCAAATCGAAAAAAGGCAAATTAAAAATCGCCTACTTTCAACCGTTGATGCAGCTTGAAATTGTGGCCAATCACAAAAACAAAGGCAGTTTAGAATACATAAAAGATGTCAAAACGGTCTATCCGTACACTTCCATTCATACACAAATAGATAAAAGTGCAATTGCTTTATTCTTATCAGAAATCTTAAACTATTCCATTCAGGAAGAAGAAAAAAACGAAGCCTTATTTCAGTTTATAGAAAATGCGCTACAGTGGCTCGATATTCACGACGAAATTGCCAACTTTCACCTTGCATTTTTGACCAATCTCACTAAGTATTTCGGATTCTTTCCTGAAACAAAAAATATACACCGTTCCTATTTTGATTTGCAAGAGGGTCAATTCTTTGATAACAGTACGCTCAACGAATGTATTACGGGCGAAAATTTAACATGCTTCAAACAGCTATTAGGCATAAAATTTGATGAGCAAAATACCATAATCTTATCCTCGCAAAGAAGAAATGAAATTCTAAGAATATTCATTCAATATTTTAAATTACATTTGCAGGGTTTTAGGCAACCAAAATCAATGGAAGTGTTACATGAAGTATTTAAGTAAAATAAAAGGTTTTGTCGGTATCGTCGCTTTTATTTTTTCGCAAGTTCTTTTTGGTCAGGAAATTCAGGTAAAAGACATTGTCAACGATAGAAACATCTCTAACGTGAACGTGTACAATGCGGATCAATCTAAAGGTGGCATTACGAATGCTAGAGGTAAGATTGATATCTCTCAGTTTTCTGATGATGAAAAAATCACTTTCCACCACATTTCCTATGCAACTATAGCACTTACCAAACAAGAAATTAAGGAGAATAACAACATTGTTTACCTAGCAAAGAAAACTTCTGAGTTGTCGCAAATTGTAATTTCAGTCTCCAAGTGGCAACAAGATCAAAAAGAAATTCCTAAAAAGGTTGTCAGCATCAATAGCAAAGAAATCATCTATTCCACACCGCAAACAGCTGCAGATTTATTAGAAAGAAGTGGAAAAGTATTTGTACAGAAAAGCCAGTTAGGAGGCGGAAGTCCAATGATTAGAGGATTTTCTACAAACCGATTACTGCTTTCGGTAGATGGTGTTCGAATGAACAATGCAATCTTCCGTGGGGGAAATGTGCAAAATGTCATTTCTATTGATCCGTTCAATGTCAACAATACCGAAGTCATACTAGGGCCAGGCTCTGTAATTTATGGAAGCGATGCCATTGGTGGTGTGATGAATTTTTACACGAAAACACCTAGACTCTCTTGGAGTGATGAAACCTTAATCTCAGGAAATGCAAATTTACGTTATGCCACTGCCAACGCAGAAAAAACAGGGCATTTTGATGTAAATATTGGACTAAAGAAATGGGCGTTTCTAACCAGTGTGAGCTACAGTGATTTTGACGATTTGCGCATGGGAAGTAACGGAGAAGATGACTATTTACGACCAGAATACGTAACAACAATCAACGGGCAGGATGCTGTAGTCAACAACTCCAATCCCAGAAATCAACGCTTTACAGGATACAATCAATTGAATTTGGCACAACGCATAAAATTAGTGTCAGACGATATTTGGGAATTTGATTTAGGCTTGCACTACTCCACTACATCCGATTATCCGCGATACGATCGTTTGATTGAATACCGCAATGAAACTTTGCGCTACGGCGAATGGTTTTACGGACCGCAACGATGGTTTATGGCCAATTTTCAAACACAGAAAAAGGGAAACAATACGTATTACGACAATGTAAAATTTACCAACGCATATCAACGATTTGGTGAAAGTAGAAACAAACGTCTTTTTCAAGATCCCATCCTAAACGTAACCGAGGAAAATGTAGACGCCATTTCGTCAAGTTTAGACTTTGAAAAACGATTCAATCCGAAGATAAAAACATTCTACGGACTAGAATATGTGTACAACAAAGTGCATTCGGACGGATTTGATAGAAACATCAACACAGGGGAAATTACAGATGCGGCTCCTCGTTACCCTGACGGTGCTACTTGGCAATCGATGGCAGCGTACGCAAGTATGGAATACAAACCACATCCTAAATTTATTCTGCAATCAGGCCTGCGTTACAATCACATTCTCATAGATGCAGATTTTGACACTACATTTTTCCCGTTTCCATTCACGGAAGCAAACACCAACACAGGCGCATTTACAGGAAGTATCGGTTTTAGTTGGCTGCCGAATAAATGGCAAATTACGGCAAATATCGGCACGGCTTTCAGAGCGCCAAACATTGATGACATTGGAAAAGTTTTTGACTCAGAACCAGGCTCTGTGATTGTACCAAATCCCAACCTAACACCAGAACATGCCTACAGTGCCGAATTTGGAATACAGAAAAAAATTGGTAACAGTTTTGATCTAAACTTTACAGCATTTTACACTTTGTTAGACAATGCATTGATCCGAAAAGACTTCAACCTAAATGGTGAAACTGAAATCATTTACAACGGCGAATTAAGCAATGTGCAAGCCATACAAAATGCTTCAAAAGTGTATACCTATGGTTTTGAATTTGGTTTTGCTGCAAAATTTGACAAATGGACCAAAGTTACAGCCGATTTTACCATTCCACGAGGTGAAGAAGAGCAAGCTGACGGAACTACAGTTCCACTACGACATGTGTCGCCTATCTTTGGGAATGTACATTTCATTTACAAAAATAACCGATTAAAATTTGATGTATTTACCAACTTTAATGGTTCAATTAACTTCGAAGATCTAGCGCCTACTGAGCGAAACAAAGCATACTTATATGCAACCGATGATAACGGAAATCCCTTTTCGCCTTCTTGGGTAACGTTCAACGCAAAATCTAATTTTGAAATTAATGAAAAGATCAATGTGACGGCTGCACTTGAAAATATTACAGATCAGCGTTACAGAGTATATTCTTCGGGTATTTCTGCACCAGGAAGGAATCTAATTTTAAGCCTAAATTATAATTTTTAGGTCTATCTTAGTGAGAATTTTACTTCATAAAATTAACAAGAAGGAAATTTAACGATATTTATATCGACTAATTCATAGTTTTCATCTAAATTAAGGGAATATTACTACCAAAAAATTACAAAAAAAGTTAACATTGATATAAAATTACTTTGCCAAAAATGCTTTACCTATGAAAAAAACCTACTCATTTTTAGCTTTATTGCTGTGCTTTTCGTTTGCAAATGCGCAATATTGTGCCTCCACTTCTCTTAGTCCTACAGATGACTATATCGGTAGAGTACAATTAAATACGCTGGATAATGCTAGTCCTTCTGTGCCACCTACAGGATATACAGATTTCACGGGACTTACTCCGACGGACTTAGATACTGGGTCTTCATACACAATAACAATTACAAAAATATGGCCAGGACCAACGTTTTCTGAAGCCATTGCCGTGTGGATTGACTTTAATCAAGATGATGATTTTGATGATCCTGGAGAAGACGTCTTTAGTGATGGAGCTAACACCAATACTCCTGTTTCTGGAACCATCGCAATACCTATTGGAGCTACATTAGGAAATACCAGAATGCGTGTTCAAATGAAAGGTGACAGTGCTGTATTAGGTCCTTGTGAAACGTTTAGTTTTGGAGAAGTAGAAGATTATACAGTCAATATTGTCAATACTTCCTTACCGCCAGATATAGAAGTTACTGGAAATGCTGTAGCAATAGCAGATGGGTCTGTCAATGTACCATCAACGGCAGATCATACAGATTTTGGAAGTGTGTTTATTTCAGGAGGATTTTTTGATCGAACATTTACGATTACTAATGCAGGAACTACTACGAATCTAACACTGTTACCCAATCCGGTAACTTTTGGTGCAGGTACAAGTGCTGATTTCTCAATTATATCACAACCTTCAGACTTATTATTATCTGCAGGAGAATCTACCACGTTTACAATTCGATTTGAACCTACAGTGGCTGGCGCAGCGACTGGAGAAATTCTAATTGCAAACGATGATCCTGATCTGGCTGAACAATCCTATTCTTTTAATATTGCAGGTGATGGAGTGGTGCCGATACCGAGTCCAGGAAACGTATCGACCAACATGCAACTGTGGTTGAAGGCAAATGTGGGAACTGCACTCACTGGTTCAGATGTAGATACTTGGGCAGATCAATCTCCCAATGGATTTACAGCGACATCCGGTGGTGCGACAGATGCACAATTCATAACAAATGCTTTAAACTTTAATCCTGTATTACGTTTTGCTGGAAGTGAATACTTAAGTCTAGGAAATCCTACAGAGTTAGATATTGATCCTCTAACAGAGGAAATGACCATAATTTCAGTAATTGTTTCAGGTGGCGCTAGTACGGGGACGGTAATCTCTAAAGGAACCAATAGCATACGTAACTACCAATTGTGGTTAGGAACTACAGATCGCGTAGTACATTATACTTTAGGAAGACCTGATAACGTCAATACTTCTGAAAGATTTGGAACTATCTACGCTTTGAATGAGCCTAAAATTACTGCTGGAGTTGTTTCAACCAACGCCAATCCATTCTTGAGACTATCAACCAACGTCAATGGAATAGATGATCCAGCGTTTACAAACAACGGAATCAATAACGGTAGCAACAATGTTGACGTATTGATTGGAGCACGAAGAAATGAAGATACATTCGGAAATCCTGGATTCAACACTGATTCTGGGTATTTATATAATGGAGACATTGCTGAAATCGCTCTTTATGATAGAGCTTTGACAGCAGCAGAATTGGAAAGAGTAGAATCATACCTAGCACTAAAATACGGAATCACTTTAGGTTCAAATGATGAAAACTGGAACAGTACGACCAATACATCGTCTCCGTTTGGATACGCAGGTACAAGTGAAAATTATGTAGACTCTAACGGAACTATCATTTGGAATGGTGCAGCAAATGCAGGATATGGATACAATGTATTTGGAATTATTAGAGATGATAACTCTCAGTTTGAGCAAACACAATCAAGAAGTGTAAATATATCACCAGCAGATGAATTGACCATCACAAAAGAGTCAGGTTCTTTTGCTTCCAATTTAGGATATTTAATTGTAGGAAATAATGGATTGGGAACAACAATTCAATCTACGACATTGCCATTACGAACAACAAGAATATTAAATAAAATATGGCATGCGCATGAAAGTGCTACAGATATTGGAACTGTTGAACTTGTATTTGATTTAAGTTCAAGTGGATTGACAAACATAGACGATTTAGAACTATACATTGCAGATACAGATACCTTTGCGGCATATGAAAATTTCCAAGGAACTAATGTTGGTGGTGTCGTAACATTTTCAGGAATAAATTTAGACGATGGACAGTTTTTCACACTTGCTGATCCTGAAACTATCACAGGGAACAATGCATTATTCTTTGATGGAGTAGACGATTATGTAGAAGATGTTTCGCCTGCATCAGAAGGGCTAACTAGCTACACGGTAATGGGCTGGATACGAAATCCTGGTCAAGCTTTTGCAACGGCAGACAGAGATATTCTTGGTGTAGAAGATCAATTCAATTTCTTTTTAAGTACTGGAGTATTATCCATACAGGAAGGACAAACCAATAGTAATAGAGCAATAGGAACCGAAACAATAACAGATTGGGTGCACTTTGCAATAGTAGTCAATGCATCAACTGGATTCAACACTAGTTATTTAAATGGTCGCTCAATCGGAGGTGGTAATCTAGATCCACTAACACCAAATCCAAATCCGTTACGGATGGGAACTTTTGATAACCTCAATTTTTTTACAGGTTTTATAGATGAAGTCCGCATCTTTGACGTTGTACTAACCGAAGATCAACTTCGAGAAATGGTGCATCAAGAAATTGAACAGAACGGAAGCAATGTACGTGGTTCGGTAATTCCAAAAGATATTGAAGACTTTACCTCTGGCGCAAATGTGCCATGGTCTTCATTAGTGGCATATTATGATATGTCGTCAATCACAGGAAACCGTATTCAAGACTTAACAGGTGGAGGTACTACCATGTTTATGAAAAACATGAGTACTATTGCACCACAAACAGCGCCAATGCCGTACGTAAGTGTTGCAGATGGTAACTGGACAGATGATGCCACGTGGGAATTCGGAACGGTGTGGGATACGCCTTCTGCCAATAGTATCAACTGGTCTATCGTGCAAATTCAAAATGATGTCATAGCGAGTGCTAGATATTCTACTTTAGGAATATTAATTGATAGTGGAGCTTCGCTAACCATCACAGGAACAAATCCTGTAGTAACAAACACATCGCCGTTTGCGGTAACTGCCGGAACAGGATTTGAATTCATTAATACGTGGTATACCGAATTGGATGGTGTGATCGATTTACAAGGAGAAAGTCAATTCCGCCAAACCGTACGAAGTGATTTAGCACTGACAAGTGCAGGTTACGTGGAAAGAGATCAACAAGGAACTGCAAATACGTACACATACAATTATTGGTCTTCGCCAGTGAGTGCTATCAATACATCAGCAAACAATCAAGACTTTACGCTGGGAGCTGTCTTATTTGATGGAACCAATCCAAGTTCCCCAGGAGCCATTACCTGGACTACAGCAGATGATGGAGGTACCTCTCCATTGACCATCAGTTCAGAGTGGGTTTTCAAATATGTAAATGGTGCTGATGAAGATTACAATGCTTGGCAATTTGCTAGAAATACTGGAACCATTTCGGCAGGTGAAGGATACACAATGAAAGGAGTGTCAACAACGTTGGACGAATTGGAAGAACAAAACTATGTATTCCGAGGAAAACCAAACAATGGAGTCATTACTGTAGGACCTCTAGATGATGGAAACTTATACTTAGTTGGAAATCCGTATTTATCAGCATTAGATGCAGATGTATTTATCGCGGATAATCCTGATACCTCACAAACATTATATTTCTGGGAACATTGGGGCGGAGGAACACACAATCTATTAGACTATCAAGGCGGATATGCTATGTACAATAACAGTGGTGGAGCTCCAGCAATGTCACATCCATCAGTAAGTCAAACAGGATCAGGAACCAAAACTCCAGGAAGATTTATTCCAGTAGGACAAGGTTTCTTTGTTCAAGGAGATAATGGATCAACCACAAACGTTGAATTCAACAATGCACAACGAGGATTCCCTTCGGTACTTGTGACTGAAAACTTTGGTGGCGCCTCTGTATTTGTTAGACCTTATGATGAGGACGATTCTATAGTATTCGAAAATCCTGAAAATGGAACTACTATTATAGAAGAACCAGTCAATTCAGAATTTTACGCTGAACCTACACCAGCAAACCTTCGTCCAGACAAAAGAACAAAGATTCGTTTAGGATATCGAAATCCAGCAGGATTCCATCGCCAAATTCTATTAACATTTGATAGAAGAGCAACTGATAATTATGATTCAGGATTTGATGGAAAATCAATTGGAGTCGCAGACAATGATATGTATTGGTCACTAAATAGTGAAAAATATACAATTCAAGGAATAGGACTTTTTGATGAAGACAAAGAAATTGATCTTGGTTTGGTGTCAGACGCTCCAGGCGGCGGACTCATTAAACTAGATGCTGCTGAATATTTTAATGACAATGTTGGAATATACATTCGAAATAATTACACCGGAATCACATACAATCTAAGAGATGGTGACTTCCAAGTAGACATTCAAGCAGGAGAAACAAATGATAAATATACATTGGTATTCAAACCAGGAAATGCATTAAGTATCAACGAAACCATCCTTGAAGAAGGAATCATCATGTATACAGACACCAAAACAGAAGAGTTGGTAATTACAAACAATACCAACTTCCAATTGGAACGTATTGACATGCATACCATTTTAGGACAACAAATTAATGCCATAACCGACGGCATCGAGGAAACAACCATTCGAATTCCTATTGACGATGTCGCAAGTGGTATTTATGTAATAAGTATATATTCTGATAGCGGAAAAATTAGTAAAAAACTAGTCATTCAATAAATCAGAAAAACACACAATACAAAAGACCACTTGAAAACCAAGTGGTCTTTTTTTATGCGTGAAACTCAATTTTTTTATTTCAAAAGAAATGTCAATTGAGAGATAGCAGCTTTTTTTATTTAACACATTACAATTCAATGAAATTCATTAATTTCGCAAATTCAATACAGAGCAGAAAAAATGGCTACTAAATTTACAGAGTATAAAGGACTAAACTTGCCTGTAGTTGCAGAAGAAATCCTCAACTATTGGGAAGAAAACAACATCTTTGAAAAAAGTGTCACTTCACGTGAAGGTGCCGAATCATTCGTGTTTTTTGAAGGACCACCATCCGCAAACGGATTGCCTGGAATCCACCACGTATTAGCTAGAGCAATTAAAGATATTTTCTGTCGTTACAAAACGCTCAAAGGATACCAAGTAAAACGGAAAGCAGGTTGGGATACACACGGACTTCCAATCGAATTAGGTGTTGAAAAAGAACTAAACATCACAAAAGAAGACATCGGGAAAAAAATCTCGATTGTAGAATACAACGAAGCCTGTAAAAAAGCAGTCATGCGTTACACACACATCTGGAACGATATGACACGCAGAACAGGCTACTGGGTGGACATGGACAATCCATACATCACCTACAAACCAAAATACATGGAAAGTGTATGGTGGTTGTTAAAGCAAATCTATGACAAAGGCTTGATGTACAAAGGCTACACCATCCAACCATATTCGCCAAAAGCAGGAACTGGATTAAGTTCGCACGAATTAAATCAACCTGGAACCTATCAAGATGTTACAGATACGACGGTAGTAGCACAATTCAAAGCGATTCAAGAAACCTTGCCATCAGGATTACAAAATATTGGCGATGTACACTTTTTAGCTTGGACGACGACACCTTGGACCTTACCATCAAACACAGCGTTGACCGTAGGACCAAAAATTGATTATGTAGTTGTACAAACCTACAATCAGTATACGTTTGAGCCAATCAATATAGTATTGGCGAAGAATTTGGTTGGGAAGCAATTTGCGGGTAAATTCACGAAAGTGGAAACCCAAGAAGAAGTAGCCGCATATCAGCAAGGCGATAAAAAAATACCATACTTCATCACTAGTGAGCACAAAGGAAGCGATTTAGTCGGAATCAAATACGAGCAATTATTAACCTATGCATTGCCGCATGACCATCCTGAAAATGCCTTTAGAGTCATTTCGGGTGATTTCGTTACGACGGAAGATGGAACAGGAATCGTACATACAGCGCCAACTTTTGGTGCAGATGATGCGAAAGTTGCGAAAGAAGCAACGCCAGAAATACCACCAATGTTAGTGAAAGATGAAAATGACAATTTGGTGCCGTTGGTAGACTTGCAAGGACGTTTTAGACCAGAATTGGGTGAATTCGGAGGGAAATATGTAAAGAATGAATACTATGCCGACGGAGAAGCTCCAGAAAAATCTATAGATGTCGAATTGGCAATCAAACTTAAAACAGAAAACAAAGCCTTTAAGGTTGAAAAATATTTACACAGTTATCCAAACTGTTGGCGTACGGACAAGCCAATCTTATATTATCCGTTAGATTCGTGGTTTATCAAAATTACGGATGTCAAAGATAGCATGTACGACTTAAACCAAACGATCAATTGGAAACCAAAATCTACAGGTGAAGGTCGTTTTGGAAACTGGATTGCCGGTGCAAATGATTGGAACTTATCACGATCACGTTTTTGGGGAATTCCATTGCCAATCTGGCGTACGGAAGACGGAAAAGAAGAATTGATGGTAGGCTCGTTGGCAGAATTAAAAGCGGAAATCAAAAAAGCAATCGACGCAGGAGTTGAAACGGAAGATGTATATGCCGATTTTGAAGTGGGCAATATGTCTGAGGAAAACTACGATAAAGTCGATTTACACAAACATATTGTAGATCAAATCACGTTGGTATCACCTTCTGGGAAGCCAATGAAACGTGAAAGTGACTTAATTGACGTTTGGTTTGATTCTGGCTCAATGCCATATGCACAATGGCATTATCCGTTTGAAAACAAAGAACTCATCGACAATAAGGAAAGCTATCCAGCAAACTTTATTGCGGAAGGAGTTGATCAAACACGTGGATGGTTTTATACGCTACACGCGATAGGAACGATGGTATTTGACTCGGTTGCGTATAAAAATGTGGTTTCAAACGGTTTGGTATTAGACAAAAACGGACAAAAAATGTCCAAACGTCTTGGAAACGCAGTGGACCCATTCAAAACATTAGATCAATACGGTCCAGATGCAACGCGTTGGTACATGATTTCAAATGCAAATCCTTGGGACAACTTAAAGTTCGATTTAGAAGGAATTGCAGAAGTACGTCGTAAGTTTTTCGGAACCTTATACAACACGTACTCATTCTTCTGTTTATATGCGAACATTGACAACTTTACGTACAGTGAAGCCGAAATTCCATTAGCAGAACGCCCAGAAATCGATCGTTGGATACTTTCGGAATTGCACACACTCATCAAATATGTAGATGAAAGCTACGCGGATTACGAACCGACAAAAGCTGCGAGAGCTATTTCTGAATTTGTACAGGAAAACTTAAGTAACTGGTTCGTGCGTTTAAGCAGAAGAAGATTCTGGAAAGGAGACTATCAACACGATAAAATATCAGCATACCAAACCTTATATACGTGTATGTTGACAGTTGCGAAGCTTGGAGCGCCAATTGCGCCGTTCTATATGGACAGACTTTACAAAGATTTAACCCAAGCAACAGCAAAAGAAAACTTTGAAAGTGTACATTTGGCCAAATTTCCAAAATTTGATGAAGCGTTCATTGACAAGTCGTTAGAGCGTAAAATGGAAAATGCGCAAACAATATCTTCTTTAGTATTATCGTTAAGAGCTAAAGAAAAGATAAAAGTGCGCCAGCCATTGCAACGTGTGATGATTCCTGTATTGGATGCGCAGACAAAGGCTGAAATTACCGCTGTGGCGGAACTAATCAAATCGGAAGTAAACGTAAAAGAAATTGAATTGTTAGACGATGCTTCGGGAATATTAGTCAAGCAAATCAAGCCAAATTTCAAGGTATTAGGGCCAAAATTCGGAAGAGATATGAAGGCGGCTGCGGCACTAATCATGCAGTTTGGACAGGAAGAAATTGCCGAAATTGAAAAAACAGGAAGTATCTCTGTAGAAATTAACGGAAAAAGTAGTACATTAGATATTACAGAAGTGGAAATCACTTCTCAAGACATAGAAGGTTGGTTGGTAGCCAATTCGGGAGGAATTACCGTAGCGTTAGACGTTACCATAACTGATGAGTTACGAAAAGAAGGAATTGCAAGAGAACTTGTAAACAGAATTCAAAACGTACGTAAAGATTCAGGGTTTGAAGTCACGGATAAAATTCACGTAACGCTACAAAAAGATGAACATTTAGTCGATGCCATCAATAGTAATTTGGACTATTTAACGACAGAAACGTTGACAGCCCAATTAGACTTTGTAGAGCAGCTCGACAGTGGTACAGAAATTGCTTTTGACGAGGTGAATACCGTATTGTTTATTAAAAAAATGTAGATCATGGACGACATTAAAATAAGATACTCAGACAAACAGCTTGCAGAATTCAAGCAAATCATTCAAGATAAAATTGATCAGTCACAAAAGGATTTATCGCTTTTAAAAAGCGCCTACATGAACGACCATAATAATGGTACGGATGATACTTCACCAACGTTCAAAGCGTTTGAAGAAGGTTCAACGACCATGTCGAAAGAAAAAAACATGCAATTGGCCATTCGTCAAGAAAAGTTCATTCGCGATCTTAAAAATGCATTAATTCGTATTGAAAACAAAACCTACGGAATTTGCAGAGTGACAGGAAAATTGATCAATCCTGAGCGTCTAAAATTAGTGCCACACGCTACGTTAAGTATCGAAGCAAAAAATATGCAGAAATAAGAAACGATATTGTTTCCATAAAGCGCTCATTGAGCGCTTTTTTTGGTTTATAAGTTTATTTTTGTTGATTTGAAATTAAAAAAGAAGCTATTTTGAATTCAAGATTATCTTCAAAAACTCAAATTACAATATCCCAAGCTTCACTTCGAGTGTCCTGAACTTGATTCAGGATTTATCAAGAAGTACTTAGAAGCACCAATTTTAAAGTTAACGCATCTTAGTAATGTAAAATACTAAAGTTTCAATTGATAAAAACCCACAACAGAGTGCAGCGACCAACCGACAACCAACGAAGCAAAATATAAAATGTAAAACTCAAGATTTTAAATGAAAAAGTAATTTCCTGACAACTGACAACTGACAACTGACAACTGATAACCAACAACCGACAACAAACCAAAAATGCCAAAACCCATTTACATACTATCCTTCATACTCTGCATACACCTCTGTTTCGCCCAAAAAACCACCCAGCAAACACTCACAATTCATGAAATCGAAGAAATTCGTATCAATACGGAAAAAATATTTCAACTCAACATTTACAGCACTAATGATGATGTGTTGAAGGTGGAAACGCAAATGGAAGGCGAATACTATCGAGATGTCAATGTCATCACAGCCACGAAGGACAAAAAATTGCAGCTTTCCTGTAAATTGGCAGAAGGTTTTACATTGCCAAACGATAAATTGAGTGCACATAAAGTGTTTTCAATTACTATGAATATCTATATTCCCAAAAAATTGAAAGTACAGTTAGAAGGTGACGAAACCCAAGTCTATGTGCAAGGAAACTATAAAAAATTCTGGGGATTGCTCATTTCAGGGAATTATACCTTGAACGAATTGGAAGGCGAAGCCATCATTCAAACCAAAAAAGGAGACATTCACTATATCAAACAAAAATTACCCACTTTTGAAACCGCTTCGGAGCAGCAAATTGTCTTTTACGAAAAAGGAAAAAAAGTAGAATTAAAAGCCGATAACGGAAAGATTACGTATTCTTCGAATAAAGGATAAAATATTCTTATTTTAGCGGACTATTAGGGAAATACACGACACATGTCATTAAAAAAAGCTATAGGAATCATTGTTTTGGTCTTACTCATTGACCAAATCAGTAAAATATATATCAAAACCAATTTTGCACTTGGAGAAAAAATAGTTGTATTCGATTGGTTTCAAATCCTTTTCGTAGAAAACCGAGGAATGGCTTGGGGCGTAGAATTGCCAGGAAGCTATGGGAAACTCTTATTAACCTTATTCCGCTTATTTGCCATTACTGCCATTGGATATTGGTTGTATGATTCCATCAAAAAGCACAGTTCACGTGTACTGATTATTGCAGTTTCATTAATCTTTGCAGGCGCTTTAGGAAACATTATCGATTCTGTATTTTACGGAGTCATCTTCAACGGAAGTGAAGGACAAATAGCGACCTTTTTACCAGACGAAGGTGGATATGCACCTGTATTTTACGGACGTGTCGTAGATATGTTTCATTTTCCTATGATTGATACTACTTGGCCAGAATGGACGCCTTGGGTTGGCGGAGATCGTTTCACTTTCTTTGATCCTGTATTCAACGTCGCTGATTCTGCGATTACAGTCGGAGTTGCATTACTAATCATCTTCAACAAAAAAGCATTCCCAAAAAAGAAAAAAGAAGATAAAAAGTCTGATGATGGAAACTCAGAAGGAGGAAAAGCAACAGCACAGGAAGAATATACTGGAATTATTTAGTACATAAAGGAGTCATATTCTATGTCTAGAACGAATTTAGATTTTCGTAAATTCTGTCTCGTAAATCTGATCGCAACTGTACTTTTTCCGCATATTCATGCCATGATTTGACGATAGCATTAATTTCTGTGATAATTTTTTCGCCTTTTTTAATGTTATTTGCTTTTGCAATAGTTATCAAATCGTTTGTATCAATACCATTTCGTTTTCCGTTCACACTTAAGGTTTGTTGACTAACCCAATGATTTGTTGGATCAAAAGAAAAACACAAATCGTATGCAGGCGCTAATTGCCATTTCTCTTCTTTTTTCAGTATAAACGAAAAGTTTTTTGTGTGATCATCATAATTGGTTGCCAAAACATTAAACACCATTCTTCGGAACATTTGCTCTGCCTCTGGGTACGTTAATCGGAGTCGTCGCATGGTTTGAAAAAGCTGCTCATAGCTGTACCCGAACATATCATTAAAATCGTAATGTTGTAAACCACACAATGATTGAATATGATGTTTTTGATTGTTCTCTCTATCAAAGCGCTTGGTCATAAAATGAGCGCGTCCATTCTCTTCCAATAATTGGCATTTGCTCATTTCAATTCCACAATCAATTGCCATTAAGTAGTATGCATATTCTACTTTTCCCCAACCTGAACTTTCCCCGAACTGTTCGCCGCTTACACCATCAAGTTTCAATAGCCAATGATCGAAGCCTTTCGGTACATTTCCTTGACCAGATTTCACCTCTCCCGTGGTAGAATTATACGCAATTACTGCTTTTGGACGTGCACCACCAGCCGAGGTTCCAATTTTTAAGATTTCCATCATGGACTTTTCTTCGTCTTCACTTAAGTTGGTTAAAAAGTCTTGTCTTTTGTTTAACATTTTTTGAGCGACTTCTATCAAGCTGTTGAGTTCTAGAGAAAAACTTTTTCTTCCTGTTGTTATTTGTGTAGGTTCAAATTCCAATGCACCCATGCCGCGTGTGCCAATAAAACATAACTTTTCTACAGGATTCATGCTATTTGCAGGTCTTCCTTGTTGTGCCAGCCATGTATTAATAAGTTTATTTCCATACTTATCAGGTAACGCATCCGATAACAGACCTGGCAATCCTTTAAATGTGTCTTCGGTTTCGTTTCGACCACGTCTTAAGGAGGGAAAGCTATATACTCTTGCTCCTTGCGAAATAGGCATTTTTACAGGGGAAATATCCCAACCTTTTTGAATAAACTTTGGATCATATTCAAAATATCCTAATTGCTCTGAGGCTACCCAACGGACAGCACCAACCAATTCTCCCCATATTTTTATTTCTGCACTGTCTACCATTCTAAGGCTTCTTCGTTAAGTTCATTGTTATTTTTTGGAGATGCTTGTTTTCTTTTCTTTTTTTTAAGTCGTGCATATTCAATAGGACTTATTTCGTCTCGTACTGCAAATACATCCATAATGTATAATAAATCGAGCACCCTCAATACTTGAATCAAACTATCTATTCTCACTTTTTCGCCTCGTTCCAATAAACTTAAGGTAGAACGGCTCATTCCTGCCATTTGAGCTACTTGTTCTTGTGATCTATTTTGACTTAGCCGATGTGTTTTAATAAAGGTTCCGATAGTTTTTAATAATGATGTATCTGACATTTCTGCCCATTTATCGTATGATTTATCATTCATATTAGCGGTATTTCGGTGTATTTGAATTAAATATCATACAAAGATACGTTTTTTATTTGTATACTATAAATGAATGACAAATCATTCAAATTAGCCCAAATATAGCTTGTTTGAATGAAATATCACTCAAAAAAAGTTATATTGAAATTTTTAATGAAAAGTGTTAAAATCTATAAGTCTGCTTAGGTGTCACACAAAAATCCAAGCCAATGTCTGTGTCGTCAACTTTAAAATCAGTAGTTTCAGGTGGAAAAAAAGACAAACCAATCTTAACAACATCATCTTTACATTCCGCTAAAAACCTATCGTAAAAACCTTTGCCATAACCTACACGATAACCTTTGGAGTTATATGCTAATAAAGGTACAAACACCACATCAATTTTGTTTGACGGAACTTCAATACCATCTATAGGTTCAGGAATATTGTAGGCGTTCTTTTTAATAACAGTGTTATCTGTGAGCAAAAAATGTGTCAGGGAATACGCGTCAAAATTACTTTTCGAAAGGATAATATCTTTGTCTTTTCCTGCGAGAATATTCAAAATAAATTCGGTGTCTACTTCTTTCTGTTCAGCAATGGTCAAAAACAAATGATAATAGCGTTTCTCCCAAATCGGAAGCTGTAACAAATTGTTGGCGATTGCTAGACTAAAATCATCAATTTGATTCACAGTCAACTCATTTCGTATCGCTTTATATTTCTTCCGTAAGGCAGATTTTGACATCTTAAAAATTTTTTGGTAAAAGTAAAATTTATTGATATTGAGGTCAATCTTTTTCTATTAAAAAAGACTTCGCACTCCTGCAAAGTTAGTTCAGCTTACAAGTTTGAGTTCGCCTTTTTGGGCCTCTCAAACTTGCGCTTCACTAAAATAAAAATTGTAACTTAGAAGTGACAATGGTATTCCTTTGTTTTTGGAAGAATTGCAAGTAACTTTGTGAGCACGAATTGTACTATGGAAGAATTAAAAAAAGCATTAGAACTCAAAAAAGAACTAGATTCTCTAAGACCAATCGATGCGGAAATGGAAGCGATTATCATGCAGAAATTTCGCTTGGATTGGAATTACCATTCAAATCATTTAGAGGGAAATACGCTCACGTACGGAGAGACTAAAGCTTTATTATTATTCAATATTACAGCACAAGGAAAACCACTCAAAGATCACATTGAAGTCACAGGGCATAATGAAGCGATTAATTGGGTAATTGATGTTGTAAAAGGCGAATATCCATTAACAGAAAATTTTATTCGACAAATTCACTCGCTGTTACTGAAAGAGCCGTACGAAGTTGATGCAGAAACACCAGATGGAAAGCCCACAAAAAAGAAGGTTCATGTTGGGGAATACAAAAAAACATCCAATCACGTAAAAACAGTTACAGGAGAAATCTTTCGTTTTGCAACATCAGAAGAAACACCTGCAAAAATGACCGATTTGCTCAGCTGGTACAACAATAAAATTGCAGAAGAAACAGTAAATCCAATATTACTCGCAGCAGAATTTCACTATAAATTTATACGAATTCATCCATTCGATGATGGAAACGGTCGTACCGCACGAATTATCATGAATTTTGTATTAATGAAATACGGTTTTCCACCAACCATCATCAAAACCGAAGACAAAGAAAACTACTTTGCTGCTTTACGCCTTGCCGATACTGGGAATATAGAAGCGTTTATTCAATACATTGCGCAAAACTTAATACATTCTTTGGAGTTGATGATTGCTGGTGCTAAAGGAGAAACTATTGAGGAAGATGATGATATTGAGAAAGAAGTGGCTTTATTGGAGCAGCGATTTAAGCATATAAATAATGCGGTTACTTTAAAAAGTCAAGAAGAGGTAATGAAAATCTATGATAATTTTATAAAAGAATTTTCAAAAAAGATAGAAGAGAGACAGTCAAATCTATTTAAAAAATTTTATTCAAAATTTGATTTTCGTTCAAGTTTTATTAAAGATGATCGTAAATTCTTTCGACACATAAAGACTAATGAATTATCTACAAATATAAATACTATTGATAAGTATTTAATATACGTCTATTTTCATATACTAAACTCAAAAGTAATTTCTAATACTTTTGAGTTTGAAGTGATTTTTGAATTTGGAAAAGAAGAATATAAAGTGTTATGGCTTAAATCAGCAAAAGCATATAAATGTTTTGCGAAAAGAAAATACGGAGAATTATTAACAGCAGATGAAATGGATTTTATGGTAAATAAAAGTGTGAAATTACATAGAGATTCACTTAAAAATGTAATCGAGCAAAAAGAAAACACAAATTAACAAATCCACAAAAAACGAATAAACAAACAACCGACAACGGAGCACAGCGACCAACTCACAACCAAAGAAATAAAATGTAAAATACAAAACCGCAAAATGTAAAATGAAAAAGTAATTTCCAAACACCAAACACCAAACACCAAACACCCAACACCCAACACCAAAAACCCAACACCCAACACCAAAAACCCAACACCCAACACCAAAAACCCAATACCCAACAATGACCAAAACCCTAGAATTACAACTAAAAACCTTACCAACCAATCCTGGCGTATATCAATACTACGATAAGGACGGAAAGTTGTTGTACGTGGGAAAGGCAAAAAACCTAAAAAAACGTGTCACTTCCTATTTTACCAAGAAACACGAATATGGAAAAACACGCGTGATGGTGAAAAAAATTGTAGAAATCAAACATATTGTGGTTGCTACAGAAACAGATGCGTTATTGTTGGAAAATAATCTCATCAAAAAATACCAACCGCGCTACAATGTGATGTTGAAAGATGACAAATCCTATCCGTGGATTTGTATCAAAAACGAACGCTTTCCACGCGTATTTCCAACCCGCAAAATGATCAAAGACGGTTCGGAATATTTTGGTCCGTATACAAGTATGAAAACGGTGCGAACGTTGTTGGATTTAATCAAAGGACTCTATCCGTTGCGAACCTGTAATTACGATCTCTCACAAGAAAAAATAGACGCGGGCAAATACAAAGTCTGTCTCGAATATCATTTGGGCAATTGTTACGGTCCGTGCGAAGGCTTTCAAACCGTGCAAAGTTACGACGAGCAAATTGTGGCGATTCGTAAAATCATCAAAGGAAACTTCAAAGATTCATTGAATCAGTTCAAAGCGCAAATGAAAGCACATGCGGAAGCAATGGAGTTTGAACAAGCCCAAAAAGTCAAGGAAAAAATAGAGGTTTTAGAAAACTATCAAGTGAAATCTACGATTGTCAATCCGAAAATTAACAATGTGGATGTTTTTTCAATTATTTCGGATGAAAGCTTTGGCTATATCAACTTCTTGGAACTGTCGTTAGGTTCGATCATTCGCTCACATACGTTAGAAATCAAGAAAAAACTAGACGAAACAGACAAGGAATTGTTAGAATTGGCAATCACAGAAATTCACCAACGTTTCAAAACAAATTCCAAAGAACTCTACGTACCTTTTGAAGTCGAAGTGGGCGAAAAATTCAAAATTACCGTACCAAAATTGGGCGATAAAAAACGCATTCTCGATCTGTCGTTACGAAATGCCAAATACTTCCGTCAAGAACGCTTCAAGCAAATCAAACTGACTGATCCGGACAAACATGTCAATCGTATCATGTCGCAAATGAAAAAGGATTTACGCCTATCGGAAGAGCCGCGACATATCGAATGTTTTGATAACTCCAACATTCAAGGAACCAATCCGGTGGCGGCATGTGTGGTCTTTAAAAACGGAAAACCGAGCAAAAAAGAATACCGTCATTTCAATATAAAAACGGTGGTGGGTCCAGACGATTTTGCATCGATGGAAGAAGTCGTATACCGTCGTTACAAACGCTTGGTTGAAGAAGAGCAACCACTACCGCAATTAATTGTAATTGACGGTGGAAAAGGACAACTTTCTTCGGCGTTAAAAAGTTTAGATGCCTTACATTTACGAGGAAAAATAGCGATTATCGGAATTGCAAAGCGTTTGGAAGAAATTTATTATCCAGGCGATTCCATTCCGTTATATTTAGACAAAAAAAGTGAAACGCTCAAAATCATACAGCATTTGCGAAATGAAGCGCACCGATTCGGAATTACATTTCACCGTAATAAACGAAGCAATAGTGCGTTAAATTCAGAGTTGGAAACCATTCCTGGAATTGGCGAAAAAACCATTGTGGAACTCTTAAAAAAGTTCAAGTCGGTCAAGCGAATTTCGGCAGCATCACTTGAAGAAATTTCGGTAGTAGTAGGAAATAGCAGAGCAAAAAAAATATACGATAACTTTCAAAAAAAATAGCGCCCAAATCATGAAAAGATGGCTGTTCATCTGTATTGCAATATTGAGTTTTAGTACGGTTTCCGCACAAGAAAAACGTGACAAGAACGATCTAAAAGTTGGGTTGGTATTAAGTGGTGGCGGTGCCAAAGGATTGGCGCATATTGGAACACTGAAAATTATTGATAGTTTGGGAATTCGGGTCGATTATGTGGGCGGAACGAGCATGGGTGCGATTATTGGTTCGCTCTATTCTTCAGGCTACACAGGCGCACAAATTGATTCTATCTTTAAAAAAACTGATTTAAACGTGTTGATTCAAGATGAATTGCCACGTTCTGCCAAAACTTTTTACGAAAAAGAAGATGCCGAACGCTATGCAATCACGTTGCCATTTGACGATTTCAAGGTGACTTTTCCGTCGTCAATTTCCAAAGGGCAAAATGTGTATAACAGTCTCGCACAATTGCTACTACATGTAGATGATATTGATGATTTTAGCAAGTTGCCAATTCCGTTTTTGTGTATTGCATCCGATATTGAAAAAGGCGAACAAGTCATTTTAGAAAGTGGTTATTTACCAGATGCGATCACCGCAAGTGGCGCGTTTCCGTCATTGTTTGAACCAATTCCAATGGGCGAGCGTTTGCTAATTGATGGTGGAGTAACCAACAACTATCCAATTGACGAAATCAAAGCGAAAGGTGTCGATATCATCATTGGTGTGGATGTGCAAGACGATTTGGCAGGAAGAGAAAAACTGCAATCGGCTCCTGGAATCTTGACACAGATCAACAACTTCCGAACGATCAACGCGATGAAAACTAAGCGCAAGCAAACGGATGTGTATATTCGTCCAGATATTAATGGTTTTTCGGTCATTGCATTTGACAAAGGTCGCGAATTGATTGATCGTGGAGAAGTAGCAGGAAGAGCGCAAGCAGAAGCGCTAAAAGCAATCGCAGCACAGCAACAGCAAAAACGAAATATTCTGCCAGTAAAAGCACAGGATTCCATCATGATCAATTACATACACTTGCGTGGAAGCGAAAACTTCCCGAGATCGTATGTACGTGGAAAACTTCGTTTCAAAACTCCAACCAAAATACCGTTCAAAAAATTTACAGAAGGAATTGGAAACTTGGCGGCGACAGGCAACTTTACAGGAATTCGATACAAACGATTGAAAAATGCAGATGGTACTGAAGACATTATTTTAAATCTGCGAGAAAAGCCAAACACTACATTTTTACGTTTAGCGGCACATTACGATGATGTTTACAAAACAGCGGGATTGATCAATGTGACCAAGAAAAAACTGTTGTTCCAAAACGACGTCGCTTCATTCGATTTTATCATTGGTGACAACATTCGATACAACTTTGAATACTATCTTGACAAAGGCTATTATTGGAGTATTGGATTCAAATCGCGCTTCAATAGTTTTGAGCGCGGTGTAAATTATGATTTGATTTCTGACGATACCACTAATCCAGATTTAAATAGAATCGATATTGAAGTTTCCGATTTTACCAATCAACTGTATTTTCAAACAGTCGTTCGGGAGGAATTTGTTTTGGGTATAGGAGGCGAACACAAACGCTTAAAAATTGCTTCCGAAACCATTAGTAACGGCGAAGAAGAAGAAACCATCTTTGAACGTAGTGATTTTGTAGCTCCTTTCGCTTTTCTAAAATTAGACACCTACGACAACAAATACTTTCCATCGGACGGATTGTTCTTTTCAGGAGATTTTCACTGGTATATCTACTCGTCAGACTTTAACAAAAACTTTGATCCGTTCTCGATAGCAAGAGCAAAAATTGGCTATGCGACGCCATTGTTTAGCAATATTTCACTAAATATTTCTTCAGAAGGTGGATTTAAACTGGGTGAGCCAGGTACGACTTCGTTAGACTTTGTGTTGGGTGGATTCGGGAATAATTTCATCAATAATTATATTTACTTTCTAGGATATGATTTTCTGAGTTTTGCAGGAAATAGTTTTGTAAAAGGAACACTGACGTTGGATTATAATTTCTTGGACAAACACCACTTAAACTTCACCGCAAACTACGCCAATGCAGGAAACAACATCTTTGACGATGGAGAATGGTTTACCAGACCGACGTTTAGTGGCTATGCTTTTGGTTATGGTTTTGAAACTTTTTTCGGTCCGTTACAATTCAAATATTCATGGACGCCAGATCAAGAGCAGGATCAGCTGTATTTTAGTATTGGTTTCTGGTTTTAATAAGTTAAATTATTTGTGATGCGTTAACTCTAAAGAATAGTATCTAGAAATACTTTGATACGTCATTACGAGAAGCGATAGCGACGTAGTAATCTGTTTGTTGTAGAATGTATTTGCTATTTGAAGTAACAGATTGCCACGAATTTCTATAAAATTCTCGCAAAGACGTATCAAAAAATCAAAATATTGACACATTTTCAAATCATCAAATCGTTACATTAAAAATAGTATCGAGAAGTCCTTTGATCCGTCATTACGAGGAAGTATGACGAAGTAATCTTTTTGTATCGTTGTAAATATTGTCTACGAAAGAAACAGATTGCCACGAATTTCTATAAAATTCTCGCAAAGACGTTTCAAAAAGCCAAAAGTTTTCCAATCAAATCAAACGCAAACCTGATTTCAATCATAAAAAATCTCCAAATAATTACGATATTTGTGTACAGATGATTAAAATTCTCTGCTAAATTATTAGAAGTGAAACCTTTTTGGAACGACTTACTAGCGCATTTACACTATCTTATCAAGCGAAATCCTGAATAAGATACAGTTGTTTTTTTGCTAAATGTGAAACAAATTCTTCACATTTTTCTATATCTTTTTACAGCATTATTTACGAGTACAAAAAAATAACAATATGCCTTTTTATCATAAACTAGGAACTATTCCACCCAAACGACACACTATTTTTAGAAAGCCAAACGGCGATTTATATTACGAACAACTTTTTGGAACGATTGGTTTTGACGGAATGTCTACCAACAGTTACCACGAACACAGACCGACACAGGTTAAAGAAATACGCAAGCAATACAGCGTAAAACCAAAGGTTGCGAGAGCGAATAACATGCAGTCGTATCGCTTCCGCGGATTTCAAGTGCCGCCAGAAGCAGATTATTTAGACAGTAGAAAAGTAGTCTTAACCAATAGTGATTGCAACATCATCTTAGCCGCACCACAAGAATCTACACGTGACTATTTCTACAAAAACACCGACGCAGACGAATTAATCTTTATCCACAAAGGAACGGGAAAACTGCGCACCATGCTCGGAAATCTTGATTTCAAATATGGAGATTATTTGCTTGTACCACGTGGAATCATTTACAAACTTGATTTTGATACAGACGACAACCGTTTGTTCATTGTAGAATCATACCGACCGATTTACACGCCAAAACGCTACCGAAACTGGTTTGGACAATTACTAGAACATTCGCCTTTCTGTGAGCGTGACATTCGTAGGCCGCACGAATTGGAAACCAACTACGAAAAAGGAGACTTTATGATCAAGGTGAAAAAGCAAGGAGACATTTTTGAAATGATCTACGCAACACATCCGTTTGATGTCATTGGCTATGATGGCTACAACTATCCGTACGCTTTTTCTATTCACGATTTTGAACCCATCACAGGACGCATTCACCAACCGCCGCCAGTACATCAGACTTTTGAAACCGATGCTTTTGTGGTATGCTCGTTTGTACCAAGACTCTACGATTATCATCCAGAAAGCATTCCGGCACCATACAATCACAGCAATATTGACAGCGATGAAGTATTGTATTATGTAGATGGTGACTTTATGAGTCGAAACGATATTGATGCGGGACATATTTCGCTGCATCCAGCGGGAATTCCGCATGGACCACACCCAGGAGCGGTAGAACGCAGTATTGGTCAGACAGAAACGGAAGAATTAGCTGTGATGGTGGATACCTTCAAACCATTGCAAGTAACAGAAGAAGCGATGAAAATTGCCGATGAAGACTATTTCAAATCTTGGTTAGAATAATTCGCATGAAACAACAAACAACGACAATCGCAACGCATATTCGTGCCATGTGGTAAATAAGAGCCATTATTTACACAAAAACATATAAAAACGAATTCAATGCAATAAAAATTAACAAGATGGCAGCAGAAATAAAAAACCTAAGAGATTTACAAAATACAGAATACGGACTCAAAAAATTATTTGAAGAAGCAGAAGACTTTCTTCCATTATTAGGAACGGATTATGTAGAATTATACGTGGGGAATGCAAAACAATCGGCACACTTCTACAAAACAGCGTTCGGATTTCAATCAGAAGCCTATGCAGGTTTGGAAACAGGATTGACTGACCGAGTTTCGTATGTATTAAAACAAGATAAAATTCGCCTCGTATTGACGACTCCATTGACAAAAGGTGGAAAAATCAACGAGCATATCGATCTACATGGTGACGGTGTAAAAGTAGTAGCACTTTGGGTAGAAGACGCAACAAAAGCCTTTAAAGAAACCACTAAAAGAGGCGCAAAACCTTATATGGAGCCAACCAAACAAGAAGACGAAAACGGATATGTAATTCGCTCCGGAATTTACACGTATGGAGAAACGGTTCACATCTTTGTAGAGCGTAAAAACTACAACGGAATCTTCTTGCCAGGCTACCGAAAATGGGAATCTCATTACAATCCAGCACCAGTCGGACTAAAATTCATTGATCATATGGTAGGAAATGTAGGTTGGGGAAAAATGAAAGAATGGTGTGAATTCTACGCGAAAGTCATGGGCTTTGCGCAAATTATTTCCTTTACCGATGATGATATTTCTACCGATTACACTGCGTTGATGAGTAAAGTGATGAGTAACGGAAACGGACGTATCAAGTTTCCAATCAACGAACCTGCGGAAGGAAAGAAGAAATCACAAATTGAGGAATATCTTGATTTTTACAACGGTGCAGGTGTACAACACATTGCCGTTGCCACAGATAACATCATTGAAACCGTTTCGCAAATGCGTGAACGCGGTGTGGAATTCTTATACGTTCCAGAAACCTATTACGATGACTTATTAGAGCGTGTCGGAGATATTGACGAAGACGTAGAAGAACTCAAAAAACATGGAATTCTAATTGATCGTGACGAAGAAGGCTATTTGTTGCAGTTGTTTACCAAAACCATTGTAGATAGACCCACAATGTTCTTCGAAATCATTCAACGTAAAGGCGCCCAATCGTTTGGTGTAGGAAACTTTAAAGCACTTTTTGAAGCGATTGAAAGAGAACAAGCTGCTCGTGGAACTTTATAACATAATAATGTAGTATTAAAAGGTTGTTTATGAAGTGTTTGTTAGCGTCATTCTGAGCTTGATACTGAAATAAATTCAGCACAGGCTTCAGAATCTCATTATATTGATTTCTAATCTTTATGAGAAACCGAATCAAGTTCGGTTTGACGAAATTTATGCTTCATAGACAACCTCATACTAAACATTACAAACAAAACAAAACACCTTTCTCTCCCAAAACACAACAACATGACCAGAGAAGAATTACTCGCTGCCATAGACAAAAAATATCTGGATATGGGGCAAGATCCTGACGTACACCTTTCAGGATTATTATATGCAGAACCCATGAAATACTGGGATTTCATTCAAGTAGATGCGCTTTTAGGATTGCAAACCCAACGCACTCAATTGCCTGATGAAATGGTATTTATCATGTATCATCAGGTGAACGAATTGGTGTTTAAGATGATTCTTTGGGAAATGCAACAAATTGCGCATACGGAAGATATTCTACCCAAAAAGTTTGTGATGCATCTGATGCGCATCAGTCGTTATTTTGACTTACTTTCTAATTCTTTCGACATTATGGGCGAAGGTATGGAAGTCGCACAATACATGAAATTCCGCGATACATTGACGCCAGCCAGCGGTTTCCAATCGGCACAATACCGAAAAATAGAAATTGCTTCTACCGAACTCATCAATCTGATTGATTATAGATTTCGAAAAACCATCAATCGTGAAACACCGTATTTACATGCGTATAACAATATGTATTGGCAAGTAGCAGGAAACGATCACAAAACGGGAAAACGCAGTAAGTTGATGGTGAATTTTGATGAGAAATATAAAAAAGAACTCATCAATTGGATGAAAGAATACAACACGATCAATTTGTGGACAAAATTCAAGCAATTGCCAGCAGCGTATCAGGAAAATATTGACCTAATCAATGCGATGCGTCATTACGATCATACGGTAAATATTAGTTGGGTAATGCATCATTACAATGCGGCTGCAAAGTATATCAACTCCAATGAAGGAAATCCGGAAGCTACTGGCGGCAGTGATTGGCAAAAGTACATGCATCCGAAATATCAAAAAAGAATCTTTTTTCCAGCACTTTGGAGCGAAGAAGAACTAGAAAATTGGGGAATTACCAATTTAGAAGATTATGCAACACTAAAATAATGGTAAAATCAAGATAAAAAAGCGTAAAAATTTTGAAGAATTCGCAAAGATTATCAAGAAACTTTGTGTACTTGAAAATAAACAACAACTAAAAACTAGTGAGGCGATAAAAATTGTGTTAAAGTAAAATGCTATGCTTGCATAATAAAATACACGTCATATATTTGCAGTGCAAAAGCGAGTGGTTTCCTTTTGCGACTTTAATGAAGAGAGATTTTCATAATTTAAAGTTTTGGTTGGTTAATAAAAAAGAGAGCTCGATCGTAAGATCGAGCTTCTTTTTTGAATAATTTTAACCACAAAAAAGACTGCCAAAAGTTGCTGACAGTCTTTCCTAATCATTCAATCGTAATTAATAAAAAAACTTAAACTTATGGGATTTGTATTGTTGGACAAAATACAGATGGTCCTGATCCAGAGCCACAATTACCTGTAACACCACAACCAGGCGCACAGGTATTGGCACAAGTAGCTGCACAGGTATTTGCACATGTTGGTGCTTCTGTAGGACAACATGAATGTCCATGACACGTGTGTGTACCTCCACCTTTTAATAAGTCTTGTGTTAATTTGGAAACTGTTGATTTGTTAATTCCCAATCTTTGAATTTTCTGTTTTTTCATGATTGATAAAAATTTAAAACTATTCCTACTCTATAAGCTTTTCGGATTCCGCTGTGAACACTACTGTTCGTCATTTGTTTTGATAAATTGTTTGATCTAATACCAAATAAACTATAAGATGCAACATATAAACTCGTTCATTTGGCAGTATAGTTCCTTGTAGCTTCTTTCCGTAGCTAAGGCTATGCAAAAAATCCACTGCGTCCTATACTACCAAAGCAACTTCGTTTCTAAAGTCGCAGCTTATAGTTTATTTGGTATAAATTTTAAAATACACAGCGATTTGCTGCATTTGTACATTCAGTGCTAATATTTCGAAGTCTGTTTTGAAATCTAGGTCCGTTTGCAATGCCATTCACTACATCTCCGAGTCCGCGATTGTTTAAAATTTGCGTCCAAAAAATTCCCCCATTCACATCGGGCTCTCTTTGTGCCAATCCTTGGTAAGCGATATATACCTTTTTGTCAATATCACTACTTGTAATATTGTTTCTTTGTAAAAACGATCTATAGCGATGATCCCATCGTTGCAGTACTCCAGGTGCATTAATGAAACCAACAGCCACTCCTGTAAAGCCTTGACTGCGCAACACACCAATCCAATAGTTTACGACATTGGCATTTTCCGGACATCTTTCGGAGTATGATAAATAGGCGAGTCTCACAACGCACTGTTCGTCAATCATTGGTGGATTTGGAATATTTGGCGGTCTATAATCAGGATTAATAGGAATGCCAGGCGCTCGCTTACTTGTTGCTTCTTCAATAATAGCTTCTTCAGCGTCCACAGTACCATCTTCAGTCTGACAACTAATGATACACAAGGATGCAACAATTAGTGAAAATGCAATTGCAAAATAGCGTGATTTTAAAATGATTTTTTTCATAGTAATTGATAAATTAAAATTATGTTCCTACTCTGTTGAGGTTTTTCAGATTCTACCTATCCTGATCAAGATGATTCAAAGTTATGTGAGGTTATTTCTTAAAACAAGCAGCGTATTTTCATATTTATAAAAATGAATAGATTTCATTCTTACAAAAAAGCCATTTACTGAATTAAGTATGTGACTTTTTATGTATATATGGTACTGCTATTGTTTTATTACAGTTTTGACAGTTATCTTACCGTCATGGATAAGTTTAAAATAATAGGTTCCTGCTACTAAATGCGTAGTATCTATACGATATAAAGTACTGTTTACATTTGTAGTAGTACTAGCCACTGTATGCTCACTGATAAAAATCCCTTGATCATTATAAATAATGACCTTTATAGGTGTTGGCTGTATAGGTGCGCTTAATGGAGTTGTGTAGGTATGTTGAATGGTAAGATGATCAATACTTGGATTTGGATACGTACTCATCGAAAATTCTATGGGTGTACTCTCTTGTGTGAATGCTGCTCCAGACAAGACATTAATATAGAACGAATGTACTACTGCGGAAGGTTTTCCATTTTCACCTAGTAAATAGTCTTTGGCATTATCATATTCATCCAAAACCACAATAACTCTAAATCTTTGCCCAATTTGTGTGGGAATGATATCCGATTTTACTTTGAAAGGATATATCGATGTTAATATATCTTTACTTACCTTTTTTTTGCGTACAGGCGGAATTATTATAGGTGCAGTAATTCCATCATCTACAGGAATATCAATGGCTTGTTGATTTGTAAGTGAAAGTCTCGCATCCTTTATAGGTTTAGAATACCCAAACCAAAAATAACGTGTATTAGCCAACGATGATTGGTATTTAAGATTGATATTAAAACCGATGGTATGACCAGCATATACATCGATTTCTGGTGCTGAAGTTAGCGTTACTCCTTGTTCGCCATTAAGACGATCACTGATGATAAGATCTAAATTAATAATATTAACAGAAGATGAAGAATGCATTTGTGCACTTGCAATTCCTATTCCTACGAATAAAAGCAATAGGAACGTTGATTTGATACTTTGTAAATTCATAACAATTGTGTTTAAAGTTAGACATATTGTCAAAGTATGAATATTTCAATGTTCACTACAACTGCTAGCTGTTCATATTTATAAATTTAAACAAAAGAACGCGTTAACTCTCAATTTTTCGGATGTAGTACGAAGGATTTAAACCCGTTTTGTTTTTAAACTCTTTGATAAAAGTTGTGGCACTTTTATAACCAATCTCTTTGGAAATGGCATGAATGGTATACGATCTAAAAACGGCATCTTCTTTTAGCTTTACCAAAACATAGTCAATTCGGAGTTTGTTTAAGTATTGACTAAACGTTTGTTTTTTGACAGCATTCAATGCTTTTGATAAATATGTGGTGTTGGTATTGAGCAGTTTTGCGGTAGAATGTAAGGTAGCTTCTTCTGAAAGATAAAAATGTGTGTCCTCTAAAGTGGTCAACGCTGCTAAAATAGCTTGTGCTTTTTCATCTTTGATAGCAGGATTTTGAACTGTTTTTTCGGGTTTTGGTTGCGCTGCTTTCTTAGAAATATTGTCAATAATGGCTAAAAATTTCTGCTCTTTCAATTTGGCTTTTCTATAATAGGCTAAAAACGTGATCAATAGTAAGGCGACCAATGCGATAGAGACAATCATAGTCACTTTTTTGTCTACCAAAGTTTGTGTGTTTTCATTGGCTAGCTTTTTATTTTCTAGCTTAAACTCGTTCATATCATCTTCATGAAGCAAATCTTTAGCAGCAGATTTTTGCTCATTTTTTACCTTGATAATACTAGCGATCTCACGTTGATAAAAAAGTTCTTTATCCTTATCGTCTTGAATCTGTGAGATTTTAATAGCCAACGCATACATTTCTTCAATTCTGTCGGTATAGCTATCTTCTCCAGCTCGTTTAAAAATAGCATCTAACAATGCAATGGCTTCCTCATTTTTTCCTTGCTTGGTTAAATTTTGTGCAATGTAAAAATCTGTGATGTACAAGTTGTTTTTCAAGCCCGCTTCTTTCATCACTTTTTTTCCTGCTTGCAAAAACCCTAAGGATATAGCATATTCCCCTTTTTCATAATATACTTTTCCAAGATTCACATTGAAGCGACTTTTAAAAATTTCATCATTGATTGCCTCCGCAATGGCAAAACCTTTTGCGTAGGTTGCTTGGGCTTCGTCAAATCGTTTCAATTCGGTAAGGCATAACACTTTTCCCAACAAAGAACTTAACAATATTTGGGTATCTTCATCTGAAAGCGGTTGCTCTTTTTTATCGAGAATGGCTAAAATGGAATTGAAGTTTTCCAACGCATTGTTATAACGATGTAGCTTAGCGCGAACATTCGCAATATTAGTCAAACACGATATTTGGTGCGAATCACTTTCAATATCAGCAGATAACTCTTTTGCAATCAAATACGGTTTTAGTGCTTCTTCATACATACCTTTAACATACCAAGTACTGCCCAACAACGCATTGCTACTTATGGCATACATCGTATCTTTTTCGCGTTCGGCAATTCTAGCAGCAATGTAGGAACGTTTCAGCGCCTCATCATAATCGGGTTGTAGATAGGAAATATGAGCTATCTGAAAATTTGCAAAAAGCTGAATAGAAGGATTATTTTCCTCTCGTCCTCTTTCCAAATAGGTTTTGCAATATGCCAATGCTAAAATAGGATCTTTTTTTTTGAAAAATGTATCTTGGATAAGTACTTCAATACTGTCGGTAGCATCAGACTTAGCTATAAACAAACGCATTTCCTCAGCGATGCTTACACTGTTCGGCTGTCCTCTTTGTGTTTGTGCTACAGCGAAATTGGAAATAAACAACACAACACAACACAGGTAAAAAAATGATGCCTGAATTTGTAGTAATGGTAGTATGCAAAAAATGCGTTTCATTTTAAAGATGGTTTGTAAGAAGTCGGCTCAAAAAATGATCAGAAATATACAATATATAATTGATAACGTTATCTGTCGCGGGTTATTTTTAATAGTTACAATTTGCGCTAAAATAGAAGGAAAATAAAAAGGATTTTTAAAATTTTGTGCTTCAAAATACCAGTAAAAAAGCAGCTTTAGCACAGATTGGGACAAAAGTCAAATTATTTTTTGGAATAGTAATTGTAATGCTAACATAAATTAACAATAAAGTAATGACTATTTTATTATTTTTACAAACTATTTACTGAAGATGAAACACACACTTACTATACTTTGTTTGCTTGCTTGCTGCCTACTTCAAGCACAAAAACGAGATGCCGCCTTTGAAACAGGAGAGTGGTTTAAATTCCGAATTCACTACGGATTTATAAACGCCAGTTATGCTACACTCGAAGTAAAAGATGATTATCTCAACGGAAAAAGCGTATATCATGTGGTTGGAAAAGGAAAAACGACAGGCTTTGCAAGTATCTTTTTTAAAGTAGATGACAACTACGAAAGTTACTTTGACAAAGACACGGGAAAACCGTATAAATTCATTCGTAAAATTGATGAAGGCGGACATACCAAAGACATTGAAATTGATTTCAATCACGACAAATCCAAAGCGCTCGTAAATAACAAAAAGCACAAAACAAAGGAAGAAATTGACATTGAAAAAAATGTGCAAGACATGGTTTCTGCGTTTTATTACTTGCGAAACAATTACGATGTTTCCACCATCAAAGAAGGTGACGAAGTGATTTTGAATATGTTTTTTGACAAAGAAAACTTCAAATTCAAATTGAAATTCTTAGGAAGGGAAACGATGCGTACCAAATTTGGAAAAGTTCCATGTTTAAAATTCCGACCGTACGTGCAAGCAGGACGTGTATTTAAAGAAAGTGAAAGCTTAACTTTATGGGTTTCAGATGATGAAAACAAAATTCCAATTCGAATCAAAGCGAAATTAGTGGTGGGTTCTTTAAAAGCCGATTTAGATGCCTTCAAAGGACTCAAACATCCTTTTAAAATAATAGTAGACTAGTCAAAAATACACATCTTGGATTCATGGCGAATTCCATAAGAAGTGATTTAAATCTTTTTGTTACATAAGAAAAGTTTAAATTACTTCTAAGACACAGTCTTACATAAACACCTAACAGATGAAAATTTCTCCAGAAATTGCAGCTCGAATTGAAAAATTAGAAAGAAAATATACAAATTCTGGGCAAGACTTAGGCTCCTATCTCGACGGCTTATTGCATCAACGCTATCTTACGTATTGGGAATACATTCACTTAGATACCTTACTGAGTTTACAAATACCGCGCACATTTTTCCCGGATGAAGAAATCTTCATCATGTATCATCAAATTACGGAGTTGTACTTTAAGCTCATCATTCACGAGCAAAAGCAAATCATTGATGACAAAGGACAAACAGCAGAGTTTTTCACGCAACGCATTCATAGAGTCAATAACTATTTCAAAGCCTTAATTTCCTCTTTTGAAATCATGATCAACGGCATGGAAAGAAAGCAATTTCTAAACTACAGAATGTCCTTATTGCCTGCGAGCGGATTTCAATCAGCGCAATATCGTATGATTGAATTGTATGCTACTCCAATGGAAAACCTAGTGCATCACACCGTACGCAATCAATTTTCAGCAGCAGACAGTTTGGACGATCTCTACGAAAACATTTATTGGAAAAAAGGCGCAACGGACAGTCAAACAGGCGAAAAAACACTCACACTCAAACAATTTGAATATCGCTACACGCCGCGTTTCATGCGAATTGCCACAGAAGTACAACACAGCACCATATATCATCGCTACCAAGCGTTGCCTGAACAGGTAAAAAATGATAAAAATCTAATTGAAGCACTCAAAACGCTGGATCTCAATGCAAATGTCAACTGGCCACTCATGCACATGGGTTCCGCATATCGCTATTTACGACGCGAAAAAAAGACCATCGATGCCACTGGCGGAACCAATTGGAGAGAATACTTGCCGCCAAGTTTTCAAAAAGTGATCTTTTTTCCCGAAATTTGGAGCGAAAATGAAAAAAGCGAATGGGGAAAAGAATGGGTAGACCATATTTTCAACACAGAAAGGAAACAATGAGAATAGGGAAAATTATACTGTTAACACTAGTATCTATAGGTATTTACGCATGTGCAGGTGAAAAAAAAGAAGCGCAAAAAACGGTTCAAATAGAAGCACCAGCTCCAGATCCGATGGAGTTTGGATTCAACCTAAATGACTATGTGGTGGTACGTGATACGGTGCGAAAAGGGGATAGTTTTGGTCAAATTCTAGACAAACATCATATCAATTACTCCAAAATCTTTCAAATTGCCGAAAAAACCAAAGATACTTTTGACATTCGTAAACTGACTGCTGGAAAGCCATACACATTACTCTGTACGAAAGGCGATTCGCTACAACGACCAGAATGTTTCATCTACCAAAAAAATAGGGTGGATTATGTGGTGATCAAATTCAAAGATTCCATCAACGCCTACACGGAAAGCAAGCCTGTAAAAATTGTGGAAAAAGAAGCGTCGGGCGTTATTACAAGTTCTCTATCTGCTTCGTTGGATCAAGCAGGATTAAGTCAACGATTGGCGTATGATATGTCAGACATTTACGCGTGGACGATTGACTTTTTCAGACTGCAAAAAGGCGATGAATTTAAACTAATCTACACGGAAAGATATATAAACGATACCACTTTCGTGGGAATTGACCGAATTCACGCAGCATACTTCAAACACAACGGCGAACCGTTTTATGCCTTTGAATTTGAGACAGACAGCGTTAATCAAGTGATGGATTATTACGATGAAAATGCCAAAAATTTACGTCGTGCGTTCCTAAAAGCGCCCGTGCGTTATAAAAATGTACGCATCTCCTCACGATACAATTTGCGAAGACGCATCAAACTGTACGGAAACCGTATTCGTCCACACAAAGGAACAGACTTTGCTGCGCCGATAGGAACACCAATTATCTCTACAGCCAATGGAGTGGTAGTAGAATCTGCCCGTAGAGGCGGAAATGGAAACTATGTAAAAGTGAAGCACAACAGCACCTATACCACACAATATTTGCACATGAAAAAACGCTTGGCGAAAGTAGGCGATTTTGTAAAGCAAGGTGATGTCATTGGAACGGTTGGAATGACGGGAAATACTTCCGGTCCACACGTATGTTATCGTTTCTGGAAAAACGGTCGTCAGGTTGATCCGTTTAAGCAAAAATTACCAGATGCCGATCCGATTGATCCAAAACTCAAAGAAAAATATTTAGAATACATTAAGCCATTAAAAATTCAAATTGATGGCATTCAAATAGAACTTCCAATAGAGGAAGCACCAATAACTGCAATAAACTAACAAGTCATGTTAACAAACATAAACCCTACGGAAACTGAAGTGTGGAATAAACTTCAGGAGCACTTCTATGCAACGAAATCGTTTGCGTTAAAAGACTATTTTTCAACAGATTCAGCAAGAGCAGATCGTTTTACCATTCAATGGAACGACTTCTATGTGGACTATTCTAAAAACCGAATTTCGCAAGAAACAATGGATTTGCTACTGGAATTAGCCGCTGAGGTCAATCTGAAAGAAAACATTGAAAAATACTTCGGCGGTGATATCATCAACGAAACGGAAGGAAGAGCGGTATTACACACCGCTTTGCGCGAAAAAGAAAATAATGAAGTATTTGTGGATGGCGCAAATGTGATTCCGGAAGTATATCAAGTCAAGCAACAAATCAACGACTTCTCAGAAGCGATTATTTCTGGAGAAAGAAAAGGACATACAGGAAAAGCATTTACAGACATTGTCAATATCGGAATTGGCGGTTCAGATTTAGGTCCTGTGATGGTGACGGAAGCACTTCAATATTATAAAAATCACTTGAATGTGCATTTTGTGTCAAATGTAGATGGAGATCATGTACAGGAAATCATTAAAGATTTAAATCCAGAAACAACCTTATTTGTCATTGTTTCGAAATCATTTACCACACAAGAAACCTTGACCAATGCATTGACGATTCGTAAATGGTTTTTGACACAAGCATCGGAAGCAGCGATTGCCAAGCATTTTGTAGCAGTTTCGACCAACTTGGAAAAAATTGACGAATTTGGAATTGCTGCCGAAAATGTATTTCCAATGTGGAATTGGGTTGGTGGCCGTTTCTCGTTATGGAGCGCCGTAGGATTGACTATTAGTTTGGCAACAGGTACAGCTAACTTTGAAAAGCTATTAGCAGGTGCACATGAAATGGATCAACATTTTAAAACGGCGTCGTTCGATCAAAATATTCCTGTCGTATTAGCTCTGTTGAGTGTTTGGTACAATAACTTTTATGGTGCGGAAAGTGAAGCCATTATTCCATATACACAATACTTACATCAATTTGCGGCGTATTTGCAGCAAGGAATCATGGAAAGTAATGGGAAAAGTGTCGATAGAAAAGGAAATCGTGTCAACTATGAAACGGGAACTTTAATTTGGGGTGAACCTGGAACGAACTCACAGCATGCCTTTTTCCAATTGATTCATCAAGGAACCAAACTCATTCCGGCTGACTTTATCGGCTATGTCAATTCATTACATGGCGATCAAGAACATCACGACAAATTGATGGCAAACTTCTTTGCACAAACCGAAGCTTTATTAAATGGAAAAACCAAAGAAGAAGTCATAGAAGAATTAACAGCCAAAGGAACAGACACTGCTCAAATAGAAAAATTACTTCCCTATAAAATATTTGAAGGAAACAAACCGACAAACACTATTTTAATTGACAAACTGACTCCTGAAAGTCTAGGTGCTTTAATCGCGCTATACGAACATAAAATATTTGTACAAGGTGTCATTTGGAATATTTTTAGTTACGATCAATGGGGCGTAGAACTCGGAAAACATTTGGCGACAAAAATTTTAACAGACATTAAGAATTCAGAAATTGAAGAACATGATGCTTCTACAACGAATCTTTTAAAATATTTCAAAAAAACTAGAAAATAACTGTTAATAATTCGGTTTATATCTTAATTCACTGCAAAACAATCAAATAGGTAATTAATGTAAATTTGGTAAAATGTTAAAACATTTAACATTCGCTTAATATATGCATGCTTAATAAACACGATTTTTGCGGCATTAAATAAACTAATAAAACTTATGAAAACGTTTAACAATTTGTTTTTTGTAGTAGCGATGTTCTTGGTAACATCAGTTGCTTTTGCTCAAGGAACAATTACAGGTACAGTAGTGGATGCTGAATCAGGACCACTTCCTGGCGCTAGTGTAGTTGTGAGAGGAACAACCAATGGAACATCAACCAACTTTGATGGAAAATTTTCTTTAGATGTAAAATCTGCTTCTGGAAAAATTCAAGTATCCTTTATCGGATATGACACCAAAACAGTTAATTTTAATGTAACTGGAGGAACACAAGATTTAGGAACAATTACCTTAGTTTCAAACAACTCTCTTGATGAAGTTGTAATTGTAGGTAGTGGAGTTATTGACTTAGCTGAGGATAGAAAAACGCCTGTAGCTGTATCTACAATTAAAAAGAGAGAAATTCAAGAAAGAGCGGTAGGTAACGTTGAATTACCAGAAATTATCAAGTACACGCCTTCTGTATTCGTTTCAAGACAAACAGGATTCGGTGATGGTCGTTTAACCTTAAGAGGATTTGACGATACGAACACAGCGGTACTTTTAAATGGTCAGCCAATCAACGCACAGGAAGATGGACGTGTATTCTGGAGTAACTGGGCAGGGATGGCAGATATAGCAACTGCAATGCAGGTACAACGTGGTTTAGGTGCTTCTAAATTAGCAATCTCTTCTGTGGGTGGTACGGTAAACATTGTAATGAAAGCTGCAGAAAAGAAAAAAGGTGGAAACGTTCGTTTCTTAACAGGTAACGATAGTTACTTCAAAGGAACAGTTGAATATAACACAGGTGTAAATGACAAAGGTTGGGCATTTTCTGTATTGTTAGATCACTGGCAAGCACACAGAAGATGGGGAGAAGGTACTTTTGGACAAGGTCAAAACTATTTCTTCTCTGTGGGATACAATCCAAATGAAAGACACGCCTTCAACTTCTTAGTAACAGGTGCACCACAATTTCACGGACAAAAATGGTCTCAAAGAGATGAAGTAACGTTAAACGATCCTAAGTTTAACCAACACTGGGGTTATACTGAAAGCTTACAAGGAAACAACTATACTTCTGATATTGACTCAGAAAGAAGAAACTTCTACCACAAACCAGTTATGAACTTAAACTGGGACTGGACAATCAGTGACAAATCAGAACTATCTACTGTATTATACGCATCATGGGGACGTGGTGGAGGAACTGGTCCAAGAGGAGATGGAAGAGAAAGAGATGCTAACGGTCAAATAGACTATTTCGCTATTGAGCAAAACAACCAAGCAATTGGAATTGCTACAGGTGGAGATGATGGTCCTGGGTATATTCGTAGAGCTTCTATGAACAACCACGCATGGTACGGAATCGTATCTAACTTTAACCACGATGTAAATGACAACTTCTCATTCAACGTAGGTACAGATTTAAGATATTATGTTGGAGATCACTTCCGTCAAGTAGCTGACTTATACGGATTAACAGCTTGGGAAGAAGATGGAATACAATACACAGAAGAATTTAGTCCAGATCCATGGTCAGCATTATTCGACTTTGCAGATGAAGGAGAAAGATTAGATTATGACTACTCTGAAACAATTACATACCAAGGTTTATTCGGACAAGCTGAATATGCTACAGATAGATTCTCAGCATTCTTCCAAGGAGCCGTTTCGAATCAATCGTACATAAGAGAAGGTCGTTTCCAAGGAGACCTAGGAGACTCAGACAGATTAAATAAAATTGGATATAACTTAAAAGCAGGTTTCGCGTATGAGTTTGCTGAAGACAACCAAATTTATATTAACACTGGGTATTACTCAAGACAACCATTCTTAGACAACGTATTTACAAACATTCGTCGATCTAACGAACTTGTAGAACCAGAAGTTGATAACGAAGACATCACTGGATTTGAAGCTGGATATAAGTTTGAAGTTCCTGGGGTATTTAGAGCTATATTTAACTTCTACTACACAGATTGGGATAACAGAGTATTGTTGTCTACAGGTATGCTCGACATTAATGGGCAAGAAACTAACATCAATGTATTTGAAAGAGGTTTACGTCAGGTACACAGAGGAGTTGAATTAGAATTGGATTCAAGACCAACAGATTGGTTAGATTTAAGAGGATTTATCTCTGCGGGAAGCTGGCAATATAAAGGTAGCAGTAATGTACAAGTTTATAATGATGATACTAACGTATTAATTTCTTCTGTAGAAGGAGTAAATAGAGACGGTGTAAAAGTAACAGATGCGCCTCAATTTACAGCAGGTCTAACAGCAAGAGCTAAAATAATGCAAGGATTATCAGTGGATGTAAATGCAAAGCATTTTGGAAATCACTACAGAAATGATAGAGATTTTGATGGGACACCACAAACCTCAAACTTTGGAAAAATTGATAGTTTTGAATTAGTAGATTTTGGTCTTACGTATGACTTTACAATTGCTGGTGAAAAACTTACGCTTAGAGGAAATATCTTCAACTTGTTTGATAAGCAAGGGATTCAAGATACAGACCAATTTGGATCATTCCCAATTACAGGTCGTACATTCAACACTTCCTTAAGATATTATTTCTAATAAAAAACATACAACACAATTCTGAAGTGAAACCTAGAATTGTCACAACACTAAAAAAGTCAAACCATTCATTTGGTTCGGCTTTTTTATGTCAGTTATAATTTGAAATTATTGTAAAATAAAATGATGATTTTTTTCTTTATTTAAGTTTCAAAAATCAGGCATAGCCGTAGCTACGGTTTATTTTTTAAATGTAGAAGAAAGGAAAAAAGGGCGTTTTATTACGGTAATTTCAAGTTGTAAATGACATCAGTACTTTTAACCGAACTGAAGTTAAAAGAACACTTATTAACTAAATTTTTATATGAAAAACAATTACAATGTATTTTTAGCAGTAGCGATGTTCTTCATTACATCGGTTGCTTTTTCCCAAGGAACAATTACTGGTAAAGTAGTAGATGAGGCGGGTCCATTACCAGGAGCCAGTGTGGTCGTGAAGGGAACAACAAATGGAACATCCGCAGATTTTAATGGAGATTTTAAAATAAATGTAACCACTACGACTGGAACGATTGAAATATCGTATGTAGGATTTGCCACAAAGTCTATTCCATTCAATGTTAGTGGTGGAGCTACACAAAATGTAGGAACCATTACATTAGCATCCGACAACTCGTTGGATGAGGTTGTCATTGTGGGTGTGGTTGATATTGCAAAAGAGCGTGAAACGCCAGTAGCAGTATCTACCATTAGAGCACAAGAAATCGTAGAACGATTAGGAAACCAAGAACTTCCAGAATTGTTAAATGCAACACCTTCTGTGTATGCGACAAAATCTGGTGGAGGTTTTGGTGATTCAAGAATCAACATTCGTGGTTTTGATCAGGTAAACACTGCGGTATTGATCAACGGTGTGCCAGTAAACGATATGGAAAACGGACGTGTATTCTGGAGTAACTGGACAGGTTTGGCTGATGTCGCTTCTGCAATCCAAGTACAAAGAGGTTTAGGTTCTTCAAAATTAGCGATCTCTTCTGTGGGTGGTACGTTAAACATTGTTACCAAAACTACCGATAGAAATGAAAGCGGATTTGTCTCTACAACGGTGGGTAACGACGGATATTTAAAAACAATTGGTTCGTATTCTACGGGAAGAATGGACAGTGGATTTGCCTTTACAGGATTATTCAGTAGAGTTGCGGGTGACGGTTATATTGATGGAACTGAATTTGAAGGATACAACTATTTCGTAGGGTTCGGTTGGTCTAACGATAAAAGAACACACGACATTCAATTAACGTTCACAGGAGCACCACAGGTGCACAACCAAAGAACCACAAGTTTCTTTAACGCGGCAACCTTAGGACAATATTTACAATACGGTGATAAGTACAACTTCAATAACGGTACGTTAAATGGTGAAGAATTTAACTGGAGAAGAAACTTCTATCACAAACCCGTATTATCATTAAACTGGGATTGGGAGATCTCTGAAAGAACCAAATTATCTTCTGTAGCCTACGCATCATGGGGACGTGGTGGAGGAACTGGTGACATCGGTCGTGGTAGAACAGTTGGTGGTAGCAATGCTTTTGCTTCTAACTTAGCCTTCAGAGATGCAAATACAGGATTGGTAAAGTTTGACGAAATCACACAATGGAATGCCGGACAAGCAACGTCTTTCACAGGAACTGAGGATGATGATATCGCCTTAAACCAAGTAGATGCCAATGGAAATAGCTTTGTACAAGCACGAAGCAATGGTTTGGTACGTAGAGCTTCGATCAACTCACACAACTGGTACGGTTTATTAGCAAACCTAAACACGGAAATCAACGAAAACTTTACATTCGACATCGGATTTGATGCTAGAACCTACAAAGGTTTCCACTACAGAAGATTAGACAATCTTTTAGGTGCGGATGGATATATTGACAACGGAAACGTAAACAATCCAAACATCGTAATGACAAACACCTATTCTTCTGATTTCTCTTCTATTGTAAATGTATTTAAAGACATTGACAACGAAGATAAAATTGACTACTACAACATCGGATATGTACGTTGGTTAGGAATCTTTGGTCAATTAGAATATAGAAAAGACGCGGTTTCTGCATTTGTACAATTCTCAGGAGCAAACCAAGGTTATAGTAGAGAAGACTTATTCTTATTAACACCTGAGGAAGGACAGCGTACGGATTGGGAAAACATCTTGGGAGGAACTATCAAAGGTGGATTGAACTACAACATCGATGAAAACCACAACATTTTTGGTAACGCAGGATATTACTCAAAGCAACCATTATTTGATGCAGTATACTTAAACAATACCAACGACTTGAATGAAGACATTCGCAACGAAAAAGTATTCGGTATCGAACTTGGATACGGTTATCAATCTGAAAAATTAACGGCAAACGTAAACTTATATAGAACGTCTTGGAAAGACAGATTCCAAACGATATTTGGTGAATTTCCTGATCCAGACGATCCAGGAGAAACAGTACAAGGACGTACAAACGTAGTTGGAATTGAGCAAGTACACATGGGAGTTGAATTAGAAACTACCTATCGCCCATTAGACTTCTTAACATTCAGAGGAATGTTGTCTATTGGTGATTGGGAATACGGAGGAACCGTTTCAGGTCCTGCATTCGATACCAACGATCAAAACCGTGTAGTTGGTGAAAATACTTTATTCCTTGACAATGTAAAAGTGGGGAACGCGGCGCAAACTACCATGCGTTTGGCAGCGATTGTGGAACCTGTAGAAAACTTTAAAGTAGATATCGCTTGGTTTAGAGCTGACAACTTATATGCGGATGTAAGAGCGCAAGACTTTGACACGCCAGACAACAGAGGTTCATTACAATTACCAGCGTATAACCTATTTGAAGGAGGAATGTCGTACAGATGGATATTCGGAAAGCAAGATTCACAACGTCTGAACTTCCGATTAAACATCAACAACTTATTCAACACGACATATATCGTAGAATCGCAAACAAACATTTTTGCAGATCCAGGAGATCAAACGTTTGACGGTATCAATACCGAAAACAAAGCCTTCTTCGGATTTGGAAGAACGTGGAACTTTAGCGTACGTTACGATTTTTAATCGTACTTACGAAACCGATAGAAAAAAGCCTCGTCACAATTCTGATGAGGCTTTTTTGTTGTATCTAATCAAAAAATCAGGTGTCACACTTATAGTAAATTTGGTATTACTATTTTAAAAAAGGCTTTCATTCTAAAGGGAATTACCTGTATCTTTGCAGAAAAATAAGTTCAATTCAAAAAAATATACTATGAAAGCCCATGTAGCCAGTTTACTGAATGCCGTTGTATTAATAGGTTTAGGAAGTTGGGGATATTTTGGTTCTGAAAATCCTTCCATGACTGCCTTAATTCCCGTTATTATAGGTGTAATTTTAATCGTCTTAAATGGAGGTGTTAAAAAAGAAAACAAAATAATAGCACATATTGCTGTAGTCCTTACGTTAGCGATTCTTATTGGACTTATAAAGCCTTTTATGGGAAGAATGAATGCTGGAGATTATGTCGGAGTTACCAGAGTTTCAGTAATGATTTTCTTCACTATGTTGGCGATGATTGCCTTTATCAGAAGTTTTATTGATGCACGCAAACAACGAGAATTAGACGAAGCAAAAAAATAACATACCATAATTTTCCTTTTAAAATCCTTATCAAGCACGATAAGGATTTTTTGTTTTTAAACACAATTTTACAGTAAAAAACGATATCTTATGTTCCATAACTTTTTTCAGATTATATTCGAAAAGTTATAGGCTGAAAATCTAAAAATTTTGTGTCTAACTAAGAGAAAAACACATGTATGAACTCATAAAAACAGCGCATTCGTATTTGGCATACATTGTATTGTTAACATTACTATTTGCTATCAGTAATGCAATTATTGGATTTGCTTCCGATAAAAAATTTACGTTGAAAGACTACCGTATTTCCATGTTTGCGCTCATCTTTTCGCATGTACAATTAGTAATTGGAATCGTTTTATATTTTATTTCTGTGAGAGGATATAGAATGATAAAAGTAAATGGTATGGGCTTAGAGAGTGAACCTCGCTTGCTAGCATTAGAACATCCAGTAATAGGAATTCTCGCGATTATTTTGATTACTATTGGCTGGTCAAAACACAAAAAAGAAGAAACCTTCAAAGGAGCATATAAAAAAATTATAATTTTCTACAGCTTAGGGTTGCTACTCATCCTTTCAAGATTGCCTTGGAAAGACTGGTGGAATTTATACTAGTAACCTTAGTTCAGTTAATAAAGAACGTCTCATTACTTATAATTAACTGAAAAACAAATAATTGTCAGTGCGAGCATTGCTGAAAGTACCGAACGAAGTTCACGAGAACACTTCGAAATCATAGGCATCTCGACTGCGCTCGATGTGACATCAGCGTAACGTGTTAAAAATCAGAATCATGAGTCAAATTTAAATCGAACTCTACTAGCGAAAACATATCATCAAAAAAAATCCTTATCACAGCAGATAAGGATTTTTTTTATTTCAAATTCCCGCGAAGGCAGAAAAAATATCCAAACTCTAAAAGCGAAGCCCCCAACAGTAAGAAAATCTAAAAGCGAAGTGATCTAAAAGTGAAACGGTCTAAAAGCGAAAGCAGTCTAATAATCTAGCGAGACTCCACTTCCTTAATCAAATGCACATACACAGGAAAATGATCACTATAACCACCTGTATACGCGCCGCCCGCAAAACTTCTAAAAGGATACCCTTTATAACGTCCGCGTTTGTTGGATAAATACGTTTTATTATAAATTCCCGCTTTGTAATAACGGTATTCTGAAAAGTCTTTCTTCAATAAAGGTGCAGATATTACAATCTGATCAAACAAGTTCCAACCATCTCTGTAAGCAAGCGTTCCGTTTCCGTTTCGTGCCATACCTTCCATTGGGTTAAACAAATCTTTTCCTTTAGCATCTTCGCGTTTCTCCTTTGTTTTTAATACGTCTTTCATGCTTACATTAAAAGGATCATCATTCATATCGCCCATGGTGAAGATTTTTGCATGTTTGTCAATATCTTGAAGTGAATCGATAATGCGTTTATTCAATTCGGCTGCTTTGACACGTTTGGGTCTACTTCTCGCTTCTCCACCTCTACGCGATGGCCAGTGGTTTACAATAATATGTACTTCATCACCATCTAACACTCCTGAAACTAACAATTGGTCTCTTGTGTAAATGCGTCGATCGCCATCATATATATACAATGGGTGTTTTGAGAAACTGTGCGGTTGAAAAACACCTTGTTTGTAAATCATTCCCACATCAATACCACGTTTGTCAGGCGAATCGAAGTGGATAATTTCATAATTAGCATCTTTCAACCTCGGATCGTTGATCAAATCTTCCAATACTTTCTTATTTTCAATCTCAGCAACACCTAAAATCGCTGGGGAAGTCTTGGCAACATCGTATCCTATATCGGAAATTACACGTGCTAATTTTGAAATTTTGTCTTCATAAATCTTAGAACGATCACCTTGAATTTCCATAATTGGACTCTTCTCGTCATCTTTCAGCGGATCATTAACGGTGTCAAACAAGTTTTCTACATTATAAAAGGCGATTGTTTGCACTTTATACTGCTTTTTTTGCTGTGCCCAACCATGGGTAAACACCAGTAAAAACGCCAGTATTACTAGGGATTTAAGGTTTTTCATTTATTGAATGTTATGTTATCTTAAACAATCTATACAAAAGATAGACCAAAAGTAGTTATTAATTATAAATAATGTACATTTGCGCGTCGTTATTAAAGATTTTTTAAAACTTGAATACTAA
>JBCCLH010000030.1:0-73599 GCA_039026955.1 Bacteroidota bacterium
AATCTTATGAATAAAAAGCTGAATTTCTTCGTTAAAAATACTCAACGTAGCCTAGCTATGCCTGCGTTTTTTGCCTAGAACTTCAACTTTTTCTTTGCAAATCTTCTATGTTATTTTATATTAATTTAGCTATATATGAAACATGACGTTTCCAAGTACTTCTCCGATAGATCCTGAATCAATACTGAATCAAGTTCAGCACATGGTTTAGGACACTCGAAGTGACGTTTATTTTTAATGTAGCGATTTGATGATTTGAAAATGTACCAATGCTTATTTCAAAGACTAATCCTACTTTGATTTTGACAGATTGCCATGACCCCGTCTCGCAATGACGAATCAAAAATTTTATCAAAATCACTTGCTTTTGTCATTGAAATCGAAGTGACGTACAGTAAAACAAAAAATAATTTGTGTATTCGTACAAAAAACAAAAAGGACTGAAGCCTACTCCAATCCTTTCTCAAATATATTTTGCTAGTTCAAATACGTCTTACACTAAACTCAATAAATCTTCAACGGTATTTTGTCCTTTGTCTTTATTGTACCAAACTTGTAAATCTTGTTTGAATTCGGGTGTTAGTTTTCCGTTTGCTGCTTTGTAATCGTTCACCATTTTTGTGGCCTCAGAAGGTCTTGGTCCCCAATCGCCAATCACATTTCCGGAAGTATTATCAATGGCAATTAGCTTTGGAATTGATTTTCCACCGTTGGTCAAAAACTCGTTCATCAACGCTTCGTTTTCATCGCGTAATACGACCTTTAAGGTAATATTATCATTCAATTCTGCTACTTTGTTGATTACAGGCATTGTTTGCGCTGCATCGCCACACCAACTTTCTGTCAACACCAACCACGTTACATCGCCATTATACGCTTTGATTTCTGCAACAGCTTCTTCTGATAACTTTGTGGTTTTGTCCAAACGCTTCATACGTTTGTCATTCAACATGGAATATTTTGACAAAGCTTCTGTCTGCAATTCTCCTGTCGATTTTCCTGCTGCTACTAAATCTGACACTAAAGTTCTATATGCTGCATAGGAGGTTGCTTTTACCAAGCTTTCTTCAATAATATCTTTTATATGTGTTTCTGTTACCGTCATAATCAAATGGTTTTTACACGAGTTCAGTCGCAGTTTTTTATAAAACTTACGAGACTGCTTTTGTGGTTTATTTTTAGCGTTGTAAATTTACGAAACGATTCAGGTACTGAAAGCAACTTTTGTTACAAATTATGAATATGAACTCAGGAAAAAATGAAATTACAGATTGGTGGAAAGAAGTATCTGAAAAAGAAAAACAATCTATTAAATTAGGATTGGCTGATGCGAATCAAGGAAAATTAACACCAAATACTCATGCCAAAAAGATTTATGGAAAGTGGTTGTGATTTCCTTTGTTTTCAATAAAAAACTAACCAAAAAATGATTCTAACCGATAAAAGAAGATGTACATGGCCAGGGAATGATTCGTTGTATGTTGCTTATCACGATGAAGAATGGGGCGTTCCGCTATATGATGACGATCGCCTGTTTGAGTTTCTGATTTTAGAGACATTTCAAGCAGGTTTGAGCTGGATTACCATTCTGCGGAAGCGTGAAAATTTCCGCAAAGCGTTTGACAATTTCGATTATCAAAAGATTGCGCAATACAACGCAGAAAAATACAATAGTTTGTTGGAAGATACGGGCATTATTCGAAATAAATTAAAGATCAGCAGTGCTATTCACAATGCCCAAATGTTTATGAAGGTACAGGAAGAATTTGGAAGTTTTTCAAACTATATTTGGCAATTTACAGATGGAAAACCGATTCAGAATGCGTTTAAAACTAACAAAGAAATTCTCGCAAAAACAGAGCTTTCCGACAAAATCAGCAAAGATTTAAAGAGAAAAGGATTCAAATTTATAGGTTCAACTACCATGTATGCTTTTATGCAGGCAACTGGAATTGTCAACGATCATTTGGTGGATTGCTTTCGCTACAAAGAAATAAAAAATATGTCGTGATGAAACATTGGACTTTGGTATTGTTTTTAGGATTTTCATTGTGTTGTATGGCGCAAAAATCGTTCAAGCATGAAAAGGAATCGCGTATTGAACAAAAGGCGTTTCCACAAAAAGCCTTGGAACTTTTAGAAAATACTTTACCCAAAAACGTCAAAAAGCTCAAATATTACAAAGAGCAAGACAGTCTAAAAAGTAGCTACGAAACCAAGTTAAAATTTAAAAAGCAAAAATACAGCATTGAGTTTAGTGAAGAAGGAATTTTGGAAGATGTGGAAGTCACGATCAAAAAGAAACAGATTCCACCAAAAACACTCAAAAAAATAGAGAATCATTTGGGCAAAAATTACATTTCCTTCCGAATTAAAAAAATACAGCGTCAGTATAGCAATACGGCTGCAACAGAAGCAGAAAACGTTATAAAAAAAGCATTTTCTGGCGACTTGAATACTTCTTTTTCCTATGAAATCATTGCAGAAGTCAAAGAAAAAAAGAAGCGTTATTTTATCGAAATTACTTTTACCAAAGATGGCGATTTTACCATGGTAAGAACTATTATCCAAAGCTCGTATGATCACATCTTATATTAGAAATTGTATTATTTTTATCTTTTTTTGTGGTTCATTTTCGATGTATTCACAAAACGATTTTACGACATTTTTTGAACCACAATTTGCCATCAATCATAAGGTCAGTGACAGTTACAAAGTGAATTTTGCAACAGTTTCTAGAAATTACTTGTATCGCGATAGTGAATTTGAATTTACGGTCCGACAGCTTCAATTTGTACATTTTTCTACGTTTAGCTTCAACTCCAATCACAGTCTGAGTGGCGGTATTATGTACCGTTTCCGAGAAAATTTTGAAGACAGCAGCAACGAATTGCGACTCACACAACAATACAATTATGCGCATCGCCCAAATAGTATCCGTTTTGGACATCGCTTCCGAAGCGAACAACGCATTACTACTGACAATACTGTGCATCGTTTTCGCTATCGATTTACGGTTGATTTCCCTTTGTCAGGAGAAAAGTTAGATGTAGGCGAGCCGTATTTTGTCGCGAATGTAGAATCCTTATTAAGTGTTGTCAAAGCTGACGCACCACAAATTGATCAGCGGTTTACTTCACAGATTGGTTGGCAATGGACAAAATCGTTGAAGTTTCAAACGGGTTTGGAATATCGTTTTGAGAATTATAATCAAGATACGCAGGAGATTTTGTTTGTGTTGACTTCTATGATTCTTCAACTGTAGGAACTAACTTGAAATTCAATTTTTTACATCCCTAAACTTATAAATCTATAAACTCATAAACCATAACAAATCATAGCTGTTCTCGATACATTTTTTACTGCGTTTTACTCCGTGAAAAACACTCGAACTGACGCTTTTTTAATGTATCAATTTGATGATTTGAAAATGTGTCAATGCTCATTTCAAAGACTAGTCCTACTTTGATTTTGACAGATTGCTACTCTCCAATCAAGTTGGAGATCGCAATGAACATATCAAAGATTGCCGTCCTTTCATCATTTTTCATAAAATCATTACAAATATGACAGAAATACCTCTCTCGGAACTTCATACGCACCCAAACTTGCCAAATGATTGGTATGCATCTGACAGTCGATAATTTGACAACCGTTCGCTTTGAGTCGTTTTACCAAATGAATAAAGCCAAATTTACTCGCGTTGCTTTCATGCGCAAACATACTTTCTCCACAGAAAACATGTCCTAAATCCACGCCATACGCGCCACCGACTAAGTTGCCATCACGCCACACTTCTACGGAAGTGATATAGCCCATTTCAAACAATTTAATATACGCTTCCTCCATTTCATTGGTAATCCAAGTATCGTCCTGTCCGGGACGATGTATGGTAGCGCAGGCACGAATGACTTGTTCGAAAGCGGAATTGAAAGTGACAGTAAACGTTTCGCGTCTCAGCAATTGTTTCATGCTTTTGGATACGCGTAAATCGTCGGGAAATAAGACCATTCTTGGATCTGGTGACCACCAAATAATTGGATCGTATTCGCTATACCATGGAAAGATTCCGTTTTTATACGCTAGTAATAAACGCTCAGGTTTCAGATCACCACCAACGGCCAAAATGCCTTCTGGCGAGGTTTCTGAAACTGGTGGAAAGGCAATTTTATCTGTTAAAAAATACATATAATGGTCATTTCTGAGGCTTTACACAATAAAAGAAAAGGTAATTCTTTGATTTTTAGTATTTTTTCGCCAATTTTGTAATTAGTCTTGAGACATCTAAACATTTATTTTTCATCATTGCTTTTTGAATTAGTGTTGAAAGACTAAAGCCTAAAACCACAATATTAAGTCCCGTTTCATCGGGACTTATTTTATTTAGAGCAATAATAAGCCTAAAATATACACTACAATTCCAACCAACATTAAAATAATCGTGTAGGGTAATATTTCTTTGGCTTTTAAGCGTGTAATACCTAATAATGGCAACGCCCAAAACGGTTGTAACATGTTTGTAATTTGATCGCCATAGGACAATGCCATGACCGCTTTTTGGAGTGGAACATTCAATTCAATAGCCGATTGAATTACGATTGGACCTTGTACTGCCCATTGTCCTCCGCCGCTTGGCACAAAGATATTCACCAATCCTGCACTGAAAAATGTATAGATTGGTAAGGTTGTTTCATTTGCCACGGCGACAAAACCTTCTGAGATCATTCCGACCATTCCTGAACTTTTCATAATGCCCATGATTCCGAAATATAACGGAAATTGAATTAGAATTCCCGAAGTTCCTTTGATGGCTTCTTCAACGGCATTGAGAAAACTTTTGAAATTTCCATGCAATACAATGGCCAAACCTAACATGAAAAAGTTAAGCATATTGGGTGAAATTTTTATGCTAGAAAGTGCACTTAAATTTTTTGCATATTGAATAAAAAAGACAATCAATAAGAGTACGCCAAACCCAATGGCAATCGCAGAAGAATGATCTAACTTTTCAGCGCCTTCTATTGTTTCTTTACTTTTTTTATCGAATTGATATGTTGGTAAATTCAACTTGGTTGGCGTGGCTTTTTTGGCAAGTAGACTTAACACAAAAGGAATTAAGATTAGTAAAATCCCAAATAAAATTAAATTACTCCAACTAAAAATCGTACTACTGGATGTGATTACTTCTGGAACTTTTCCATACTGATCAACTGTCAACACACCATTCATCATTTCCAACAAATGTCCTTGTTCTGCTACTTTTGAAGGTGCCGAACCACTGATACCGCCGTGCCAAACCATTAATCCCACATATCCTGCTGCGCCTACTAATGGATAATTGATCGGAATGTTGTTTTCTTGCGCACGCTCGCCCACTTTCCGTGCTAGGATCGCGCCAAAAATCAAGCCCAATCCCCAATTGAAAAAGGCAACAATCATGGTGGTGAGACTTACTAAAACTACTGCATTGGTTGTATTGGTGACGGATCTTGTGAGTGTGAGAATCAACGAATTCATCGGTTTGCTCAATACCAACACATGTCCGAGTACCAAAATCAACATCATTTGATAGGCAAACACCAACAAACCCGAATTCCAAATGCCATCTTCCCAAAAAGATAAGACATTGACCAAATGATCAAAGGTAGAAGCTTCTGCAGGTTGTGTAAAAAACGTTGCCAAAACAATGGTCAACAACGTCAATAAAACCGCAATGGTAAAGGGTGAAGGCAAATAACGCTGAAAAATAGTTTCAATAGTTTTGGTAATGCGCATAGTAGATTTTTGTGTGAATGTACGAAAATATAGAATTAGATTGTTAGATCGCTTTGCTGTTAGATTTTAGACCGCTTCGCTGTTAGACTTGTTCTCGCGTTGGCGGGAATCTTTTTAGACTGCTCCGCTGTTGGACTTGTTCCCGCGTTGGCAGGAATCTCTTAGACTGCTTCGCTGTTAGACTTTTTTCGCGTTAGTGGGAATCTTTTATACTACTTCACTTCGGCAAGCTCAGTGTGGAAGCTGTTGGACTTTTGATTTTGACTATTTTACCTTTCTTTTTCTTGGTCTTCTGTTGTTGATTTTGTTTCATGTTTTTTTGAAAAGCTTCTATTATTTTTCTTTTTGAGTTGTAGAATTAGTAGTTTTGGACAATAAAGTGTTTCTTCTTTATTTTGTAATATTAAAAAAGTCATTCAACCAAAAAAAGACTATTATGCTGAAAAAATTTTATGACGTTAAAAATTTAAAAGGCGATTTTACAGGCGGACTCGTAGCCGGTGTTGTAGCATTACCACTAGCTTTGGCGTTCGGAGTACAATCCGGAATGGGCGCTACGGCAGGTTTATACGGCGCGATTGCCGTGGGTATTTTTGCGGCGCTTTTTGGCGGAACGGAAACACAAGCTAGCGGTCCTACAGGTCCGATGACAGTCGTTTCTGCAGCCTTGGTTGCGGCTGCCATTCAGATGAATGGAAGTTTGGACGATGGTATGAGTATTATTTTGGCAACTTTTTTATTGGGCGGATTGTTACAAGTCATTTTTGGCTTTTTGAATATTGCGAGTTATGTAAAATACTTTCCCTATCCCGTCATCTCTGGGTTTATGAGTGGCGTCGGATTGATTATTGTGATTCTACAAATTTTCCCTTTTGTGGGAATGGCTTCTTCGAAATCTACCATTGCGGTGATTCAAAATTTTCCGAGTTTGTTTACAGACGCCAATCTGGAAGCCATTTTGTTGGGTGCGATTACCATTGTGGTGTATTATGTTTTTCCAAAAGTCACGAAGGCAGTTCCAAGTGCGTTGGTGGCGTTGATTGTGGCGACACTGATTGCCTATTTTACAAAAATGGAAGTACCACTGATTGGTGAAATTCCTTCTGGATTGCCTACGCTTCAATTCGGCACTATTTTGAGTGTAGACGTGAGTGTGTATGCTACGATTATAGAATACGCAGTCGTTTTAGCCGTTTTGGGAAGTATTGATTCGTTATTAACTTCTGTAATTGCTGATAATATGACCAAAACCAAACACAATAGCAATCGAGAACTCATTGGACAAGGTATTGGAAATATGCTTGCCGCGATTATTGGTGGAATTCCAGGTGCTGGTGCTACCAAAGGAACAGTTGTCAACATCAATGCCGGTGGAAAAACGAGATTGTCAGGAATTATTCACGGAATCTTTTTGTTGACTGTTTTGCTCGGATTGGGACAATTGGCAGCACATATTCCATTGTGTGTATTGGCTGGATTGCTGATCCCGATTGGATTTAAAATTGTCGATTTTAAAGGATTGAAACACTTATTAAAAGTCCCAAGAGCCGACGCTATAGTGTTAGTATTGGTATTGTTGATTACTACGTTTGGAAGTTTGATTCAAGCTGTGGGAATCGGAATTGCGTTGGCATGTTTGTTGTTTATGAAGAAGTCGGGAGATATTAGCGAAAAAGGATTGGAAGTTGGAGATATTGAAGATATTGACGGCTCGAAACCTTGGCAAGACGAATTGGAATTTTATGAGGAATATAAGGATAAAGTCATCATTAAGCACTTGTACGGACCGTTATTCTTCGGATTTACCTCGTATTTTAAAGATCAAATTAAGCTGTTGCCAGAAGATGTAAAAGCGGTTATTTTTCGAATGGACAGAGTACCCTACATGGATCAATCCGGTTTGTATACGTTGGAAGAAATTATTTTCGATTTGCGCGCAAAAGGTATTGAAGTCATCTTAGTAGGACTGCGAGAACAACCCAAAGATATGCTTTTAGCGGTAGAAATTGTGCCTAATTTGGTGCCAGAAGAAGATCTATTTTTAACCATTGATGGAAGTTTCGGATATTTAAAACAGCAGTTGAAACAAGCTGAAAAATGATTGATGGGATTGTGCTTAAAACTCAACAGAATCTATATCAAATTAGTATCCATTCTACTGTAGAATGAAAAAACTTTTAGCAGCGTGCTCATTCACTTACAAAATATACTGAATCGTAGTCTACTACTAGTTTTTTAGCAAAATGTTACCTATTTGTTACCTTTTTGATTCCTCATTTTTTTCTTATTTTGTCAAAAATTGAAGTATGCTAAAAAAGGTAGTTTTTGTTCTTAGTCTGTTCTGTACGATTAGTGGATTTTCACAATATGATATCGATTCGTTGAAGACTGTTTTAAACAAAACAGCAAATAAAAAAGATAGACTTTCTACGTTAGGCGATTTAGCGATACAATTAGCTAAAAACGGTAATGATGAGCAGGAAATCTATTTTAAAAAATATCTTGCACTTGCAAAAGATTTGGAAGAATATGATTTGATTGCTTCCAACTCCAGATTTTTAATTCAATACTACATCGACAACGTACAATTAGATACCGCTAAAAAATTGTGCGATTCGCTTCTTAAGTTTAAGCCATTCTTTACAAAAGAGAGTTCTGAAGCACATCTTTTATTAAAACGAGCAGGCGTTTATTTTAATGATGAAAACTATGAGGATGCGATTGAAGATTACAACGGCGCCCAAGAATTATTCATGCAGAGTGGCGATTCTATTTTTGCAGCTGATGCTTATTATTATTGCGGGCAAGCGCATGCTAACAAAAATGATTTTTTAAACGCTGTTACCAACTTCAACAAGGCTGTAGGTATGTATGAAGTGTTGGGCGATAATCAATATGCGATGATCGTTAGTTCAGAAATGACAGACCTCTACAGTAGAAATGGTTTTGTAGAAAAAAGCTTGGAAGAGCGGAAACGGCTCCTTCAAAGAGCAAAACAGGCGAATAATGCTATGGCGCAAGCGCAAATTATTGGTCAAAATTTTCTTGATTATTATAAAATAGGTGATTATGATAGTATGAAGGCGAATATTGATGATTTTTTGATCGTAGTAGCCGATATAGACAATAATCCTGCTGCAAAAGAGTATTTTAAATCATTTGCAATTCTTCACAAATTATATCTTGCCTGTGCAAAAAAAAATATCGCAACTGCAAACAAATTGATGGACTCTGTATTGCAAATTTCAGAAAACAAAGAGATTTCAACATATATGGAAAGTGATATCCTAGGTGCCAAAGCAGTCTATTATGAATTAATGGAGGATGAAGAAAAATTAGTGCCTGTTTTAGAAGCATTGATGGCATTTAAGAACACAAATCGTTTGAGTACACAAATAAAAGCCAGAGCGAAATTGGCAAATATCTACACGAAAAAAGGTCAATATGTAAAAGCGATTGAATTGAAAGACTACAATACAAAATTGATAGACTCCGTTAACAGCGCACAAAAGGAGAATCGATTTTTATATTATCAATCGCAATTTGAAGCCGAACGAAAGCAAATAGAATTGTTAGAACAAGACGCAGAAATTCAGCAATTGCAAATAGAAACCACGAGACGAAATAATTTGATTGTAGTCATCATTCTAATTTCCATCATTACTATTATTATCATTGCCTTCTTTTATTTACGAAATCGTCAAAAAATAAAAGAACAAGCCTACCAAAATATTCTACTTAATAATAAAGTTGCTACAAAAACCGAAGAGATTAATGAATTATTGACGGAAACCATTCAACATATCAAATCGAAAGAACGTATTGCGGAAAATCTGCAGAAGCTTTCAAATGAAAAAGAAGGCATCACGTTAAAAAGTATTATTGCCGATTTAAAAGCGAATAAAGCAGACAATACAAAGCTCTTACTCATCAAACAAAATATTGAACAAGTCAATTTTGAATTCATCAAAAAACTGAAAGAATTACATCCGGAACTCAGTAAAACGGATATCGAAATTTGTTCGTTAGCACGTATCGGATTAAGCCGAAAAGAAATCGCCAATTTAAGAAATACTTCTATAGATGCCGTAAAAATGTCGCGCATCCGTATCAAAAAGAAGCTCAACTTAGCAGAAGAGCAAGGACTCGATGATTACATTAATGCATTGTAAATCAATTATTTAACATTTTGTTACCTGATTTGTTACCTATCAGTTTAGGGTAAACTACACTTTCCTATTATACATTTGAATCAATAGTGGAAGGCATCACATACAAATGCCAACGACCTATTAATTCATTTGAATCATGGCTAAAAATTCTGATCAAAAAAATGTTGACGAAAAAATATCGAGCATGGAAATGCTCAAATGTCAACATGCATTTTTAAAAAGTCATTTGAAAGAATTAAACCAACTGAAAGAAAAACTTAGTAACCTAAAAAAGTGACGCTCACGAGTTCCTTTTTAAAAATTGATGGCATATGAAAAATAAATTACTACTGCTGCTTCTATTCGTATTTTTTACCCACTTGGGCTATTCGCAAACCTACACGTCCATTCCTGACTCCAATTTTGAAAGAGCTTTGGATATGTTAGGATATGATAACATTCCGAATGATGGTCAAGTGCTCACTGCCGATATCGAAACCATTATAGATTTAGATATTAGTAACGAAAATATTTCTGATTTAACAGGGATTGAAGCGTTTAGAGATTTACAGTTTTTAAATATAAACGATAATTCCATAATCAATCTTGACCTTACTGGAATTTCCAATCTGTTTAGCCTAGAAGCTAAGAATAATGGATTGGGTTCACTCGATGTTTCTACGCATACCGATCTGAATCAGTTACAGTTAGACGATAACAATCTCAATACTTTAGACTTGAGTAATAACACAAATTTGATAGAACTTTGGTTGCAGAATAATTCTATTGTGAGTATAGATCTTAGCAACAACAGTCAATTACTAACCTTAGCGATTACGAATGGAAACTTTACGAGTATCGATTTGACGAACAACACCAATTTGTCACAAGTGTTTTTAAATGATAATCAACTCACGGAATTAGACGCAAGTACGCTATCCAATCTCAACACGCTGAACGTAGAAGATAATAGATTAACCATTCTCAATCTTAAAAATGGAAATACCAACAATATTGCAAACCTAAATGTTGATACGAATCCTGATCTCTTCTGTATACTTGTAGATGATGCTGATTTTGCAGAAGCAAATTTTTCCACTGAAAATCCTTTTACTCTTTTCACGGAAACAGGTTGTTATACAGCTATTCCAGATGCTAATTTTGAAGCGGCGTTAAATCAGTATGACGATATTCCAAATGATGGACAAGTACCTACAGGATTGATTTTTAGAGTACAAAATTTAAGTGTTCAGAACGCTTCTATACAAGACCTCACAGGAATTGAAGCTTTTACAGAATTGATGGTTTTGACTGTTGCCAACAATCCGATACAACAATTGGACTTGACTAACAATACATTTTTACAAAATTTAGAAGCACAAAATTGCAATCTTCAAACGCTCAATGTTGCTGGCTTACCAAACTTAATGCGATTACAATTGACAAACAATGCACTCACAAGTTTGGATCTTACGACGATTATGTTACTCAATGAAATTGACCTTAGTAATAATAATTTGGAAAGTTTAAATTTAAAAAATGGCAATAGTGGCGCGATCAGTCAGCTAGATGTACGCTCCAATCCAAATTTATATTGTGTTTTAATAGACGATATTAATATACTCAACAATCCGAATGTCTTATTTGACAGTCAAACAGGGTTTACTACAGAGACGTATTGCCGTTATACTGCGATTCCGGATGCTAATTTTGAGTCCGCACTCAACACGTTGGGCTATGATGATACGCCAAACGACGGACAAGTACCAACCGCATTAATTGAAGAGGTTACGAATTTGAATGTTCAAAACGCTTCTATCACTGATTTAACAGGAATAGCAGACTTTGAAGCACTCATAGATCTTACGATTACTGGGAATAACATCAATACGGTAGACCTCAGTAATAATACACAACTACAAGTATTAATTGCAATGCACTGTAACATTCACAACTTAAATCTTACGGGGCTGACAAATTTGTTTCAATTAACATTACAGTTTAACTCGTTGACCAGTTTGGACTTATCTACCAATCCTGCGGTAAGTTCTATGAACATAAGTTTGAATGATTTGAGCTATTTAAACTTACAAAATGGAAACAATGCCGCTATTACCTTGCTCGAAATCCGTTTCAACTCAAATTTAGAATGTGTTTTATTGGATGATTTAAATGTATTGACAACCGCAACTGTGTATAACGACAGTCAAACAAACTTCACCACCACACAATATTGCGGCTATACTGCGATTCCTGATACTAATTTTGAAGCAGCTTTAGAAGTGTTAGGCTATGACGATATTTCCAATGATGGACAAGTTCCTACGGACTTAATTGAAAACCTGACAGAACTAGATATAAGAGGAACCAATATTTCAGATCTTACTGGAATTGAAGATTTTGTTGCCTTAACGGAATTAGATGTTTCAAATAATAATTTAACAACTATATCACTAACTACGCTCACAAATCTTGAAATTTTAGACGCGCAATCCAACATCGCTTTGACGAGTTTAGACCTATCAGGGAATACACAATTGAAACAACTCATAGTGGAAGATTGTTCCGCGCTAACGACGTTAGATTTGAGCACTAATATTCTGTTAGAACTCTTATTCGCCAATCAAACAAACCTGTCTTCTATCACATTTGGAAACTTAACAAACCTTTCAACTATAGATTTTGACGGTGCTAATTTTATAAGTTTAGATGTATCATCGCTAACAGCATTAACACTTTTGGACGTAAGTGGCAATCAATTGATCAGCTTAAATATTGCCAACGGTAACAACAGCAATTTTATCAGTTTTGATGCTAGAAACAATACAAACTTACGCTGCATCGTTGTAGATGATCCTGCTTTTGCTACTGCAAACTTTACAAATATTGATGCTCAAACTGAATTTAGACAAACGAGTTGCTACACTGCCATTCCCGATGCCAATTTTGAAGCAGCACTCACTGCATTGGACTATGATGATATTCCTAATGACGGTCAAGTACCAACCTATTTAATTGAAGTTGTTACAAGTTTAGATGTTAGGGAATCAGGCATCAGCAGTATTGTGGGTATTGAAGATTTTACCGCGCTTGAAACCTTAAACGTAAATGACAATATCATTTCCAGTTTAGACATTTCAAACAATGTCAATCTAAAGTTCTTACGAGCGGTTGATAACAGATTGACTACTTTAGATATTACAAATAATATTTTGTTAGAAGATATCAGAGTTGAGGAAAATAACCTTGCGAGTATAGATTTGACCAATCAACCAAACTTAACGTTTCTACAGCTTAATGAAAATGATCTAAGTGCTATCGATTTGAGTGCAAATCCGTTGTTGATACGATGCCGACTTTCTGAAAACAATCTTACTACACTCGATCTGACAAACAATCCTTCAATTAGGGAACTTACTTTACAGTTTAACAATTTGGAAGTACTAGACATGCGCAGTGGCGGAAATACCAATTTGACTTCTTTTAGAGCCTTTAGTAATCCAAATTTAACCTGTGTTTTTGTGGATGATGCAGCCTACAGCACCGCAAACTGGATAAACATTGATCCACAAACCAACTTTTCAGAAACAGATTACTGTCGCTATACTGCGATTCCAGATGCTAATTTTGAAGCAGCTTTAGAAAATTTAGGCTATGATGATATTTCGGGCGATGGACAAGTGCCAACAGCGCTTATTGAAAGTGTCATTGATTTAGATGTACAGAGTAGCAATATTTCTAATCTTACAGGTATAGAAGACTTTGTAGCAATCGAAGTGCTAAACTATGATGCTAACTCAGTGTTGACCGTAGATTTATCCAACAACACTGCCTTACGCATCCTATATGCAAGGTCTAATGGTATTAGCAGTATTGATGTTTCAGCCAACACCAATCTTCGACTACTTTTTCTAACATTTAATAATCTTACTAGCATCGATGTGTCCAATAATGTTAATTTGACATCCTTGTGGGTACAGGATAATTTATTAACAGGAATTGATATTTCTAACAATCCGAATCTTATCAATTTTGGAATATCAAACAATCAAGTTACCGATTTAGACCTAAGCAATAATGTGAACCTTGTAAATCTATTTGCCGCAAATAATAGTTTAATGGAAATGGATCTAAGCCTGAATTCAGCTTTAGTAGAAATTGGGCTTGCATCCAATAATTTAGAATCGGTAAATGTTAGAAATGGAAACAATACGATTATTACAAAATTCAATGTACAGTTTAATCCCAATCTGACTTGTGTGTCTGTGGATGATGCGGCATACAGTACTGCCAATTGGGATGAAATAGACGCACAAACCAATTTTACAGAAACAGGATACTGTCGCTACACAACCATTCCGGATGCTTTTTTTGAAAATGCCTTAGATTTTTACGGTTATGATGATATTTCGGGTGACGGACAAGTACCTACCGCATTGATTGAAAACATAGTAAACCTAGAAATGATTAACATCGGTGTAGCAGATTTGACGGGAATTCAAGATTTTGCTGCCTTAGAAGAATTGAATGTTACTGGAAATTCTATCGACATCCTAGATCTTAGCGCAAATATCAACTTGATCAAAGTTAATTGTGAAGCCAACGGAATTAACTCTATAAATCTGACTGGTTTAACAGCATTAGAAGAATTCATTGGTCGTTTTAATGGCTATACTGCTTTAGACGTTTCTACAAATACAAGTTTGATAACACTGTACTGTAATAATACTGGCTTAACATCCCTTGATGTGAGCAACCTTACCGCATTGATTGATTTAAATTGTAGTGCAAGTCAGTTAACGTCTCTAGATGTTCGCAATGGAAACAACACAAATTTCACCAACTTTAACGCCACAAATAATTCCAATTTAACCTGTATTTTGGTAGATGATGCCGCTTTCGCGGGAACAAACTTTACCAATGTTGATGCAACGGCAAGTTTTACATCCACAGATTACTGTAGGTATACTGCAATTCCAGATGCTAATTTTGAAGCGGCTTTAAGTTCGTATGACGATATTCCAAACGATGGACAAGTCCCAACAGCGCTTATTGAAACAGTAAGCATCTTAGACATCGCTAACAAAAATATTTCCGACTTAACAGGTATTGAAGATTTTGCAGGTTTGGATGTACTTTTTATTGCTAACAATAATCTTACCTCACTGGATGTGTCAAATAATACATCACTATTGGCTATATCTGGTGCTAATAACAATATCAGTAGTATTGATTTTGGCACGAATACAATTTGTCAAGAAATTTTTATACCAGATAACAATCTTTCTAGTATTGATGTTACCGGTTTTACAAGTTTAAGAAACTTAATTTTAGATAATAATCCCGTTACTTCACTTGATTTATCTACAAATACAGCTTTACGAAATTTAACCTGTGTAAACTGTAATTTATCAAGTCTCAACGTACAAAATGGAAACAATACGAATATTATAACCTTTGATATCCAAGGAAATTCTCAACTGACCTGTGTTCAAGTAGATGATGCCGCCTATAGCACCACCAATTGGACAAGCATTGATGCACAAACCACTTTTAGCGATACCTATTGTCGCTACACGCTTACGCCAGATATAAATTTTGAAAATGAACTTGAAGAATTGGGCTATGATGATATTCCTAACGACGGACAAGTGCCAACTGCGTTAATAGAAACAGTAACAGACATAGAGATAACTGGATCTGGAATCACTGATGTAACAGGAATCGAAGATTTTATCGCATTAGAAGAATTATCAGTAGTCTATACTAGCGTTACAAGTTTGGATGTTAGCAACAGTCCGAATCTGAGAAAACTTTTCTTTACAGCTTCAAATATAATCACTATCGACTTATCAAACAATCCATTACTGGAAAGAGTTAGAGGTGATAATACTCCATTAGAGAATATAAACTTGACAGGATGCATACTATTGGATGATCTTGATCTTTCAAATGCTAATCTTTCAAGTATTGACCTATCCACCAATATTGCCTTAGAATACCTAGAGCTTCCAAATAACCAGATAGAAATGCTTGACTTATCTAACAATCTAGTTATAGATAATATCAACCTTCAAAACAACCAACTTACATTTATAAGCTTTCAGAACAATATATCGCAAAATATTCCACATTTTAATGCTACTCAAAATCCAGATCTTACCTGTATTTTAATAGATAGTGGTGATACGTTTATCTCTATGCCTTTTACAATAGTTCAACTAGATCCACAAACAACTTTTAGTGACACCTATTGCCGCTACACAGCCATACCAGACACTAATTTCGAAGCCGCTTTAGAAGCTTTGGGTTATGATGATATTTCAAACGATGGACAGGTACCAACTGTACTCATAGAAACCGTAACTGTCTTAGATGTAAATAATACTAACATTTCTGATCTTACAGGAATCGAAGATTTTGCAATGCTTGAAAACCTCAACGTTCGAGATAATTTCTTAATCACTATGGATATCTCGCAAAATACGGCATTGACAAATTTAAATACGGTTGGCAATAACCTAACCGCATTAGATATTACCAACAATCCATTAATAAATGACTTACGAATAGAAGTAAATGCTATTACGACTATAGACCTAAGCAATCAGCCAGATTTGAAAATTTTACAAATCAATAACAATCAACTCACGACAATAGATGTGAGCAATAATCCGCTAATTGAACGATTTAGAGTGAATAATAATAATATTACCTCTATAGACTTGTCCAACAATACATCGTTACTAGAAGTACGTATGGAAAATAATCAACTAGAATATGTAAACATACAAAACGGAGCAAACACAAATATTACACTGTTTGGAGCCTTCGGAAACCCAAATTTAACCTGCATTTTAGTAGACGATGTTGCCTACAGTACGGCTAATTGGACTGGTGGTATTAATGCTACAACAAGTTTTAGTGATACCTACTGTCGTTATACGGCAATTCCTGATGCCAACTTTGAAGCCGCTTTAGAAGCCTTGGGCTATGATGACATTTCTGCGGACGGACAAGTGCCTACGGCTTTGATTGAAAATATTACTTCGTTAGATATTCAGGGACAATCCATTGCAGATCTCAAAGGAATCGAAGACTTTACCGCATTAGGAACCTTACGCTGCACTAATAATTTAGTAACGACAATTGATCTTTCTGCGCTAACAAATCTGACATTTTTATGGTGCGATCAGAATCAATTGACAGCGTTAGACCTGTCAAACAATACAGCCTTACGATTTGTAAATGCAAGTCAAAATACAATCAGCAGTTTTAACGGTACAGGATTAAATCTGCTTGAAGTTTTATCTCTATGGTCTAATCAATTATCTAGCCTTAACCTAAGTGATATGACCGCATTGATTGAGCTTGACTTGTTTGGAAATCTCTTAACAAGCATAGATGTTTCAACTAATATACTTTTACAAGAAGTAAATCTTAGAGGAAATGGTCTCACCACACTAGACTTATCCAATAATACGGCACTTATAGAAGTTGATGTGCGAAATAACAATCTAACAAACTTGAATATAAAAAATGGCAACAATACCAGCATCACAAGTTTTGCAGCGACTTCAAACTCAAATTTGACTTGTATTCTTGTTGATGATGCCTTATACAGTCTAACCAATTGGACAACTATTGACTCGCAAACGAGCTTCAGCAATATTGCCTGTTTCAAGGAATTTACAATAGATATTAAAGTCTATTTACAAGGTGCTGCTTTAAATCCGAATTCGGGTGAAGAAACGCTGATGCGAGACGATTTACGTGTGGCAGGATTCATTCCAACCACAAGTCCGTATGGAGATGGAAATACCTGTGAGGCAACTGTATTTGATATCACTGGCGATGATGCTATTGTCGATTGGATTTGGGTAGAATTACGTGATGCTTCCGACAATACGGTAATTTCTGATGCGCTCTCTGCCCTACTACAACGCGATGGCGATATCGTGGCTACAGATGGAATATCTGCACTAGATTTTGCTACAGTTGATAATACATATTATGTAGCCATCAAGCATAGAAATCACATGGGAATCATGAGTGCCAATGCTGCCACATTTAACGTAGGAACGACCACTACGATAAACTTTAAAAATTTCAACAATGCTGTCATCTTTGGAAGCAATTCGCAAACAGATTTCGGAATGCCAACCGGAATCTACGGAATGTGGTGCGGAAATGCGAATGGAGATACCATAGTACAATACTCAGGAACCGATCCAGATACGCCAGATGTATTGGCAACTATTTTGAACGATGCTGGAAACTTCTTGAACTTCCCAACCTACAGCATCACGGAATACAATACAAACGATGTCAATATGGACGGAATCATACAGTATTCTGGAACCAATCCGGATACGCCATTCATCTTGCAAAATGTACTCGCGCATCCTGAGAATTTCTTAAACTTTAGTACGTATCAAATCAGAGAGCAATTACCAGAAAATATAACAACAACAAACGAATAATTCAAAAATAGAAGGGTATTTATCATGCAAACAACACTAATTAAAATTATCATAGCCATTCTTGTAGTATGTACATTTCAGGCAAAAGCACAGGATGGTTATACCTACACATTAATTGACAATGGTGCTTACAATTATACCATTGGTGCTGTGCCGAATACTAGCACAAACAACTTCCCTACCTCGGTGCAAAGCTACGGTTTCACCATCATCCTACCAGATGGTGTTACCGCTAGCATTACTTCTTCGTTAGGTGGAGCCGCTTCGGCAACCTTCTTTGATGGAGGTACAATTAGTCAAGCTACGATTGACGGCTATTTAGTTACAGAAACCTTGGGCAGTCCTATCGCTTTATCGGCGCCATCTGTGGGAACTACTTCTAATATTGTAACCATTCAGGTGAACGGAGCGCCAACTTCGGGAACTATGTATATTTTGGAGAATAATTCTGCTTTAGCGACGACCATCAATCCGTTGAAAAGTTTTATGCAAGCGGATATGATAGACAATAGCATGGCAGAATTTGTCAACGTCGTTGATCCGAATGCCGCAGCCGTTTCGGGCATATCTTCCTTTGACTTTTCTACACTTTCTGTAGAGGAACCAAATGAACTCACAGATATTTCCGTCTATCCAAATCCTGTTAAAGACATCATTCACATCACAAATACAAATATAGACTTGATCAAAGCAGAAATCCACAATTTGAATGGACAATTGGTCCTTTCTACAAAAAACAATCTCACAGCCATTACTGTGAATAGCTTGCCAAGTGGCGTATATATGTTAAAACTCTATTCTGAAAACGCACAAAAAACGATCAAACTATTGAAAGAATAATTTTGTAGGAGTTAGTTATCGTCTATCACTGGGCAGCATAGACTTTGGAATAACTAATGAATGAAAGAGGCTGTCTAAAAAGTACAGATTTCGTCAAACCAAACTTGATTCGGTTTCTCATAACAGTTGATAATCAATGTGATGAGATTCTGAAGCCTGTGCTGAACTTGATTCAGTATCAAGCTCAGAATGACGCTTGCAAAGACTTTTTAAACAGCCTCTTTTTTATCGAATTTGGTATAAAACACTTAATCTGTTCCTTGTGGAATTTGCTCTGTGATTTGATACGTGCTAAAACTCAAGAAATTGCTCGGATGTGCCAATACATTTTGTAAGATATAAGGTGTATCAGGTTCCGTTCCAGAATACTGAATAATTCCGTCCATATTCACATCATTTACACTGTAGCCTGTCACACTATACGTTGGAAAACTCAAAAAGTTTCCTGCATCGTTGAGTATTTCCGACAGTATGTTTGGCGTATCTGGACTTGTTCCTGAGTATTGCACTCCTGAATCTTCGTTGGCATCTCCACACCATAACCCATAGACACCATCTGGCATTCCTGAAGTGGTTTGCGCGTCGCTTCCGTAAGTGATATTTAAGCTTGTATCTGTAAAATTGATATTGTTTACAGGTCCACTTACCATCGTTACCGCACTTATGGTCATAATGCCTAAATGATTTCTGTGATTTACAGCAATGTAATGGTCTTCAGTATCCAATGCGAATACTAAATCTGAAACACCATCTACATCCACTACATCTCCATCGCGTTGTAGTAGTGCAGACCTAGAATGATTGATAACGGTAGTATCTGTTGGATCACGTAATTCCACAAATACCCAATCGACAATTGCATCATCGCCAGTAACATCAAAGACGGTTGATTCACAAGTTAATCCGTCACTGTATGGACTTGTGGTCGGAATTAGTCCTGCTATACGCAAATCGTCTCGCATAAGGTTTTCTTCTCCTGTGTTTGGATTTAAGGCGGCACCTTGTAGGAATACATCGATAGCTATTGTGTAGTCTTCTGCACATGTAGTTTCTGTATAACTTGATGTGTCATTAATACTTGTCCAATTGGTGGTACTATATGTTGCATCGTCTACTACGAAACATGTTAAATCTGGATTATTGTTCGCTGCAAAAAGCAAGATGTTTGTGTTGTTTCCATTTTGAAGATTGACACTTGTCAACGCATTATCATTTACTAAAAACCACTCCAAAGCCGTATTGGCAGATGCATCAAGTGAAGTAATAGCATTGTTGTAACAGGCAAATTCTTCCAGCGCTGTATTTGTAGTAATATCCAAACTTGTTAATTGATTATCTGTAATCCAAAATTTTTCGAGTAGTGTGTTTGTAGAAACATCAATGGTTGTTAAGAGGTTATTGCTCGCATATAACCACAACAAATTTGGCTGACCAGAAACATCAATCGAAGCAATAGTATTGTTAGAAAAAAGCAAGTACTCTATTGCTGACTGATTCCTTATATCCAGACTACTTAATGCATTTGATACTAGATTTATGTATGTTAGATTGGTATTATTTGACAAGTCTATGCTGGCCAATACGTTATCCTCAATGACAAAAGTTTCTAAGCTTGTAGCGTCAGATATGTCTAAAGAGCTTATACTGTTTCCGTTGAGTCCTAAAGAAGTTAATGCACTTAATCCCGTAAGATTTACGCTAGTGAGTCCACTGTTAATAGATTGAATGGTTTGCAAATTGACATTTCCACTAAAATCTATGGTAGTTAAATTTTCATTAAAATTACTACTAAATGTGAGCAAACTTCCGTTTGTTGGTAAGGTAAGTGTGGTAAGTTCATTCGAATCTATGTCTACAGTCTCTAAAAGAGTGTTAGTACTTAGGTCTAGTGAGGTTAAGTTATTTGATTCTGCATCCAAATCAACCAACGCTACAAAATCTTCAATTCCTGTTAAATCGGCAATGCTAGAACTACTGACATCCAATGTTGTAATTGCTTCTGCATACGCGGTTGGGATTTGATTATCACCCGAAATATCATCATAGCCTAAGGCTTCCAAAGCAGTTTCAAAATTAGCATCAGGAATCGCCGTGTAGTCAATAGCACAGGAAGTATCGCTAAAGCTAGTTTGTGCATCAATGCCTGTCCAGTTTGTGGTACTATACGAAGCATCATCTACCAAAATACAGGTTAGGAATTCATTACTGTCAGCAGCAAAAGTGCTAATATTTGTATTATTCCCATTTTGAATATTTAAAGAAATCAACGCATTTCCAGAAACTCTCAACTCTTGTATTGCAGGATTGTTTGATACATCAATAGTTATAATATTATTGTTATACGCTCTAAATCTCGTAATTAAAGGAGAATCACTTACATCAAGTGCAGTCAGCTCGTTTTGGTCTATTTGTAAGATGGTCAAGTTGGCTAGGTTGCTTAGATTGACTTCTGTAAGTGCATTTTGTTCAACTCGGATGTCGGTGAGTGCTGTATTGTTGGAAAGGTCTAAGGTTGTTAGATTATTAGCGAGTCCCCATAATCTAATAATATTCGTAAGAGTAGATACATCCAGAGAAGTGAGGTTATTATCAGAACAATACAACTCTTCCAACGCAGCAAAATCTTCTATTCCTGTCAAGTCTGAGATGTTTAACGAACGAACATCTAAACTCGTAACCACCTCAATTAATGCTGTTGGTACTTGTCCATCGCCAGAAATGTCATCATAGCCCAACGTTTCTAGCTCAGCTTCAAAATTAGCATCCGGGATTGTGGTATAACGACAATACGTATCACTAAAACTCGTACTTGAAGAAACTTGTGTCCAATTTGTAGTGCTGTAAGAAGCGTCATCCACCAATACACAAGTAGCTGAACTACTATTTCGAAGATCAAAATCAGTCACATTTGTGTTGTTTCCATTTTGCATATTCAAGAAGGTTAAACTACAGAATCGCGCATTAAAATCTGTTAAAGCGCTACAAGAAGATAGGTCTAAGGAACTCAAATTTGCTGTACTACGAATATTAATACTAGTTAGTAATACATTGTTACTTACATCTAACTCTGTAATATCGGTTCCCCCAATATTTAATACATCCAATAGCGTCAGATTACTTATGTCTATGGTAGTAATATCAGTTGAACTGATATCCAAATCTTCTAATACAGTCAAATTGCTTAGATCGATACTTGCAACGTCTGTTTGATTCAAATCGAGTGTTTTTAGCAATGTATTGGCGCTTACATCGATGGTGACAACTGGAGATTCTTCAAAACTGACATACTCTAAAAGTGTATTGTTTGATAAATCTATGCTTGTGAATGATTGTTCTTGTAATGTTAAATTGACTAGCGATATAAAATCTTCAATTCCCGTAACATCTGCTATGTTATTATTTGATAAGGATAGTGAAGTGATATTTTCAATGGAACTTGTAGGGACTTGTCCATCGCCCGAAATATCATCATATCCCAAAGTTTCTAAAGCCGCTTCAAAATTGCTATCAGGAATGGCAGTGTAACGACAATAGGTGGCACTGAAACTTGTTTGTACATCAATATCTGTCCAGTTTGTGGTACTGTAGGCAACATCGTCTACGCGAATGCATGATAAGTTACTGTTACTTGAAGCATCAAAGAATTGTATGTTGGTGTTGGTCCCGTTTTGTATGTTGAGTTCTGTTAATTGATTTTCGTGTACTTCTACATTTTCTAGTGCAGTGTTCGCGGTTAGGTCTAAGCTTGTGAGCGAATTTTGATAGACTTGTAAATATTCAAGCGATGTACAATTGCTCAAATCTAATGCCGTGAGCGAATTTGAATACGCAATGAGTTCTTCCAAGTTGCTATTCTGAGTAATATCCAAACTTGTCATTCCAGCTGAATATGCTTCAAGCTTTTGCAAATTTGTGTTGTTTGATAAGTCTACTGTTGGAATCGTACTTTCTGATATGTTCAATTCGGTTAATGCGGCAAAATCTTCAATTCCCGTTAGGTCCGTGATGCCTTCATTATCAACTGCTAAAAAAGTAACATTTTCAATTAATGCTGTAGGTACTTGTCCATCGCCTGAAATATCATCATAATTGTTGGCTTCTAATGCAGCTTCAAAATTGGCATCTGGAATGGATGTATATCTACAGTAATTGGTTGTGGTAAAAGTAGTTCCACTGTCAATAGTTGTCCAGTTGGTGGAACTGTAGCTGGCATCATCTACAAAAATACAGGTTAAATTAGGATTATTAGTCGCATCAAACGAAGTGAAATTGGTGTTGTTTCCATTCCGCACATCCAATGTGTTTAGTGAATCGTTATCAGACACGTCTAACACAAACAAAGCAGTATTGGCAGAAACATCAATGCTCGTAATATCCGTTAGCTCTAAACTCAATTCAGTCAGATTGACCAACGCCGAAAGATCAATACTCGTTAGCGGATTATTGTCTAAACTAACCTTTTCCAGTAATGGATTGTTTGAAAAGTCAATAGAAGGCAATCCAATTTGATACAAATCTAATTCTGTCAATGCGGCAAAGTCTTCCAAACCTGTCAAATCACTAATGGAATTTTCACCAATTTGCAGGCTGGTTACAGTTTCAATCAAGGCGGTTGGCACTTGTCCATCACTTGAAATATCATCATAGCCTAACGCTTCTAAAGCTGCTTCAAAATTAGCATCTGGAATGGAAGTATATCTACAATACGTACCTTCCGTAAAACTTGTATTGCTTCCGATATTGGTCCAATTTGTAGTACTGTACGCAGCATCGTCTACTTGTATACAAGCTACATTTGAATTCCCGGCTAAGTTAACTGTAGTTAAATTTGTGTTGGTCCCATTTCGTAAATCCACATTTGTCAATGGATTATTTCGTAAGTTGACATCTGTTAGTGCTATATTCGCACTTAGATCTAATGTACTAATGTTGTTATTTCGTAATGCTAACAAATATAGTTGTACATTGTTGCTCAAATCAATTGTAGTTAAACTATTGAACGCTCCGTAAATCTGAGTTAAGTTAGGACTGTTGCTAACATCTAAGCTTGTGACGCTATTTTCCCTAAACGCAACAGATACCAACGCCGTGTTTGCGCTTAAATCGAGTGTTGTAAGATTGTTGTTTCGAACTTGAATAAATTCCACTGCTGCAAAATCTTCAATTCCAGTCAGGTCCGAAATGTCTGCGTATTGCACATCTATTGAGGTTAAATTTTCTATTAAATGTGTAGGGACTTGTCCATCTCCAGAAATATCATCGTAGCCTTGCGCTTCTAAAGCTGCTTCAAAATTAGCATCTGGAATCGCAGTATATGTTATTACAGTCAATGTTGCTCCGCTTGAAACTTCTGTTTCGCTACACACATTCGTAAAATGCGCAGCATACATATAACCATCAAAACTTAGTGGAGTGTTGCTAATAGTTAAGGTCGTAGAACTCGTTCCTGAATAATTGGAATCATTGGAAAGAGCGGAATAACTCGTGCCGCCATCCGTACTTACATACCATTGTACCGAATCATAATCCGAAGCACTTGCTGTGAATTGTACGGTATTGCCTTCTCCTACATCACTATCTTGTGGCGATGAATTGATCGTGATAGGATCGCAACAATCCAGTTTTTCACTCATCGCTATATTTCCACAACCTGTAGATTGTGTAAAAATTCCCATCGTATATACTGCACCGTCGATATCATCTTGATCTAATACATATTTTTCATCACCAGCTCCTAAACTGTAGTGCATTACCACATCTGAATCGATGACATGTCCCAATTGATGTGCATGTCCTAATTCATGTAAAGCAGCCGTTTTAAAGTCATATTGCGAAGCTGATGGCGATCCACTTCCATAATGCCAGTTGGTATCATCGTTCCAAGTAATATCCATTTCATCAACATTAACTCTGTTGGTTTCCGGACAATAGGAAGAAAAACGAGTGGTAACACTACCCAAAACACCCGAGGCTAATTCACTACCATTATCGAAACGTACAACGTTAATACCATCTAAAACAGACTCATCGGTGGTGGTGGTACTTCCAAATGTAAAATTGATATTAGACTCACAATTCCACAATCCAAAAGCTTCTTCAAAATAGGTTTTAGCACTGCTAGAATCAAAATCTGTATGATAGGCAAAGGTGTAGCCGCCATTTCCATCTACATTTAAAAGTGATAATGATAAAATAGTTCCTGAATTATCTAGGTTGTTATGACTATATTCAATAGTTAAAGGCACTGAAGTTTGATGTGTAGAACCATCATTATGTGTGATTTGAAGCGTTCCTGTTCCTGCTAAATAGGGAATTTCAACTTCAATCAACGTATTGGACCAGCTTAAAATTTCAGCATCTGCAGCAGGTGTATATGTTGCCCCGCCATCATTGGCATTGCTAAAACTCATGGTTCCCATCGTTGATCCGAAATTAGTTCCTGTAATGGTTAATACTGTTTGTGTCCCTGCGGTAGCTGTTAGCGGAGAAAAACTGTAGATAATCGGATTGGCACGACTTGCCATGTTTCTATTTGCCGTAGCAGGTTCTTGAATTATTTTCTCTGGAATTCCTGTAGCACGTTTGATTGATGGATACAATTCATCTTCCACAGAAGTATACTTGTTGAAAATATCTGAGGCTTTTGTCCCAGACTTATCAAACTTAATGACCCCTTGCGCCGCTCCAACCAATTCATATAAATTACCTGCAACAGCGATACGGTTTCTAAAATCTTTCAAAAAGAATACACCCACCATTCCTGATCGTAATTTGGCAGCACTTGAAGTCAGTTGAAAATGATCATCAACGCGTCCGCCCATCGTGACTACATGAAACGTTGTCATATTTTGACCTTTAAAATTTTTGTAGGCAGTAACCGTGTGTACCGTATAGATATTCTTTTTTTCAACATCCCAGTAACTGTTGCTCGCAGTTACTTTTCCTTCGATGATGAGTGTTGCTTCATTCGTGCGCTCCTGAATGGAAAGTGGCGTCATCAATGCTCCACATTCTTGTGAGAATCCTGTAGCGCTTAACAAAAGAAATAGTAAAAGTAAAAGTTGCTTTTTCATGTATGAATCAAGTTAGTTTAGTTTGGTAATTATTATGGTTAGCTTTTGCAGTAACAAAGCGGTTACAAAAAAGTGAAGATTCTCTTAATTAGCTAAAAACCGTGGGGGACAACAAGGGGGACATCTTTATAGACGCTTGTTTTTGAGATATTTAAATATTATATACTGAAATGAAAGTTGTTGAAATGATTGCTGTTTTTGAGAGGAAAAAGTAACTAAAAAAATGAACAATAGCATTGATAGGTTTACACAATATCTTTCGCTGTAACTAGAAAAGTATTAGAGATCCTTCAAGAAATTTTCTAAATCTTTATCCGCAGATAATTCCAGTTTTTTGCGAAGTCTGTAGCGCGCTTTTTTAACACCTTCTATGCTAATATGACGTAGCCTCGCGATTTCTTTTCTATTCAATCCTATTCGGATATAAGTACAGAGTTCTAAGTCAGCTTGTGTTAGTTTTGGCACTTGTATTTTTAGACGCTGAATAAAATCATAGTTTAGCTGTTCAATATCATTTTTTATGATATTCAGTTGATTATCCTCCAACAATTCTGATCTGAGATTGTTGATAATTTTATCGATCGAAATCGTATCATCATAGGTAGTCTTTTTTAAATCGTTGACCAATTCTCTTTTTGACTTTAAATGATGATACGACTCAAATAATAGTTTTGAAATTTCTGCTTCCTTATTTTGTACTTGCTGCGCCATTTTTTGAAGCTCAAGTTGCGCTACTTTTACAATTCTATAATTCAAATAGACCTGAAACACCACATACGTTAACAGTCCAATATTGACTAAAAATTCTGTTTGAATGATCAGCATTGCATTCAAAATATCATTTGTAAAAACTATGGTGAGAATGACTAAGTTGATAAGCACGAATTTTGCAAGCGGTCTTTTGTCAGCAATTGCTTTGATGATGAGCCAATATCCTAGCACAAGATTTAAAAATCCAAAAACGTGAAATACTGGAGCGCTATACGTTCCATAAAAAATAGGAAATAGGAACACATACAAAATGCCAACACAAGGAATAAGCGTAAAAAACAACACCAATTTCCTAGAAAAATAACCGCGAAAAAGATGGTGATGATATAAAAAGATCAATGCCAAACCTCCATAATAACAAACATATCGAAGCTTTTGAACTACTTCAAAAGAAATGTCTGGAAAGATGTTAAGAATAAAAGCATCTCCCACAAATAGTTGCCTAGAACCGCCCACCAAACAAAAGAGACCAAAAAATAAAAAGTACCGTTCTTTCCAAAAGTTTGTAAATGTTATCAATTGAAAAATCCCAAATAGGATGATTAAGATGGTAATTACACTTTCTTGTGTGGCGCTTCTATTTTTTGTTTTGTAAAAGTGTTCTTTTTCTGCGATGCTATTTTTAAGCGGAAAACCGCCTCCAAAGCGACTGCTGAAGTTGGAAACCAACATCATGACATCTAAGGTTGCTTCTTTGGGCAAATCAACAGTTAGCGGAGGAATTGCATTTTTGGAGGTAGCAGCTGTTTTTGATAAATTTCCGTGTACTGCATATTTTTTTCCGTTCACCCAAACTTCTGAAGCGCCTAAAACTCTGGAGAAGTTCAATACTAATTGTTGGTTAGGATCTTGTGGTTTTATTGTGAAGCGAAACGTCCCAAAACCTTTAGGAGCATAGTTTTTATGACCCCAAACTGGACTTGGCCATTGAATGGTATCAGCTTTTGTGAGCAATTCCTTTTGGAAAATCCCTTTTTCGTTTACAGGCCACTGTTTCCAATAAAACAGTGCATTTCCTTTCATGATAAGCTCTTTATTTTTTGAAAGCTGATCGGTCTTTAACTGCAACTCTCCTTTTTCAAAAATCGCAAAATGTTGATCGTCAGAAACACAACCTGAAAGCAAAAAAAATACAGAATTTAGCAGTACTATCTTAAGAAAGCAAAAACGCTGTAGGCACAATTTCATTATCCTAATTTGATTTGTCGCAAAGGTACTTTAAAAATGGAAAGTACTACACTCATTTACCGAAGTTGAAGTTAAAAAGAGTTATTCTAAATGTGTATACAAGAAAAAACAGATCGCTTTATTCCATACTTCTTAAAGGTTGTCAGGAAAATTGTATCTTGGGTGAAAACAACACCTAATGCGTACCCTTTTTTATACCTTCCTTTTTACGTTACTTTTAATTAGCTGTACAGATAAAAATACAACTAAAAGTTCGAGCACGAGCGACAAAGAACGTATAACTGAAGTCTTTAACAATTTCAAGAGTGCAATTTTGGAGAATAAAGGAACGGAAGCTGTTTCTCATGTTCACAAAAACACGACAGGTTATTTTTCTTATGTTTTGCGTGAAGCCAAATACTCGGATTCTACAGAAGTCAGCTCTTTTCCTCCTAAAGACAAATTTTTGATCCTTCTTATCCGTCAATTTTACAACAAAGAGGAAATCAAAAAACTGAATAGAAAAACACTTATGGCGTTTGTAATTGACAAATGGTTTATAGGAAAAGACGATATACAGTCGTTAACTCTCGGTAAAATAGTGATGGATACAAAAGAGGAAAACCGAGCCACAGCCCGAATTCGTTCGTACGATCTAAGAACACCATATTCCGTTGACTTTTACAAAGAAAATAATAGATGGAAAATTGACTTAAGCCCAACGTATGCTGACATCACTCGCGGACTTAGAAAAATGATAAACAAAAGCGGCATGAAGGAAAATGAATTTATCCTCTGGGCTATAAAAGAATTTAGCGGACAAGCACCTAGAGATAATATCTGGGATAAAGTACTGAAAATACGAAAAGGAAGAATAAAAAAAACCTCAATGTAATTGTTGAAGGTTTGGGATGTGTAAACTAGTTTGTAATTGGAGTGGTTTTCAATTTTGATTTAGATTAGAATTCATTGTATTCAAATTTTAAATCAACCGTTCTGCTAGAGCATTGTTCTATTTCTTTCTGTAATTCAAAGAGATCGTATTGTGGCGTTTTAAGAGCGATTCATCAGCATCATAGCGTTTAAGAAGTTGAACTACGTGTTTTAATTGTGTTGCATTTAAATGTTTGTAAGCAGGCTTTTGTAGTATACGATCCCATTTGGCATGAAGCGTGTTATCTAAGGCAATTCGTAAATAACAATGGTTTTCAAAGGATAGATACGTATATTTTTTTGCTAGTTTTTCGGGTAATCCTTGATAAGCACTTTTATAACTAAGACGATCTGAGATATCAAATAAACTTAACTGACTGTTTTTTGAAGTTGAATATCCTTTTGTACTTCGTTCGTCATATTTACTAGAGTAGTTATTTTCTTTTTTCATTACATCTTCAAAATGATGATTCGATTGAAAAGCATCAACTAAATTCATAAAGTCGATAATTTCGTTAATTGACTATTTTTATTGATGCTGTTTAATTCTTTTGTGAATGCTAATTTAGCAACCTGTAATCTAAAAGATTATACATTTTTATGATTTTTGTGACCTTGGCAGAATTCAAACCTGTAATCTCTTGAGCCATAAGTTTTTTACACATAGATATTAATTACTTGTTATTTAACATCTTATGTTGTGTTGAAAAAAGTAATCGTAAGCACTATTCTCTTTTTGGAAGAGCTTAAGTTAGGTAATTAGTCTACTAAATCTTCAAAATATGGAAGAACTTGTTTTGAATCCAGATAATCTTTAATCTTATCGGTCTCATTTAAATGAACATATTCTACAATTTTACTATCATAAATGTGCTTCCAAATAGTATGATTCTTAGAATTAGCTTTTTTGGGCTCGTCACCAACTAAAAAGTAGTGTCCACTTCCTTTTTCAAAATCAACAGCTTTCGTAAATGATATATATTTAGTTAAATCTCTCTCAAGATCAACATATCTTTTAGAAAAATCTATAGTTTGCCCAGAAACTATTTGACCATTTTTTCCAATGAAGTTAACATTAACAGGAGAAATTAATTCTTTAAAATCTGAGGGGCTTATAGTAGCATCCAAATTTACATTACTCTTTATTCTAGAATAGAGTTTTTTCTTGACTATTTTGATTATATCCTCTTTAGAATCCTTATTGTCAATTTTCACATCTTTACTAAATACATATTTCTCATATAATTTATCAAAGTTTGATTTATTAAAAGAAATATCCACCTTTTTAGGCTTTGAGAAACTTATGATATTGTTTGAATACCTATGCAAATAATTAAGATATTGTTCGTTTACCCAATCTAAAGATATTTTTTTATTGATGCCAAATAATATTTTATCTTCAGGGTCTTTGTACAGATGATTATTTAAGCTTTTAAAATATGATTTAATAAAGTGATGATTTTGATTAGGAATTAGATTTTTAATAACACCTAGTTTTGTGTCCGAAAATTTAAATTTAACATCTTCATTATTAAACATGAAAATCCCTATGCTAATCTTCTCATCAAGACTAGCATTTAAGGTTAAGTACATTATGCTAAAAAATGTTTTCATTATTTTATGTGTTTTTGAATCATGGCTCTGAAGTTATTTTCACAATCTTCAAGCCATTTTTGAGTAAACAAATTATTTCTTAGTTGCTTTTCTAATGTATCGATATTAATTCCCCACTCTTGTGGTATCGAAAACAAAATATTTTGTATACTGTTTTCGCATGTACTTGTACAAAAGTAGAACTTTTCAACCAAGTTATCAACAACCTTAATAAGATTTGACCCTTTTTTAAATAAAATGTTTGCCAAATTAGTATTAATTAATGATTCAAAATCATTAATCTGAAAAAGACCGTGATTTAAAGAATTTGAATTAAATATTGAGTCATGATCAAACACTGTAAAGTAATATTTTTCTGAGTCTGTAAGATCAATTAGTAGATTACTATTATTATGATTTCTATCTTCATTTGATAACCAAATATCAAATAGTGATATCATTAGTAAATCATTTTTGTTAATTATTTTTCTCCTAAAACTTCCTTCTTCAAAAAGGTGTAATATACTGTCATTTAATTCTATACTTGTTTGGATGTATTTAGAACCAAAACATGGTTTTTCAAAATTTGAATTACTAAACCCTTGTGGAATATGATTTTCATTAACGTGAATGAAACTTATATCTGGAGTTCTGAGTCCCCATAAATTAGCAAAACAAGAACCAATTAATTCGTTTGTTAATATAGATGTATGTGCGCTATGTTTACATACCCAACTTTGTAAGTCATCACAAGTAACTAGTAATGGAGTCTTTCCTGTCGGGAAAATTTTATCAGGGGTATGAATTGTATTTAAAGTCTGAATCATTTATTTATTCTACATGGATAATAATTGTTTTATGTAAAAATAAGATAAAGATTACAAGATCCCAATTATGGGTGAAATTTGAAAATAATTAGCATTCCTTTTGATATTAGATCTTGATAATAGATTAAGAGCTTTTTTGTTTTACAGCACTGATGAAAAGGAAAGTAAATAGCTGTTATATATTTCTGTCGTAAACAATTCGTAAATATTATTAGAAGTTTTCTAGCTGATTAAAATTAAATTTCAAATCAGATATTTAATAGATTTTTTTGCGATTCAAAATTATCACTTGTTTAATTTTCAAGAGACATTTTAATCACTTATACTTTTAAAATACTGACAAATAATATATTTTGAATCGTTTGATTTACTTTTATCGTAAACTTTTCGTAAACATTTTGCTAAAAATAGTTCAAAAAAAGGGTGAAGATGTTTTTGAAATAGGAAAAGTAAAAAGATTTAAAATAACAAAACCCCAATACTGGCGGGCTTTTAAGTCCATTTTTAGTGACCTCAATAAAATTCAAACCTGCAACCTCATAAGCCGTAATCAACTGCACTATGTAAGATACTCACTTTCACTAAAAACTACGCCTCTCTCCCTACAATCTGCTGCAACTTATTCATCTTTTCTATCAAATCGCCAGAAATAGCAACGACACTCGATTTTGGAATGTTATCGCTGTCAAATGGCCAAGTACTGGTTGGATTTTGAATGTCTTTAGTTTGTTCGCCAGGATGTTGTACGCTTAAGAACAGCGTTTTTCCATCTGGAGAAAACCAAGGTCCTGTCAATTCTGCATCTTTGGGTGCTGAGACGACACGAATGACTTTCCCCGCGTCTTTTCCATAACGAGGAATAACAAACAGACTGTTGTTTTTAAACGCCATATACGGTTTGTCGGCTCGGTTCATGGAACTTCCAGACATATCCGTAGTAATCCATAAATTTCCAGACATGTCAAAGGCTAAGTTATCCGGACAGGAAAATCCGTTTTCTTCTCCTCCTGCGATGTAGGTAGACGCTTTAAACGTTAACGCATCATACTTTCCATCAGTTTCTTCAATTTTAAGAATAGAACCGTGAAAATCGCCTTTAGGTTTGTTATTGGTAAGTGAGATGAATATATTTCCGGTAACGGGATCAATCTCAATATCTTCTGGGCGATTCAATTCGGTAGCTCCTAAAATTTTAGAAGCTTCTCTAGCTCTGACCAATACTTCGGTTTGATCTTTAAACTTCGCTTTGAGCAACGGTTGATTCTCCCAATCTAATGCTAACCATTTTCCGCTGACAGTATCTGCCACATACAAGGTTCCTTCTTTCAGTGAACCTGGTTTCGAAGAAATAAATTTATACAAGTGCTCGCTGTTGTGATCGTCTCCTGTGTAGGCAACAACACGTTTATCTTCCAATTCGTACAACGTGCAACATTCATGCGCAAAGCGTCCCAAAGCGATGTGTTTTTGTGCCGAACCATCTTTCGGATCAATCTCAACGACCCAACCGTAATGTTCCGGTGAATGATCGTAGAATTTTTCCCAGCCATACCAGCTTTTTTCTCTGGAAGGTTGATTATTTTCATTATATATAATCTCCCCAAAACAACTGTCATAATTCTCTTCACAAGTCAAAAAAGTATTCCAAGGCGTGATGCCTCCTGAGCAATTACTCAAGGTTCCAATAGCTTCTGTTTTTCCTGCAATTGGCGCGTCCCAATTCAATTTAATTGGTGTAAATGCTGTAATACGTCGGTTGTACGGATCATTTTCCACTACTTTCCATTGTCCGTTTTCTTCTTTAATTCTAACAATGCTTCCGCCAACGCTGTACATTTCTTTATCTACTTGTGTTTTGGTTTTAGGAGCTTCGGGATTTCGATAATTATACCCCGAAACAAACAGCGAATTCATATATTCATGATTCACCCAAAGCAATCCATCTTTCGGATTCTTCTCATCCAAAGGAATAAAACAAGTAAAATCATTATTATCACCAAAAGTGTCTTCCAGATTAATTTTATCGCCGTGCTTTACAATAATATCGTACTTCAAACCATTTGCCAATAACAAATCGTCTGTATCGGAAGGCTGAATGGCTTGTACACTAAAATCTTTTAGCCTTTTTAAGACCGCTTCAGGTGTATTAGTAAGCTCAGGAGCAGGAGTCGTTGTGTTTCCACAACTCACTAAAAACTGAGGCGTTACGAGTACTCCGACGCTCGCCTTCCCTAAAAAGGAAATAAATTTTCTACGACTATATTCCATGGTAATTTTTTTGATGGTGGATCAAAACTAGCTTTTCTACTGCAAGAATTCACTCAAAGTAGTTTATGCTTTCTTTAATTTTTTGACTTTCCAAGTAAATTTAATGCGACTTAGTTGCAAAAGCAAAATATTCGTAATTTTGCAAAACATTTATTTTGATTCAAAATTGTGGCATCATATCTGATAATACGATTCGTATACAGCAGTTTACAATGCTACATACTGAACATTTTTATACACAATAAAAAAAATTTGAATGAACAAAGAACACATAGAATTAGTAGGTGACAATCATATCGCTTCTAGCGTAGAAACTCCTTTGCGTCCAGATGCTTTTGACAAATCTGATGCTGAGAAGATTAAAAACATTCAGGAGTATTTCGGATTGATCATGCATGAATTAGGACTCGATCTTACAGACGATAGCTTATCAGGCACGCCATATCGCTTTGCGAAAATGTATGTAAAGGAACTCTTCTACGGATTGAATCCTGCCAATAAACCCAAGCTTTCCACTTTTGAAAATAAGTACGAATATGGTAAAATGTTAGTAGAGCAAAATATCACGATTGATTCTGCCTGCGAGCATCACTTTTTGCCAATTGTGGGACATGCGCATGTAGCGTATATTCCGAAAGATAGAGTCATCGGACTTTCCAAAATCAATCGTTTGGTAGATTATTACGCGCACAGACCGCAAGTGCAAGAACGTTTATCGCTGCAAATTTTAAAAGATTTACAAAATGTTTTAAGAACCGATGATGTGATTGTGATGGTTGTGGCGAAGCATTTGTGCGTTTCATCAAGAGGAATTAAAGATAAAAATAGTTTTACCACTACGGTAGAATATAGTGGCGCTTTTAGAGATGATAAAAAGCGACAAGAGTTTTTAGACATCGTGACGAAAACGTCGCTGTAGCTGTTTTTATAGCTTTTATTTCACATACTTACTCATCGTTCTCACAAGTAAATGCGCTTCACAATAAATGTTTTAAAGATATATATTGTTGATGGCAAAAGGTTTCGTTAACTTTGAAGTGATGGAAAAATTCTGAAGTATATTGAATTTTGACCGTCATTAATAAATTGTCTAGTTAAACTAATAATCATAAAAAACCATCAAAAATGAAAATAGTACGTGTGCTTTCCATCATGCTTTTGCTAGCTGTAACCGTAGTTTCTTGTAAAGAAGAAAAAAAGGAACCGAAAACTACAGATGATGCGGCAACTAAGAAAACAGAAGAAGTTAAAAAAGTAAAAATTACACTTGAAAAATTAGAAGGATCGCCTGCCTATGCAGATGCTGTATTGGCAATGGACGCGCCTGCTGATACTAAAATCCCTACAGTTGGTGAAGTAGATTTTAATTTTACTATGGAGAACTATGAGCTTGGACAGCAAACAGCTGGACCAAATGCTGAAAAATTAGCCAACTCTGGAAAAGGACAGCATATTCATTTCATTTTAAACAATCAGCCGTATTCTGCGCATTATACGCCAACTTTCAAGAAAGAAATTCCTGCGGGCGTACACCATTTGGTAGCATTCTTAAGTCGTTCGTATCATGAATCTGTAAAGAATGCAAACTCTGTAGTTGTAAAGAAATTAGAAGTTGGAGAAAATGCACAAGATACACAAGGATTAGATATGGAAGCGCCAACATTAATTTACAGTCGTCCAAAAGGAACTTATAAAGGAAAAGATACTGATAATTTATTATTAGATTTCTTCGTGTTGAATACCACACTTTCTGAAACAGGTCACAAAGTAAAGGCAACCATCAATGGAGAAGCATTCACCATTACAGAATGGGCGCCACATATCATCAAAGGATTGCCAAAAGGAGAAGTAACCATTCAATTAGAATTGATTGACGAAAACGGAAAACTACTTCCTGGACCTTTCAACAACGTAACCAGAAAAGTGACATTGACAGAATAAATTTCACAAAATAATTCATAAAAAAAGACTGTTTTAAAAGTTACTTACAAACGTCATTCTGAGCTTGATACTGAAATAAATTCAGCACAGGCTTCAGAATCTTATTACAGAAATCTCTCACTGTTATAGGAAACCGAATCAAGTTCGGTTTGATGAAAGTTTGACTTTTAAAACAGTCTTTTTCAGTATAATTTTACTACTAGAAAGGCAAATCATCATGATCTTCTTCCTTAAAATTGTTTACCGGCTCAAAAGCATCTGCTGGTGGCACTGGCGGCATTCCCGCTGGCGGTTGTTGCTGTAAACTTTCAATTCTCCATCCTTGAATAGAGTTGAAATATTTGGTTTCTCCCTGCGGATTTACCCATTCGCGACCGCGTAAGTTGATACTAATTTTTACAGGTTGTCCTACTTGGAAATTATTCAATAAGTCCGTTTTATCCTGTACAAATTCCACCATAATATGCTGTGGATATTGCTCTTCTGTCGTTACAACAATTTCACGCTTTCTAAATCCATTGTTTCCAAACGTCTGCGTTTGCCCGATTAATTTTATTTTTCCCTGTACTTCCATGTTATTTATTTTGCTAATAAGATTTTCCAAGCAGTCATCACATCTCCTTTTGCTAGAAACTCCTGTGCTGCTTTATGATTTATTTCTGGTGTTTCTGAAATCGTAATTTCAGTTGTTTGTCTAAATTCTTGTAGTTCTGCTGAAGTTGGCAACTTTTCCACATTTCCTAAAATGCCCAAATCATTTCCTGTCAAAATCGTACTTGTACGAATGTCTGCTGGAATTTGATCTATGCCAATCCCTAATGTTGCAATGGGTTTCGGAATTTCGAAAAAACCTTCACGTGCTCTGCTGTAAAAGCTCCCGCCGGCTCTGGCGACCAAATCGATTTTGTAATGATCTATTGTGCCGCGATCGTTCAATACCTCATCGTGAATGTGCATCTTTACTACTTCACAAATAATTAAATTTCCAGCGCCGCCTTCATCTCCCAAATGAATGACTTCTTTCACTTTACATTCAAATTGTGCAGGAGATTCTGCCACACGAAACGGTTTTACTTTCTCTGATGGCAACATTGTCAAACCTGCTTTCTCAAACTCATTCACACCTGCGGCATATTCGGTACTACTTAATGACATTTGCTGTACAATCGCGTAATTGACTACATTGATCACCACTTCTTTCGTTGCCAATGCATTTTCAAGCGTGTGTTTGATGGTGTTATTACGAACTCTTCGCGCAGGCGAAAAAATCATAATCGGCGGATTGGAACTAAAAACATTAAAAAAGCTATATGGAGACAAATTCGGATTTCCCTCAGCATCAACCGTACTCGCAAAGGCAATCGGTCTTGGTGCAACCGCTCCTAGTAAGTAGCCGTGCAATTTTGCTGTTGGAATTTCTTTTGGATCTATAGATAGCATTTTCATAATTTTAAAGACACAAAATTAATGTAAAAAAGCGGAGCAAACAATAATAGTTATCAACGCAAAAGCGGTGTTTTTAACAACTAATTAGACACAAAGCACGCTTCTCAATTAAAATGACACAAATTTAACAAAAGTGCGTTATAACCTACTTTTTTTAAAGATTTTTATACTATTTATAAAAACTAATCGTTATTTTTGAAAAACCAATAATTAAAATTTTTAAAGATTATGATTAGAGATATTTTAAATGTTGATACAGTGAAAATATTAACTAAGGAAGAGCAATGTACTATCTTGGGTGGAACTAAATTTATTAATTGTGTTAAGTTTGTCCATAATTCAAATATCTATGTCGAATGTTACGATACAGAAGAAGAAAGATATGTTATACATAATCTCTTAGGTAAAGAGGTAAAATGTGATGAACTTTTTGATCATTAATTACTTAATAGCTTAAATACTACTGGCTACGAGATTCTAAAATTGAATGTAAACTATTCTTCAAAGTTTTCTATTAAGCAATAAAACTCCTGCTTTTCGTTTATATTAGTACTTTCAAAGTATAATTAATGATTATTAAAAGTAGACCTGTTCTGATTCGCTGGATCTTGATTATCGCATCTTTTGCGATTGTTTCGGGGATTTTATGGAATACCTATATTTTCTTTCAGGAATTTAAGAAAGATGAGCGTGCGAAGATGGAGATTTGGGTGAGAGCTTTTAAATCGATTAATGCAGGTGAAGATTTACTTTTAGCAGGAGATATAATTGCTACTGAGAATTCTAATCCAAGAATTATCAAAATTGACAAAGGAGGTTTTGAAACTTTAAATCTTGAAGAAGAGAAGGCAAATGATTCTATTTATATTCAAAAGAAAATTATTCAATTTGGCAAGGAAAATAAACCCATTGATGTTATATATTTTGACGAAAGCTTGAAGAAGGAAGTCAAAGTAGGAACACTCTATTACGGAAATTCTGAAACTCTGAATAAACTTAAATATTATCCACTCGCTTTATTATTGATCATAGTCCTATTTGCCGCAGTTGCCTATTTCTTTTTTAGTGCTTCGAAAGCCTCTGAACAAAATAAATTGTGGGCAGGAATGGCGAAAGAAACGGCACATCAAATTGGAACGCCGTTGTCTTCTTTAGTCGGTTGGACCGAAATTTTAAAGTCCGAAGCAGTGAATCCTGAGTATGTGGGCGAGATTGAAAAAGATATCAATCGCTTGCAAACGATTACGGAGCGTTTTTCAAAAATTGGTTCTATTCCAACATTACAGCGATTAGACATCGTACAAGAAACCAAAGATTCGTATAATTATCTGCTCTCCCGAACTTCCAAATTGGTCAACTTTACGTTTGAAGCGCCACAAACACCAATTTACAGTGAGATCAATCCGCAATTGTATAGCTGGACGATTGAAAATATGGTAAAAAATGCCATTGATGCTATGAAGGGAAAAGGCGATTTAAAACTCGAAATCATTCCCACTGATAACGCCGTAAAAGTGTTAATTACAGATAATGGAAAAGGCATTCCGAAGCGGAATTTTAAAAAAGTATTTCAACCTGGATTTACCAGTAAAAAACGCGGTTGGGGATTGGGCTTATCACTCGCCAAACGCATTGTAGAGAATTATCACAAAGGAAAAATCAAAGTATTAAAGTCAGAACTTGGCAAAGGAACTACGATGCAGATTTTATTGAAGACGGTGACTTAGATGGTTAGACACGCTATCGCTTTAGACTCGTTTTACTTTTAGAGTGCTTTGCTTTTAGATTCCTCTTGGTTGTTTGTTGTTTGAAACTATAAAAGCATGGGATTTTAATAAAGTCTATAATTGATCATTACAAACACAGTGAAGCAATCTGTTTCAATAAGAGCAAGATTGAACCTTTAAAAACAATTGATACATTTTCAAATTATCAAATTGATACATTATTCCTACAGTTCCGCACGAATCTTAGCCGCAACCGCTTCAAAATCTTCTGGAGAAAGGGTTTCTTTGTTGCTAAAATCCATACTGCCCATTCCGTGAAGTGGAATTAAATGTACGTGTGTATGCGGCACTTCCAGACCAATAACGGTCATTCCGACACGCAAGCAAGGAATGGCTTTTTCAATAGCAATCCCTACTTTTCTGGAGAATTTCATGAGTCCCATGTAGGTTTCTTCAGAGAGGTCAAAAATTTTATCGACTTCTTCTTTCGGCACACACAAGGTATGTCCAACAGCATTGGGATTGATATCTAAAAAAGCATAATAATGTTCATCTTCTGCGATTTTGTAGGATGGAATTTCTCCATGGATGATTTTGGTAAAGATTGATGCCATAAACTGAAATTTGTATACTTGTAAGATAAAAAAGTTCTGCCTATTATATATAGAAAAATCCTTTTTTAACAAGTAAAAAAGGATTTTGATACATGTATTTTAAAAAGAAGATTAGCTACGTGTAATTTCTAATATTTCGAATTTCATAGTTCCGTTTGGCACTTGTACATCAGCAATTTCTCCCACCGATTTTCCTAGTAATCCTTTTCCAATTGGCGAAGTCACCGAAATTTTCCCAGCAGCCAAATCCGCTTCACTTTCTGCCACCAATGTGTAGGTCATTTCCATACCATTCACAGTATTTTTAATTTTTACTGTAGAAAGCACCAATACTTTTGAAGTGTCTAACTGACTTTCGTCAATAACTCTAGCCGTTGAGAGTACTGTTTCCATTTTTGAGATTTTCATTTCTAACAATCCCTGTGCTTCTTTAGCGGCGTCATATTCGGCATTTTCACTTAAATCTCCTTTATCTCTTGCTTCTGCAATTGCTTGTGATGCTTTGGGTCTTTCCACACTTTTTAAATGCTCTAGTTCGTCTCGCAATTTTTTTAGTCCTTCTGCTGTATAATAAGATACTTTACTCATAATTTCTTCGTTTTCTATATGTTCATAGATAATTGCTTTGCCAAATACATGCTAGCTCGTATGTATTCTATAAACGCAAAAAAAATCCCATTGGACACGGGATTTGTAATGCAAATATAAGAAAATATTTAAAGCGTTTGTCTATGTTCGTTTTTTAAAAAATGATTTACGTAAATTGCAGAACTTTTAAAATTCTTGAAAAATGAAACGATTTTTGATGATTTGTGTTGTCGTAGTATGTTTCCTATCGTGCAGCGAAGATGATGGTGGTGTGAATAACAATCCGTTTATTCCAAATGCTTTGGTACAGTTTCAGTTAGACTTAGGATTGCCTTTGTATGATGATTTACGCTTTGCAGGCGGATCTGTTTATATTTCAAATGGTGGTGGCGTTCGTGGATTTTTTGTGTTTAATTTATCTGGCGATCAGTTTTTAGCTTGGGAAGCAAGTTGTCCTAATCAGGTTCCTAGCACCTGTTCTACCATGTTTATTGAAGGTGTTTTAGCAATATGTCCTTGTGATGATGCGCAATATAGTTTGGCAACGGGTCAGATAATAGATCCTGTCGAAGGAGAAACCAATTATCCAATGGTGAATTATCGCGTGACAAAAAGTGGCGATGTGTTGTCGATTTCGAATAATTAGGTGTTGGGTTTTGGGTATTAGGTTTTGGGTATTAGGAAAATAGTCCCAACAAAATTGCTGAGACTATTTGAAATGTAAATCGCTGTAATTTTATGGAATTACGGTGATATCTCCAGTTCCAAAAACACCTTTAGAACCGTCAGATAATGTGTAACGAGTAATAAAGGCTAATAATTCGCCAGTTCCTGGATCTGGATTTGTTGCTTCTACTTCTATGTACCAATCACTATTTTTCAATATTGGTGCTGAAACTGTTAAGGGAGCTCCACCTGTCCATCCCCAAAGATTCTGTCCGCTATTTCCATTTCCCCATAAAGATGGAGATTGAAAAGTGGTACCACTCCAACTTGATACTGGAATGGTAGCTGTGTCTGGTAAGTCAATTTTAAATTTTGCCATGATTTTTACGTTTTGATGGTTATTAATTTCCCCTACTCTATTGAATAAGCTTTTCAGGTTTCGCTTTGACAATCAAAAAAGACAGTAGCTACTTTATCGATTTCTTCTTTGATCGTGCCGTTTTTAGGATTCTAGGAGTATTTTTTTATATTTTCACATCCTTGAATGATCCAAAACTAAAGAAAATACGTACGCAGCATTTTAAAATTTCGTAAGCGATTTGTTTTGCGGAGCGAGTGAAGATTTTTATGGATTTTGGAAAGAAAGCATAAAAAAAAGCGACTCTTTCGAATCGCTTTTTAAATATGGTAGATCCCTTTATTTTAGAATCGTAATGTCATTCCTAATAAAAAGTTTCTGGTGGCTTGCGGATAGAATCCTGCGCCTTCCACAGTTGTAATCGTTCCTGGATTTGAGAAATCGTCGTCAAATGTGAAGAAGTATCCATTCGACACATATTCTATATCAAATATATTATTGATCAATCCTGTAAAGGTAATCGACTCACAAAACGTATTCATCTTGATTTCATATACTAAGTTCAAGTCGTTCGTAAAATAGCTATCCAATTTCGAAACATCCGAATCAATATTCCCCATGTATTGCTCACCTACGTATTTTGAAAGTAACGATAGTTGAAAGTTGTGTGCAGGTGAATAGGTAATACTATTTCCAGCAATGAAATTTGGAGAAAACGAAATGTTTGTGTTTCCTAAATTCACCAAACTTCCATCTCTTGACGCGATGAAATCTACATTTTTATTTGTGCTAATCGCGACGTTTGGACGAACCGAAAGTTTGTCGCTCAACTGAAAAGCTGCATCAATTTCCAATCCTAAACGGTAGCTTCTACCACTGTTGGTACGCAATGGTGCACCAACGTCGTCCAACGCTCCTGTCAAGACCAATTGATCGTTGTACAACATATAATACGCATTTGTATTTACCGTAAATTTTTCACCATTCCAACGCCATCCTAATTCAAAATCGTCTAACTGTTCTGGCTTAACTTCATTGTTGTTTTCAAAATCGTTTCTGTTAGGTTCTCTATTTGCTCGTGCATACGAGAAATACAAGCTATTATTCTCATTGATTCTATAGTTAATACCCGCTTTCGGATTGAAGAAAGTATAGTTCTCATCAATATTAAACGGATCTTGATCTGACGTAAGTCCCGAGGTTTTGTAAGTTACATTACGCAATTGCAAATCTCCAAATAAGCTCACTTTATCATTCACACGAATGGTTGCTTTGGTGAAGAAACTCAAATCGTTTTTCTTTCCATTTCCTTCGTAATAACGATCTCTGATTTCGCTGTTGCTCGCAAAACGCGCCCAAATTACTTCTCCAAAATGGTCTCCATCATAAATTCCTAAGAACGCTCCAAAATCCATATCCAAATTGTTCTTTTTGTAGTTGGCATTCGCGTTGATTACGTAAAAATCATTGTCTAACCAACGTCTGCGAATCAAATCAGTTTCATCAACAACGGCTCCATTCACTACAATATTTTGAAAACCATAGGTCGAAAAAGGCTCATCTTCTCTGTATTGCTCAAAAAATCCTCTTCCGTACGTATAGTTTAAGCCAAGATTTGTAGTCCAATGCTCTGAAATCTTCTCATTCCAGTGGAATTGGTAATGATCTTGACGATAGTTATCGACTTCATTATCATAAAAACGCACATTGCCGTTTTCATCCGTAAATTGTCCCGAAGGATTGAAAGTACGATTAGTTTCTAAAGTTTGACGATCAATTCCGTTCCATGCTTGATACGTAATTTCATGCCCACCAAAAGCCAACGCTTTAATCAATGTGGTTTCAGTCACATACGAACCTTGTAAAAAATACGCGCTTAAGTCAGAAGACGCACGATCAATATATCCATCCGATTTAATTTTTGACAAACGTCCTGCCAATTCGAAGTTCTTTCCCAGTTTTCCTGTGCTAAACTTTACTGTATGTTTTCTGGTATTGAAGCTTCCAAACGAATTTGAGATTTCTCCATTGGCTTCTTCTGCTACAGCATCCGTCAATAAGTTCAAACTTGCACCAAAAGCTCCAGAACCATTGGTAGAAGTTCCGACTCCACGTTGCAACTGAATACTTTCTGTAGACGAAGCCAAGTCTGGCATGTTTACCCAAAAAGTTCCTTGACTTTCTGCATCGTTGTACGGAATTCCGTTAATCGTTACATTGACACGTGTTGCATCACTACCACGCACACGGATTCCAGTGTATCCTACACCTGCACCTGCATCAGAAGTTGTTACGACAGACGGCATAAAGTTCATTAATACCGGAATGTCTTGTCCCAAATTACGTTCTGCAATTTCTGCTTTTTCCAAGTTGGAATAGGTAATTGGCGATTCAGCATTTACACGGATGGCAGAGATCAACACTGCATCCAACGCTTCTTGCGAGCTCGACAGTGTAAAGTTGAGTACGGTGTCTTGGGTAATCGTAACTTTTTTCGTCACAGATTTCATTCCCACAAAAGAACACACAACTTCGATGTCGCCTTGCGGAACGCGTAATACATACTTTCCGTCTGCGCCTGTGGTAGTTCCAAACGGATTCCCTTTCACAACCAATGTGGCACCCAATAAGGGTTGTTCTTTTTCATCAGAAACGGTTCCTGATAGTGTAAAATTTTGCGCTTGCATGCTGACTGATAGCACGAAAAGGCATAAAAAAGCGAATAAATTCTTCATATTCGTAATACGTTTTGTTACGAATAAAAGGGGTAATTATTCTTTGTTAAAAATTAAAATGATTTTTTTGCTTTGGATACTATATTCGCAAATCACTAGTGATTTCATTAAGAATAGCTACTAGTTATCGTTGCGTTTTTGTATCCGCCTGCATTTTGGCTCCTTGCTAAAAATGTCTGTTACACATTTTTTGACCGCTCGGCCCTCCCTTGGCAGCATTACCTGCCCAGGTTCATTGGGTATAATCTCAGCGTTTTGGTTTGATCCAAATTGCACCCCTTTGAGATGGCGCAAAAATAATTCAGTTTTTTGAATTGTATGCTATTTTTTTCGATTATTTATCATATCAAATTAACGAATTTGCGGTGCTTACAAGAGGAATCAACACATTTGATGATTTGAAATTGAGTACTTTTAATACCAAATCTACTTTAAGATGCAACATATAAGCTCGTTCATTTGGCATCCTAGTTTCTTGCAAATATTTTCCGTAGCTGAGGCTATGCAAAACATTCGCAGCGTCCTAGGCTACCAAAGCAACTTCGCTTCTAAAGTCGCTCTTAAAGTAGATTTGGTATAATTGCTAATCAAAAACATATAATCATGAAAAAACAAAAATTTGAAAAAAGACTTTGCTTAAAAGTTAGAAAAATTTCCAACTTAACTACGCAAGAAGGAATTAAAGGTGGCGCAACGTTTATTTGTGTGGTAACAGATAATTGTTATCCTACAAATTTTAAAACGTGCGGCACTACCGATTATCCGCGTTGTACACATACTATTGGAAATGGACAAAATCCTGATGGAACTCCGTGTACATATTAAATGATTATAAAGATTCGGTATTGAATGTAAGAAAATAGATTTTTTAACAGAGAAATACATTGCAAATCTGTAACTTTAAATTCAAACCAAAAAACTTGATAATCATGAAAAAACAAAATTTTCACAAAAAATTAGTTCTAAAATCAACTCGAATTTCACGTATTTCACAGATTTATGGAGGAAATGTTGCCGTAGGTGTAAACATTCCCATAAGTGAGCCAATACGCATTACCGAGAATCCATGTATTATTTCAGATGTGAATACTTGTCAAACGGTAAAACCTTGTCCTAAACAAACACAAGCAATTCGCTGTGGACATACGATTGGAAACGGACAAAATCCTGACGGGACTCCGTGTACGTTTTAATTTCGTAAGTTGAACCTCGGATATAAATCTGAGGCTGTCTAAGAGGTCTTTGAAAGCGTCATTCTCAGCTTGATACTGAACCAAGTTCAGCACAGGCTTCAGAATCTCATCATACTGATCATAAACTGTTATGAGAAACCGAATCAAGTTTGGTTTGACGACATCTGTACTTTTCAGACAGCCTCATTTTTTTATAAAAATTTAAAACATAATGATTCTCGAGATTCCTGCCTTACTGAAACAAGTTCAGCACAAGTCGCAGGAATTAAAAAGTATTATTACTTGACCTGATGAGTCGGCTTTAGCAAGTCATTAATGGTTTTCACCGGATTAAATGTGACGAGTGGCACTTCTACAAAAACAGTATTCCAAAACGCCATACCACCATTCCACAATCCTGGCAATTCTAGCGCTTTTATTTTTTTACCGCTTTTTGATTTGGAAGCGATAAAGTAGGATTTACGGTCTACAAATTTTGTGAGATCGTATTTGTTGCCTTGATAGTCTTTGACGCCACACACAATATCCACAGGATTAAAATGCGTAGCTAATTTTTGAATTCCTTGATGGTACTCGTTCTTTTTATCTATCTGAGCAGATTCTACAATTTGCAAGGAAACCGCACCATTTTCATGCTTTACCCAAAATGGTCCTCCGCCTGGCTCACCTTCATTCTTCACCATTCCACAAACCCGAATTGGTCGGTTTAGTTTATTGATGAGATACTCAATTTGATATTTTTGCGAATACTTTTCAAACTCTTCACTGATTTGAACATTGAGTTTTGCATACAGGAATTTTAAAATGGTATGCAATTCTTCATCAGAAACACCATTATACAACATTTCCATATATTTAAATGCTTGTTTTTGTAGTGAAATAAGCTTTCCTGCTAAGATTTTTTTATAGCGTGATATTTCTTCCGAATAGGTATTGGTCACTACATTATCAATGTTTTTAATGAAAATTAAATCCGCATCAATCGCATTGAGATTTTGAATCAACGCGCCGTGTCCACCTGGACGAAAGACGAGATTTCCTGCCGCATCCAACACAAGTCTGTTTTTCTGATCGACCGCAATGGTATCTGTTTCTTGCGATTGATACGAATATGAAATTTCAAAATCGCATCCTGTTTTTGCTTTGATCAGTGGAAGAATTTTGTGCTCTGTTGCTTTAAATTTGTCATAATGCTGTTCGGAAATGGTAAAATGTAACTTCGCTTTTCCATCTCTACTCGCGTAACTCGCTGCTTCAAATAAATGTTCGCGAAATGGTGTAGAGAGATGACTTTTATATTTGTGAAATGGTAGTAATCCTTTCGGATAGTTTCCGTAATTCAAACCAGTTTCTGCTAAAAGTGTATGTACAAAATCGCGATTGAATTCGTCCGGTTGTTTGATGCGATCTAACTCTGTTTTTTGCATCACTTTCAATACCTCATCATAAAAAGGAAACTTCTCCAATCCGATAAAGAAGAGTCGAATTTCTGGTTCTTTTTGTTTATTGATATACGAATTAATGGAATCTTTTTTAGGATTGTAATTCTCTAGAAACTTGTATAAGAATTTAAACATGCGCGTCGCAGCACCGGAAGCAGGCGTGAATTTGATGATTTCTAAGTCAGCACTTGCTGTGTGATAGATTTCAATATACTCGTTTTCCTCTGTTTTTGTAAATTTTAAAATTCCGCTTTCAATACTCGCATGTTGTGTAATATCTGCATGCGGAATCTTTTTATCAAATTTGTTTAGCTGTTCTTCTATTTGGGACAACGTAAGTCCTTTAGCTGTTATTTGCTCGGTATGTTTTTTTGAAAAGTTCAATGGTTTTCTAGCAATTTATCTATTGTTTCCACAGCTTTTTGGAAACGCGTTTCCAAGTCGCCTTTCAACACTAGGTAAGGTTGATTATAGGTTTGTAAGGTTTGCTGAAATGCTGAAAAAGATGCTGCTCGTTTGTGAGGCAAATCTCGTATGCCATCAGCTTCCCAAGGTGTATCAATATAAGTTAAAAAATAGAAATTTGCAGTACTTTTCGCTACATATTTTTTTAGGATTTCACTTTTGAATTTGGGATAGTAAATTCGTGCATAAGTATCGGTTTGTAAAATATCAGTATCGCAAATCAGCAGGTTACTTTTTGCGGCTTGACACTCCAAACGCAACTGTCCTTTCGCAATCGGAATTACATCTTTTGAAGTGAGTGCTTCGCCGTTTTGCGCCTTTTCTTCAGCATAGATTCGCGCATATTCAGGAATATATGTTGCCTTGTAATGCGTTGCTAATTGCTGCGCAAGCGTTGTTTTTCCTGTAGATTCAGGTCCAAAAACGACTATTTTGATTCGACTTCCTTGTTGCTGTTCAATACTTTTCTCCATGCGATGTATCCAAAGATGGCTAAAATTAAGAAAATTGTGAATTGAATCGCCGTAAAACCAAGTCCTTTTACAAGATACAGTGGCACTGAAATTAGATTTCCGAAAATCCAAAACGTCCAGTTTTCAATTTTTTTAAGCGCCATTAACCACATTCCCGAAAAGAAAACGCCTGTGGTAAAAATATCGAGATAGGGCGTAATTTCCTTGATTTCTTCAATAGAACCGAAATGCGAGAAGAAGAAATCAATGGTTTCTGATACGTTCATGTGCACATCTATTTTTTCAACTTGAATGTATACGACATACGTAAACGCTGCTGTGAACAGAAAAATTCCAAGGGTAATTAATTTCTGTAAAAAGTTGGTTCGCGAAATTTCCAGTTTCACATCTTCCCGAATGCGTGTCCACATGTACCATCCATAAATACTCATGATGGAGTAATATACGTTGATGATCATATCGCCATACAATTCAAATTCTTCACACAGATAGATATAAATTATCGTACTAATGATTCCCGTAGGATAGACCCAAATTTTTTCTTGCTTGGCAAACCACACACTCGCAATTCCAAAACTCGCAGCCAAAATTTCCAATACGACATTTAACCAATAGGCACCTTGATAGGGTTCTATTAAAAAATCAAAAAACTGGCTCATAGTTGCTTCGATCGGATTTTACAATTTTCATCGTCAATAGAATATTTTCCTCTTTTTCAAATGCGGTTTTTATTTCGGAAGTCAATAGCTTCATGATTCCGTTATAATCACCATAAATTTGTGTGCTCAACGGATTTTCCAAAACGGTATATTCGGAAGCTCTGAGCTTTTTGATAAAGTTGATAATTGGCGTTTCAAAATCGTCTTGCAAAGGCGTCAGTGTGAGTTCTACTGAGATGTTCATTTGTTGGGTGTTGGGTTTTAGGTGTTGGGTTTTGGTTGTAAAATTACTTTTTCATTTTGTATTTTGCGGTTTTACATTTTATATTTTGATTTGTTTGTTGCCGGTTGCTGCTTTACTTTACTTGTTGTTTCGAAGTGTAAACTTATAAACCTATAAACTTTTAAACTTCTTTTTTTTTGTCTTTTTGTTGATTTGTTGATTTGTTTTTACTATTTAGGGACGCTGAGCTTGTCGAAGTGTCAATTTAAAATTCAACATTCATAATTTAACATTTTAATTCCGTTCTTTGGTAATTTCTAAAACTTCATTCCTTAATTCCGACAAGAACGCTTCGTTTTGTTCAAATGCAGTTCCGATGACTACCAAGTCAGCTCCTGAATCGAAGGCTGCGTTGAGTTGTGTTTTGGAACGAATGCCGCCACCAACAATTAATGGAATTTGTAATTTTCTTGAAACTTCTTGTATGATTTCGGATTTGATCGCTTTTTGTGCGCCACTTCCTGCTTCTAGATAGATCAGTTTTTTTCCAGAAAATTGTCCCGCTAAGGCTGTGTGTAGAATCATGTTTGTGTTTTCTTGTGAAAGTGGCTGCGTTTCACTCACACGTTGTACCGCCGTTTCTATGCCACCATCAATTAAAATATAGCCAGTGGGAATGATTTCTAAACTGGTGTCGATCAATTTTTCTACTGATTGCACTTGTTGCTCAATTAAATATTTCGGATTTCTTCCAGAAAGCAACGACAAAAATAAAATTCCATCGGCTGCTTCTGTGATTTGCTCGTGACTTCCTGGGAAAATCAACACAGGCAAGTGTGTATATTGTTTGATCGTTTTTACAACCAACTCCATTTTACGTTCTGCATCGGTGCTTCCTCCTACAAAAACGTGAGTTATGATAGATTCGTGTACTTTTTTGAAAAATGCTGGAATATGAGCGACAATTATCTTTTCAGGATCAATCAATACTGCCAATAGTTTTTGATTGCCTTTTTTTGCTTCAATGATATGTTGATATAGTTCTTGCATGCTCACTTAACGGCTTTCTTCTAGTGCATATACACAGGTAAATCCTTCAAATTCTAAAAAATCTAACGAATAGGTGGCGGTTTCTTGTCCGTAATACACAATTCCTTTGGTGTGCGAAGCATCCATCGAAAAATCGTTTATATCAATATTTTTTAAAAAGCTCAATCCTTTTTCGGCATAGACTTTATAGATCGATTCTTTTCCGCCCCAAACAATGGTCAACTTTCGTACCAAGGCTTCATGATTGGCAATGGTTCGGTATTCTCGCAACGGTGTGAATTTGTGTGCGATGCGTAAAATTTTATCACGCTGCTTTTCAATATCAATTCCCACAGGAATCGTATCGCTCACAATAATGGCAGAAAATTGAAATGAATGCGTGATCGAAATGTGTTTTCCATCTCTCAAATGCGGTTTTCCTTTCTCATCGTAAAAAAGATCAAAATCGGTATAACCACATTCCGCCAACAAGTGACGCACACTTAAAAAACCACGCTGATGAATCTCGGAGCGCATCCCGTCTAATCGTGCTTGACAGTAATCTGTAAGTTTAATATCACGATTTAATGTTTCAAAAGACTCTTCTATCTTCCAAATCAGCACTTTAGTATCTGCATTTATGGTTATTGTTTTGTAAAGAGCCATTATAATATTAAAAAGTTATTTAGTACCTTTGCACTCGCAAAGTTTTGACCGTGTAATTTTTACAGTTAAAATGTGCAGCGAATTTAAACATATTTTAGGTCACAAACCATAATTATTCAAACTATAAAAAAAGAAAAAGTATGAGTACAAAATCAGTTCCTTACGTAGCATATAAAGTTAAAGATATTTCTTTAGCAGCATGGGGAAGAAAAGAGATCGAGTTAGCCGAAGCTGAAATGCCAGGACTCATGAGTCTTCGTGAAGAATATAAAGATGAGCAACCATTAAAAGGTGCGCGTATTGCAGGTTGTTTACACATGACTATCCAAACTGCTGTGTTGATTGAGACTTTAGTTGCTTTAGGAGCAGAAGTTACTTGGAGTTCTTGTAACATCTTCTCTACGCAGGATCAAGCGGCGGCGGCAATTGCTGAAGCTGGAATTCCAGTATACGCTTGGAAAGGAATGAACGAAGAAGAATTTGATTGGTGTATTGAGCAAACTTTATTCTTCGGAGAAGAGCGCCAACCATTGAATATGATTTTAGATGATGGTGGTGATTTGACAAATATGGTTTTAGATCGTTACCCAGAATTGGTTGAAGGCATCAACGGATTGTCTGAAGAAACAACGACTGGAGTTCACAGATTGTACGAACGTATGAAGAATGGTACGTTACCAATGCCTGCGATCAACATTAACGACTCTGTAACGAAGTCGAAGTTTGATAACAAGTATGGATGTAGAGAAAGTGCTGTAGATGCAATTCGTCGTGCGACTGACGTCATGTTAGCTGGAAAAAGAGTAGTTGTTTGTGGATACGGAGATGTTGGAAAAGGTACTGCAGCTTCTTTCCGTGGAGCAGGTTCTATTGTGACTGTGACTGAGATTGACCCAATTTGTGCATTGCAAGCAGCTATGGACGGTTTTGAAGTGAAGAAATTAGAGAATGTTGTTGGAAAAGCAGATGTTGTTATCACGACAACTGGAAACAAAGACATCGTTGTTGGAAAGCACTTTGAAGCTATGAAAGACAAGACAATTGTTTGTAACATTGGACACTTTGACAACGAGATAGATGTTGCTTGGTTAAACAACAATCACGGAAATACAAAAGTTGAAATCAAACCTCAAGTTGATAAATATACGGTAAACGGAAAAGACATCATCTTATTAGCAGAAGGTCGTTTGGTAAACTTAGGATGTGCAACAGGTCACCCAAGTTTCGTAATGAGTAATTCATTCACAAACCAAACATTAGCGCAAATCGAGCTTTGGAACAACATTGAAAAGTACGAAAACAAAGTATACATGTTACCAAAACACTTAGATGAAAAAGTAGCGCGTTTACACTTAGCAAAAATCGGAGTTGAGTTGGAAGAACTTTCACAAGATCAAGCGGAGTACATTGGTGTAACGGTTGAAGGACCATTTAAGCCAGAATACTACAGATACTAAGAAATAATCATTTTATAATACCAGAAAGCCTTTTATCGTTTGATAAAAGGCTTTCTTCATATTAGACCAAAATAATTATAAGCTTTATGTTTAATATAATACCAAATCTACTATAAAATCCAACATATAAACTCGTTCATTTGGCATTCTAACACCTTGCAAATCCTTTCCGTAGCTATGGCTATGCAAAGCATCCGCGGCGTTTTATAATGCCAAAGCAACTTCGCTTCTAAAGTCGCATTTTATAGTAGATTTGGTATAAAAGTAAGAATATGGATAAAACAGAAAAGAAAATCAAGTTCAAAAAAGTTAGCATTGCACAATTAAATGCCATAAATGGCGGAGGAAACCTCAGTACTTCTGAAACAAACTCATTATCAGACACATACACCCTCATTGATTGTTAGTAGAATTGAAGAGTATATAATTACAAACCCTTTTTGTAAACATTAAAGGGTTTGTTTTTTTAGTATCTTAGGGTAACGCAACCTCAATGTGTATAACTATCATATATCAAACACATTTGCCAAAACTGCAACCACATGAATCTACGTTACTCTTTTTTAGTATGCTTTCTATTATTTTTTACGGGAAGTTTGAGTTCTCAAGAAAAAGATTCACTTGCTGTACTTAGTTATCAAACGTTGAAAGATCGCTATCAAGAATTCACGTATTCGAATCCTAAAATTGCACAAACGTATGCAGATGCTTTGATACAAAAAGCAACCGATGAAGGAAATTTGCTGGAGAAATATGAAGCCTTTTTGTTAAAATCTTCTTCCGAAAGCTATTTTGATGATATGAAATTGTCCTTGCGGTATATTGACTCTTGTATTTCGTATGCCACTTCACAAAAAGATAGTATATTATTGATCAGAGCGTTGAGTCACAAAGGAAAAACCTATTACAAGTTTGGAAAATATGACGATGCACTCACCTACTATTTGCAATTGGATTCCTTAGCACGAGAAACCAAAAATGTCCGTTATCAAATTTATTCCAATCACAGCATTGGTTCCACAAAAAATGTCTTGGGCGATCATATAGGCGCTACCGAATTGTTCTTAAAAAATAAAGAAATTATTGCACCAATTCTGGAAGAAAAAAAGTATCACACACTCTACATCAATACATTGATTGGACTCAGCTCTGCCTATACCTACTTTGATGTAGATGCCGCCGCTGCAATTTTACCAGAACTGAGATCTTTAAGTATCGAAAAGAAGGATATGGACGCTTTGAGCTACTGTTATACCTTGCAGGGAATTGTAGAGTATAAACGACAAGAATACGACAAAGCACTCGCCGTTTTAGCGCAAGCAGACAGTTTGGTTTCTTCCTTGGGAAATAAGCGAAGTTTATATCCGATATATCGCTTTCGCGGGAAGAGTTATTATGAAAAGCAGCTATTTCCAGAAGCAATTATTGCTTTTGAAAACATTAAAATCTTGCAAAAAGACATTGAATTTGATGATTTTCAGTTTCGAGAAGTTCTTTCTTTATTAGCCAACAGTTATGAGCAAATTGACAGCACGGCAAAAGCTTTAGAAAATTATCGTTTGGCACATAAGTATTCGCATACGGATACTGTGCAAAAAGCGATTCGATATACTATTTTAAAGGAATACGATACCAAAACACTCGAAAGTAAGATTGAAACTTTAAAACTCAAATCGAATCAAAAACAACGACAAAATACTTCACTTTGGGTCGTTTCTGCTGGATTGCTAGTTGCCTTTGTCATTTTATTTTGGATTTATAAAAAGCAGCAACGCGACAACAAGAAAAAGTTTGACAATTTACTGCAAAATATAGTTACCGAACCTGAAAAAGAAGAAACTTCTGAAGCTCAAAACAAGTTTCAAATCTCGGATGAAAAAATCGCTAAAATTCTCCGCGGATTGGAAAAGTTTGAAAAATCTGAAGCGTTTTTACAGCAAAATACAAGTCTGGTAACTGTTGCCAAAAAATTGAATACCAATACGACCTATTTATCTCAAATTGTAAACGAGCAAAAAGGTGTTACCTTTAAAAATTACATTACCGAGTTACGCATCAATTATGTACTTCATAAACTAAAAAACGACAAAGTGTTACGTTCGTATAGTGTGAATGCCATTGCGAAAGAATTAGGCTTTAAGAGTGAAGGTGCATTTTCGAGAGCATTTAAAAAACAAACGGGAATATATCCTTCCTATTTTATTAAAAATCTTACCTCTATTTTATAAAATAAACGTAGTAATTTTTCTTCTAAACCTACGTATTATCTAATTTTAGACTTATTCACCTACATAAAACTTAACTATGAAAAAACAGAAATTTACTTCAACTTCTTTGAAACTAAAAAGAACAAATATTGTAAACCTTACGCTTTTGGGTGGGAAAAAGCCAGCAAAAACAGATGAAACACATTGTTGTTCAAAACCGCCTGTGTGCGAACATACAGTAACCACGAGACCTGATAGCCTCGCAGATCAATAAACAATCTGTATGCGACAGCCTTTTGATACTACCTTTATTTTATAAAATGGATTCTACTTTAATTGTGTGATTGACGTTACGATTCTAACTTCATTGAATTAATTAATCTAAAATAATCATTATGAAGAAAAAGAATTTCAAATCATTAAAGGTTCGCAGAACAGTAGTTTCTAATTTAAAAACTGACATCATTAAAGGTGGAGCTAGCGGATATAAGTATAGTTGTCCGCGTTGCTATACCGATGATGAAGTTATATGTGAACAAAGAACAAGAAGCTAATTTTTATAAATAACCATTAAAAACAACAGTCATGAAAAAATCAAAAATCAAACTTAATTTAAACAAAAAAAATATTTCAAACTTAAAAACAAGCGACGTTATCGGTGGTGTTTCTGGAACTACTTGTGAAATCACCAGAAAATATTACAACACATGTTATTCTGGCTGTGTGCCGGGACCTACTTTTTGGGATTGCTTCACTATTGGTCAAGGATGTCCAGAACCAGCAGACTCATACCGTGTTTGTAAATTTTAAAGAAATCCATCGGATCTCTTATTAATACAAAAACTGGAAATACATTTATTAATTAAAAACTAAGTAATTATGAAAAAAGCGAGCATGAAACTCGATTTGAACAAAAGAAGCATTTCTCACTTAAAAACGAGCAATATCAAAGGTGGTATTACAGGGACTACTTGTGAACTTACCAATAAGTATTACAACACCTGTGCCAAGGGGTGCGTTCCTGGACCTACTTTTTGGGATTGCTTTACCATTGGAGCAGGTTGCCCTAATCCTAACACGGTTCGTGTATGTGATCATTAATAGTACTAAAATTTTAGTATAACGATAAAACCATCGCTACAAGATGACAACTTGGGCGGTGGTTTTCTGTTTTCTTTTCTAGTTTATTTACATATCCAACCACTTCTTAAAATTGGTCGTCCGTTCACGTGATACGATGATTTGTTCGTCTTTGGGTGTTGGTGTTAATTTGAGTAGTAATCTGCTGTTGAAATAACTATGAATTTCATGGACAGCATTCACGGACACCATGTATTTTCGGTTGATGCGAAAGAAGTGAATCGGATCGAGAATTTCTTCCAATTGGTCAATGGTATATTCAATTGGACATTTTTGTCCGCTGTTTGTGTAGAGAAAAATGACGCCTTCATCTGCCATAAAAAAGGCAATATCTTCTACTTTATAGGTTTTAAATTGATTGCCCACTTTTACCATAAAACGGCGCTTGTATTCCTTCTTGAATAAATGACGTAAGCGGTCAATATCGGTTGAATGTTGCTTTCGATTGTCAACCGTTTCTGTATATTTATTTAGTGCTTTTTTAAGTTCGGTTTTGTCGATCGGTTTCAGTAAATAATCCAATCCGTTGTACTTAAACCCACGAATTGCATATTCGTTATACGCCGTTGTAAAGATGATGGGCGGATGTTTTTCTAGTTTGTCAATAATGTCAAAACCATATCCGTCGTTCAGCTGAATGTCTAAAAAAATCAAATCGGGCAAGTCGTTGGCGCGAAACCATTTGTGTCCACTTTCTACAGAAGAAAGCTGCGCCAAAATTTCACAATCCGGTGCCAATTCTTCAATCAGATTTCGCAATCGTCTTGAAGCTATGTCTTCATCTTCTATAATTAACGCTTTCATCTGTTTATTTTTTTGGTATAAATTGAAACTTCACTTTACACACTCACCGCTTGTAATACTTCTTTTTGTTCGCGAATTAAATCGCTTGAAAGCAACGGCATCACGACTTTAAATTGTACTTCGGTTTCTTGGACAATCACTTGCTTTTTAGTGTAAAACGCATATCTTTTTTTGATATTTGCCAAACCTAATTGTGTCGATTCTTGTGAATCGGAACGTTTTCTGATATTGTTTTGAATGATCAACGCATCATTTTTAGTAAAAATATCAATCGTAATCGGTTGTTCTTTTGAATAATAATTATGCTTGAGCGCATTTTCCACCAACATTTGAATAGACAAGGTTGGAATGACGTAGGTATGCGGCGGCGTGTAAATATTAGTGTGAATAGCAATCGCTCCGTCGTGGCGTACTTTCATCATAAAAATGAACGAATCTAAAAACTGCATTTCTTTTTCTAAGCTTACCAAATCGCTTTCTCTATTGTCTAAAATGTAACGATAACACGTCGCCAAACGCGTAACAAAATCAGAAGCTAAATCGCGATCTTCGTACATCAGCGATGTGAGTGTATTCAAACTATTAAACAAAAAATGCGGACTGATTTGACTTTTCAACGAATTGTACTTAGACGTCATCATTTCTTTCTTCAATAATTGCAACGAGGTTTCTGCTTCTTTCTTTTCTTGCGTAATTCTATAAAACTGATTGAAAATTGTCAACGAACCTGTCAGCAATGCTGCGCGGAGAAAATCGATACGAAATTGCAGCCACTTTTTATCTTGTGCAAAATCGCAAATACCATCAATCTCAAAAATACCTACATAATAAATAATAGCGGCTACAGGCAATACGATGGCAAGTGTAGCCAATAAAACACGAATGCTCCTAGAAATTGTAACACTAGCAATAACAAGTGATTTCTTTTCACGACGCATCAACCAATCGTTCACTTCCCAAGTAAGCATAAACAATGTGAATGCCGAAAAATAATAAAAAATAGCAGTACTCGTGATCGCTAGTGATTCTCCTCCGCCAACTTTATCATGATCAATCGTAAGTTTTACCAAAATAAAAACTACGGTGATGATCACGAATCGGAAGAATAATTTTTTTAAATAGGCTTTTTGTATCATGTGTTATTGTACTGTCTTTCAAAGATAAAAAAAGCTACTCGACTAAAATGACTACCGAAAGCTGAATTGTGAAATAAAATCATGAACTGTCAAATTCAAACCTTCAACCGTAACTCCTTTTTTTCTAGTGACAAAATGTACAATCAGATCCGCCACAACACAATTCAACAGAAAATATCACAATTCAGAACTTCTTCATTTTCAATATGATGTAATTATACCAAATTTGAACAAAAATTAAGAAATCATGAATAAACTAACCGCTCTGTTTGTGCTTTTTTGTACAGTGAGCTTTGCACAAACCGGAATTATTAAAGGTAGAATTTTAGACAAACAATCCGAAACGCCCTTACCTGGCGCCACGATTGAACTATTAAATATGGAAAGTCCTGTGGGCGTAACTACAGACATCAATGGATATTATACGATTGAAAATGTGCCTGTGGGACGACAAGTAGTTCGTGTGAGTTATATTGGCTTTGAATCGATTACCATTCCAAATATTGTGGTAACCACAGGAAAAGACGCCATTGTCAACGTAAGTCTAGAAGAAGCCTTTGACCAATTGGACGCCGTGGTGTTGGATACGCCTACAAATAAAGATCGTACCATTAATAAACTTGCAACGGTTTCGGCACGACAATTCAGTTTGGAAGAAGTCAACCGTTTTTCAGGTGGACGAAGTGATGTGGGACGTTTGGCCGCCAATTTTGCTGGAGTTTCTGCACCAGACGATAGTCGAAACGATATTGTAATTCGTGGAAACTCACCAACGGGATTGTTATGGCGTTTGGAAGGCATTCCGATTCCGAGTCCAAATCACTACTCTACTTTAGGAACGACTGGTGGACCTGTATCTGCACTCAACACAAACATGTTGCGAAATTCGGATTTCATAACTTCAGCCTTTCCCGCGGAATACGGAAACGCCCTTGGGGGTGTGTTCGATTTAGGATTCCGAAAAGGTAATATTGACAATTACGAATACACAGCACAAGTCGGAGCTTTTACCGGTTTGGAAGCTATGGCGGAAGGTCCGTTAGGAAACAAGCAAGGTTCCTTTTTGGTAGCAGCGCGTTATTCTTTAGTTGGATTGTTGGGCGTAGGTGCAGGTGGAACGGCGGCTGCGCCAAATTACAGTGATATTTCTTTTAATGTGGATTTTGGAACAGGAAAATTTGGAAACCTAAGTGTGTTCGGAATTCTTGGAAACTCTGATATTGAGTTTTTGGGGGATGATATTGACGAAGACGATTTGTTTTCCGCAGAAGATGAAAATTCCTTTGTAGAATCTGGATTTGGTGTGATTGGATTGAACCACCGATTGAATATTGGCAGCAAAAGTTATTTGAAAACCATTGCTTCCGTTTCTACCTCGACCAATACGTTTGAATCGGATCGTTTTATTGATAAAGATACGCCGCAAGAACGTGTGATCCGTTATACAGAAGCAGACGACACACAAAGCAGATTTACATTTTCAACACTTTTTAACAGCAAATTGAGTAATAAAATCACCTTACGAACAGGAGTTTTGTATGAAAATTTCAGAATAGAATCCGTATTGCGTGATCGTGAAGAACAACCTGATTTGAATGGTGATGGCGATCCAGATTTATTCACTTTCCGTGATACTGATGAAAGCTTCGGATTGTGGCAACCGTATATTCAAGGACAATTTCGCTTGACAAAGAACTTAACCTTAAATGCTGGTTTACATGCACAGTATACCAATTTAAACGAGCAGTTTGTCGTGGAGCCTAGAACCGCATTAAGCTATAAAATTGCCCCAAAACATAGCGTAAACTTTGGTTTCGGAATTCACCATCAGCAAGCACCATTGCCATTATTGTTTTTGAATGAAGAAGTAAATGGCGAATTGGTACAGACAAATATTGACTTAGATTTTACACGAAGTGCGCATTATGTATTAGGATACGATGTGCGACTTGCCAAAGGTTGGCGTGGAAAATTGGAAGTGTATTATCAAGATATTAGCAATGCTGCGGTAGAACCTTTTCCATCGAGTTATTCGTCTTTGACAGAAGGAACTGATTTTGTTTTTGACAATGATCGTGTATCGCTTACGAATGATGGAACAGGATACAATCAAGGTTTGGAATTGACTATTGAAAAATTCTTCAGCGACGGTTACTACGGGTTGTTGACTACTTCACTTTTTGAAAGTAAATACGAAGGCAGCGACGGTATTGAACGCAACACGCCTTTCAATAACGGATATGTTTTTAATCTCTTAACAGGACGTGAATTTGCCATTGGTCGCGATAAGCAAAACGTATTTTTTGTTGATACGCGTGTTACGTTTGCAGGCGGACGTTATTTCACTCCTGTAGATTTAGAAGCTTCTCGCAATGCAGGATTTGAAATTTTACAAGAAGACATTGCCTTTAGTGAACAGTTTGACGATTATTTCCGATGGGATTTAAAGTTTGGAATCAAAATCAACAGTAAGAAGAAGAAATTATCGCATCAATTTTATGTAGACTTTCAAAACGTGACTAATCAGGAGAATGTTTTTGTGCGTCGTTACAATCGTTTGACTAACAATGTAGATCAAATAAATCAAATTGGATTTTTCCCAGATGTTGGGTATAGATTACAATTCTAAATATAGTTTTTTAATTAGTTGAGATTGTCTGAAGCGTCAGTTTTTGGGCGATCTCTTTTCATCTTTAACAAGCATTCTCATGAAAAGACGTATTTTATTAATCGTGCTCGTTTTTGTCATTTTTATATTCTTTTTTATACAATTCAGAATGAATCAATCCAATCCAGCCGTATTGTTACCACAGTTAGCCGAAATAGAAACCAATATTGAGTTTCGCGATGCAAAAAATACGGAAATTTCCAAAGCTGATGTCGCTTGGCATTTAGATCACGTGCTAAAATCTATCAATCGTATTACAGAAGTCCTTGAACGTTCCGACCCAGAAGCTTTTAGCAGTTCTTTCAACTTTACCAAAATGGCTTCGTTAACTGCAGGATTCATTCCGAGAGGCAGAGCACAATCGCCACAAAGTGTCCGTCCACCAGAAATTATTCATACAGAAGACATTTTAAAGCAATTGACACAAGCACGAAAAAATATTGAGAAAATTCAGCAGCTAGAAGCGACTGCACATTTTTCGCATCCTGTATTTGGCATGTTGAATAAAGCACAAACCATTCGCTTTTTGGAAGTCCATACGGATCATCATTTAAAAATTATTGCGGATATTTTAAGACCATAAGCGTATGTAAAAAGCCAAAAATTTAGTTTCTTTTTTATATCTTGGTAATCATCAGCACACAGTCATTAATGTGGCATTGACCTTTCTAATTGCGTTACCAGATGAATTTTCGTTATTTTTTTAGTTTACTTTTTAGTGTCTGTTTTTTTGGAATTGTTTTTCCCCAGAAAAAGGATTCGTTACAGGAAGTATCGTTTACAGATTTAAAACAGTCTTTTTATAAATTTCAATATTCTCAACCTGAAACTGCTAAAGTGTATGCTGATGCTTTGTTAGAAAAGGCAATTAGGGAAGGGAATAAAGAAGAAGCTTATGAGAGTTACTTGTTGCTGTCTGTAACCGAAAGCTATTTTGGCAATCTTTCTAAAGCGCTAGAAAATGTGGATAAAAGCATCACATTTATTGAGGAGACAAAAGATGCAGAACGCTACATAAGATCCATAAGTAGAAAAGGCAGTATTTATTATGAGTTTGGAAAGTACGATGAAGCCACTAAATATTATATTTCAGCTGATTCACTCGCAAGAATTCATAAAAATATCAGATACCAGATATTTTCGAATCAAAATATAGGAAATATCAAAACTATTTTAGGCAAACATGAACAAGCTGTTGAATTATATTTAAAAAATGAAGCACTTTTAGAACCTTTAAAAAAAGACAACTCTTTTGTGTTTGATTATACAAATACAGTCATTGGTCTTTGCTCTGCTTACTCTTATTTCGATCTAAAAAAAGCCGAAGAATATCTTGTCAAAATAAAGGAAATAAGTCTTTTTTCAGAAGATAAAGATGCCTTGGCGTATTACTATACTTTAAAAGGGATCATTTCTTATCTAAAAAAAGAGTATCTCCAAGCTTTAGAAACTTTTGAAACGGCAGATAGTTTGGTAACTACATTGGGAAGGAAACGAAATTTATTTCCTATATATAGATTTCAAGGTAAAGCAAATTATGCTATAGGAAATTTCGCAGAATCAATTAAAGCTTTTGAAAAGATAAAAGTTTTACGTGACACACTTGGTTTTGATCATTTTAAATATGAGGAAGTTATCGGCATGTTGGCATTGAGTTATGATACACTTGGAAAAAATAAAAAAGCGTTAGAAAATTTTATACTCGGTATTGAATTGCGGAAAATAACTGATAGTATTTCAAAGTCTCTAGATTATGAGATTACTGATAAATATGACAACAAGATATGGGAAGAAAAGATCGCAATACTTCAAAAACAAAATGATTCTAAAAACAAACAAAATACTTCACTGATTTATCTAAGTATTGGTTTGGGACTTGTACTTATATTGTCTTTTATCATTTATCAACGTATTAAGATTAATAATAAAAAGAAATTTAAAAATTTGTTGTTAAAACTAGAACAAGTTGAAAAGATACAAGTAGAAAAGTCTACAATCAAAACCACCAAAGAAAAGAAAGTTCCCGACGAAAAAGTAACTGAAATTTTAAAAGGTTTGCAGAAGTTTGAACATACTGCTGCGTTTCTACATAAGAACACAAGTCTGACTTCTGTGGCTAAAAAATTAAATACAAATACGTCCTATTTATCAAAAACGATCAATGCACATAAAGGTATGACGTTTATTAATTATATTACCAAATTACGTATTGATTACGCACTTCAAAATTTGAAGAATAATAAAGTATTGCGTTCGTATAGTATCAAAGCCATCGCCGAAGAATTGGGCTTTAAGAGCGAAGGTGCTTTTTCCAGAGCCTTTAAAAAACAAACTGGAATTTATCCTTCTTATTTTATTAAAAATCTAACAGCTGATTCATAAACCAACGGTACAAATACTAGTACTCAAGCTGTTTGTTTCTTATATTTCGATATAAAACATAAAATCGAAATATGATGAAAAACAAAAAAGAAATGTCTATCAGACTAAGAAAAAGAAGCATTGCAAATTTGAATAATGTAAAGGCAGGACATTTACCTCCGAGTCACACTACAAATCCTGATACAGGTCCTAGACATTGCCCAACAACTATTGATCCAAGAGCTGGAAGTGTACAACCTCCGCATTCTACTAAATGCTAAGTAATTTAATCATTAGTATTTCTAACTGAAAAATTAAAAATCATAGGAATTAAGTTTCATATAAAACCTATAGTAATGAAAACGCTTCGAAGTACTTTGAAGCGTTTTTTAGTATCCTGTGACCAATAAACCACGTGCGCCACGAATCCCACATTTTTGATATTTGTGATAGGCTTTCGCGGCTCGTTCTCGAATGTCTGCATCTGATTCACCCAGAATCCAACCGTCAATTGCCCATTTTAAGGTATACGCTTCGGGCGACATCAACCCTGTAGACCAAACTAGCGGATTGGCGCCTGTTTGTTGTAAATATGGTTTGAAATAATCTTTACTAATGCATGCTAAAATAATAGCATCACGTTTTTTCTTGTCTTTTGGAGTGAATTTGGTATCTAAGCTGAACTCCATCAAACCATCATGTCCTATGTATGCAAGCAAATCTGCATTGCCTCCGAAGCTTAGTTTTTTGTCTTTGACTGAAATTTCTGTGGGATTCGCGCCGCTACTTGCCTGTAGAAAATCAATGGTTGTTTGCTTGATGTACTTTCCATCATACGCATCTGCCAACAAATAGGTGTCAGAAGTTTTGTGTTTGAAAAGTACGCGTTCTAGTATTTTTGGATTTTTTGTTGGAAGGATCTCTACTAATTCCCAGTCTTTGCTTCGCTTAAAATGTGTCTTCACGCCATACAACGCGCCCCAATATAAATTAGTTTGTGCATTTTGTCCATTTCCTAACGATTTCGGCACAGGCACAATTCCTTGATGCACATTATCACACAATGCTACAAACACATGAATCTTTTTTTGTCCCAAGACAACAAAACTCACACACAAAAACAGTATGGTAACCATTGATTTCATAACGTTTGATTTTTTGGAATGTACTATAAAAAACGTGGATAATTTGCAAATCGTATTTGGGTGGTTGTTTTACGGGAAACCGTAAGTTTTGTCTTTATTTTGAATGTCGAAATTTATTTACTTATATTTGAATGAAAGATAACTAATTATTATGATTTTGTGGCATGACATAACTGTTGCATTAATAGGTCTTTTTATTGGGACAGTTCTTGGTAATGAGTTAAATAGGTTTTTATATAAGCCTAAAGTTTGGATTAAATTTAGAAATATAAATATACTTAGGAATAAAGATGGGGCATTTTGGTCTATTTTTGTTGCAAATACAGGAAGAACGTGCGCACTAAATTGTATTGGATGTATAACAATATTTAATTTAGATAGAATGGATCTGATGGAGCAAAATGAAGCACTTACAGATGAGCAATTGCCCAGATATAAAAATGAAAACATAGATTTAGAATTTCCAAGATCTCAACTAACAACCCCTTCAAAGTATAGAGATTTTAAAAGTGCTTCTTTATGTTGGTCTCACTTGGGCAATCCATATGAATTAAATATAAATCCAGGTATGGTAAGAAGTCTTGATATATGTAGAGTTCAATATCATGACAAGAATAAGTATTGGTATTTAATATTTCCATCTGAAAGTGGTTGGAGAAAAACAAGATTAAGATGTAAACTTAAAAATTACAAGGGTAGGTTATTTATATGCCCTGCAAATGAATTTCCTAAAAGTATAGATTTTGAAATTTTTCTAAGTGAAAAAGGTATTCCAATTTTTAAATGTAAAAAAAGATCCGTAGCTACAAATATTAAATATTTTTTTAGAAAACAAAATATGATCTTGGATAATCACTAAATGGCCATATAATATGACTCGTTATATTTTTTTGCACACTCTCTGAGATCGTTTTCGATTCTAAAACGAATCATCTCTTTTTCATTTTTTTGATTACTTCCTGAAAAAATAAATTCCATTATAGAATTGGCTAAAGAAAGAGCATTCTGAGTATCGAAAAAATATGCGTGAGAAAAATTTTTCGCTATCTCTTTGTAAGTAGGTATTTCACTAAGAAAAGTAGGAATTCCTAAAGATAACGATTCTGAAATTGACAATCCATAAGAACAAAATTTTTCAGCAGATATTACTATGTCACATTCTCTATAAGCCTCCCTTATGTCTGCAAAATTTTTAATTTTTACTTCTCTTGTTAATCCATAAGAATTAACTTTTTCTAAAAAGATATCCACTTCGTTGGTGTAATGCTCCTTAACTCCAGTAAAAATTATTTCAAAGGCAATGTTGTTGTTTTTTAAAATACTACATGCCTTCAAAGCTATCAAATGTCCTTTCTGTACCATCCTAAATCTTGAAGGAAATAATAATTTTATTTTTTCAGGTTTGATATTAAATTGATTATTTAATGTTTTAAAATCCTCTAGATGAATACCTAATTTAATATTACAAACTTTAACATTAAATAGCTCGGTAAAGATTAGTGAATAGTGAATTGAAGGAACATAAAGATTTTTATATTTGTGTAAAAAAGTTTTTTTATCTCTTATTAAATTAGCCATGAAATCAAAAAATCCCTGTCCCCATTTACTATCATATTCTTTTTGATTCTCATGATTTGTAACAAAATAATTTTTCCTGAAAGGAATATACAAATTTGAAACAAAAGAATTGAAATGAAATATATCTGCTTCTATATCTTTTATTTGATCTAAACAATAATCAGATAATTTTTTTAATTTTTCTTCAGAGAATTCATGATTTAATATCTCCTTTGAAATAAAGTTAGAACTTGAATTATATAATTTATACTTTGCTAAGTAGTTTTTGGGCACTATTCCCAAGACTGTAATCCCTTCAATAATAATCTCTTTATTCAAACTTGAACAAACGATAAAGACTTCATGCCCTAAAGTCTTCATTTCCTTTGCATATTTAATCATAAATCTTTCTACACCTCCGATATAATTTTTATTAATAGTATATAATGTATGCAAGCAAATTTTCATAATAATTTATTTTGATATAGTCCTATTATTATTTTGTACCTATTTAATGTAGATAATAAAAGCACTATAATAATTAGTTATCCATCATTCAAACAACCAACCAAACTCAAAACCGAACAAAATTCCTAGGATTCTTAACCGTCAATAACTCCGTTTTTTTCTTCTCATTGACATGCGCATACATTTGTGTGACATTGATAGAACTGTGCCCTAAAAAATGTTGAATGTATCGAATATCGACATCTTCTTCGAGTAGTAAAGTGGCGAAGGAATGGCGAAAGACATGTGGCGTAATGGTGCGTTGAATATTAGCTTTAGTAGCAAACTTCTTTACCAACAAACGAACCGATTGCGTAGACAATGGATTCCCAAAACGGTTGATAAAAAAATAGGAAGTCGCATCAATCACATCTTGAAAGGCTTGGTAATTGTTTTGTAATGCCGTTCTGGTCGCTTTATTGGTAATAGGTACGTTTCGTTCTTTGTTGCCCTTTCCCAAAATTCGGATGGTTTCAAAGTCCGTTCCGATGTTTTGTATTTGCAGACTGCATAATTCGGAAACTCGGATTCCAGTGGCTAATAGCAACTCCAAAACAGCAATATTTCGCGTGGCTTCTTTTTGTTGATAGGTGTTTTTTGGGGGAATCGCTTCTTTCTCTAAATAGGCATGCGCTAAAATGGTGTTTAACTCTGCAATAGACATTACTTTGGGCAATAACTTCTCCAATTTTATCTTCACACGAACTTTGTGAAAAGGGTTGAATTCGATTGCTTCTTCAAACTCCAAAAAAGAAAAAAATGTTTTTAACGTGGCGACTTTTCGTTTCATAGTTCGCGACGCATATTTTGACAGCATTTCTAAATACGACTTCAAATGTTCTTTGGAAATGTTGGCAATATCATCAAGCCTTAAAAAAGTGTCAAACTGCCGCAAATCGGCTTCATAAGCTTTTAAAGTTTTGGAACTCAATTTTTTCTCTATTTCACAATGAAATAGAAAGTGAGAAATTTCTTTTTTCATAAATCATAATTTAGGTTTAGGGGGATTTTTCACTGTTTTAAAAAGTGCAAAACCAAAAATAGACTTTATTGCATGAAAAAAGAATCAGTAAAATAGCTACAGCTAAATTGACACAAAATGATCTGAAAGATTTGTAAAGAAAAAGGGATTGGCTTTACTTAAAACCAATCCCTAATATTTTTAAAACGTATGTAGTTAATGAAATACTACAAATCTATTTTCCCTTTGCAATCTTCTCCTCCACAAATAGTTCTATCTGTGTTACAATACACGTTACGTGTTCCTGTATTACAACAGCCTGTTCCGCCTTGGCATGGTGCTTCACACGTTACGCCTCCTTTTAAGGTATGGCATTCTAAATTACTTATAATACGTTGGCGTAAGACTAATTTTTTAATGGTTCTTTTTTTCATAATAGTGTATAAATTGATTTTATTAATGTGAATTCAAAGTACGAAAAAAAGCAGTTACCGTAGTATTTTTAACATAAATTTTCAGATCATCTTATTTACGATGAGATGTATTTTTTTTGCATAAAAAAAGCCTGAACTCAATTGTTCAGGCTTTCTTATGTCTCTCAAATTCTTAGTTATACTTCGAAAGGTTCGATAGATACATAAGATTTGTTATTTGCTTTCTTTGTGAACTTTACAATTCCGTCGATTTTTGCATGTAACGTGTGGTCTTTCCCCATATATACATTTTCGCCTGGATTGTGCGTTGTTCCTCTTTGTCTAACGATAATATTACCAGCGATTGCTGCTTGTCCACCAAAAATCTTAACACCTAATCGTTTCGATTCTGATTCTCTACCGTTTTTCGAACTTCCGACTCCTTTTTTGTGTGCCATTGTATTTCGATTTTAGTTGATTAATAATTAGCTTAATGCAGCAATTATGTCTGCTTTCTTCATTGAAGATGTAATTTCAACACCTTTGGCTTTCGCCATTTCTTTTAATTGTGCAACAGTCATTTTGCTTAAATCCTGTGCTTCTTCTGTTGTAGCTTCTACTTCTTTAGCAGGTTTTACTGCTTCTTTTGCTGGAGCGGCTTTTTTAGCTCCTGAAGCTACGATGTTTTCAATTACAATTTCTGTTAAAGATTGACGGTGACCATTTTTTACACGGTATCCTTTACGTCTTTTCTTTTTGAAAACAATTATTTTGTCACCTTTAAGGTGCTTTAAAACTTTTGCCTCTACTGCGGCTCCGTTTATAGCTGGGGCGCCAATAGTTACTTGTCCGTTATCATCTAACAAAAGAACATTGTCGAAAGTCACTTGCTTTCCTTCTTCTGTAGCTAAACGATGAACAAATACTTTTTGATCTTTCGCAACTTTAAATTGCTGCCCTGCTATCTCTACAATTGCATACATAGCGTATCGTTTAATTAATTAATTTTATCCAAAAATGGACGCAAATATACATCTAATTAATTAATCTACAAATACTTCTACGGGAGTTTATTGCTAATATTCCAACTTGGCTTGAATTTTTGCATAAATAAAAGGCTTAACACTACGGTAGAAGCGAATCCTTCTATCAAAATAATAAAGAGTAACAGACCAGGTTCAGCAGAAACACTTCCTAAATTCATTGCCATAATTTTTTCTCCAAAAGCAACATCAATATGAAAGATGTAAATCGCCATAAAGAAGGTAAAGACTAAGGTTGCTATAAATCCAGCAAAAATACCGGCTTTAAATCCTTCAAAATAGTTAAAGCTTACGCCACTTTCTTTCTTTGTGTTTTTGATCACGGTGTAAATACCATAAGAAACGATGACGCCATTAAATAAACGTAGCCAAGGGTTTTCATGAAGACCAAACATTCGTACAATTAGGAAATACATAATCAGTCCTAACGCAATAAAAACACCGTGTTTAATTGTTTTCTTTTCCATAAAATTTTGGGTTTTTAGTTAGTAATTAATTGATTTCCTATAAGATACGAAAATTTTAACTCCTATTAAAATAATCATAAATTTAACAGTTTGCTTGTGAGGTGTAACAATTTTCCAGAACTTGCGTCCCATGTAAAATAACTCAAAGTCAAAAAAAGTATAATGCAATGAAAAAAAGACTATTTTCAATAGCCTCATTGATGCTTGTAGGCTTGTTTTCCCAAGCACAAGAGGTTAAGTTTGAAGAATATGATTTAGACAACGGTCTGCACGTAATTCTTCATCAGGATAATACAGCTCCTGTAGTAACAACGTCGGTAATGTATGATGTTGGAGGAAAAGATTTAGGAGACAATAACAATCCTGAACGCACAGGTTTTGCTCACTTCTTCGAGCATCTATTATTTGAAGGAACTGAAAATATTGGTCGTGGTGAATGGTTTAAAATTGTTTCTGCAAATGGAGGAACCAACAACGCCAATACTTCTAATGATAGAACCTACTATTACGAAGTATTCCCTTCTAACAATCTCGAATTAGGTTTATGGATGGAATCTGAACGAATGCTGCATCCAGTGATCAATCAAATTGGTGTTGACACTCAAAAAGAAGTGGTAAAAGAAGAAAAAAGACAACGATACGACAATCAACCGTACGGACAGTTGCTATTTGTTGTAAGTGAAAATGTCTTCAAAAAACATCCTTACAAGCATAAAAATATCGGAGAAATGGAGCATATAGAAGCTTCTACGCTAGAGGAGTTTAAAGCATATTCCAAAAAATTTTATGTACCAAACAATGCAACTTTAGTGGTAGCTGGTGACATTGATGTTCCGAAAACAAAAAAAATGATCGAAGATTACTTTGGTTCAATTCCAAGAGGAAAAGATGTGGTACGAAACTTTCCGAAAGAAGATCCGATCACAGAATCATCTAGAGTACAATTTGAAGATCCTAATATCCAAATTCCCGCAATTATTGCTGCCTACAGAACGCCAGGATTTCCAACAAGAGATGCACGTATATTAGATATGATTTCTACGTATTTAAGTGGTGGAAAAAGTTCTAAATTGTACAAGCGTTTGGTAGAAGATAAAAAAATGGCTTTGGCAGTACAAGCGGTAAACTTTAGCCAAAGAGATTATGGAACGTATGCATTATTTGCTCTTCCATTAGGCGAAAATACCTTGGATGATTTGTTAGCTGAAATGGACGATGAAATCAAAAAATTGCAAACAGAACTCATTTCTGAGAGAGATTACCAAAAACTACAAAACAAATTTGAAAACAACTTCGTAAACTCAAATTCAAGTGTAGAAGGAATTGCAAACTCTTTAGCAAGATATAATCTATTGTATGGTGATACAAACTTGATCAACACTGAGATTGATATTTACAGATCCATCACTAGAGAAGACATAAGAGACATCGCAAAAAAGTACTTGAAGACAAACCAACGTGTACTTTTAGATTACGTTCCTGCTGAAAAAACAGAAAAAAAATAAAAAATAACAGATGAAAACAAAAATAGTTTCACTTCTTGTATTGTTTGTAGCTTCACTAACAATGCAAGCCCAAATAGACAGGTCTCAACAACCAAAACCGGGTCCTGCACCAAAAGTTAATCTCGGAAAACCAGATAAATTCACACTAAAAAATGGACTGACCGTTTTAGTGGTAGAAAACAATAAACTTCCACGCGTTTCTGCAAATTTAACATTAGACAATCCACTTGTTTTAGAAGGAAAAAAAGCAGGAATGGTGAGCCTAGTAGGCGCCTTATTAGGAAATGGCTCTACTTCTATCTCAAAAGATGATTTTAACGAAGAAGTTGATTATTTAGGAGCGAATGTAAACCTTGGCCCTAGAGGCGGTTTTGCAAGCTCTTTATCAAAATACTTCCCAAGAATTATGGAATTAATGGCAGATGCTGCTTTAAATCCTAATTTCACGCAAGAAGACTTAGATAGTGAACGTGCTAAAATTATAGAAGGTATCAAATCTGAAAAGAAAAATGTTAGTTCAATTGCGAGTAGAGTACAATCGGTGTTGGCGTATGGCGCAAGTCATCCGTATGGTGAATTTACTACAGAAGAGACTGTAAAAAATGTAACTTTAGATGACATCAAAGCATTTCACAGTAAATATTTCAAACCAAACAATGCATACTTAATTGTTATTGGTGATGTAAAAACAAGAGACGTTAAAAAATTAGCAAAAAAGCTTTTCAAAAACTGGGAGAAAGGTGCAATCACACCTGATACGTATGATACTGCTTCAAACCCTACAAAAACAGAAATCAACTTTATCAATGCAGATAACGCAGTACAGTCAGAATTAAGCGTTCAAAACACGGTAAATCTTACCATGAAAGATGCGGATTACTTCCCTGTATTGATTGCAAATAACATCCTTGGTGGTGGTGGAGATGCGCGTTTATTCAACAACTTACGTGAGGATAAAAAATTTACATATGGTTCATATTCAAGCATCGGAAATAACAGAAAAACAGTCTCACGATTTAGTGCTACAGCTAGCGTTCGTAATTCGGTAACAGATAGTGCTGTTGTTGAAATTTTAAAAGAAATCAAAAAGATTACTACAGAATTGGTAACTGATGATGAATTAAAATTAGTAAAAGCGAAATACGTAGGTAGATTTGTAACTGGTGTAGAGCGTCCATCTACGATTGCCAACTACGCGTTAAACATTATCACGGAAGATCTTCCAGAGAATTTCTATGAAACGTTCCTTGAAAAAATTGAAGCAGTAACCAAAGAAGACGTGTTAAGAGCTGCTAAAAAATATTTCTTAAGAGACAACTTACGTATTGTCGTAACTGGAAAAGGAAGCGAAGTAGTCGGTGCATTAGAAAACATGACGTTTGACGGTAAAAAAGTGCCTGTAAAGTATTTTGATCAATACGGAGCACCAACTGAAAGACCTGTTTTCAAAAAGCCAATTCCAGCAGGAGTTACTGCGCAGACTGTAATCAACGATTATATCAACGCTATTGGTGGAAAAGAAAAGTTGATGGCTGTGGCTAGTACTGTACAAGAAATGGAAGCATCTATGCAAGGAATGGCTATGATTACTACGTTAAAACAAAAATCTCCAAATATGACGATGACAGATGTAACTGTAGTTGGAATGGGATCTATGTTTAAGCAAGTATTTGATGGAGAAAAAGGATATATGGAAGGACAAGGTCAGAAAAGAGATATGCCTGCAGACATGCTAGCAGGAATGAAAGCGAAAAAAGGTCTATTCCCAGAATTATATTATGACAACAATAAAATTACTTTAAAAGCTATTGAATCTGTAAAAGGGAAAGATGCCTATGTAATTGAAGTTGAAAATTCCGCAGGAAAGAAGATAAAAAATTATTACGATGTTGCTTCAGGATTAAAAGTGAAAAAAGCAGAAACATCAAAAGGTCCAGGTGGACAGGAAACTGTTCAAGAAACAACCTATAGCGATTATAAGGAAGTAGATGGTGTAAAATTCCCTCACAAAATGGTGGCACCAGCCGCAGGTCAAAAACTTGAATTCACAACTATTTCTGTAAAAGTAAATGAACCTTTAACAAAAGAAGATTTTCAGTAAATATTAAAACATAACATTTCTAAAAGCCGGAAGTATTGTACTTTCGGCTTTTTTAAAATGATTTTTTTTAATTTATTTTCTTACTTTTATTTAAAATATTAACTTTCAAAATAAAATATATGAATAAATTAAAATCATTCTAGATTCTATCAAAGAAAGAACAAAAAGTAATTAATGCAGGAAAATTTCCGCTTACAGTTGAAGGCACATGTATTATGTACGCCTCTGCCACTGCTGCTATACAAGCAAGAGATGAATTTTATTACCAAGAGTTTTATGAAATATATTATGATATAGCTTATGAAGAATGCATGACAAATCCATCTTCTTGATAAAACATGTAAAGTAGAGGTATACACTTCTACTTTTTCTTCTTGTTCTTATTCACCAAATACACACCAACCAAAATAATAAGTCCGCCTAAAAGTTGGTAGACACTTAATTTTTCTCCAGCCAACACGCCCCAAAATATCGCCACAATTGGCATGGTATAAGTTACAGAGGAAGCAAATACGGGACTTGATATTTGCACCAATCTACTGTAGATGACTTTCGCAATGGCAGTTCCGAAGAAGGATAAAATCACTACATATCCTAAAGCAACTTGCATGTCTTTACTGTGCCAAACATCTGCAAAAAATCCTGTAAAATATAAAATGATTAATGCGGGAATGATAATAATCACAAAGTTTCCGGTAACGATCGCTAAGGCATTAACATGATTCAAATACTTTTTGATCATATTCACATTCAAACCGTAACCGATGGTGGCAAACATGACAAAAATGCTAAACCAATAGTTTTGACTTTCATGAAAATTAGCGCCGGCAATGATCAACACCAGTGCTCCAATCAAACCAATCAACACACCTAAAATCTGCCTTTTAGAAACGGCTACACCAAACAACAACATTCCGAAAACAACTGTATGCAAAGGTGTAAGTGAATTTAGCATACTCGTCACACCACTGTCCAACTGTTCTTGCGCTAAGGCAAATAAAAACACGGGAAACAAAGAACCTGCCATCGCCGTCCAAAAAATCCATTTCCATTCCGAACGCCGAATCGTTTTTACTTTTTGCAATCCCAAAGGAAATAGAAAAACGGCTGTTACTGAAATTCGCAACGCACCAACTTGCACAAAATCCAATCCTTTGATCGCTTGTTCAATCAGAATAAAAGAACTTCCCCAAATGATTGATAGTAAGATGAGATAAATCCACTTTAATTTTGCGTGATCCATAAGTGTATTTCGTAAGATCGCACAAAAGTCCGACAATTATTTCGAATATTTTAGGCATAATTGTTTAATTTTGCAATGATCTTATAAGCAAAAATTATATCAAGAATTTAATATACATTACATATGAAAAAAATACTATTTGTTTGTGCATTGGCATTAGCGATTGTAAGCTGTAAAGACAGCAAAACACCTGAAACGATCACCGTAAATACACAAACTGAAACCGTTAAAAAAGAAGCAAACCCAGTAGACCTTGCTGCAAACTATAACAAAGCTGAGTTTAAAATTGATGGAATGACCTGTTCTGTAGGTTGCGCAAAACGTATCGAAGGAAAATTAGCGGCTATGGACGGCGTTAAATCTGCAAAGGTAGACTTCGAACAAAAATTAGCAATGGTAGAATACAACGAAGCTAAAGTAGATTTTAAAGCACTAGAAGGAACGGTTACCAAAGTTCCTGGTGACTACAAAGTTTCGGAAATGAAAAATGTAGAAGCTTTTACTGAAAAGGAAGAAAGTAAATAAGTTATTTTAAATATCAAGTAGAAAAGTCGTCCATTTGTGGCGACTTTTTTTGTGATAATTTTATTTAGTTTTTATATCTGTTTATATTTAAATAGTATATATTTCTACATGAATGACCTTAACAAACAAGTACTTCTCTCGATAGATCCTGAATCAAGTTCAGGACACTCGAAGTGACGTTTATTTTAATGTAAAAATTTGATAATTTGAAAATGTACCAATGGTGATTTTGCTTCTATCACAAATATTGTAA